>NZ_JAEKFB010000035.1:0-629178 GCF_016650865.1 Pseudomonas sp. TH34
AAACAAAACCCCTGATTGCGTTAGCAATCAGGGGTTTCAGAATTTAATCTTGACGATGACCTACTCTCACATGGGGAAACCCCACACTACCATCGGCGATGCATCGTTTCACTGCTGAGTTCGGGATGGGATCAGGTGGTTCCAATGCTCTATGGTCGTCAAGAAATTCGGGTACTGAGTCGTGACCAGTTGGCCTCGCTTCAGCAAATTGGGTATGTGATAGCTTCGGTGTTTTGTGAGTTTCTCGAACTTTCGGTTCGTTTCGTCTTCACACACCGCAATCTGGTCTCTTCGACTCAAATTGCTTGGGTGTTATATGGTCAAGCCTCACGGGCAATTAGTATTGGTTAGCTCAACGCCTCACAGCGCTTACACACCCAACCTATCAACGTCGTAGTCTTCGACGGCCCTTCAGGGAACTCAAGGTTCCAGTGAGATCTCATCTTGAGGCTAGTTTCCCGCTTAGATGCTTTCAGCGGTTATCTATTCCGAACATAGCTACCCGGCAATGCCACTGGCGTGACAACCGGAACACCAGAGGTTCGTCCACTCCGGTCCTCTCGTACTAGGAGCAGCCCCTCTCAAATCTCAAACGTCCACGGCAGATAGGGACCGAACTGTCTCACGACGTTCTAAACCCAGCTCGCGTACCACTTTAAATGGCGAACAGCCATACCCTTGGGACCGGCTTCAGCCCCAGGATGTGATGAGCCGACATCGAGGTGCCAAACACCGCCGTCGATATGAACTCTTGGGCGGTATCAGCCTGTTATCCCCGGAGTACCTTTTATCCGTTGAGCGATGGCCCTTCCATACAGAACCACCGGATCACTAAGACCTACTTTCGTACCTGCTCGACGTGTCTGTCTCGCAGTCAAGCGCGCTTTTGCCTTTATACTCTACGACCGATTTCCGACCGGTCTGAGCGCACCTTCGTACTCCTCCGTTACTCTTTAGGAGGAGACCGCCCCAGTCAAACTACCCACCATACACTGTCCTCGATCCGGATAACGGACCTGAGTTAGAACCTCAAAGTTGCCAGGGTGGTATTTCAAGGTTGGCTCCACGCGAACTGGCGTCCACGCTTCAAAGCCTCCCACCTATCCTACACAAGCAAATTCAAAGTCCAGTGCAAAGCTATAGTAAAGGTTCACGGGGTCTTTCCGTCTAGCCGCGGATACACTGCATCTTCACAGCGATTTCAATTTCACTGAGTCTCGGGTGGAGACAGCGCCGCCATCGTTACGCCATTCGTGCAGGTCGGAACTTACCCGACAAGGAATTTCGCTACCTTAGGACCGTTATAGTTACGGCCGCCGTTTACCGGGGCTTCGATCAAGAGCTTCGCGTTAGCTAACCCCATCAATTAACCTTCCGGCACCGGGCAGGCGTCACACCCTATACGTCCACTTTCGTGTTTGCAGAGTGCTGTGTTTTTAATAAACAGTCGCAGCGGCCTGGTATCTTCGACCGGCATGAGCTTACGGAGCAAGTCCTTCACCCTCACCGGCGCACCTTCTCCCGAAGTTACGGTGCCATTTTGCCTAGTTCCTTCACCCGAGTTCTCTCAAGCGCCTTGGTATTCTCTACCCAACCACCTGTGTCGGTTTGGGGTACGGTTCCTGGTTACCTGAAGCTTAGAAGCTTTTCTTGGAAGCATGGCATCAACCACTTCGTCATCTAAAAGATAACTCGTCATCAGCTCTCGGCCTTAGAATCCCGGATTTACCTAAGATTCCAGCCTACCACCTTAAACTTGGACAACCAACGCCAAGCTGGCCTAGCCTTCTCCGTCCCTCCATCGCAATAACCAGAAGTACAGGAATATTAACCTGTTTTCCATCGACTACGCTTTTCAGCCTCGCCTTAGGGACCGACTAACCCTGCGTCGATTAACGTTGCGCAGGAAACCTTGGTCTTTCGGCGTGGGTGTTTTTCACACCCATTATCGTTACTCATGTCAGCATTCGCACTTCTGATACCTCCAGCAAGCTTCTCAACTCACCTTCACAGGCTTACAGAACGCTCCTCTACCGCATCATCCGAAGATGATACCCGTAGCTTCGGTGTATGGTTTGAGCCCCGTTACATCTTCCGCGCAGGCCGACTCGACTAGTGAGCTATTACGCTTTCTTTAAAGGGTGGCTGCTTCTAAGCCAACCTCCTAGCTGTCTAAGCCTTCCCACATCGTTTCCCACTTAACCATAACTTTGGGACCTTAGCTGACGGTCTGGGTTGTTTCCCTTTTCACGACGGACGTTAGCACCCGCCGTGTGTCTCCCATGCTCGGCACTTGTAGGTATTCGGAGTTTGCATCGGTTTGGTAAGTCGGGATGACCCCCTAGCCGAAACAGTGCTCTACCCCCTACAGTGATACATGAGGCGCTACCTAAATAGCTTTCGAGGAGAACCAGCTATCTCCGAGCTTGATTAGCCTTTCACTCCGATCCACAGGTCATCCGCTAACTTTTCAACGGTAGTCGGTTCGGTCCTCCAGTTAGTGTTACCCAACCTTCAACCTGCCCATGGATAGATCGCCCGGTTTCGGGTCTATTCCCAGCGACTAGACGCCCTATTAAGACTCGCTTTCGCTACGCCTCCCCTATTCGGTTAAGCTCGCCACTGAAAATAAGTCGCTGACCCATTATACAAAAGGTACGCAGTCACAGAACAAAGTCTGCTCCCACTGCTTGTACGCATACGGTTTCAGGATCTATTTCACTCCCCTCTCCGGGGTTCTTTTCGCCTTTCCCTCACGGTACTAGTTCACTATCGGTCAGTCAGTAGTATTTAGCCTTGGAGGATGGTCCCCCCATATTCAGACAAAGTTTCTCGTGCTCCGTCCTACTCGATTTCATGACTAAGAGATTTTCGCGTACAGGGCTATCACCCACTATGGCCGCACTTTCCAGAGCGTTCCGCTAATCTCAAAGCCACTTAAGGGCTAGTCCCCGTTCGCTCGCCACTACTAAGGGAATCTCGGTTGATTTCTTTTCCTCAGGGTACTTAGATGTTTCAGTTCCCCTGGTTCGCTCCATACACCTATGTATTCAGTGTAAGGTAACCATCTTATGATGGCTGGGTTCCCCCATTCAGACATCTCCGGATCAAAGTCTGTTTGCCGACTCCCCGAAGCTTTTCGCAGGCTACCACGTCTTTCATCGCCTCTGACTGCCAAGGCATCCACCGTATGCGCTTCTTCACTTGACCATATAACCCCAAGCAATCTGGTTATACTGTGAAGACGACATTCGCCGAAAATTCGCAATTACTCACAAATTTTACCTTAGCCTGATCCGTTACCAGTGAAAGTAACGTTCAGTCTATCTTTCTATCACATACCCAAATTTTTAAAGAACGATCTAATCAAAGACTAGAAATCAACATTCACCATCACAACGATGGAATGCTCATTTCTAAGCTTTCATAACGTAGAAGCAGTAGTGGTGGAGCCAAACGGGATCGAACCGTTGACCTCCTGCGTGCAAGGCAGGCGCTCTCCCAGCTGAGCTATGGCCCCGTATTTCTACAGGCGTTTCCCACACAAAATTGGTGGGTCTGGGCAGATTCGAACTGCCGACCTCACCCTTATCAGGGGTGCGCTCTAACCAACTGAGCTACAGACCCAATTTCGGGCTGCTTCTTATCGTCTTCTTCAATGAATCAAGCA
This sequence comes from Pseudomonas sp. TH34, assembly GCF_016650865.1. Taxonomy (NCBI): domain Bacteria; kingdom Pseudomonadati; phylum Pseudomonadota; class Gammaproteobacteria; order Pseudomonadales; family Pseudomonadaceae; genus Pseudomonas; species Pseudomonas sp. TH34. The sequence continues at coordinate 3,671 of NZ_JAEKFB010000035.1, forward strand.
ATTCGTGTGGGAACTTATGGAGCAGCTGATGTCGTCGATTAAGGAGGTGATCCAGCCGCAGGTTCCCCTACGGCTACCTTGTTACGACTTCACCCCAGTCATGAATCACACCGTGGTAACCGTCCTCCCGAAGGTTAGACTAGCTACTTCTGGTGCAACCCACTCCCATGGTGTGACGGGCGGTGTGTACAAGGCCCGGGAACGTATTCACCGCGACATTCTGATTCGCGATTACTAGCGATTCCGACTTCACGCAGTCGAGTTGCAGACTGCGATCCGGACTACGATCGGTTTTCTGGGATTAGCTCCACCTCGCGGCTTGGCAACCCTCTGTACCGACCATTGTAGCACGTGTGTAGCCCAGGCCGTAAGGGCCATGATGACTTGACGTCATCCCCACCTTCCTCCGGTTTGTCACCGGCAGTCTCCTTAGAGTGCCCACCATGACGTGCTGGTAACTAAGGACAAGGGTTGCGCTCGTTACGGGACTTAACCCAACATCTCACGACACGAGCTGACGACAGCCATGCAGCACCTGTCTCAATGTTCCCGAAGGCACCAATCTATCTCTAGAAAGTTCATTGGATGTCAAGGCCTGGTAAGGTTCTTCGCGTTGCTTCGAATTAAACCACATGCTCCACCGCTTGTGCGGGCCCCCGTCAATTCATTTGAGTTTTAACCTTGCGGCCGTACTCCCCAGGCGGTCAACTTAATGCGTTAGCTGCGCCACTAAGAGCTCAAGGCTCCCAACGGCTAGTTGACATCGTTTACGGCGTGGACTACCAGGGTATCTAATCCTGTTTGCTCCCCACGCTTTCGCACCTCAGTGTCAGTATCAGTCCAGGTGGTCGCCTTCGCCACTGGTGTTCCTTCCTATATCTACGCATTTCACCGCTACACAGGAAATTCCACCACCCTCTACCATACTCTAGCTCGTCAGTTTTGAATGCAGTTCCCAGGTTGAGCCCGGGGATTTCACATCCAACTTAACGAACCACCTACGCGCGCTTTACGCCCAGTAATTCCGATTAACGCTTGCACCCTCTGTATTACCGCGGCTGCTGGCACAGAGTTAGCCGGTGCTTATTCTGTCGGTAACGTCAAAACAGCAAAGTATTAATTTACTGCCCTTCCTCCCAACTTAAAGTGCTTTACAATCCGAAGACCTTCTTCACACACGCGGCATGGCTGGATCAGGCTTTCGCCCATTGTCCAATATTCCCCACTGCTGCCTCCCGTAGGAGTCTGGACCGTGTCTCAGTTCCAGTGTGACTGATCATCCTCTCAGACCAGTTACGGATCGTCGCCTTGGTGAGCCATTACCCCACCAACTAGCTAATCCGACCTAGGCTCATCTGATAGCGCAAGGCCCGAAGGTCCCCTGCTTTCTCCCGTAGGACGTATGCGGTATTAGCGTCCGTTTCCGAACGTTATCCCCCACTACCAGGCAGATTCCTAGGCATTACTCACCCGTCCGCCGCTCTCAAGAGAAGCAAGCTTCTCTCTACCGCTCGACTTGCATGTGTTAGGCCTGCCGCCAGCGTTCAATCTGAGCCATGATCAAACTCTTCAGTTCAAACATCTTTGGGTTTTTAAGAAACCCTAAACTTGGCTCAGCAATCGTTGGTTACATCTTTGATTTCTCGCGGAGTAACTTGTGATGCTGATAATCTTGTTGACTATCAGTCTGACTCCACAAGCACCCACACGAATTGCTTGATTCAGTTGTTAAAGAGCGGTTGGTTAAGATCTTTCGTCTCAACCGAGGCGCGCATTCTACAGCAGCCTCTGTTGCTGTCAAGCGGTTTTTTTAAGAAGTTTTCAAAGTTTCCTTTGTAACTTCAACCACTTGCGCTTCCGATCTCTCGTTAGCGGGAGGCGAATTCTACAGCGTTACACGCTGCTGTCAACACCTCTTTTTCTCCGCTTTCGACCGAGAAGATCGAACCGTCAACAGAGCCAAACTACACGACTCTATCAACTCCTTCTGGGCTTCGATGATCTGAAGCAGCTCGCTGTCGAAACCTACATAACTCTTTGTTTACCAAGGAGTTTTCCGTTTCGACTGCGCCGGAAGTGGGGCGAATTATAGACTTCCAGAATCTGCCGTCAACACCTTTTTTCACAATACTGTCATATCGGTCAAAAAAGCCCTGAAAAGCAAAGGCCGGCCCCAAGGGGCCGGCCTTCTACTGACCGAACTTACAAGCTGGGAAAGGCAAACTGCGACGCCTCATGGCTGGCCCGTTGCGGCCAGCGCTGGGTAATCGCCTTGCGACGGGTGTAGAAACGCACCCCATCCGGCCCATAGGCATGCAAGTCGCCAAACAGCGAACGCTTCCAGCCACCAAAGCTGTGATACGCCACCGGCACCGGCAACGGCACGTTGACGCCAACCATGCCCACTTCAATCTCGTCACAGAACAACCGCGCCGCTTCACCGTCACGGGTGAAGATGCAGGTACCATTGCCATACTCGTGATCGTTGATCAGTTGCATAGCCGCTTCCAGACTGCTCACCCGAACCACGCACAGCACCGGCCCGAAGATCTCTTCTTTATAGATACGCATCTCTGGGGTCACGCGATCGAACAAGCTACCGCCCAGGAAGAAACCTTCTTCATGGCCCGCAACACTCAACCCACGCCCGTCGACCACCAACTCAGCGCCCGAAGAAACGCCGTCTTCTATATAGCCACTGACTTTATCCCGCGCCTGGCCAGTCACCAGCGGCCCCATGTCCAAGCCACAGGAAGTGCCCGCACCAATCTTCAGCGCCTTGACCTGCGGCACCAACTTGGCAATCAACGCATCCGCTACCTGGTCGCCAACACACACGGCAACAGAGATTGCCATGCAACGCTCACCGCACGAACCATACGCCGCGCCCATCAAGGCGCTGACTGCATTATCCAGGTCTGCATCCGGCATCAGCACCGCATGGTTCTTCGCCCCGCCCAGCGCCTGTACACGCTTGCCACGCTTGGTAGCTTCCGAATAGATGTACTCGGCGATCGGCGTCGAACCCACAAAGCTCAACGCTTTGACTTCCGGCGCTTCGATCAGCGCATCCACCGCGCCCTTGTCGCCGTGCACCACGCTCAGCACACCTTTAGGCAAACCGGCTTCCTGCAACAGTTGTGCAATCAGCAGCGTCGAGCTTGGATCACGTTCCGACGGCTTGAGGATGAAGCAGTTGCCGCAGACGATCGCCAGTGGATACATCCACAGCGGCACCATTGCAGGGAAGTTGAACGGCGTAATACCCGCCACCACACCCAACGGCTGGAAGTCAGACCATGCGTCAATGTTCGGGCCAACGTTACGGCTGTACTCACCCTTGAGGATTTCCGGCGCCGAGCACGCGTACTCCACGTTCTCGATCCCACGCTTCAGCTCACCCGCCGCATCTTCCAGGGTCTTGCCGTGCTCTTCGCTGATCAGTTGGGAGATCCGCGCTTCGTTCTGTTCCAGCAATTGCTTGAAACGGAACATCACCTGGGCACGCTTGGCCGGTGGCGTGTTGCGCCAGGCCGGGAAGGCCGCCCTGGCCGAGTCGATGGCGCTTTGAATGGTTTCGCGGCTGGCCAACGGCACCTGGTGAATCACCTGGCCAGTCGACGGGTTATACACGTCAGCCGTGCGACCGTTCTCGGTCACCAATTGGCCGTTGATCAAATGCTGGATGAGGCTCATGCAGGGCTCCTGAAAAGTTGTTCTATATAGAAGGAGAAATCAGTCGATCTTGTTCAGCACTTCGCCGACCGCATCGAACAAGCGATCCAGGTCCTGCGGCTTGCTGTTGAAGGTTGGCCCGAACTGCAAGGTATCGCCGCCAAAGCGCACGTAGAAGCCGGCTTTCCACAAAGCCATGCCGGCTTCGAACGGACGCACAATCGCATCACCGTCACGCGGCGCAATCTGGATCGCACCGGCCAGGCCGTAGTTACGAATGTCGATCACGTTCTTGCTGCCCTTCAGGCCGTGCAGCGCATTCTCGAAATGCGGTGCGACTTCGGCCACGCTCTGCACCAGGTTTTCCTTCTGCAGAAGGTCGAGTGCCGCCAGGCCGGCCGCGCAGGCCACCGGGTGAGCCGAGTAGGTGTAACCGTGTGGGAATTCCACCGCGTACTCAGGCGTCGCCTGGTTCATGAACGTCTGATAAATCTCAGTGCTGGCAATCACCGCGCCCATCGGAATCGCACCGTTGGTGACTTGCTTGGCAATGCACATCAGGTCCGGGGTCACACCGAAGCTGTCAGCACCAAACATCGAACCGGTACGACCGAAGCCGGTGATCACCTCGTCGAAGACCAGCAGGATGTTGTGTTGATCGCAGATCTCACGCAGACGCTTCAGGTAACCCTGTGGCGGAACCAGCACGCCAGCAGAGCCTGCCATCGGTTCAACAAACACTGCGGCGATGTTCGACGCATCGTGCAACTCGATCAGCTTGAGCAGCTCATCCGCCAAGGCAATACCGCCCAGCTCCGGCATGCCACGGGAGAACGCATTGCTCGCCAACAGGGTGTGAGGCAGATGGTCAACATCCATCATCGCCTGACCAAAGATCTTACGGTTGCCGTTGACGCCGCCCAGGCTGGTACCGGCGATGTTCACACCGTGGTAACCACGGGCACGGCCGATCATCTTGGTCTTGGTCGCCTGGCCTTTCAGGCGCCAGTACGCACGCACCATCTTCACGGCGGTATCGGCACACTCGGAGCCGGAGTCGGTGAAGAACACGTGGTTCAGGTTACCCGGGGTCAGGTCGGTAATCTTTTCTGCCAGTTGGAACGACAATGGATGACCGTATTGGAAGCCCGGCGAGTAGTCCAACGTACCCAGTTGCTTGGAGACCGCTTCCTGGATTTCCTTGCGGGTGTGCCCGGCGCCGCAGGTCCAAAGACCCGACAACGAGTCATACACCTTGCGCCCCTTGTCATCGGTCAACCAGCTGCCCTCGGCCGCCACGATCAGACGCGGGTCACGATGGAAGTTGCGGTTGGCGGTGTACGGCATCCAGTGCGCGTCCAGCTTCAGTTGGCTGGCCAGGGTGGACGGAGCGTTTTCGGGCATGTTCATGAGCAAAACCTCGCAAGGCGAAAGGCAGCGTAGGGATTTGAAAAGCGTTGTTGCAGCTAAATTGCCACGGGGATAAAGTCGGTGAAATCCAACTCTTCTAACCTTCAGTCAGGCCTTCACTAAACTATGAGCAGCCGTCGACCCGACCCACTGGCCCAAGTCAGCGACTTCGATATCCGCCTGTTGCGCATCTTTCGCAGCGTGGTGGAATGCGGCGGCTTCTCGGCGGCGGAAACCGTCCTGGGGATTGGTCGCTCGGCCATCAGCCAGCAAATGAGTGATCTTGAGCAACGCCTCGGCCTACGCCTGTGCCAACGCGGGCGGGCGGGGTTTTCCCTGACCGAGGAAGGGCGCGAGGTGTACCAGTCGGCGTTGCAGCTGCTCAGCGCCCTGGAAAGTTTCCGCACCGAGGTCAACGGCCTGCACCAGCACTTGCGCGGCGAGCTGATCATCGGCCTGACCGACAATCTGGTCACCCTGCCCCACATGCGCATCACCCACGCCTTGGCGCAATTGAAGGAGCGCGGCCCGGACGTACAGATCCAGATCCGCATGATCGCCCCCAATGAAGTCGAACAAGGTGTGCTCGACGGTCGCCTGCACGTCGGCGTAGTCCCCCAGGCCAGCGCCCTGTCGGGGCTTGAATACCAGCCGCTGTACAGCGAACGCTCGCTGCTCTACTGCGCAGTCGGCCACCCGCTGTTTTACGCCGACGACAAGCAACTGGACGACGAACGCATCAACAGCCAGGACGCCATCGCCCCGACCTTCCGCCTGCCCGCCGATATCCAGGCGCACTACCAGGCACTCAACTGCACCGCCAGCGCCTCGGACCGCGAAGGCATGGCCTTCCTGATCCTGACCGGCCGCTACATCGGCTACCTGCCCGACCACTACGCCAGTCTGTGGGTACAACAAGGCCGACTGCGCGCGCTGAAACCAGCTACACGCTTTTACGATTTGAGCCTCGCTTCGGTCACGCGCAAGGGCCGTCGCCCTCATTTGGTGCTGGAAAGCTTCCTCGAAAGTCTGGCCGCAACGCGCTAACACGGGCCTCGCAGAAAAACCTGAGCAGCTGGACAGCTTTTTGCAAGACAAGGGGATCTCGAACCATCAGCCATGAGCTCCCCACCATGTCGCCAGAATCCGAAAACCCAAGTGACCTGATCTACGGCCTCAACGATCGGCCCAAACCTTTGCCTGCATTGCTTGCTGCGTTGCAGCATGTACTGGCCGCGTTTGTCGGCATCATCACTCCCCCACTGATCATCGGCTCCACCCTCGGCCTGACCGCTCACCTGCCCTACCTGATCAGCATGGCATTGATGGTTTCCGGTGTAGGTACCTTCATTCAGGCGCGTAGGCCGTTTGGCATTGGCGCCGGGATGATCTGCCTGCAAGGCACCAGCTTCGCGTTTCTCGGTGCGGTGTTGTCGGCAGGTTTTCTGGTCAAGCAACGCGGCGGCAGCCCGGAAGACATCCTGGCGATGATCTTTGGCGTGTGCTTCTTCGGTGCAGCCGTGCAGGTGGTGTTGAGCCGGTTTATCGGCCAACTGAGAAGAGTGATCACACCCCTGGTCACCGGCATCGTCATCACCCTGATTGGCATCAGCCTGATCAAGGTCGGTATCACCGACTTGGGTGGCGGCTTCAACGCCCCGGACTTCGGCGCCCCGACCAACCTGGCACTCGGTGTGTTCGTGGTAATGACCATCATCCTGCTCAACCGCTCGAACACCCCATGGGTACGCCTCAGTGCCATTATCATCGGCCTGGCATTGGGCAGCCTCGCCGCCTGGTTCAGCGGAAAACTGGTGCCCCAAGCGCTGCCTGACTTGCCATTGATCAGCCTGCCCACACCGTTTCACTTCGGTTTCAACTTCGACTGGAGCGCTTTCCTGCCGGTGGCACTGATTTATCTGATCAGCACCATCGAAACCGTCGGCGACCTCACCGCCAATTGCATGATCGCCCGCCAACCCATCAGCGGCCCTTCCTATATAAGCCGGCTCAAGGGCGGCGTGCTGGGGGACGGCATCAGCTGCATGATCGCCGCCACCTTCAGCGCCTTCCCCAACACCACCTTTGCCCAGAACAACGGCGTGATCCAACTGACCGGCGTCGCCAGCCGTTACGTCGGCCTGTACATCGGCGTGGTGCTGTTTTGCCTCGGGCTGTTTCCGCTGATCGGCGCGGTGCTGCAACAAATCCCCAAGCCGGTGCTGGGTGGGGCAACCCTGGTGATGTTCGGCAGTGTCGCCGCCGCCGGCGTGCGCATCCTCGCCCAGGCCCCGCTGGACCGGCGCAGCATGCTGATCATCGCCACCTCGTTTGGCGTCGGCCTGGGGATCGCGGCCCAACCGAACCTGCTGCACCTGATGCCAACGCTGGTGCAGAACCTGTTCGACTCCGCCATCACCAGCGGCGGCCTGACCGCCATTGCGTTGTGCTTGTTACTGCCTGAACCCAAAGCCACCGCAGATGCCGCAAACCGGGCCCTGGAAAGCGACACTCTGGAGCCGCTTTGACGGTTTTATCGTATCGGGACTTGTCTGGGGCTTGAGGGTGGGTTATCTGTGCACACGTCGTATTCATCGATCTGCACGGAAACCTCCATGAGCCTCGAAGTTCCTGCCCACAGCAACCACGCCGGAAAACCTGCAAGCCGCATTCGGCAAAAGAACGAACAAGCGATTTTGCAGGCTGCCGAAGACGAGTTCGCCCGTCATGGCTACAAAGGCACCAGCATGAACACCATCGCGGCGAGTGCCGGGTTGCCGAAAGCCAACTTGCACTACTACTTCACCAACAAGCTGGGCCTGTACATTGCCGTGCTCAGTAACATCCTCGAACTCTGGGACAGCACCTTCAACACCCTGACGGCCGAGGACGACCCGGCCGCAGCGCTGACCCGCTACATCCGCACCAAGATGGAATTCTCCCGCCGCCAGCCACAAGCCTCGCGGATCTTTGCGATGGAGATCATCAGTGGCGGTGAATGCCTGACCGAATATTTCAGCCAGGACTACCGCGCCTGGTTCAGCGGCCGTGCGGCGGTGTTCCAGGCCTGGATCGACGCAGGCAAGATGGACCCCATCGACCCCGTGCACCTGATCTTCCTGCTGTGGGGCAGCACCCAGCATTACGCCGACTTTGCCACGCAAATCTGCCGCGTGACCGGTCGCACCAAGCTGACCAAGCAGGACATGGAAGACGCTGGCACCAACCTTATCCACATCATTCTCAACGGCTGTGGCATCAAGCCGGCCCTCTAAACGAAGTTACCCATGCCTTTCACGCTTACCGGCTTTTGCGAGTTTCGCGAAGAAATTCGCAAAAGCCGCTTCATTACCCTCGCCGCCCCCATCAGCAGCCCCCAGGACGCCCAGGCCTTCATCGACCAGCACAGCGACCTGAATGCCACGCACAACTGCTGGGCCTGGAAACTGGGGGATCAATACCGCAGTAACGATGACGGCGAGCCCGGCGGCACGGCCGGGCGCCCGATCCTGGCCGCGATCGAAGCGCAGGACTGCGACCAGGTCGTAGTGCTGGTGATCCGCTGGTACGGCGGCATCCAACTGGGCACCGGCGGCCTGGCCCGGGCCTATGGCGGCGGCGCCAACAAGTGCCTGCAAGCGGCCGAACGCGTCGAGCTGATCAAACGTGTGCCACTGAGTTGCTCCTGTGGTTTTGCCGAGCTGCAGTTGGTGAAGCTACGGGTGGCCGAACTGGGCGGGCTGGTGATGGAAGAAACCTTCACCGCCAATGGCGTCGACCTGCAACTGGCCCTCGGCGAAGCGCATATCGACACCTTGCAAACTCAGCTCGCCGACCTGAGCCGCGGGCGCATTCTGCTAGAGCGCTGAAACTGCCCACATCTGCCGTGCACCTGCCTGTGGATAACCTGAGCACACTCGCCTGTAACCCTTCTGTCACAAGGCTTTCAGGCGGTTGTTCAGTTTTTGCTCAGCCCGCCACACTAAAGTATTAATCCGGCTCAAAAACAGTCAGTTAGGCGGGTTATGTCCTTTAGAACAAAGGGCCGCAGCGCTTATATCCACCGAACACGCTTGCGCACAATTACTGTGGAGCAACCTGTGGATAACCCGTGCAAGAGTGAGCCGGCGGTAGAGCCCGCAACGCCCCGGCGTAACTGAGCATTTTTTGATCAACTTGCCGGACGGCGCACCGGCATCAACTGCGCTACCGCCCACAGCACTTCAAACACCACGACAATCACCAGCACTAAACTTGCGCCGTGGGCCAGCGCGTAAATCTGCCAAGTGGCAAATAACACCCGGCCGGCCGCGTCATAGCGGCCAAATATCGCTTGGGGATCGCGGATTCGCAGCACTGACCACACGCACACAATCGAGCCCATCAGGTTGGCCATCAACATATGCACTGGCGCGAACGGTGGCAGTTCGCCGGGCAGATTCAACGCCACCAAGGCGTTGTGCAGCAGAACAAAGGTCCAGGGGGTGACCAGCGCCGCGGTGACGATCAAGTCGTACCAGCCGCTGGCCCGAACCAGTTGACGGTATTGGTGTGCAGTCCACATAGCAGCAAGCTCCTTCAATTCAAGAAGCCAGCACGCTAAAGCCTGGAGTATGCTCCAGGGTCAAGCCCCTTCGAGCCCTCTGCATGCGTATCGGCGAATTAGCCCAGGCCAGCCAGGTCAGCCGCGACACCCTGCGCTTCTACGAACAACGCGGATTGATTGCCGCGCAACGCAGTGCCAACGGTTACCGTGACTATCCCGCCGACATGGTGCAGTTGGTGCTTTACATCAAGACCGCCCAGCGCCTGGGCTTCAGCCTGGGTGAAATCGGCAACAGCGTCGGCGCACTATGGCAAGCTCCAGACCCCGACAGCGCCGTGACCCAACTGCTGCAAGACAAGCTTAACCTGATCGAAACCCGCATCGCCGAACTCGACCAACTGCGCCAGGAGTTGCAGCAAAGGCTCGGCCAGCGTTGTCCACTGAACCCGTGAACCTCCACCGTCAAAGGAAGCCATTCATGTCCACTTCAAAAACCGCACTGATTATCGGCGCCTCCAGGGGCCTGGGCCTTGGCCTGGCCAAGCAACTGCTGGCGGACGGCTGGGACGTCACCGCCACCGTGCGCGATCCGCAAAAGGCCGATGCCTTGAAGGCCCTGGGCCCGGTCCAGATCGAAAAGCTCGACATGGATGACCAACAGGCCGTGATCGCCCTGAGCCAGCGCCTCAAGGCAAAAACCTTCGACCTGCTGTTCGTCAACGCCGGCGTCAAAGGCCCGGCCAATCAGGAACCGGGCCACGCCACCCTGGCTGAAGTCGGCCAACTGTTCTTCACCAACGCCGTGGCGCCAATCAACCTGGCCCAGCGTTTCGTCGGGCAGATCCGCCCCGATACTGGCGTGTTGGCCTTTATGAGTTCGATCCTCGGCAGCGTGACCATCCCCGACGGCTCGGACCTGGCGCTCTACAAAGCCAGCAAGGCCGCCCTCAACTCCATGACCAACAGTTTCGTCACCCAGTTGGGCGACCAGAAACTGACCGTACTGTCGTTGCACCCGGGCTGGGTGAAAACCGACATGGGCGGCGAAAACGCACACATCGACGTGCCCACCAGCGTGCGCGGCCTGATCGACCAAGTGAATGCCTACAGCGGCAAAGGCGGCCATCACTTTGTGGACTACAAAGGCGACACCATCGCCTGGTAAACAACCCGGGATCGTTATCGGCCGATTGCCGTCGATAACGATCCACACGTAAACTGCGCACCTCGCCCTTCCCGGCGACCCTGGATCAGCAGACAGGGCAACACTGAGCTGGCAAACCTGAACCCATCATTCAGAGGAGCCGGCCAATGCCTGCGACCCGTATCTGGTTAAAAACCCCCCTCGCGATTTTCACCGCCAATGGCCTCGACGCCCGTGGCGGCCTGGTGCTGCAGGACGGTGTGATCGTCGAAGTCCTTGGCCTCGGCCAAGAGCCTGCCATGCCCTGCGGACAAGTCTTCGATGCCCGCGAGCATGTCGTCCTTCCGGGGCTGATCAACACTCACCATCATTTCTATCAAACCCTGACCCGCGCCTGGGCACCGGTAGTTAACCAGCCGCTATTCCCCTGGTTGAAAACCCTGTACCCGGTCTGGGCCCGACTCACCCCGGAAAAACTCGCCCTGGCGAGCAAAGTGGCCCTGGCTGAATTGCTGCTCTCAGGCTGCACCACCGCGGCAGACCACCACTACCTGTTCCCGGACGGCCTCGAACAGGCGATCGACGTGCAAGTCGACAGCGTGCGCGAACTGGGTATGCGCGCCATGCTGACTCGCGGTTCCATGAGCCTGGGCGAAGCCGACGGCGGGCTGCCACCGCAACAAACCGTGCAGCAGGGCGAGGTGATCCTTGAAGACAGCCGCCGCCTGATCCGTCAGTACCACGAGCGCGGCGACGGCGCACAAATCCAGATCGCCCTGGCGCCCTGCTCCCCGTTTTCCGTCACCCCGGAAATCATGGAAGCCAGCGCCGAACTGGCCAACAACCTCGACGTGCGCCTGCACACCCACCTGGCAGAAACCCTCGACGAAGAAGACTTCTGCCTGCAGCGTTTCGGCTTGCGCACCGTGGACTACCTCGACAGCGTCGGCTGGCTCGGCCCGCGCACGTGGCTGGCCCATGGCATTCACTTCAACCCGGAAGAAATCGCGCGCCTCGGTGCTGCCGGTACCGGGATCTGCCATTGCCCGAGCTCGAACATGCGCCTGGCTTCCGGAATATGCCCGACCCTCGACCTGCTCGCCGCCGGCGCGCCCATTGGCCTGGGCGTGGACGGTTCGGCATCCAACGATGCATCGAACATGATCCTCGAAACGCGCCAGGCCCTGTACATCCAGCGCCTGCGTTACGGCGCGGAAAAGATCACCCCGGAGCTGGTATTGGGCTGGGCTACAAAAGGCTCGGCGCAGTTACTTGGTCGCAGCGACATCGGCGAACTGGCCGTAGGCAAACAGGCCGACCTGGCGTTGTTCAAACTGGATGAGCTGCGCTTTTCCGGCAGCCACGACCCGATCTCGGCCCTGCTGCTGTGCGGCGCCGACCGGGCGGACCGGGTGATGGTTGGCGGTAAATGGCGGGTGATCGACGGGCAGGTCGAGGGCCTTGATTTGAAAGGTTTGATTGCCGATCACAGCCAGGCGGCGCGGGAACTGATCAACCGGACTTAACTGAAGAAACACTTTCCAAATGTGGGAGCGGGCTTGCTCGCGAAAGCGTTGGGTCAGTCAACATATCTGGCGACTGACACTCCGTATTCGCGAGCAAGCCCGCTCCCACACAAGCCCGGTTTCCACAATTATTTCTGCGGTGTGTTCAGGATCGGTTACAACCCCAACAGCGACAGCATGATAAACGTCGCAAACAACACAAAATGGGTCATCCCTTCGATGGCGTTGGTTTCGCCATCGTTGAGGTTGATCGCGCTGACGATCAGCGTAATAAACACCATCACCGTCTGCACCGGCGTCATTGCCATCTGAAACGGTTGGCCGGTGTACAAGGCCATGGCTTCCATCACCGGCACCGTCAGGATCACCGTCGACAGCGACGCACCCAGCGCGATGTTCACCACCGACTGCATGCGGTTGGCCAGCGCCGCGCGCAACGCAGTCAGAATCTCCGGGGCGGCGGAAATCGCGGCCACGATGATCGCCGTGATCACCGGTGGGGCACCCGTTCCTTCCAGGCCCAGGTCGAGGGTCTTGGACATCACCTCGGCCAACGCGCCAATCACGATCACGCCAAACACCAGGGTTCCGATGGAGAACGCCAGGTTGATCGGCGGCGACTCTTCTTCCGGCTGTTTCTTGCGGCGCTTTTCCGGGTAGCTGTAGCTGAAGAAATAACTGTGGGGCCCCACCTGCATCCGCAGAAACAACGTGTAGAGCACCACCATCGCGCCAATGGTGAAGGCCGAGTAGATTTTCCAGTCGGCCTCGGGAATAAATTCCGGCACCACCATCGACACGCCCATGGCGGTTAGGATCATCACGCTGTAGGTGCGTGCCGAATCGTCGTTGTAGGACTGTTCGCCATGCTTGATCCCGCCCATCAGTGCAGCCAGGCCAAGGATGCCGTTGATATCGAGCATCACCGCCGAATAAATGGTGTCACGCACCAGGGTCGGCGACGGCTCGTTGCTCATCATGATCGCCAGGATCACCACTTCCACCAGCACCGCGGCGAGGGTCAGGATCATGGTGCCGTAGGGGTCGCCGACCTTTTCCGCCAGTTGCTCGGCGTGATGGGCCACGCGCATCGAGGCCACGACGATAAAGCCAATCAGCGCGATGCCGCTGAGCAGCGCCACCATCTGCCCGCTGCCCAGCATCCAGTGCTCCAGCGGGTAAGCGGCGATGGCGGCAATCAGCGCCAGCAGCATGAATTTTTCTTGCTTGATAGATGTGAGCATTGCAGGCCTTTTAAACGCGGCGAATCCGTCATTGATGGGGTACAGACTGCACCGCGCCGCTAACGTTTCGTTACACCTTAGTTCACGCATCGCTTGCACGACGATCGCGGATGCTCACCGCTTGGTCAGGTTTTGCCGATTATTTCGGCGTGCGCCTGTAGAATGCCGCCATTGCACCTGATGAGAATTTATAAATGTACGATTGGCTCAACGCCCTGCCCAAGGCTGAATTGCACCTGCACCTGGAAGGCTCGCTGGAGCCTGAGCTGCTGTTTGCCCTGGCCGAACGCAACAAGATCGCGCTGCCGTGGAACGACGTCGAAACCCTGCGCAAGGCCTACGCCTTCAACAACCTGCAAGAGTTCCTCGACCTGTACTACAAGGGCGCCGATGTACTGCGCACCTCCCAGGACTTCTACGACCTGACCTGGGCCTACCTGCTGCGCTGCAAGGCGCAGAACGTGATCCACACCGAACCGTTCTTCGACCCACAGACCCACACCGACCGTGGCGTGCCCTTCGAAGTGGTGCTCAATGGCATCGCTGCCGCGTTGAAAGACGGCGAGCAACAACTGGGCATCACCAGTGGTTTGATCTTGAGCTTCCTGCGCCACTTGAGCGAAGAAGAGGCCGAGAAAACCCTCGACCAGGCGCTGCCGTTCCGTGATGCGTTTGTTGCCGTGGGTCTGGACAGTTCGGAAATGGGTCACCCGCCGAGCAAGTTCCAGCGCGTGTTCGATCGTGCCCGTCACGAAGGTTTCCTGACCGTCGCCCACGCCGGCGAAGAAGGCCCGCCGGAGTACATCTGGGAAGCCATCGACCTGCTGAAAATCCAGCGTATCGACCATGGTGTACGCGCCATTGAAGACGAACGCCTGATGCAGCGGATCATCGACGAGCAGATCCCGCTGACGGTGTGCCCGTTGTCCAACACCAAGCTGTGCGTGTTCGACGACATGTCGCAACACAACATCCTCGACATGCTCGAGCGTGGGGTGAAGGTCACGGTGAACTCGGATGACCCGGCGTACTTCGGCGGTTATGTCACCGAGAACTTCCATGCGCTGTACACCTCCCTGGGCATGACCCAGGACCAGGCCAAACGTCTGGCGCAAAACAGCCTGGATGCACGGTTGGTCAAGCCTTAATCACCGACCGGTCTGGCGAGCCGGGCAATTTCCAGTTGCCCGGCTTCACTGACCTGCAGCGCCCGGGACTCATTGATCACACTGACCCAGTTCGACTGCAAACACAGCTGCAACAGCGCGACCCCCAACGCACCGCCCAGGTGCGGCTGCTGTTCGCTCCAATCAAAACAATCGCACACGATCGGCTGAGCCAGTGCCTGGGTAAAAATCCCCAGCGCTGCGAGTTTGCGTGCGCCAAGGGGCGTCACTTCCGTGCGCTGCTCCGCACGCTCGATCCACCCTGCCGTCATCATCCGTTGATACAACCCCGCCGCCAGCTCGCCACCGAGATGCCCCTGGCAAAGCCTGGCCCGCCGTAATGCCGCAGGCGCAATCAGGGACTGGGAATGAGCGGGCGTGCTGCGGGTGATTCTGGCCATGGTGGTACAGGCCAAGGCATCCACGGCAGCCCCTACGTCGGCAGCGGCCACACGAAAAAGCGTTTGCCGCTACGGGCTTCGACGCGCAGCAGGCCGCCGGCCGTCAATCGCGTCAGGTGAGCATTGGCCGAGGCCGGCGACAGCCCCGCCAGTAGAGCCAATTCATCGGAGGGTTTGGCCGAGCCATCCATCAACGCCCAGACCATTGCGGTACGTTTCGGGTCGGCCAGCAAAGTGGCAATCTGACTGATGCAAGGTGCCTGTTCCATGTGCTCATTCACTCCCTGTTGAATCATTCGTCTGCTGCAGTTCGCAGAAAAGTATAAGCGTGAAAACGCCCGGTTCCGTGCCGTCTTACAGCGCAACCAAGGACAGAGGCTGAAGGAAATTTCCCGATATTCCCGGAGTCAGGGTGTAGAGGCCGACCGCTCCGGCAACTGCGCAGTCAATGTCGCACAACGAGCAACGAGCATTTCCCGCAGAAGATTGATCGGCTTGCTCAGCTGCGCTCGATGGGCGCACAACAGGTTGAGCGGCGTGCGCTCGCCCCGCAGCTCCGGCAGGATCAGGCGCAGGCGCCCGGCCAGCACATCAGAGCTCACATCCAGCCAGGACTTGTAGGCGATACCCACCCCAGCCACCGCCCAGCGCCGCACCACATCGGCGTCGTCACTGAATCGGTCACCGGTCACCGTCAGGCTGACGTCGCGCTTGCCATCGTTGAAACCCCAATGGTCATGCACCCGGCTGCCGAGCATATACAGCAGGCAATTGTGTTGGGTGAGCTGCTCCAGATGGCGCGGTTCGCCATGCCGCGCCAGATAGCTGGGGGCGGCGCAGAGCACGCGGTAGTTGTCCGGGGCGATGGGCAGCGCGATCAGGCTGGAGTCTTCGGGTTCACCGTAGCGCAAGGCGATGTCCACCGGCTGGCGGAACAGGTCGGCAATCCGGTCGCCCAACAGCAGGCGTACGCTCAAGTCGGGGTATTCACGCTGAAACTCATCCAGCCAGGGAAGCAGCTGGTTACGACCAAAGTCCGACGGCGCCGACAGTTGCAGCACCCCGCTGACCTGGTCCTGGCCACTGGCCAATAAGCGCCGGCCTTCATCCAGGCTGCTCAAGGCGGCCCGGGCGTACTCCAGAAAGCCCTCACCCTCGGCGGTCAGGCGCAGGCTGCGGGTGGAGCGCGCCAGCAACCGCGCGCCCAGTTGCTGCTCGATACGCTTCAACGCCGCGCTGGCCACCGCCGCCGACATGTCCATGACCCGCGCCGCCGCCGAAAGGCTGCCCAGGTCTGCCGCACGCACAAACAACTGCAAGTCATCAAAACGCAGCACGTCGACCGCCCATTATCAAAAAAACATTGAAAGAGACTGCTCTTTTAGCGGGTTTTATCTTCGAGAGAAATAGCCAATTATCTGTCCATCCCGTTCATCACGTGTCTGGAGTCGAATATGTCCGCTGCCTTTAACGTCATCGCCACGCTGATCGCCAAACCCGGCCAACAGGCTACCCTGGAAACCCTGCTGCGCGAGCTGCTGGAGCCGACCCGCACCGAAGCCGGCTGCCAGCAGTACGACCTGCATCAGGACCTGCAACACCCCGAGACCTTCTACATGCTCGAACGCTGGAGTGACGACGCCGCGCTGGCCGACCACGACCAGAGCGCCCATATCCAGAATTTCCGCGCCAAGGCTGCCGACGTGCTCGAGCATTTCGAACTCAAGCGCCTGAAGTTTCTTGCCTGATCAACCGACCCCTTTTTGGAAACCCTCATGAAAGCCATTGCCTACTACGCTGCATTGCCCATCAACGATCCAAAATCCCTGCAAGACATCGAACTGCCAGAACCGGTCGCCGGCCCTCGCGACCTGCTGGTGGAAGTCAAAGCCATCTCGGTGAACCCGGTGGACACCAAGGTGCGCCAGAACGTCGCCCCGGAAAACGGTGCCGCCAAAGTGCTGGGCTGGGACGTGGCCGGTGTGGTCAAGGCCGTGGGCAGTGAAGTGAGCCTGTTCAAGGTCGGTGACAAGGTGTTCTACGCCGGCTCCCTGGTACGTCCCGGCGGCAACAGCGAACTGCACACCGTGGATGAGCGCATCGTCGGCCACATGCCGAAAACCCTGGGTTTCGCCGACGCGGCCGCCCTGCCGCTGACCGCCATCACCGCCTGGGAGTTGCTGTTCGAACGCCTGCAAGTGCGTGAAGGCAAGACCGATGAAGGCCAAAGCCTGCTGATCGTCGGTGCGTCCGGTGGCGTGGGATCGATCCTGACCCAATTGGCGAAACAGCTCACCGGCCTGACAGTCATCGGCACCGCCTCCCGCCCTGAAACCCAAACGTGGGCCAAGGACCTGGGCGCCGACCTGGTGATCGACCACAGCAAACCGCTGAGCGAAGAGCTGAAAAACGCCGGCCATCCGCAGGTGAACTACGTCGCCAGCCTGACCCAGACCGACCAGCACCTGGACCAACTGGTGGAAGCGCTGATTCCCCAGGGCAAACTGGCGCTGATCGATGATCCCAAGGTGCTGGACGTCAGCAAGCTCAAGCGCAAGAGCCTGTCGCTGCATTGGGAGTTCATGTACACCCGCTCGATGTTCGAGACCAGTGACATGATCGAGCAGCACAACCTGCTCAATCGCGTCGCCGAACTGATCGACGCCGGCACCCTGAAAACCACGGTGGGCGAGCACTTTGGCGTGATCAACGCGGCCAACCTGCGCCGCGCCCACGAACTGCTGGAAAGCGGCAAGGCCAAGGGCAAGATCGTGCTGGAAGGGTTCTAACGAAAGGTTCTGTCAGTGTCGTCTGTTATTCATGTGAGTAATGGACGACACCGCTAGTCAGAGACTTGATCCTTGTCATATTTGTGAGCGTATTCGGGTTTATATTGGCCGCCTTTGCCACGCAATTTACGTGAGGAAGTCAGCAATGAAGATCCTGATAAAAGCGCTAGCAAGATCCGAAGGCAACAAATGGCAGGTCCGTCTCGACCACAACGCCTTTACCTTCCGCAGTGAGGCCGAAGCCCGCGCGTTTGCCGACACCCTGCAAACCCGTATCCAGGCCCCTCACCGATTCCCCGAAAGCCAGCAGCGTTCTGCTGGCTGACCCGCTCAGTCCGCCGCTTGCAGTGCCCGTTGGCGCTGCAGGCGCCGGGTCAGCATCGCGAACGTCACCGCAAGCACGCCACACAAGCTGATGACCATTGCCATCGGCATCGCCGTGCCGTCGTGCAACACGCCGACCAACGATGCAGCGCCTGCTGCCACACCGAACTGAATGCACCCGAGCAACGCCGACGCGCTGCCCGCCCGTGCGCCCTGCCCGCTCATAGCGCAGGCCGACGTATTCGGCAGAATGCAGCCCAGGCTGGCGATGCAGATAAACAGCGGTACCAGCAGTGGCCACAAGGCGTCAGTGCGCAAAGCGGTAATGGCCAGCAACGACAGGCCCGCCGCCAGGTAGACCCACACCGTGCGCGACAGCAGAAACGCCGGGCCGCGCGAGGCCAGCAGACGCGCATTGACCTGTGCCACCAGGATAAAGCCGGCGGCGTTGGAGCCGAATACCCAGCCATAGTGCTCGGCGGGCACGCCATAGAGTTTGATAAAGACGAAAGGCGAGCCCGCGATGTAGGCAAACATGCCGGCAATCGAGATGCCACCGGTCAAGGCATAGCCCAGGTACACCCGGTCCGACAGCAACCGACCGTACTGGCGCAACGCGCCCGAAAGCGGCTGGCGCGGTTGATGGGCCGGGAAACTTTCCGGCAGCCCGACCGCTACCGCGATGGCCGCCATCACGCTGAATGCCGTCAGCGCCAGGAATATCGACTGCCAGCCCCAGATACCGACCATCACCCCGCCCGCCAACGGCGCGAGGATCGGGGCCAGCCCGGTGACCAGCATCAATTGGGAAAACACCTTGGCCGAGCCCACCGCGTCGCATTTATCGCTGACCACCGCCCGGGAGATCACCATGCCTGCGCAACCGCCCAAGGCCTGGACGAAACGCGCGCCGATCAGCCACTCCAGGGAAGGCGCGTACGCACACGCGAACGACGCCAGGGTAAACAGGGTGACACCGCTGAGCAGCGGCCCGCGTCGGCCAAAGCGGTCCGCCAGCGGCCCATAGATCAACTGGCCGATTGCCAGGCCCGTGAAGTACACGGCCAAGGTCAGCTGAATGTGTTTTTCGTCGGTACCGAATGCCACGGCCATGGCCGGAAAACCCGGCAGGTAGAAGTCGATGGCCAACGGCGCAAACGCGCTCAAGGCCCCCAAAATCAGAATTATACGAAGGTTCATCAGGCACCCAGGTGAGTCGGCAGCCCGACAGTCTAGCCGGGCATGGGTGCCTTGAACATTAAGTTAGCTCGCTAACTATCAGAAAGTCAGGCGAGCTTGACGCTGTAGCCTTCCTCGCTGATCAGGTTGATCACCTCCGCCGGCGACAGCAGGCTGCTTTCCACGCCGACTTCCTTTGCCGCGAGGTCGACGCGCACGCTGGCCGCCGGGTCCTTATCCTGCACCGCCTGGGTGACCGAGCGAACGCAGTGGCCGCAGGTCATTCCTTCAACGCTGAATACTTGCATGACATGACTCCTTTGATGAGGTTGCCCGCAGTTTTGACCTTGCCACGATGGCAAGGTCAAGTTCTGAAAACATCGGCCGGGCTGGCATTCATTCGCGCCCTCGGCCAAGCTGCACCTATCCACGATGTAAACCTCGGAGAATTCACCATGCGCTGGTCGTTTTTTGGCCTTGTCAGCCTGATGGGCTTGTTTGCTGCTGTGCCACCGGTCAGCGCAGATGAAGATTATGCGGTGCTGATTATTTCCCGGGAGCGCCTGGAAGTGCCCACCAACTGCGAGATTGGCTTGTACATCCAGGACCAGTTGGCCGGGCGGCTGTTCCAGGAGCAGGCCACCTCGTTCAACTTGCCGGCCGGGAATGTGTCGTTGCGCCTGAAGTTGTTGCCGGGGCAATCCCAGGGGTGCTTGCCGGGCATGCTCGCGCCACCTGCGCAAAACATCACATTAAAGGCGGGCGACGTGCGCAAGTTGCGTATCGCGCAAGGTCCGGACGGCATGTACCTGAAGCCGGCAGCACTGGAGTATTAAGCCCCGAAAACCTGTAGGAGCGAGCTTGCTCGCGAAAAACCTGAGAGCGCCGCGTTCATTCAGGATAGGCGCGTTATCGTTCACGACCTTCGCGAGCAAGCACTAGGCGTCCCCCTCGCTCCTACAGTAAAAAGTGCCTTGACCTTCCCCACAGGTCAAGGTTGATCCTATGGGCAATCTCTCCTGGAGTACTGCCCATGAACGGATCCACCACCTTCGACCTGCCGATCAGCGGCATGACCTGCGCCAGCTGTGCCGGGCGGGTTGAACGGGCACTGGGCAAAGTGCCCGGGGTGCAAAGCGTCAGCGTCAACCTGGCCAACGAACGCGCCCACATTGAAGTGCTCGGCCAAATGGACCCCAGCGTGCTGATCGCCGCCGTCGACAAGGCCGGCTACACCGCCACCCTGCCCCAAAGCGAAACCGCCACCCAGGCCAGCCAGGAACAACGCCTGAGCCATGAGCGTTGGTCGCTGCTGCTGGCGATCCTGCTCGCCGCGCCGTTGGTGCTGCCGATGCTGGTGCAACCGTTCGGCCTGCACTGGATGCTCCCGGCCTGGGTTCAATTTGCCCTGGCCACCCCGGTGCAGTTCATCTTCGGCGCACGCTTCTATATCGCCGCCTGGAAAGCCGTACGCGCTGGGGCCGGCAATATGGACCTGTTGGTAGCCATCGGCACCAGCGCCGGTTACGGCCTGAGTATCTATGAATGGCTCACAGCGTCCGCCGGCACGATGCCCCATCTGTATTTCGAAGCCTCGGCCGTGGTGATCGCCCTGGTCCTGCTGGGCAAATACCTGGAGAGCCGCGCCAAGCGCCAGACCGCCAGTGCCATCCGCGCCCTGGAAGCCTTGCGCCCGGAGCGGGCGATTCAAGTGATCGATGGCCGCGAGCAGGACGTTGCCATCACCGCCCTCAAGCTGAATGACCTGGTGCTGGTCAAACCCGGCGAACGCTTCCCGGTGGACGGCGAAGTAGTCGAAGGCCAAAGCCACGCCGACGAAGCGCTGATCAGCGGTGAAAGTCTGCCGGTGCCGAAGCAGCCGGGCGATGCCGTCACCGGCGGCGCCATCAACGGCGAAGGCCGGCTGCTGGTGCGCACCCTGGCTCTTGGTGCAGAGAGCGTATTGGCAAGGATCATCCGCCTGGTGGAAGACGCCCAGGCCGCCAAGGCTCCGATCCAGAAGCTGGTGGATAAAGTCAGCCAGGTGTTCGTGCCGGTGGTGCTGGTGCTGGCCGTGGCCACGCTGACCGGCTGGTGGCTGTATGGCGCGCCGTTGGAAGTTGCGCTGATCAATGCCGTGACCGTGTTGGTGATCGCTTGCCCTTGCGCCCTTGGCCTCGCTACACCCACCGCCATCATGGCCGGCACCGGCGTCGCCGCCCGCCATGGCATTCTGATCAAGGACGCCGAAGCCCTGGAACGCGCCCATGAAGTCAGCTCCGTGGTGTTCGACAAGACCGGCACCCTGACCTCCGGCACCCCGAAAATTGCGCACTTGGCCGCCGTCGATGGCAATGAAGCGGTCCTGCTGCAACAGGCCGGCGCGCTGCAACGCGGCAGTGAACACCCGCTGGCCAAGGCAGTGCTGGATGCCTGCGCCGAACAGGGCTTGAACGTGGCTGATGTCAGCGCCAGCCAGTCCCTGACCGGGCGCGGCATCGCAGGCACTCTCGACGGTCGGCAACTGGCGCTGGGCAACCGTCGCCTGCTGGAAGAAACCGGCTTGAGCACCGGTGATCTCGCCGACTCGGCCAGCGCCTGGGAGGCCGAAGGCCGCACTTTGTCCTGGCTGATCGAGCAAGGCCCGCAGCCTCGCGTACTGGGTTTGTTCGCCTTCGGTGACACGCTTAAACCGGGCGCCCTGCAAGCGATACAAGCACTCAAGGCGCGGCATATCAGCAGCCACCTGCTGACCGGCGATAACCGTGGCAGCGCCCGCGTGGTCGCCGACGCCCTGGGCATCGATGACGTGCACGCCGAAGTACTGCCCGCCGACAAGGCCGCCACGGTCGCCGAGCTGAAAAAGACCGGCGTCGTCGCGATGGTCGGCGATGGCATCAACGACGCACCGGCCCTGGCCGCGGCCGACATCGGCATCGCCATGGGCGGCGGTACCGACGTGGCCATGCACGCCGCCGGGATCACCCTGATGCGCGGCGACCCACGACTGGTGCCCGCCGCCCTGGAAATCAGTCGCAAGACCTATGCGAAAATTCGACAGAATCTGTTCTGGGCCTTTGTGTATAACTTGATCGGCATTCCGCTGGCCGCGTTCGGCCTGCTCAACCCGGTGATGGCCGGCGCGGCCATGGCCCTGTCCAGTGTCAGCGTGGTGAGTAATGCGCTGCTGTTGAAAACCTGGAAACCCAAGGATCTGGAGGACGAACGTCCATGAACATTGGCCAAGCAGCACGCCAAAGCGGCCTGAGTGCCAAGATGATTCGTTACTACGAGTCCATCGGTTTGTTGAAAGCCGCCCATCGCACCGACAGCGGCTACCGCATTTATAGCGCCGATGATTTGCACACCCTGGCGTTTATCAAGCGATCGCGGGACCTGGGGTTCTCCCTTCAGGAGGTCGGCAAGCTACTGACCCTCTGGCAAGACCGAGGGCGCGCGAGTGCCGACGTGAAGGCGCTGGCCCGCCAGCACATCGATGAGCTGAACCAGAAGATCCGCGAGTTGGGGCAGTTGCGCGATACGTTGCAGGACCTGGTGGAACACTGCCAGGGTGATCATCGGCCGGATTGCCCGATTCTCAAGGAGTTGGCGTCGGGCAGTTGTTGCGCCTGACGAGACTTTACTGACTGCACAAAACAAATGTGGGAGCTGGCTTGCCTGCGATGCAGTCACCTCGGTCTGTCAGCCAAACCGAGGTGATGCTATCGCAGGCAAGCCAGCTCCCACATGGACCGGGATCCTTCCCGGTTATTGGATCACTGCATCCAAGGCGGCGGCGGTGGCTCTTCCGACGCTTTGCTCGGTGGAGCATCATCGGCCGCACGGATCGCCTGGCGACGCTCTTCATCGAGCCGCGCCGCTTCGATCTCGCGGATAACACCGCCCACGTCAGCCAGCTCTTCCGGCTCGTCGAACTCGCCGGTCAAGACACTGGCCGGGTGCAGAGTGCCGGCTTCGTACAGCGCCCACATCTCCTTGGCGTACTTGGTCTTCTTCAACTCCGGGGCAAAGCGCCCGAAGTAGGAAGCCATGTTGCCCACATCCCGTTCCAGCATGGTGAACGCGTGGTTGTTGCCCGCCGCATCCACCGCCTGGGGCAGATCGATGATCACCGGGCCCGTCGGCGTCAGCAGCACGTTGAACTCGGAAAGGTCACCGTGCACCAGGCCGGTACACAACATCAGCACGATCTGGGTAATCAGGAAGGCGTGGTATTCGCGGGCCTGGTCCGGCTCCAGCGTCACGTCGTTCAGCCGTGGCGCCGCGTCGCCGTATTCATCGGCCACCAACTCCATCAGCAGCACGCCTTCAAGGAAGTCGTACGGCTTGGGCACGCGAACGCCCGCACCGGCCAGACGAAACAGCGCTGCTACTTCGGCGTTCTGCCAGGCGTCTTCGGTTTCTTTTTTGCCGAACTTGGAGCCCTTGGCCATGGCCCGGGCCTGGCGGCTGTTGCGGACCTTACGGCCTTCCTGGTATTCGGACGCCTGACGAAAACTTCGTTTATTCGCCTCCTTGTAGACCTTGGCGCAACGTAACTCGTTGCCGCAGCGCACCACGTAAACAGCTGCTTCTTTACCACTCATGAGTGGGCGCAGCACCTCGTCGACCAGACCGTCCTCGATCAGGGGTTCAATGCGTTTAGGAGTCTTCATCAGCTTTTATTGTGGGTCCTTTATTACCAAACACGCGTATGGCACTCGTTATACGGCAATCCTCTCGCCGCGGGGAGAGGGTACCGACCTTTGACCGCTTAAGAATGCATCCAATATGCCAAATTGACCGGCGGCCGAATCATAGCCGAGATCAGCGCTCAATAATCGCGGTGACGCCCTGGCCTCCGGCGGCGCAGATCGAGATCAGGCCCCGGCCCTTGCCAGCCGCGTCCAACAGCTTGGCCAGGTTGGCGACGATCCGCCCGCCAGTGGCGGCAAACGGATGACCGGCGGCCAATGAGCTGCCTTTGACGTTCAAGCGGCTGCGGTCGATGGAGCCCAGCGGTGCGTCCAGCCCCAGGCGGGTCTTGCAGTATTCCGGATCTTCCCAGGCCTTAAGCGTGCACAACACTTGGGCAGCGAAAGCTTCGTGGATCTCGTAATAATCGAAGTCCTGCAGCGTCAGGCCATTGCGGGCCAGCAAGCGCGGCACGGCGTACACCGGCGCCATCAGCAGGCCTTCGGCACCGTTGACGAAATCTACCGCCGCCGCTTCGCCATCGCGCAGGTAGGCGAGGATCGGCAAGCCGCGCTCCTTGGCCCAGGCTTCACTGCCCAGCAGCACCAACGAGGCGCCATCGGTCAACGGCGTCGAATTACCGGCGGTAAGGGTGCCCTTTTCGCTGCGCTCGAAGGCCGGCTTGAGGCTGGCGAGTTTTTCCAGGGTCAGGTCAGGGCGCAGGTTGTTGTCGCGGGTCAGGCCAAGAAAGGGCGTGAGCAAATCGTTTTGCCAGCCCTCAGCGTAAGACGCGGCCATTTTGTGGTGGCTTTCCAACGCCAGCTGATCCTGCTCGGCGCGGGGGATCTGCCAGGTCTGCGCCATCAATTCACAGTGCTGGCCCATGGACAACCCGGTGCGCGGTTCGCCGTTGCGCGGCAGTTCCGGCTTAAGGTGATGGGGGCGAAGTTGTAACAGGACTTTTAATTTATCCGCCATGGATTTGCTGCGATTGGCCTGCAGCAAGATTTTGCGCAACCCCTCATTCACCCCGATCGGCGCATCAGACGTGGTGTCGACGCCGCCAGCAATCCCGCTTTCGATCTGCCCCAGGGCAATCTTGTTCGCCACCAGCAACGCGGCTTCCAGCCCCGTGCCGCAAGCCTGCTGGATATCGTAGGCCGGGGTTTGTGGTGACAGCCGCGAGCCCAGTACACACTCGCGGGTCAGGTTGAAGTCCCGGGAATGCTTGAGCACCGCCCCGGCGGCCACCTCGCCAATGCGCAGGCCGTGCAGGTTGTAGCGTTCGATCAGGCCTTCCAGGGCGGCGGTCAACATCGCCTGGTTGCTCGCCGTGGCGTAAGGGCCATTGGAGCGGGCGAAGGGGATGCGGTTACCGCCAATGATCGCTACACGGCGCAATTGAGTCATGGAAAGCTCCCTTGAGGTTATGGGGTGAATCTCTGAGCCTAGCCTAGGCTCAATCGAACGACTTTCACCTATTGATGGTCCACCGTTTGAACCCCAGCACTCGGAGAGCGTTCCATGTCTGACCGTTATATCGACTTCGCCAACTCCAGCCTCGGCCATCGCCTGGTCGCCGCCATTGGCCTGCCGTCACCGGTGCGCCTGGAACGTTGGCAGGCCGGACGCCTGCGCCCGGTGGAGGGTGCGCTGCTGATCGGCGGCGGCCCGCTGGCAACAAAAATCCTGCCATTCGCCAATAAGCTGACCGACGCTATCTATAGCTACGGCACCGAATCGTCGACGGCAACCACCTGGATTCCCGGCCACGGGCCCAAGCTCAAGGCCGTGGTGTTCGACGCCAGCCAGTTGCAGCACACCGATCAACTCAAGCAGCTGCGGGAATTCTTTCAGCCGTTGATGAAGAACCTCGATCACAGCGCGCATCTGGTGATCCTTGGCCGCGCTCCGGAACGCCTCAGCGACCCGTTCGCCGCCAGCGCCCAGCGCGCCCTTGAAGGCTTCAGCCGCTCGTTGGCGAAAGAGCTGCGCAGCGGCGGAGTCCTGCAGTTGCTGTATGTGGGCGAAGGCGCCGAAGACCAGCTGGAAGGTGCGTTGCGGTTCTTCCTGTCACCCAAAAGCGCCTACATCTCCGGCCAAGTGATTCGTTTGAATGCCTGCCCGACCCAGGTCGAGGATTGGACCCGACCACTGGCCGGGCGCAAGGCACTGGTGACCGGGGCGGCCCGAGGCATCGGTGCCTCGATTGCCGAAACCCTGGCTCGTGACGGCGCCGAGGTGATTGTGCTGGACGTGCCCCAAGCCAAGGCCGACCTCGATGCCCTGGCCGCGCGCCTGGGCGCCCGCAGCGTCGCCCTGGATATCTGTGCCGAAGACGCCGCCACCCAGTTGATCGAACACCTGCCGGACGGCCTCGACATCGTGGTGCACAACGCCGGCATCACTCGCGATAAAACCCTGGCCAACATGACGCCCGAATACTGGGACGCGGTATTGGCAGTCAACCTCAACGCGCCGCAAGTGCTGACCAAGGCGCTGCTGGACAGCGGCACCCTGCACGACAACGGCCGCGTGGTGCTGCTGGCGTCCATCAGCGGAATCGCCGGCAACCGCGGGCAAACCAACTACGCCGCGAGCAAGGCGGGGCTGATCGGCCTGGCACAGGCGTGGGCGCCGTTGCTGGGGGAACGCGGGATCAGCATCAACGCCGTGGCCCCAGGCTTCATCGAAACCCAGATGACCGCACATATTCCCTTCGCCTTGCGTGAGGCCGGGCGGCGCATGAGTTCCCTGGGCCAGGGCGGCTTGCCCCAAGACGTTGCCGAAGCGGTGGCCTGGCTCGGCCAACCTGGATCGGGCGCGGTCAGCGGGCAAGCGTTGAGGGTGTGTGGGCAAAGTCTATTGGGAGCGTAAGCATGGAGTGGCACACATTAGGCAGCACCCCGTTTCTGCCGCCGCTGTATTGGCGTGCGGCGCTCAAGCGCAAGATCACCGGTACCACGTTGCCGCAACAAGGGCTGCGCTGCCGGGTCAGCGTTAACCCCAAGGATGTGGACGCCTATCGCAAGGTCTGCGGGTTTGCCGAGAGCTCGGTACTGCCGGCCACTTATCCCCATATCCTGGCGTTCGGCCTGCAGATGCAATTGCTCACCGACAAGGCGTTTCCATTCCCGCTGCTGGGGTTGATCCACCTAAGCAACCGGATCCGCATCCTGCGCCCAATGGGAGGTGTGAGTGACCTGACCGTCGGTGTCTACACGCAGAACTTGCAGCCCCATGCCAAGGGCGCGACCTTCGATATCGTGACCACGGTCGAGGATTCACTGGGGCTGCTGTGGGAAGCCGAAAGCCGAATGCTCTGTCGCGGGGTGAAGCTCGATGGCGCTGCGGCGGACCACACCCTGCAAGCCCCTACCAGCGTCAGCGAGCTGACCCGCTGGAAAGCCCCCGCCGACATCGGCCGCCGCTACGCCCGGGTGTCCGGCGACTACAACCCGATTCACTTGAGTGCCCTCACTGCCAGGTTGTTTGGCTTCCCCCAGGCCATCGCCCATGGGTTATGGAACAAGGCACGCACACTGGCCGCACTGAGCGAGCATTTGCCTGCGGCCAATATCGAAATAGACGTCGAGTTTAAAAAGCCGGTGCGCTTACCCAGTGAAGTAACCTTACTGACAAGTGCCGCCGGCTCCAGTGGCGAGTTACAACTAAAGGGCGCCGGGGATATTGAACACATGACGGGGCGTTGGCGGCCAATCTCCTGATAAATTGTATATATACATCCTAAGTTATAGCGGGCTATCGATAGCCCGCTATCTTTATTAACCCTATGATTTTAAACACCTCGCAGCTTCTAAACCCTCCCCCACTACATCCTTGGTATTAGTCGCTAAGCAGACTAACTCTATCTGTATATAAATTGTTAATACCAAGTTGAGCATTGCGAGATAACGCACCCGGGTCTGTTATAGCCACAACGGACGAATGTATCGCTGCCCCTAGAAACAGCGAACTTCGATAACAGCAAAGGCTGTACCTGGTGCAAGGAACTCAATCATGAAAACTCAAGTCGTGTTGTGGAAAGCAAGTACCGCGCTGGCCCTGATTCTGGCAGTTAGCCTCGGAGGCTGCAGCAGCGGTGGTGGTGGTCATCACAGTAGCGTCGCGGCGTCATCTCCGGATGCTGGCAGTGGTAGTGGCGGAGGAACGGGTGGCGGCACTGGCGGCGGTACCGGCGGTGGCACTGACGGAGGCACTGGCGGTGGTACCGGTGGCGGCACAGATGGAGGTACTGGTGGTGGCACCGGCGGAGGTACCGGTGGCGGCACAGGTGGTGGCACTGGCGGAGGTACTGGTGGCGGCACAGGTGGCGGCACCGGCGGAGGTACTGGCGGTGGCACAGGTGGTGGTACTGGCGGTGGCACAGGTGGTGGTACTGGCGGTGGCACCGGTGGTGGTACTGGCGGTGGCACCGGTGGCGGTACAGGTTCCACCACTCCTCTGGTCACCGGCCAGGTAGTGGGCGCTGTAGGCGGTGTTGTCGGTAATGTCGGCACCGCGGTGGGCGATCTGGGTACGACCCTGACCACGGTGCCAATTGTCGGCACTACCGCTGGCGGGTTAGTCACCGCTACGGGCACTGCCGTCAACAGCATCGGCAGCGGCCTGACTAACGGCCTGGGCACCCTGGGCACCAATAGCAACGCCTTGGGCACCACCGTTGCCGGTGTGGCTGATGGCGTGGCCGACCTGGGTACCGGCGTGTCCAACACCGGCAAGTCCCTGGGCACTACGTTGGGTGGCATTCCCGTGGTCGGAGGTTTGACCGGCGGTGTAGGCGGCGCGGCAGGTGGCCTGGTCGATAAAGTCGGCCAAACCGTGACCATGCTTGGCGACACCTTGAGCACGGCCAGCACCACCGGGCCACTGGGCGGCTTGACCAATACGGTCGGTAAAAGCGTACTGGTACCCGTCGTCTCTCTGGTGGAAAACACCACGGGCAATCTGGGCAATAAGACAGGCCTGGGCAATCCGGTCGGTGGCTTGATCGACAAAGTGGGCGCCACTGTCACCGGCCTGGGTGGCCAGGTGGCCGGTGCCGGCGGTGCAGGCAACCCTGTCGGGACACTCGTCGGTGGCGTGTTGACTGGCGTCGGCACCACCCTTGATAAGTCGAGTGGCTACGTCAATCCGGCAACCACGGCCCCGCAATCGGGTCTGCCTGAGCTGGTCGGTGGCCTCGTCGCCAACGTCGGCAACGGGCTGAACATCGGCAACACCAATGGCACTGTCAGTGCTGCGGGCGTAACCGGTGGTGCCGTGGGCAACACCGTCGCGTCCCTCGGCACCCTGATTGGCGGCAATGGCGTAGCCAACACCGGCGCCACGGCTCCGGTCGCGGGTCTGGCGACCAATGTCGGCGCCGCACTGAACCCAGTGACGACGGGCGTTGCCGGGCTGACCCAAAACATCGGCACCAGCACGGGTATCGGTGCACCGGTGAACGGCCTGGTGACCCAAGTCGGCGGCGCAGTCAGCGGTCTGGGCACCAACCTGACGGCAGCCAATGCCAACCCGATCACCAACGCCGTAGGCGGTACCCTGAATGCAGTGGGTAATACTGTCGGCTCGGTGGGCGGCTTGGTCACCGGAGGTACCAGCAGTAGCGGTGGCGGCCTGCTCGGCGGCTTGAACGTGGGTGCCAGCGCATCCGCCGGAGGCACTGCAAACACAAACACCGGTGGAGGCCTGGGCGGCTTGCTCGGCGGGCTGACCGGCAAAAAATAGAATTGCACCTGGCCATTAGACGGCCTCCCCTCCAGCGCCTACGCTTGGTTGAGACGAGAGATTCCAATGAGTCTCTCGTCTTTTTTATTGGCCAGTGAAAGGCCCTCCCGAACCGCGCCCCAGAGCCCGGCGGGAATCCGCGAAACGCTGCTGCAGTTTGACCATGGAGTGTCCTATGCGCGCCTTGACGCCTTTGTTTCTACTCACCCTGATTGCTGCCAGTGTCCACGCCGAGACCCTGCCCAGCTTCCTCAACAGCAACGACACCATTCGCAACCTGCCGGTGCCCAACCTCCCCGCCGACGCCTATCGCCCGGTCACGCCGCAGACCCAGTTGCCCGAGCCGGCCGCCACCCAGAACCAGCCGCTGTTGATGGACACCAAAGTGACCATCCGCAAGCTGCAAATCGACGGCGGCACGATCTATCCACTCAAGGACGTGGCCCAGGTTTTCGAGCCGCTGATTGGCCACGAAACCACCCTCGCCCAACTGATCGAAGCCACCCGCGGCATCACCCGCCGCTACCAGCAGGACGGCTACCTGTTGTCTTACGCCTACCTGCCCGACCAGCGCTTCGAAAATGGCCTGGTGCACGTGGTGCTGGTGGAGGGCTACATCAAGGATTACAACGTGCAGGGCGACATCGGCTCAGTCTCGGCCTACGTCGACAAGCTGGCGGCCAAGCTGCTGGGTGAACGCCCGCTGACCCGCAAGACCTTCGAGCGCTACACCACGCTGATGGGGCGTATCCCGGGTGTGACGTTGCAGGCACAAGTGCCGCCACCCGGCACCACCGATGGCGGCACGCACATGCAGATCCAGGCCAGCCGCAAACCGTTCACCACCAGCATGAGCCTGGACGAAGACAACCGTAGCGGCACGCAGGCGCTGCTGGCCGCCACCAGTAACTCCCAGACCTCGATGGGCGAGCAATTGAGCCTCAGTGGCCTGTTCCCGCCGGGCAAGGATGATGAGCATTACTACCGCCTGGGCTACAGCCAGTTCATCAATGCCGAAGGCAGCCAGTTGGTACTCAACGCTGAACGCTACCGCGCCGACCCCAACAGCAACGTACAACTGGACGGTGGCTTTGAGCTCAAGCCGCACCAAGCGATTGACCGCTACTCCATCGGCCTGTCTCACCCCTTGATTGCCTCCCCCACGGAGTCATTGACCCTTGGCACGCGCCTTTACGCGGTGGACCAAACCACCCGCTATCAACTCGTGGGTTACCCGCTGCGCTTCGACGTGGAAACCGACCTGCGAGCCCTCGCGTTCGAGGGCGACTGGCGCAAGTCCGACGACCGCCAGCTGCGGATTCTCAGCGCCGGGCTCTACCAGGGAATCAACGGCCTGGGGGCACGCACCCACAGCGATATCGAAGGCACGCAGCCGGACCTGGAATTCTTCCGCCTGCGTCTGTCGGGGGTGCAAAGCAACAAGTTCTTCGACCACTGGCAAGGCGTGGCATCGGGTGCCTTCTACTGGAGCAACGACACCCTGCCCGACAGCGAACGCGCGACATTCGGCGGGCAGAATTTCGGGCGTGGTTATCCGGATGACCAGGGCTCGGGCGACAAGGGTTGGGGCGTGGCGTATGAGGTCAACTACAGCTTCAACCGCAGTGGCGAGTGGGTAAAAATCCTGCAGCCGTATGTGGTGCTGGACAAGGCCAAGACCTGGTTCAACGAGCTGCCGGTCAAGGGCAACAACATGTCATCGGCGGCGGTGGGCCTGCGCTTCGGGGATAACAAGTACTACAACATTGCGCTGGAAGCGGCCAAGCCGATGTCGGACATCGCCCTGGACAGCTTCAATCGGCGGCCGCGGTATACGCTGAGTTTCAGCTACCAACTCTGACCCCTGGAGGAGCGAGCTTGCTCGCGAAGAGCGTCCAGACAACGCGGGGAACCAGACTGCCCGCGTTATCGTTGACGTTTTTCGCGAGCAAGCTCGCTCCTACATCAGTCTGATTTTCGGGATGGGGAAGAGGTTGTTGAGGGTGTCGATCAGGCGCACCAGATAGATCGGCTTGCGAAACAGGTCCAGCACCTGCAAGCGCAGCATGTCGCTGACATCATCCATCTCGGCATGGCCAGACATGACGATCACCGGCAGGTGCTGGCGAGCGGTGTGTTCGCGCAGGCGCTTGATCAAGGAAATACCACTCTCCTCGGGCATGCGCAGGTCGGTGATCACCAGGGCGATATCGGGGTGCAGGGTCAGCTCCTGCAAAGCGAAGGTGACCGAGGTGGCGGTAAAACAGACAAAGCCCTCATTCTCCAGCGACTCCGCCAGTTCAATAAGGGCGTCCTCTTCGTCATCCACCAAAAGGATTTGTTGCCGGGGAGACAAAGAGGCGTTCATGGGAAAATGCCTGATACGCAATAGATCATTCAGCGGAACCTGCACGTGCTTGCGCGAGGACCAGGGGTCAGGTGTGAATGGCAGCCTGTATCGCAGTAAAGACGCCGGTTATCGCCGTCCGGATGGGTGTAATAAAAGCAGCCAGCGCCACCGCAACCATCGCCGCTACCAGAGCATACTCGATACCCGACGCGCCCTCTTTCGAATAGAAAAAAACCTGGACTTTGATGAAACCCATGCGAATAAGATCAAGGAACATAATGACTTCTCCTTTGCGCCAACGGCGCTGGTATCGCGGCATCACAAAAATGATTTCGGTGTGCCACTAGAGCATTGTCAACAAACCCCATACCAACAACTGTAAGAACTGATTAATCACAAAGTATTAGTCGGCGGGCTGACGCCAAAAATCCAACTTTTGCAGAGGTTCTGGAGATATTTTTCGCCCGGTAATGGCGTTTTGTCCTAGCTGAACTACCTTCAAATAGCGAAATAGTTAGAAGCTCGAAGCGATCCGAATACGCAGGCATTAGTAGGAAAGCGCAGTGGATGCAGCAGGAAAGGGAGAGCCTTCATGAACAGTCGGATTAGCTTGATCCTCGCCGGGCTGCTATTGGTAGGTGCACTGATTGCAGGCTACTGGGGCCTGGTTCTCAGCCGCCCTGCCCCTGTCCCCCCGCCCGTGGCCCAATCACCTGAAGTGGTGCAGCCCGTCACCGAAGACCAGACACGCCAACCGGTGGTGGTCCTGGCCCATGACGTTGCACCTTTTGTTGAGCTCACCGCCGCCGACCTGGTCCTGGAAAGACTGCGCACCGTACCTGCCGGCAGCCTGACCCGCCTCGACCAGGCCGTGGGCAAAGTTCCTTGGCGGCCGCTGTCGGCCGGTACCTGGCTGACGGAGGAAAGCTTCAACCCCGGCGGCACCCTGGCGCGGATGATCCGTCCCAACGAGCGCGCCCTCGCCGTAGCGGTGGATGAAGTGATCGGTGCCGGCGGGCAACTGACCCCGGGCGACTATGTGGACGTCCTGCTCTTCCTGCGTCAGGAAGGCGGCAACCCGCAGCAGTCTGCACAAGTCATCGTGCCCGCCTTGCGTCTGCTGAGTGTGGGCGACCAATTGGGGCTGACCAACGATGGCCAGCCAGGCTCTGTACCACCGACCACCGCGGATGAAAAACTCAAGGCACAACAGAGTCGTGCCAGCGCACGTACGGTCGTCCTCGCCGTACCGGAGCAGCTCATGAGCCGGCTGATGCTCGCCGCCCAATCCGGCGTATTGCGCCTGGCCGTACGCAGCGCCGACGAACAATTGCTGAGCCAGTACTGGGCCGGTGAAACGGAGTCCGCGATCAACCTGGAAAACACCAAGCGCGATCTCTATCAGTTCAACCAACTGTCCTTCAGCCCGGTGCCCCTCAACAGCATCGGCCCAGCCAATGGCGCTCCAAAACGCTCGGGGGTCGAGGTAATACGCGGCAACCAGGTGACTCAACAAACGCCCTGAAAGAGCTAAGGATGCCTTGAATGAGCAGTCGTTCCGTGTGTTTTTTTTCACGAGTACTCTGGGGTCTCTTCGCCTTGAGCCTGCCTGTCGAGGTGGCGCTGGCGGCGTCCGGCAACTGCACAGGCCTGGGCCAACTGCCGGCGGTACTGGAGGTGGGTGAAGGCGCTCAACAGGCGATCCAATCGCCGGTACCGATTACGCGGCTGGCCATTGGCGATCCAAAAGTGGCCGACGTGCAGGTCAATGGCAACCAGGCGTTCCTGCTCACTGGCGTCGCCTCCGGCACCACCAGCCTGATGGTCTGGACGGCCTGTTCCAGCAGCCCGCGCCAGAGCATGGTGTTCGTCCAGGGCAAGGCCACGTCCGCCCTGACCAGCCTGGCCCTGTCGCCGTCCGATGACCCGACGTTGCCCAGCCAGGTGCAAACCGACATCCGCTTTGTGGAAGTGAGCCGCACCAAACTCAAGGAAGCCAGTACCTCGATCTTTGGCCGGGGCGGCAACTTTTTGTTCGGCGCTCCCAACAATATCGCCAACGCGGCGGCCACGGGATTTCGCGGGCTGCCGGTGAACAATGACACCTTCAACATCGGCTTCGGCGGCGGCCGTGTCTCGGCCATGATCAACGCCCTTGAAAGCAGCGGGTTCGCCTACACCCTGGCCCGTCCGAGCCTGGTGGCGCTCAGCGGGCAAAGTGCGACCTTCCTCGCCGGTGGTGAAGTGCCGATCCCGGTGCCCAGCAGCGGCAGCAACACCATCTCCATCGAATACAAGGAGTTCGGCATCCGCCTGACCCTGACCCCGACCGTCATCGACCATGGGCGAATTTCCCTGAAGGTCGCGCCAGAGGTCAGTGAGCTGGACTACAGCAACGCAGTCACTATCCAGGGTATCTCGGTGCCAGCACTGACGGTCCGGCGCACCGACACCAGCATCTCCCTGGCCGACGGCGAAAGCTTCGTGATCAGCGGCCTGATCAGCACCAACAACACCTCAAGCGTCAGCAAATTCCCCGGCCTGGGGGACATCCCGATCCTCGGTGCGTTCTTTCGCGACTCCAACGTCAGCCGCCAGGAAAAAGAGCTGCTTATGATCGTCACCCCGCACCTGGTACAGCCGCTGGCCGCCAACGCCAAGCTGCCCTCATTGCCGGGTGAAAAACTGCGCAATTACGACCCGAACTGGTACCGCCTGTATTTCCTCGAAAACGGTAATTTCGACCGCCGCAGTGGACTGTCCGAATGAGCGAAAGCCTGAGCCAGACCTTTTTGGCAATTACCCGCAACACCACGGATCTGGAATGGCTTCAGGGGGCGCTTGCGCCCTTGGGACAGGTGGTCAGCGCCGGCGCCGGCAGCCTCGACGAACTGCTGGCACTGGTGGACGTGACGTTTGCCAACCTGGTGTTTATTGGCCTGGACCGTGAACACGTGACCACCCAGTGCGCCCTGATCGAAGGCGCCCTGGAGGCCAAGCCTCTGCTTGCCATCGTGGCCTTGGGCGATGGCATGGACAACCAGCTTGTGCTGAACGCGATGCGTGCCGGTGCGCGGGATTTCGTCGCCTACGGCTCGCGCGCCAGTGAGGTTGCCGGCCTGGTTCGGCGCCTGAGCAAACGCTTGCCGGCCGTTACCCCGAATGCCCACTTGGGCGGGCTGACCGTACTCTACGGCACCCAAGGCAATGCCGACGGTGCGCTGATCGCCAGCCACCTGGCGTTGGTGGTGCAAAAAAGCGGGCAGCAAACGTTGTTGCTCGACCTGGGCCTGCCTCTCGCTGACAGCCTGGCGCTGCTGGGGCTCGAAAGCTCTTTCCATTTCGGCGACGCCCTGCGCCACTTGCGACGCCTGGACTCCACCCTGATCAACAGCGCCTTCACCTCGGCCGAAGCCGGCCTGCGCATTCTCGCCTATCACAATAACGATGAGCCGCTGGACCGCACCAGTGCAGCCGAGCTGTACATGTTGCTCAGTGCCCTGCGCCAGCACTTCCAGCACATCGTGGTGAACCTGACCGGCCAACCCGACAGCGAAGCCTTGCGCACCTTTGTAAGCCATTGCGACAAACTATTGTGGTGTACCGACCAAAGCGTACCGGACTGCCGCCGTAACCTGGCGGTACTCAACCTGTGGCGAGAAAAAGGCATGAAGCTGGACCATGCCCGGCTGCTGGTCGACCGCTACCTCAAAGGTGCCGCCCCCGACTCGGAGGCGCTGGGCAAAAGCTTCGGGCTGGAAGTGATCGCCGTATTGCCCCTGAGCCCGGAAGTTCGCCTGAGTGCCAAAAACCAGGCGCAAACCTTATTCTCACTGGCCCCGCGGGAAAGCCTGACGCAAGCGCTGCGTGCCTTGGGCGAGCGCCTGGCAAAACGCTCCGAAGGCCTGGAAAAACCCTCCACCAACTGGCTTAACCGCCTTCTGAGGACCAAATGAACGGCGAGAAGCTGTTTGGCGTTACCCCGCGCGGTAGCGCCGGCAACACCGATCACGACGGCCTGAAACTGGTGCTGCATCGCTACATCATCGATGCCATCGAAGAGTCGGGAAAAAACCTCCTGGAGAGCTCACGCCAATCCCTGGCGCAGTTCGTGATCGACAAGGTCGCCGAATACATCACACGTATGCACCTGGCGATTTCCCGCTACGAGATGGAACGCCTGGCCGAAGAGATCGTCGATGAACTGACCGGTTTCGGCCCGCTGGAAGTACTGCTGCGGGACCCGACGGTCACTGAGATCCTGGTCAACGGCCCGCACCGGGTGTTCGTCGAGCGCGATGGCCTGCTGCAACAAAGTGATTTGCGCTTCATTGACGACCACCATGTGGAGCGGGTCATGCAGCGCATCCTAGCGCCCCTGGGACGCCGGCTGGATGAGTCGTCGCCGATGGTGGATGCGCGCCTGCCCGATGGCAGCCGGGTCAATGCGATCATCCCGCCGATTGCCCTGGACGGCCCCTGCCTGTCGATTCGAAAGTTTCGCAAAGACATGCTGAAGAGCAGCGACCTGGTAGCCATGCAAACCATCGACCAAGGGATTTTCGAATTCTTCCAGGACGCCGTCGGCAAGCGCTGCAACATCCTGATCAGCGGTGGTACCGGCACCGGTAAAACCACACTGCTGAACATTCTCAGCCAGTTGATCAACCCTCGCGAGCGCCTGGTCACCATCGAAGACGTGGCCGAGTTGCAGCTGGGCCATCCCCACGTCGTGCGCCTGGAAACCCGGCCGCCCAACGCTGAGGGCCATGGTGAGGTGAAAGCCAGTGACTTGATCCGCAACGCCCTGCGGATGCGGCCCGACCGGATCATCCTCGGAGAGATCCGGGGCGTGGAAGTCATCGATGTGTTGACCGCCATGAACACCGGCCACGACGGATCAATGAGTACCGTCCACGCCAACAATGCCCAGGACGCGTTGCTGCGACTGGAAACCCTGGTGGGTCTCACAGGGCGGGTGGTGGCGGAAAAAACCCTGCGGCAAATGATTTGCGCGGCCCTGGATGTCGTGATCCAGCTGACGCGCCTGCCCGATGGCCGCCGCTGTGTCAGCGAAGTGGTGGAAGTGGTGGGCATACGCGAGGACGTGTATGTCACCAATACCCTGTTCCGCCACGACAAGCGCACCGGCTTCGGCTTCCTGCGGGAAGCCGTCAACCCGGCCGGTGACAAGTTGCGCCAAGAAAGTCACCTGCCGGGTTAGGAGGCCATCCCATGATCGGTCCGATTCTGCTTAGCCTGCTCGCCGTGGCCCTTCTGGTGCTGGGGATAGGCCTGATGCGCAACGGTTTGCGCAAGGCCCAGACCGACAGGGTGTTGGAGCGCTTGGCCGAAGGGCAACCCCAGTCCCTGAAAGACAACACAGTAGCCACCCGCCTGGAACGCACCTTTATCCGTGCAGGCCTTGGCAGGCCGACCGAACGCCTGGGCCTGTGGCTGAGCCTTTGGGCCTTCGGTGCCCTGCTGGGGTGGCTGGTAGGCGAGTGGATAGGCCTGTTTGTCATGGTGGCGGCACCGCCCTTGGCACTGCGCCTGTACATCGCCGTACGCTACCAGCGCCGGCTGCGCCGAATGGTCGAGCAACTGCCGCAGTTGCTCGACCACGCAGTGCGCAGCCTCAAATCCGGACGCACCCTGGCGGACGCCATCCTGAGCGGCATCGATGCCAGTGACGACCCGTTGAAAAAATCCATGGGCCGCATCAAGCGCAATGTGCAACTGGGTGTCAGCCTGCCAGAGGCCGCTCATGACTATGCCGAATTTTATGAACAGGATGAACTGCGCCTGTTTGCCCTGGGCCTCAAGGTTAACCACCGCTACGGAGGCAACGCCAGCGAGCTGCTGGAAAACCTGATCAAGATGATTCGCGAGCGCGACCAGGGCGCACGGCAATTACGCGCCATGACGGGTGAAACCCGGGTGACCGCATTGGTGCTCGCAGTGCTGCCGGTGAGTGTTGCGGGCTACTTCCTGATCGTTAATCCGGTGTACCTGATGGCCATGTGGGATGACCACAGCGGCCAACGCCTGATGCTCGGTGCGTTCGCCTTGCAAGTCATCGGCTGCGTGGCGCTGTGGCGCATGTTGCGGAGTATCTGAGATGGCGATAGTGATCAGTGCCGTATTGTTTCTTGCCGCGTTATTGCTGCTGGTGACCAACATCTTGAGCAGTCGTCGTCAGCAACGCCTGGTCACCCAAAGGCTGCAAGGCGAGCCAAGCCGTAACGACAAAATGAGTGAGTGGTTGCACCAACTGGGCAGCACCCGGATCGGCCAGCGCACCGTCAGCCTCGATAACGAAACCCAAACCCTGCTCAACCGCATGGGCTGGAGAAAGGCCAGCCAGCGTTCGATGTTCGCCGCCTGCCAGATCGCTTCGCCGATACTTCTGATGGGCCTGACCGCGCTGGCACTGGAGCTGTTTTTTCCCGGCACCGAGCATGGGTGGGTGATCCCCCTGCTGGCCCTGATCATCGGCTACCTGCTGCCCAAGCGAATCCTGGTTTCACTCGCCAAAAGGCGCCAGGACAAAATCGCCCGGGAAGTGGCAACCTTCATTCCCCTGGTGCGCATTCTGTTTGAGTCAGGCATGGCCGTAGAGCAGGCGCTCAGGGTCATGGCCTACGACGCGCAGAAACTGTTGCCGGTGCTGACCGCCGAACTGCGCCTGGTGCTGGCACGCGTCGATTCCGGGCTGGAGTTGGGCGAGGAGTTGAACAAGGCCAGCGAGATGCTGGCCGTCGATGAGCTCAGCGACACGTGCCTGATCCTCCAGCAACTGCTGCATCAGGGCGGTGGTGCGATGAAGTCCCTGCAGTCGCTCAAGCAACTGCTGGATGACCGGCGCCTGACCCGCTTGCAGGAATACATCTCCAAGATGTCCGCCAAGATGTCCGTGGTGATGATGCTGTTCCTGTTTCCTGCGTTACTGATCGTACTGGCCGGCCCTGGCTTTATCGCCATCGCCAAAGCCTTCGCGCCTTGAGAGGACATGCAATGAAGACATTGATGATCGCCTGCAGCCTGTTGTTGTTAGGCGGTTGTGCCAGCAACGGGCAACTGCCGTGGGCGGGCTTCAGCGCGCAAGGCAGTTGTGCAAAGCCCAACTCCAATCAGGAGTTGTCACTGAACCTGGCCGACGACATGGCCAACGAGGGCAAGCTTCACGCCAGCCTGGCCAACCTGCAAAACCTGCCGGACAACCTGCCCCAGGTACGCCAGCGCCAGGCCAAGGTGTACCGCCTGCTGGGCCGCAGCGAAGCCGAACCGCTGTACCGCAGCCTGCTCGGCACCTGCATGGCCGCCGAAGGCGAGCACGGCCTTGGGCAGCTGGCAGCTGCCAGGGGGGACAACGGCCAAGCCATGGCGCACTTGCAACGCGCGGCCAGGATGTCGCCCACCGACGAGAAAATCCGTAACGACCTGGGTGTTGTGTACCTCAATCAAAGGCGCCTGGAAGACGCACGCTTCGAATTCCTCACAGCCATGGAGCTCAAGCAGAGTGATCAATTGGCGGCCATCAATCTGGTGACGCTGATGATCTATCAGGACAATTGGGAACAAGCCGCACAAGTGGCCAGCCGCATGGGCCTGAGCCCGGAACAAGTGACGCAAGCCCAAGCCCGGGCGCAGCAACTCAAGGCACCGGCCTCACCGGCGACACCACCCAAAGACCAGGTCGCAACCGTAAGCGACGCACTGCAAGCGCCGGTCAAATAGGTTTGAAGGGAGTACACAGGATGAAACTCACACGGCTCGCCACTCTGCTGTTCGCCAGCCTGCCGCTGACGGCGCTGGCTATTGAACCAGGACCTTCCTCGCCACAGCAAAAACAGACCGAAGGCTGGCTGCAACTGCAAGTCAGCGGCGAACAAGCATCCACCCACCTGCAAAAGGCCACGCCCGCTGAACGTGACCTGACCATGCAACGCCTGCTGGAGAGTTACAAACACCCTATTCCTGAGTATTACGACCAGAAACAGGGCGGCAACACCCCAGGCGGCGGCAGCAGTAACTAGTGGGCAGTCACGCGCTGGCGTGCCGGTGAGTTATTCGGCGATAGCGCCAGCGCCAACTGGGTGCGGTTGTGCATATGGGTCAGGCGCAGCACCTGGGACACGTAGAGTTTCACCGTGTTTTCGGTGATGCCCAGCTCACAGGCAATCTGATAGTTGGTCTGGCCCTTGCCTACCAGCCTGGCGACATCCAACTGGCGTGGGGACAACTGATTGAAGATCGCCGGTATTTCAACGCGGTCAGTGTCGCTGACTTCGCCATCGGCTTCATTCGACAGGGTCGACTGCGGGCTGCTGCGCACCTTGTCGAGGTCATGATAAAGATCGTCGATGGACGCCGAGAGAAACTGCAGCTTCTGGTTCAGATGCCCCAGGTCGAGGTTTTTCTGCCGGTCTTGCAGCGCCACAACCTGGCGTTGCAACCCTTCAAGCAATTCGCCCAGATTGATTGGCTTCTGGTAGTAATCGGCAATCCCGGCACGCAGGGCCTTGATCACGTCTTGCTTGTCCGCACGCCCCGTCAACATGATGGCCTCAAACACCCGTTGCTTGCCGGCCAGACGTTGCAGGGCCTGGACCAGTTCGATGCCATCCATGTCCGGCATATGCAGATCGCACAGCACCAGGCCGATCTCGGCATCGTCGCGAAAACGCTCGATGGCTTGCTGGCTGGAGGCACAAGGGACGCAACGGTAACCGTTGCTTTCAAGAAATTCGCAAAGCTCTTCCACGATCAGGGGCTGATCATCGACAACGAGCACTTTCACTTCAGAGGTAAGCTTGTTCACGCGCTACTCCATGCCTGGGCAAGCCAAAGACCGACCGATCCATTCCGACCACTTTCCTATACAACATACCCATAAACGTAGACGTACTTTCCTACTATGTACATAGCGATAGCCTACGTGGCGACTAATGGGATCCAAAGCCAGGCCAGGCAAAACCCGACCCATAAAAACGGCACGAACGGCTGTCTGGCCGAGCGTTCCGGATGCAGGTACTGCAAGGTGTTCTTAAGCCCTTGATTCATCAGCGGCCACAGCCTGGGGGCCAGCAGCAGCCAAGCCGCGCTGGCGAGGCCTGCGCCGATGAAAGTGCCCAATACGTAGAGGTAGTTGGTCGCCAGCCCCAATGCTGCGATCAACTTCACGTCACCGGCCCCCAGACGGCCCAGCGCGTAACCCGGCAGGGTAAACAACAGCGCCAGGGCAAATGCCCCGCCACCCTCGGCGGCAGGCGCGCCGAGCCAGGTGGTACCGCTCCAGAGCAGGTAAACCAGCGCCAGCAAGCCTGCGCCGAGGGTCAAGCGGTTGGAGATCTGACGTAGACGGATATCTTGCACAGCGCACAGCGCCAGCCAAACGAATAGGACGAGGCTTTGAATCACGTAAAAAAAATCCCTTTTTGCTGATTGATTCTATGCTGATATCAGGTAGTGGTAGTCAGGGTAGACGAGTCATGAAAAAAGGCCTCCCTAGAAAGCAAAAAGGTGCCGCCGCGCTGGAGTTCGCGATGGTCTTCATGATTTTTTTTGCCGTGTTTTATGGTCTGGTCAGCTACAGCCTGCCGTTACTGTTGATGCAGTCCTTTACCCAAGCCGCCGCTGAAGGCGTAAGGCGTAGCGTCGCGCTGGACCCCTCCACGCCTAACTACATAACGGCACTGCCCAATCAGGCCGTCGCCGCGGCGCAGGCACAATTGTCCTGGATCCCCTCGTCGTTCAAGTTCCTGCCCACGTATGTCACGGCAACCTATAGCGCGAGCTCGCTGCTGACGGTGCAAATCAACTATCCAACGTCCAGCCTTCAGAACGTGTTGCCGTTTCTGGTACTGCCAGGCTTTGGGACCGTCCCCGCCCTGCCTCCCACGCTTTCGGCCCAATCGAGCATGCAGTTTTGACCTCAGGGGATAAATTGTTCGGCCGCCTGCTCGGCCGTGGCAACCACCTGGATGCGGACGCGCCGGCAGCACTGCCCACCACCGCCGCCCTGTTGTTCTACCTGGACGCCCAAGGCCGCGTGCTGGACATCCAGGGCCCGCTGCGCCATCGGCTGGAACAGCCCGCCGCGCAACCGCACCAGCCTGCCTTGCTGCTCGAATACCTCACGCCGATGAGCAGCCTGGTGATTGAAGGCACGCCCGGCGACTGGCAGGGGCAAAGCCTGGACCTGGAGTTCAAAGGGCTTGCCGGGCAAACCCTGCATACCCGCGGCTGGGTTCAACCCGAGGGCAAGGCTTGGCTCCTTCAATTGCTGGACATTGGCGACCTGATTGCCCATCGCCAACTGACTCAGCGACGCGAACACAATCAGCGCGTAAACGACCAGATCAGCGAGCAACTACGGGTCTGCAGCCTGACGCGCCTGCCCGAGGTGCTGCAAGACACTCTCCAGACCATCTCCCAGCACTGGCACGTCCCCTGCACTGCGATTGCCTTGCTGGACGAGCAGGGCCAGGAGTGGTGTATCCAGGGCTGTTACACATCCCACGACGCTCCGGCACTTTGGAGCAACGGGCAAGCCCTGGG
The DNA here is from genome assembly GCF_016650865.1 of Pseudomonas sp. TH34. Classification (NCBI taxonomy): domain Bacteria; kingdom Pseudomonadati; phylum Pseudomonadota; class Gammaproteobacteria; order Pseudomonadales; family Pseudomonadaceae; genus Pseudomonas; species Pseudomonas sp. TH34. The sequence goes on from NZ_JAEKFB010000035.1 coordinate 46,434, forward strand.
CGCCAGCCTCGACAGCCTGGGCGGTACAGCGCCGGTGAGCCTGGGGGTAAACCGAGGCCACAGCGACCACCCGCGCCTGCAAGGGCTGTTTGGCAATACCGATGGTTTTCTGGTGCCCTATCACGATGGTCATGGCGTGGGTGCATGGTTGCTGTGCGGCCTTTATAGCCGCCAGGAACACACCAGCGACCGTGACTGGCTGCAACTGACCGCCGCCCTCGCCGCACCGTTGCTCGGCCGCCTGCGCGAACAGCACCATCAGCAGCAACTGGAGCGCCTCGACGCCCTGCAGGGACTGCTCGGCACCGGCTGGTGGGAACTGCCCCCCCACAGTGAGGACATTGAACTCGCCCCGCAGTTGCTGCACACCCTCAACCACGGCGAGTCCACCACACGGCTCTCGTTGCCGATGTGGCTCAAGCTGATTCACCCTGCCGACCGGGAAGAGCTCGCCAGCCGCCTGCAAGACCTCAAGACCCTGGGCAAGCCGCTATCCACCAGCGTTCGCCTGCAACCTACCGACCCGACGCAAAACCCCATCTGGTACCGCGTACAGGGGCAAGCGCTGGGCTCGGGCGGGCACCGCCGCCTGGTGGGCTTCATGCTCGACATCAGCGATATAAAAAACCAGGCTCAACAGGCCGCCGCCGCCCACGCACGCCTGGACAACCTGATCGCCAGCTCCCCGGCCGTGATCTACGTGCAGCGCTACGTCGAAGGCACGCTGCAACCGGTGTTCTTCAGCGACAGCCTGCTGCCGCTGCTGGGCCGCACCCTGGCCGACTTCACCCCGGCGACGCTGAACCAATGGATCCACCCCGAAGACCGCGACCTCTACTTCGACCGTACCCGCCGACTGCTGCGCGAAGGCAACGTGCGCAGTCGCTACCGAGTGCTCGACAAACAGGGCGATTACCACTGGCTGCTGGATGAAGCCCGACTGCTACGCGACGATCTCGGGTTGCCCGTGGAAGCCGTGGGCCTGTGGCTGGATGTGACCGAGACGACCCTGGCGGCGCAACGGGTCAAGGAAAGCGAGGAACGCTATCGAATCCTGGTGGAAGACTCCCCTGCGATGATCTGCCGTTACCGCCCGGACCTGACCCTGACCTTCGGTAATACCCCCCTGGCCAACTACATGGAGTGCCTGCCTGAACAACTGCCGGGCATGAACCTCAGCCAGTGGTTGTCCGAAGAACAACGCGAGGCATTTGTGCAGCGCATCCGGCAGTTGACCCCGGAGTTCCCCGTGAGCACCGCCGAAATCAGCCTGCAATTGCCGGGGCGCACACATGCCTGGTGGGTGTGGTCGGACCGGGGCGTATTCGACGAACAGGGCCAGTTGCAGGAAGTGCAGGCCGTGGGCCGCGACAACACCGAAGTGCGCCGCTCCCAGCAGCAACTGACCCAAAGCGCCAAAATGGCCACCCTCGGCGAAATGGCCACCGGCCTGGCCCACGAGATCAACCAGCCGCTGAATGTGATGCGCATGGCCATCGTCAACGTGCTCAAGCGCTTGAGCAACGGTGATGCACAGATCGACTACCTGACGGAAAAACTCCAGCGCATCGACTCCCAGGTCCAGCGAGCCGCCCGCGTGGTGGATCATATGCGCGTGTTCGGCCGCCGCTCTGAAGTCGAACAACAGCCCTTCAACCCGGCGCAGGCGGTGGAAGGCACCTTGTCGCTGCTCACTGAAGGCCTGCGTGGCAAAGGCATAGAACTGCGGGTGACGCAGACGGACATTGCGGTGCAGGTCAAAGGCTACGTCGACCAGTTGGAGCAGGTGCTGATCAACCTGATGGTCAACGCCCGCGATGCTCTGCTGAGCAAGCGCGAACACGACCGCGACCTGCGGCCGTGGATCTCGGTGCAGATCGAACACGACAGCCGTCACGTGCGCATCTGGGTCGAGGACAACGGCGGCGGGATTGACCCACGGCTGCTGGAGCGGATTTTCGAACCGTTCTTCACCACCAAGCCGATTGGCGTGGGCACCGGCCTGGGGTTATCAGTGAGCTATGGCATTGTCGAGAACATGGGCGGCCGGTTGAGCGTCGCCAACAGTGAACATGGGGCGAAGTTTTGTGTGGAGTTGCCGGTGGTGAGCGAGGTTTAGATCACCAGATACGCATTACCCGAGTGGCAACTGAGGTTGGCGCCCACGCCGACCTGGTTAAGGTCGACTCCCAGCCCCAGCAACAAGGTATTCACCAACGAATTGATCAAGGGTATCAGCGTGGCATTCAACACGTTGAGCAACGCCGTGGTCACGCCGCTTAAAACCGATCCAAGGCCGCCGATCAGGTTGCCCAGCAGGTTCGCGTTGCCGGGGGTAGGCCCGTACATATTCAGGTTAAGCCCGGCCGTCACGCCGTTCACCGGATCGGTCAGGCCGCTGACGATATTGGTGGTGCTGTAGCTGGAGTAATACGGTGGCTGGGAAATCTCCGGCAAATTCGGCGATTGGTAGGTGTAGGGAATGTTGTAGGTACCGCCTGCCGAAATATTGGCCGATAACCCCAACCCTCCGCCTACGCCCATCACCACCGGATTGCAGAACACAATTAATGTGCAGGTCTTCGTACCGATATCGACGATCTTCAACGGCGTCACCACCACCGTAGGGGGTGTAGGGCCAGTCCCGAAAACGCTGCTGCTGGCAATCTGGCCCATCCGCAGATTGACCAGTGATGTGTTGGTGGCCGTGGTCAGGGTTTTAGTGGTCGGGCTGGCGCAGCTGTAACCGGTGACCCAACTGGCGGCACTCGCCGCATCCAGCTCGATATCGATACCCACCGGCGGCGGCAGCACTTGCAACACCGGCGAAGTACACGAGATCGCACAGGTCAACGAATTGATCACCCCGACCAGGTTCAGGCTGAGCAGCGCGTCCAACGTACCCAGCAGCGGGCTCACCAACCCGGTCACCGCGTTAGTCAGCGTGGAGACGGTGTTGAGTATCGGCAGGTTAACCGACAGCTTCGTGCGTAACTGAGCCGTTTGTACGTAAATCCGGTTTGGGCCCGTCATGGGATTCTGCCCGGCCGCCGTGGCAAGCGCCGGGTTACCGATGGCCGACAGCTGTGGCGGCTGCAACACCTGGACGCTGGCAGTGATTTGCGCCACCCCCGGCAAGTTGATAGGGAAACTGGCCACCAGGCCGTTTTGCTTGTTGGCCAATTGCACGAACCCCTGAATCAGGTCGAACACCCGCATGTTGACCGCCAGGGCGGCGACGCTGGCACCACTCTCCACCGACAGCACATTGCCCAGCACCACCGTGGTCGCACCCGCTGCGACTTTCAGGGCCTGCAGGCTGGCAATGGTCGCAGTGGCCGACAATGTATGCGTGGGGTCCAGCACATTGATTGCCGACTGAATCAGTTGGCCAACCGCGATGGTGTTGCCCAGTACCTGTGTATAACCACCGGCCGTCAGCCCCAGGTCGAGCTTCAGTTGGTTCAGGTAACTCAGCAAAGAAATATTGGTGTTGATCAGGCCGTTCCAGCCCGCCACCGAGAGATTCACGGCGCCGCCCAACAATCCGCCGGTCAGCGCGTTAAGCAGGGGCGCGTTGTTCGTATCCACGACCAACGCCGTGCTGCGAATGGTCAATGACGCCAGCGGCGGCCCCAGTGCGGCGACCGCCACTGCATTCACCGTCGTCTGCGCGGTCACCGCAGTACCGTTGACCATGTTCCATATGCCGCCGGCGACGCTGGTCGCCACGGTCTCGGAGGCTACCACCTGAATCGCATCGTTTTTAGTGGCGTTGGCGCTGAAGACCCGCTGATTGCTGGCATTGGTCACCAACGTGCCGCAGGTGACCGCCAGTGCCCGGGTGTTGGCGACAATCGTGAAGCCATTGCGCGTGGCGTTCTGCGTGGCGTAATCGTTGGCCGTGGTGCTCGGTGCGCATTGCCCGCCACGATTGGCAGCCTCCAGGGCTGCCGTATCGGCCACGGACTGCAACTTGCGCTTTTCCAGGTACAGGCGACTGCTATCGATAACCAGCAACAGGAATACCAAGGCGATGCCCAGGGTCACGGCCGCAATCAAGCCAATCGCACCACGCTGCCTTGCATACCCGGGCAGGCGACCGGAACGAAGTCGAAGAGACATCGAGCACTCCTTTGCCGGCAGATTGCCGAGCGCTTACTCTCCTGTGTTGCCTGGGAGTGTAGTCAAGAGCGGCGGGGGCTGCAGGCCAGTCGCCATAGATCGGCGACTGGCGGAGGGCTGATCAAGCAATTAATGAGGCGGGTAGTTGGACAGCACCTTGGTCACCGTGGCACGAATAGCGGCACTACGGTCCCGTGGCTCGGGCGAGCTGGCGAGGATTTGCTCATCGCTGCCACGCCACACCAGTTTGCCGTCCTTGCCGTCGAGCAAGTCGATCTGGATGGTGGCGACCTTGTAGGTAATGTTGCGGGTTTCGTTATACATCGGCGCGCCCCAATAACCATTCCACGGGCCACCCCAGGCGCCGCCGTAGTTGGTGGTGACTTGTTGCTGGCGGTCTTCGACGATCAGGTAGGTCTGCACATTCAGGTCAGCCTTGGTACCCGGCGCCGCAGGGCGCAGGCCACGCTGGTCGAGTTGCTCGCCCACGGCCTGGCGGATGCGCTGTTCGGTGAGGTCACTCTTGATCCGCGGGTCATCCGGGCGGTATTGCAGCGCGGGTTCTTTCCAACTCCAACTGCGGTACGCGCCAAAGTCCCGGCTGGCGTCGAAATCATGGTTGACCTGGCTGGTCTGGCAACCGCCCAGCAACACAACAACAGCAAGTGCAGCAATACGACGAAGCATGGTTGTTCTCCAAAAGACGATCCGGGCCTGAGATGAGAATAGCTGCTAACTGGGTGGGTAGGCAGTCATTGCCTTTTGCATCGCCTCACGCAGGGAATCGGCGCGTTCGCTGAGGCTGCCCTGGCTCGTGGTTTCGGCGCTGGTGCTCCAGACCGGCTGGCGGGTACGCGCGTCGAACAAGCTGATGCGCGCCACCGCCACTGTCACTTCATAGGTGCGTACCACCGGCACGCTGTTGTACATGCCGTAGCCGTTGCCGTAGCGGTTATAGCCGCCGTAACCGTAGCCATAGTCGTCCTGAACCTGGCGCAGGCGCTTTTCCAGGCGCACATCGGCGCTCACCAGCAGGTCGGGGGCGCGGTTGTCATGCAAAGGGCGCAGGCCGCGCTGGTCGAGGGCGCCGCTGACGGCCTCGGCGATCTGCGCCGAATCGGCCCAGGCCGAACCCGCCGGCAGTTGGTTGTTGAGCCAGGCCCAACTGCGATAGGCGCCATAGTCGCGCACCGGCGCAGGGTAGGCGCTGGCATCAAAGGTGTTGGCCGCCTGGGCAGGGGCCGGCGGCATCGGGGCGGATGCCGCCACATACGGGTTGGGGCTTTGGCAACCCGCCAGGCCCAGGCCCAGCAGGATCAGTCCAAGACAGCGCTTCATTTCGACCTCCGCAGACTGGGCCGCTTAAACCGGACGGCAGATCCAGTGCAAATAACGCCCAAGTCCGGCAAAGCTTGGGTGACGACGATGTGCGAGCTCCATCTCCAACAAATCCAGCAACTCGGCGCGGGCCTGGAATTCCACCGGCATATAGTCGTGGAACACCCGCACGCCACTTTGGGTTTCGACCTGCCACAGGCCCTCTAGTTGCGTCGCCAACTCCCGTGGGTCCAGGGGTTGCTGCGGCGTGAGGCTCTGCTTTTCGCCGGCCATGTCGTTCTTGCGCATTTTGCGGAAGTGGCCTTTGAGCAGGTTGCGGTAAATCAACGCATCGCGATTGTAGAACGCCAGGGACAGCCAGCCACCGGGCGCCGTCAACTGGTGCAGCACCGGCAGGATCGCGTGGGGTTCGGCCAGCCATTCCAGCACGGCGTGGCACAGCACCAGGTCGTAGGGTTCGGTGAGCTGGCCGAGCAGGTCTTGCCAGGGTGCCTGAATGAAGGTGGCGGTCTGCCCGGCTTCGGCAAAACGCTGGCGGGCGCCTTCGAGCATCGGCTCAGCGGGTTCGGCCAGGGTCACGTCGTGGCCGCGTTCGGCCAGCCACAGTGACATATGGCCCAGGCCGGCACCGATATCCAGTACCCGCAGCGGACGATCCGGCAGCGCTTCAATCAGGTCGGCCTGGAGCACCGCCAGGCGAATCGCGCCCTTGGCACCGCCATAGATCTTCTCGGCGAAACGGGTGGCAAGCTGGTCGAAATGACGGTCACTCATTTGGCAAACCGCCGTTCGCTGTCGGCCAGTTTGGCCTGTACCACCTGATTCATGTCCAACCCCAATTCGCTGCACAACAGCAGCAGGTACAGCACAATGTCGCCCACTTCCTGGCCGGCGTGGGCGAGTTTGTCGGCGGGCAACTGGCGCGACTGGTCTTCGCTCAGCCACTGGAATATCTCCACCAGCTCGGCCATTTCAACGCTGGCGGCCATCGCCAGGTTCTTGGGGCTGTGGAACTGCTTCCAGTCGTTGGTATCGCGGATGCGGTGCAGGCGTTCGGTGAGGTGGTCGAGATTCATGGGGGGCTCCTGAAGGTGTATAGCTTCGGGCGCAAGCCGCGCGAAGGCAAGTGAATCCCTGCGGCCCGTAAACCTCTATGCTAGAAGGGAACTAGCTTGGGCCAATAACGAACAAAGGCTCAGGTTCGGCAGCTACGCCCACCGTCTTATCAGGACACACACATGCAAACAGATTTTTTCGGATGGCTGGGTCTCAAGATCGGCCAGATCATCCACTTTATCGTCGAGTTGTTCAGCGGGCTGTTCAACACCCTGTCCCACGCGGGCGGCGACTTTGTCGACGGGCTGTCCAGATCCTTAGGGATGGACACCTCGATCATCAGCATCCTCATGCTGATTATCGGCTTGATGCTGCTGTACTCGGCGGTGCGCGCGTTTATGCGGGCTTCAATCATCATGGGGATTATCTGGTTGATGCTCGGGCTCTGGGTGCTCAGTTGGGTGGTGCATTAATAAAGGGCCAGCAAGGCAAATCCCTTTAATTTGAGGGACGTTTCCGAGACAATCTTTCAGCCTTGTGCCTGCCCGGACCGGTGGCTAGTCTTCGCTCCTTCACTGCCTATCAGTGATCGGGTTTAGTCGCCCGGAATTAGTGAGCGCAAGTTGTCGCCATGCTTCATGGCGGCTGTGCGCAGGGCACCTTCGGGTGCGCCGGGTTCCACTAGCCGGTCGACTAACCTGCGTACAGCCGCCACCCTCGTTTAGTCGCGCGGGTGTCAGCTCCTTACCTACTAGTGGAGTTACACCATGCATAAGCTCGTCCCCGATCCACCCTGCGACCTCCTCAACGACCGCGCCGCCTTCAATCGCGCCCTCGAACACTACCTGCCCTCGCAGGGTTTCCACACCATCAACGAAGACCTGAGCTTCGAAGATTCCCTGCTCTACACCGCCAGCCTGCTGAGCAGCGCCTCGGCGACTGCGCTTGATTGCGGCGAGCTGCTGGAGAGTCCACAGCGAGCGAAGATCCTGGCGGTTTGGCACTTGCTGGAAATTGCCAAGACCACTGTCGACCGCTCCATCGAATGCCTGCACCCGCGCAAAACCTGACACTACGCGGTCAAAACTGTGGGAGCGGGCTTGCTCGCGAAAGCGGTGGATCAGCCAATACATCCGGCGACTGACACACCGCTTTCGCGAGCAAGCCCGCTCCCACATTGGCCCTGCGGCGCAGCTAATGGACAGTTACACTACCGCTCCCCAAAGGAGCCCGCATGACTTCCCTGCTAACCGACTGGCGCGACCGCCCCACCCACCGCCGCGTGTGGGCCCTCGCCGCGCCGATGATTTTGTCGAACATCTCCGTACCACTGGTAGCGCTGGTGGACAGCATGGTCATCGGCCACCTGCCCCACGCCCATCAACTCGGTGCCGTGGCCGTCGGGGCCAGCCTGTACACCTTCCTCGCCTGGGCCATGGGCTTCCTGCGCATGGGCTCCACCGGTTTTGCCGCCCAGGCTGCCGGGCGCGATGACGGCGCGGCGCTGAGGCAGATTCTGTTGCAAGGACTGCTGCTGGCGCTGGGCCTGGCGATGTTGCTCGGCAGCATCGGCATTCCGTTAAGCGGCCTGGTGCTGGACTGGATGCAGCCCTCCCCCGAGCTGAACCAGCTGACCCGGGAATTCTTCCACACCCGCCTCTTCGGCCTGCCCGCAGCGCTGGCCAGCTACGCGCTGGTAGGCTGGTTCCTCGGCACCCAGAACGCCCGCGCGCCGCTGGCGATTCTGCTGACCACCAACCTGGTGAACATCGCCCTCAACCTGTGGTTCGTCCTGGGTCTGGATTGGGGCGTGGTCGGCTCCGCCCGCGCCTCGGTGATCGCCGAATGGACCGGCGCCCTCCTCGGACTGGCCCTCACCCAAAAAGCCCTGCGCGCCTACCCCGGCCATATCGCCTGGGCCGCGCTCAAGCTGTGGCAAAGCTGGCGCCCGCTGCTGGCAGTGAACCGCGATATCTTCATTCGCAGCCTGGCCCTGCAATCAGTGTTTTTCATGATCACCGTGCAAGGCGCCAGATTGGGTGATGCGACGGTGGCGGCGAACGCGCTGCTGCTGAATGGTCTGTTGCTGACGGCTCACGCCCTGGACGGACTGGCCCACGCCGTGGAAGCCTTGTGCGGCCACGCCATCGGCGCCCACGACCGCCAGGCCTTGCGCCGCTCGCTGGTGGTGGCCTGTGGTTGGTCGTTGCTGGCTAGTATCGGCTTCGCAATCCTGTTCGCCGTGTTCGGCCACCTGTTTATCGCCATGCAAACCGACATCCCAAGCGTGCGCGAAACCGCCGACATCTACCTGCCCTACCTCGCCGTGCTGCCGTTGATCGCCGTGTGGAGCTACCTGCTGGACGGCCTGTTCATCGGCGCCACCCGCGCCCGGGAAATGCGCAATGGCATGCTGCTGACGGTGGTAATTGTGCTGCCCTTCGCCTGGGCCTTGCAGGGCCTTGGCAACCACGGTTTGTGGATAACCTTCCTGCTGTTCATGGCCCTGCGCAGCCTCACGCTGTGGGCAATTGCCTGGCGCCTGAACAAACAGGACCGCTGGCTCACTGGCCCGGCGTGAACTTGATAAACGCCGCGACCCGGTCCAACACGGGCGCCAGCCAGCGCAGTGGCCGGGACATGGACGCCACCAATGTGGCGTGGCTGGTTTTGGTGAAGTAGAACTCTTCCACTGGCACACCCGCCGCCCGCAGCTTGTTCGCCAACCCGCCGGTATTACGCTTGGGGTTGACCAGGTTGTCGTCCACCGAAGCAATCAACAGGCTCGGCGGCGCGTCATGGCTGACGTGGTTGATGGGTTGGGAATCGGGTGGCGAATCCGGGAAGAAGAACACCGGGCGCACCTCGCGGTTTTCAATCGGCAGGAAGTCGTACGGCCCGGCGAGGCCGATCCATCCCTTGAAGACTGACGGCGACAGGCCGACCCCGGCCAGCCACTGCGGGTCCAGCGCCAGCATTGCCGCGTTATAGGCACCGGAACTGTGGCCCATCACATACAGCTTGCGGGGATCGCCGCCGTACTCGGCACTGTGCTGATGCGCCCACGCAACTGCTTGGGCGCCGTCCTGCAAAAACAGTGGGTAGCGCACTCGTGGGTAAAGCCGGTAGTCGGCGATCACCACCACGATGCCGCGCGAAGCCAGGGCTTCGCCGACGAAACCGTAGTCATCCTTTGAGCCGCTGTTCCAGCTGCCGCCATAGAAAAACACCACGACGGGCGCGTCGGGCAAGGCGGTGACGGGGCGGTAGACATCGAGTTTCTGGCGGGGGTCATCGCCGTAGGCGATGGAGGAGGTTTTGGTGAAGGTGCTGGTGGGGGTGAGTGCGTTGAGCACTTTGATCGGGGAGCAGGCTGCGAGCAGAGTCGCGATGGCCAGGGTGAACACTTGCAGGAGCTTTTTCGACATTATTCAGGCCCTATAAAAACTGCAGGACTTGCGGCGATCCAAATGTGGGAGCGGGCTTGCTCGCGAAGGCGGTGTATCAGTCTGCACATGTATTGACTGACACACCGCCTTCGCGAGCAAGCCCGCTCCCACACTGGATCTCTGTCACGTTGAGATCTTAGTCAGCCTGGGAGCGGTGTACTTACGAGGACAGGTACGACGAACGCGTCAAACCAAGACGCAACGCATCCAGGAACTGAGTCCGCTCCGCCGCCGTGATCTTCGCGCTGGCGCACTTGTCACGGTAGTGAGTCATCAACTCCTCCGGCGACAAGTGCACGTAGCGCAGCATGTCTTCGATGGTGTCGTGGGTCTCGATCCCGGCGCTGTACACCGAACCGTCTTCGCGCTGGTAGATGTTCACCGAGTCGGTGTCACCGAACAGGTTGTGCATGTCGCCAAGGATTTCCTGGTAGGCGCCCACCAGGAAGATCCCCAGCAGGTAGTCCTCACCTTCTTTCACGGCGTGCACCGGCAGGCTGGTCTCGATGCTTTGCTCGTCGACGTACTGCTTGATCTTGCCGTCGGAGTCGCAGGTCAGGTCCTGCAGCACCGCACGGCGCAGCGGCTCTTCGTCGAGGCGATGCAGCGGCAGGATCGGCAGCACCTGGCCGATGGCCCAGGTGTCCGGCAGGCTCTGGAATACCGAGAAGTTGCAGATGTACTTGTCGGCCAGCTTGTCGTTGAGTTCGTCCAGCACCTGGCGGTGGGAACGCTGGCGGGCTTTCAACGAGTCGTGCAGGCGGCGGCAGACGGCGAAGTAGCACTGCTCGGCCAGGGCTTTTTCTGCCAGGGTGATCTTGCCGTCGGCGTACTGGGTGGCCACGTCGCTCATGTAGTGAGTGGCGCGCCAGTAGGTTTCGGTGACCATTTCAATGTCGGTCGGACCCAGCAGGTCCACCAGCCATTGCACGGTTTCCGGCAGGCTTTCCTTGTTCTCGATCAGCGGCACGTCGTCGTTGTGTTTCTCGACGTCGGTGACTTGCACCACCAGCATGGCGTGGTGGGCGGTCAGGGAACGGCCGCTCTCGGAGAAAATGTGCGGATGCGGCAGGCTTTGCGCGTCGCAGAATTCCTTGAGCATGCCCACGACCACGCCGGCGTAGTCGTCCATGTCGTAGTTGATGGAGCTGGCGTTACGCGAGTGGGTACCGTCGTAGTCCACGCCCAGGCCGCCGCCCACGTCGATGTGGTCAACCGGCAGGCCGAGGTTGCGCAGTTCGCCGTAGTAACGAATGGCTTCCTTGAACCCGTGCTGGTAGTCGGCCAGGTTGGCGATCTGCGAACCCATGTGGAAGTGCAGCAGGCGGATGCCCTGGTCCAGGCCCGCCGCGCGGAAGCGCTCGACCACCGACAGCAGTTGCGCCGCCGACAGACCGAATTTGGATTTCTCGCCACCGGTGTCTGCCCACTTGCTCGACGCCAGGGACGACAGGCGCACCCGCAGGCCCACCTGTGGCTTGACCTTGAGGTTGGCGGCTTCTTCGATCACCAGGCCGACTTCGGATTCTTTCTCGATCACGATAAACACGTTGTGGCCGAGCTTCTGGCCCATCAGCGCAAGGCGGATGAACTCACGGTCTTTGTAACCGTTGCAGACGATGGTGCCACCTTTCGGGGCCAGGGCCAGCACGGCCAGCAGCTCAGGCTTGGAGCCGGCTTCCAGGCCGATGGACACGTCCTGGGTGGCGATGATGTTCTCGATCACCGCTTCCTGCTGGTTCACCTTGATCGGGTACAGCGCGGTGTATTGGCTCTGGTATTCCAGGCGCTCGATATTAGAGTCGAAGGCACCGGTCAGCTGGCGCACGCGGTCTTGCAGGATGTCGGGGAAGCGCACCAACAACGGCAGGGACAGGCCGCTTTTGCGCAGCTCGTCGACTTGCTCGTACAGGTCGACAGGCGTGCTGTTCGGGCCGTTCGGACGGACTTCAACGCGACCGGCATCATTGATCGCGAAATACCCGGCCCCCCAATGGCGAATCCCGTAAACACTGCGGCTGTCCGCAACTGTCCATTGGCTGCCATCGTCTTTGCGTGTGCGTCGTACGGACATCGAAGTCCCCTATAAATGAAGTCGAAGTGCACCAGCCTGATCAGAGGCTGGCGCAGTCTAAAGAATGAAAATGACGATTTGCCTGTGAGAGGGGTAGACCCCACTTGCAGGACAGAGTTTAGACACCGGTCAGGAACAGGCTCTGTGAAAACCATGGAGACGACAGTTCGCGTTCAGCAAGCGGGTCATCGGGGTGGTTTTCACAGAGGCTGCTAGCCGCCGGATTTCTTCGCCTTGTAACCCAGCTTGATCAGCTCGGCCAACAGCAACTCGACGTGGTCGCCCTGAATCTCGATGATGCCGTCTTTCAAGGCACCCCCGGTGCCACAGCGCTTTTTCAGCGTCGTGGCCAACGCCTTCAGGGCGTCTTCGGCCAGGGGCACGCCGGTGATGGTGGTCACCGTCTTGCCGCCACGGCCCTTGCTCTCGCGACGGACGCGGGCAATACCATCGCCTTCGGGAATCAGGGTTGTTTTGCAGGTACACGCGTCCACGGGCTGGCGACAGTCCGGGCAGTGTCGACCTGCGTCGGTGGAAAATACCAGGCCACCAAGGGCGGCGAAGGATGCGGCTTTTTTGGCCACCGGCAATCCTCTTGGGAGGACAAAGACTGATCGATGGGGTCATCGACCGCGAAGCCCCACTCAGGCAGGGGCAGCGCTACTGAACCGCGAGAGCGGTTCAGCCTGAAAAGTCGCGCAGTGTAACGGCAAAAAGGCCCCTTGCTAAGAGCCAAATGGCGCCAATTTATGCAACTTTAGCGACGCAGGGCCAAATAACGACGCAAGCCTTCCTGGGCATCCGGGCAATAGGGCTTTTGCTCGGCCTCCTCCAGCACCGTCGCCAGGGGCAGAAAGCGCGCCTCCATGACTTCTTCCGGCTGGATCCGAAGGGGCCCGTCCCATACGGCCGAGAACGAGGTGCACCAGAGCCGGCTGTCGCCGTCTTCGAAGTAGAAGTGATCGTGGGCGGTCAGTTCGACGCCGCTGACACCCAGTTCCTCTTCCAGCTCACGGGCCGCCGATTCGGCGTAGGACTCGTGGGCCGCCACCATTCCGCCCGCCGCCGTGTCCCAGAACCCCGGGTACATGGCTTTGCTCAGGGTGCGCCGGTGCACACACAGCTCACCGGCAGAGTTGAACAGGAAGATAAAGGTGCAGCGCCCGATCAGCCCGCGCTGGCGCAGGTCGGAGCGCACCAGGCTGCCGAGCAGGTTGTCCTGCTCGTCGACCCAGGCAATCAGTTCGGCGTCGGAGGCGGCGCGGTGCGCAGCCTCCCTGGTGGAAGCGTCCATCATCAACCCTGGTTCAGGAGCTGACGCAAGTCGATCACTGCAGCGTTGGCCCGGGAAATATAGTTGGCCATCACCAGCGAATGGTTGGCCAGGATGCCAAAACCACTGCCGTTGAGAATCATCGGGCTCCACACGGGTTCCTGCGAAGCTTCCAGCTCACGAATGATCTGGCGCACGCTGACGGTGGCGTTCTTCTTGGCCAGCACATCAGCGAAGTCGACTTCGATGGCGCGCAGCAGGTGGGACAGGGCCCATGCCTGGCCGCGGGCTTCGTAGAACACGTTGTCGATCTGCATCCATGGGGTTTCCACCACTTCTTCATCGACCTGCGGCACTTCACCCGGGGCCAGCGCTTCGGTTTTCAGCGCGGTGTTGAGCTTGACCCGACCCACACTGGCCGACAGCCGTTGCGACAGCGAACCCAAACGGGTCGCCACATCACCCAGCCAGTTGTTCAGGTTGTCGGCACGGGCATAGAACAGCGCGCCGCGCTGATTCGGGTCAGACAAACGCGCTTCGTAGCGGCTCAGGGAATTGATGCCTTCCTGGTATTCCGACTCGCTGGACGGCAGCACCCAGCTCTTGTTGTCGAAGTTGAAGCGCGGCTCGGCCTTGGCCAGGTCCGCGTCTTCCGCCGACTGCGACTGGGAACGGGCGAAGTCTTTGCGCAAGGCACGGGTCAAGTCACGTACCTGCACCAGCACGCCGTATTCCCAGCTCGGCATGTTGTCCATCCACAGGCCTGGCGGGAAACGGTCGTTGGAAATGTAGCCACCCGGCTTGTTCAGCAGGGTGCCTACCACGGTCTTGAGGGTTTCGACGGTGGTAAAGCCCACCACCATCTGCTTGCCATCCTTCTCGGCGGCAATTTGCGCATTCTGCTGGACCGGGAACAACGCAGGCTCTTCGCTCCAGTACCAACCCAGGGCACCGGTGACCAACAGGTACAACGCAACCAGCGAGAGCAACGCGCGGCTCATCAGCAGGTTACGGAAATAGCTGCGGGGGGCCGACTTGGTTTCAGGGGCCGGGCCCTTTGCACTGCCTGCGCGGTTTTTCCAGTCCAGCATGGCGATATCCTTTCAATCACTTGAGTTCAATAGCTACGACCACAACCCTGCCCCATCGTGCCGAGCAGTGCGGCGCTTTTAGCCAGGGTGGCGCGAGTACGCGGTTCGACTATAAAGGATGCACGCTGTTTACGCCCGCGCGACTGCATGGTCGATAAATGAATCTCTGCGACCTTGCAGTTAATTGACGTATGACACTCGTGCAACGGAAAAGAGGTGCTAGCATAGAGCCATCAGTTCGACCTCAGCATGCAGCCTAACTAGTAGTCAGGATATGACCGAGCCAGAAGACCCCAGCCGTGAGCGTCTCAAGCACCATTTTGCCCAGCGGGTAATTCATCAGGCACGTCAAATTCTTGAGATCTGGCAGCGCCTGCAACGCAGCGAATGGTCGACCGCCGACTTGACCGAACTCGGCGAGGCCAACCTGCGCCTGCTGCGTTTTGCCGAACGCTTCGAGCAGCCGGAGCACGGCCAACTGGCGCACCAGATCAACGCTTCACTCAAGGCGGTGGACGACAACCGCGGCCGCCTGAGCAGCCACCTGATCACCGAACTCAATCGCCTGATGCAGCGCCTGTCCCGTACCGGCCTGCGCCAGGGCGACCACTTGGAACAAACCCTCCTGCCGCCGATGCGCAAGCCGATCTACGTGATGCTGGCCGACCACGACCGCGCCGAGCGCCTGGCCAAGCAGTTGGAGTTTTTTGGCTTGAGTGCCCAGTCCCTCGACAGCGTGGCAGCATTTCGCTCATCGATGGCCGAGCGATTGCCGGCAGCCATCGTCATGGATGTGGATTTCTGCGGCACCG
Source organism: Pseudomonas sp. TH34 (assembly GCF_016650865.1). Lineage (NCBI taxonomy): Bacteria > Pseudomonadati > Pseudomonadota > Gammaproteobacteria > Pseudomonadales > Pseudomonadaceae > Pseudomonas > Pseudomonas sp. TH34. The sequence goes on from NZ_JAEKFB010000035.1 coordinate 61,652, forward strand.
GCCTGGGCTTGAAACTCGCCGCCGAAGCCCAGGAAGGCCTGGAGCAAAAACTGCCGCTGCTGTTTTTCAGCCTGCACGAAACCGACACCCCCACCCGCCTGGCCGCCGTGCGCGCCGGCGGCCAGGAGTTCCTCACCGGAACCCTGGAGGCGTCGAGCCTGCTGGAAAAAATCGAAGTACTGACCTGCGTCGCCCAGTACGAACCTTATAAAGTGCTGATCATCGACGACTCGCGGGCCCAGGCGATGCACACCGAGCGCCTGCTCAACAGCGCCGGCATCGTCACCCGCACGCTGATCGAACCGATCCAGGCCATGGCCGAGCTGGCGGATTTCCAGCCCGACCTGATCATCCTCGACATGTATATGCCGGCCTGCACCGGTACCGAGCTGGCCAAGGTGATCCGCCACAATGACCGCTACGTCAGCGTGCCGATCATCTACCTCTCGGCCGAAGACGACCTGGACAAGCAACTGGACGCCATGAGCGAAGGCGGCGACGACTTCCTCACCAAGCCGATCAAGCCGCGGCACCTGATTACCACCGTACGCAACCGTGCGGCGCGGGCGCGCAACCTAAAAGCGCGGATGGTGCGCGACAGCCTCACCGGGCTGTACAACCACACGCACATCCTGCAATTGCTCGAAGACTGCAGCTTCCGCGCACGCCGCGAGAGCAAGCCACTGAGCTTTGCGATGCTCGACATCGACCACTTCAAGCGGGTCAACGACAGCCACGGCCACCCCATGGGCGACCGGGTGATCAAGAGCCTCGCGCTGTTTCTCAAGCAGCGCCTGCGCAAGACCGACTATATAGGCCGTTACGGCGGTGAAGAATTTGCCATCGTGATGCCCGACACCGATCTCGACGCCGCCTGCAAAGTGCTCGACGAAATCCGTGGGCGCTTTGCCGAGATTCACTACCCCGCCCAGCCCCAGGATTTGTGGTGCACCTTCAGCGCCGGCGTGGTGGAACTGTGTGATGGCTCCGACAGCCTGATGATGGCGGCCCAGGCCGACGAGGCGCTGTACCGCGCCAAGGATGCGGGGCGTAACCGGGTGATGTCGGCGCGCGCATCAAAGCAAAGTGCCACCTTTTCACCGGAATCCACCGAATCCGTCATAACTCTGTAATAGAAACGCAATAACTTCAGGCACTTACTTCTGCTGTCGGTTGAAACCACGCATGCGCCTGAAGCTGCTGACGAATCTGAACACCCTCCTTCTGGTCGCCGTTTGCCTGGCCCTGGGCGCGACGCTCTGGTGGTCGCAACGCGCCCTGGAGCGGCCCTATCTGTTGATGGAGCGCTACCTGGGCCTGTCGCAGACCTTTCAAAACCAGGCCGCGCGCAATATCGACGATTACCTCGCCAGCGGCGACGCCCTGCGCCTGAGCAGCGCCAGCCAGAGCCTGGAAAACCTGTTGCAGCATCTGGATGAGTTACCCGCAGACCTGGCGCAAAACCTGCGCCCCAGCCTGGTAGACCTGGATAACTTCAGCAAGACCGACCTGCTGGCCGCCGGCAAGCTGGCGGGCGACCCGCAGGCCTTGCTGCTGCAAGCCGAACGCGAGCTCGGCGCCAATCTGGAGCAAATGAATCAGTACGCCAGCGGTGTCACCTCCCCCGACGCGGCGCGTTATCTGCCGCCGTTGCTCGCGGCGTCCCAGCACCTGGCCAAACTCTCCCTGGCCCGGGACAAGCTGGTAAGCAGCGGGCGCAGCGAACTGGCTGACGATGTGGAGCGCGAAGTCAGCAATATCCGCAGCCAGGCTGACCTGCTGGGGCAACTGCCATTACTGGGGGTGACCGCCAGCAGCGAGTCCAGTACCGACGATTTCTCGGCCATGATGGGCCTGGAAAACACTGAAAAAGCCGTGGCCCAAGACACCGGCGTCGACCTCAAGCGCGAACTCAACAGCCTGCTGACTCGCTACCCCGCCGAGCTGAAACGCACCCGCGAACAAATCCAGCAACGCACCGAACTGGCCAGTAGCACCCACCTGAAAATCAACGCGGTGCAGCAAGCCATTGCCGGGCTGGAGCCGGTGGTGCGGGCCCAGCATGCGCAGATCCAGGGTGAAGTGCGGCTGATGCAAGGCGTCATGATCGGCCTGATTTTGCTGATCGCGCTGTTGATCGACACCTTGCAGCGGCGCCTGGCGCGGGTGCTGACCAACCTGGCGCCCGCCTTGTCCACCTGGGCCGAAGGCGACTTCAGCCAACACATTGCCTTGGGCAAGACCAACCGCGAACTGCACGATATCGAAGAGTCCCTGAATCGCCTGCGTGCTTATCTGGTGGACCTGGTGGGCACCATCCGCGGCAACGCCGAGCAAGTGGCCGGCAGCAGCAGCGCCCTGGCCGAATTGAGCAGCGGCATGCACGACGGTGCCGAGCGCCAGGCCGGTGACACCGCGCAGATTCGCGATTCCCTGGGCGAACTGGAAGCCACGATCCAGCAGGTTGCCGGCGACGCCAGCCAGGCCGCCCAGGCCAGCCGCAGTGCAGGCCAAGCCGTGGAACAGGGCCAACGGGTGATCGGCCTGAGCCTGACCGGGTTGCACGCCTTGGTCGGCGAAGTGCAGATAAATGCGCAGATGATCGAGAAACTCGCCGAGGAATCCGCAACCATCGGCGGCGTACTCACGGTGATTCGCTCAATTGCCGACCAGACCAACCTGCTGGCGCTCAACGCCGCCATCGAAGCCGCCCGGGCCGGTGAGGCCGGGCGCGGGTTCGCCGTGGTGGCCGATGAAGTGCGCTCCCTGGCCCAACGCACCGCTGGCGCCACCGCCGAAATCCAGCACCTGATCGCCGGCCTGCAAACCGCCGCCCGGCAATCGGTGGAAGGCATGCGCGCCCAGGTCGAACACGCCGAAGCCACCGCCGAGCAGGCCCAGGCGGCTGACGGCGCACTGGATGAAATCGTCGGGGCGATCCAGACCATTTCCGACACTGCGGTGCGGATTGCCGATGTCACCGCCCAGCAGAGTGGTGCCGTGAGCGAAATCCGCGATAACAGTGAGCGGATTCACCAGCTGGGCGAGGACAACTTGCTGCGAATTGGCCAGGGACGCCGCCAGGGAGAGCACTTGCTGGTACTTGGCGGGCAACTCAATACCGCCGTGCAGGCATTCCGCGTCTAACCGGCTCTCCTGTCTTATGAAGATCAAAATGTGGGAGCGGGCTTGCTCGCGAAGGTGGCGCACCCGTCAACGCATGTGGCGGCTGAACCACCGCCTTCGCGAGCAAGCCCGCTCCCACACTGACCGGATTCAGTCTTGCGGTCACATATTTTGCGCAATCCTCGCTAATCGTGCTGCCTACTGCATAGAACTGGACAGTCACAAAGCCTTTGCGGCATAGTCGCCGGGTTCTACCGTGCCCACATCAATAACAAGGAACAGCCGATGGCGACCTTACTGGTTCTTCACGGACCCAACCTGAACCTGCTCGGCACCCGCGAACCGGGCGTCTACGGGTCAGTGACCCTCGAACAGATCAACCTCGATCTGGAACGACGGGCACGTGATGCCGGCCACCATCTGCTCTACCTGCAAAGCAATGCCGAGTACGAACTGATTGATCGCATCCATGCCGCGCGCAGCGAAGGCGTGGACTTTATCCTGATCAATCCAGCCGCTTTTACGCACACAAGCGTTGCATTACGTGACGCGCTGCTGGCGGTGAGCATCCCATTCATCGAAGTGCATTTATCGAACGTGCACAAACGCGAACCTTTCCGCCATCACTCTTACTTCTCCGACGTTGCGGTAGGAGTGATCTGCGGCCTTGGCGCCAGCGGTTACCGACTGGCCCTGGAGGCCGCCCTGGAACAGCTTGAAGACACGGCCAAGCGCCCCTGACCGACCCTTTGGGAGTTGATGATTCATGGATATCCGTAAAGTTAAGAAACTGATCGAACTGCTGGAAGAATCCGGTATCGACGAGCTGGAGATCAAGGAAGGCGAAGAATCCGTACGGATCAGCCGTCACAGCAAGACCCCGGCCCAACAGTTCTACGCACCTCAGATGCAAGCGCCGGCTCCGGCCGCTGCGCCAGTGGCTGCTGCTCCGGTTGCGGCTGCTGCCGAAGCCCCGGCTGCTCCAAAACTGAACGGTTTCGTGGTCAAGTCGCCAATGGTCGGTACGTTCTACCGCACCCCGGCACCGACCTCGCCAGCCTTCGTTGAAGTCGGCGCAACCGTGAAAGTGGGCGACACCATCTGCATCGTTGAAGCGATGAAGATGATGAACCACATCACGGCTGAAAAAGCCGGCGTTATCGAATCCATCCTGGTAGAAAACGGTCAGCCGGTTGAGTACGACCAGCCGCTGTTCACCATCGTTTGAACCGCGGAGCGCCTTCGATGTTGAAACCTGCGAAGAAACTGCAAAAAGTCCTGATCGCCAACCGCGGCGAGATCGCGCTGCGTATCCTGCGCGCCTGTAAGGAAGAGGGCATCAAGACCGTCGCTGTTTACTCGACGGCCGATACCGAATTGATGCACGTGAAACTGGCGGACGAAAGCATCTGCATCGGCCCGCCACTGGCCACGAACTCGTACCTGAAAGTCTCGAACATCATTGCCGCCGCTGAAGTGACCGGTGCCGATGGTATTCACCCGGGCTACGGCTTCCTCGCGGAAAACGCCGATTTCGCCGAACAGGTGGAGAAATCCGGGTTTGCCTTCATCGGCCCGAAAGCTGAAACCATTCGCCTGATGGGCGACAAGGTATCGGCCAAGGACGCCATGATCGCGGCCGGCGTGCCAACCGTTCCAGGTTCCGACGGCCCGCTGCCTGAAGACGAGGCAACCGCCCTGCGCATTGGTCGCGAAGTCGGTTACCCGGTGATCATCAAGGCCGCCGGCGGCGGTGGTGGTCGCGGCATGCGCGTGGTGCACAAGGAAGAAGACCTGATCGAAGCCGCCAAGCAGACCCGCTCCGAAGCGGGCGCCTGGTTCGGCAACCCGATGGTCTACCTGGAAAAGTACCTGACCAACCCACGTCACGTGGAAGTGCAGGTACTGTCCGACGGCCAGGGCCACGCCATCCACTTGGGCGACCGCGATTGCTCGCTGCAACGTCGTCACCAGAAGGTACTGGAAGAAGCGCCAGCACCGGGCCTGGATGAAACCGCTCGCCAGGAAGTACTGGCTCGCTGCGTCAAGGCGTGCATCGACATCAACTACCGTGGCGCGGGCACTTTCGAGTTCCTGTACGAGAACGGCCGTTTCTACTTCATCGAGATGAACACTCGTGTGCAGGTAGAGCATCCGGTTTCGGAAATGGTCACCGGTATCGACATCGTCAAGGAGATGCTGAGCATCGCCGCTGGCAACAAGCTGTCGTTTACCCAGGATGATGTGAAGATCCACGGCCACTCCCTGGAGTGCCGGATCAACGCCGAAGACCCGAAAACCTTTATCCCAAGCCCTGGCCTGGTCAAGCATTTCCACGCGCCCGGCGGCAACGGCGTACGCGTGGATTCGCACCTGTACAGCGGCTACAAGGTTCCGTCCAACTACGACTCGCTGATCGGCAAGCTGATCACCTGGGGCGCCACCCGCGACGAGGCCATGGCCCGTATGCGTAATGCCCTGGACGAAATCGTGGTAGACGGCATCAAGACCAACATCCCGTTGCATCGGGATCTGGTTCGCGATGAAGGCTTCTGCGAAGGTGGTGTGAACATTCACTACCTGGAACACAAGCTGGCTAATCAGTAAGCGAAGTGATCCACCCAACAAAGCCGCCTTCGGGCGGCTTTGTTGTTTGTGCCCACCCGTCTTTCCTGGATGGATACATTCCCCTTGTGGGAGCGGGCTTGCTCGCGAATGCGGTATGCCAGTCAACACATCCATGACTGAAACACCGCATTCGCGAGCAAGCCCGCTCCCACATTTTTGTTTTGTGTACCCCAGCAGTACAGTCGTCTTCTGCTGTTCGCTCGCGTAAACTTGCGCGTCTTTCGCAGCCCTACCCCGCTGCACACTCATTTTTTCAAAGGTGCCCGCCATGCCTTGGCTGCAAGTCCGTCTCGCCATCAGCCCAGAACAAGCCGAAACCTACGAAGACGCGTTCCTCGAAGTGGGCGCCGTGTCGGTGACCTTCATGGACGCCGAAGACCAGCCGATCTTCGAGCCCGAGCTCAACACCACCCCGCTGTGGTCCCACACCCATCTGCTGGCCCTGTTCGAAGACGGCACCGATGCCGCCAGCGTACTGGCCCATATGGAACTGCTGACCGGCGGTCCACTGCCGGAACACCACAGCGAAATCATCGAAGACCAGGATTGGGAACGCAGCTGGATGGACAACTTCCAGCCGATGCGTTTTGGCCAGCGCCTGTGGATCGTGCCGAGCTGGCACGCCGCCCCCGAGCCTGACGCCGTCAACCTGCTGCTGGACCCGGGCCTGGCGTTTGGCACCGGCACTCACCCGACCACCGCCCTGTGCCTGGAATGGCTCGACGGCCAGGACCTGAAAGACTGCAACGTGCTGGACTTCGGCTGCGGTTCGGGGATCCTGGCCATCGCCGCCCTGCTGCTGGGTGCCAAGGAAGCCGTCGGTACCGATATCGACGTGCAAGCCCTGGAAGCCTCCCGCGATAACGCCGGGCGCAATAACATCGCTGAAGAGAAATTCCCGCTGTACCTGCCGGAGCAATTGCCCCAGGTGCAAGCCGACGTACTGGTGGCCAACATCCTCGCCGGGCCGCTGGTCGCCCTGGCACCGCAGCTGTCGAGCCTGGTCAAGCCGGGCGGCCGCCTGGCGCTGTCGGGCATCCTCGCCGAACAAGGCGAAGACGTTGCCGCTGCCTACGCCCAGGATTTCGAGCTGGATCCGATCGCCAACCGCGATGGCTGGGTACGCATCAGTGGTCGTCGGCGCTAGAATGAGCGCCTGCATGAATCGGATGGCCGCATGACCGACAGTTTCGTCACCCAGTGCCCACATTGCCAAGCACGCTTTCGCGTCAACCACGCTCAATTGAGCGTGGCCCGTGGCGTGGTGCGCTGTGGCTCATGCCTGCAAGTGTTCAATGCCGCTCGCCAACTGCTGGAGCAGCGCGCCAGTGCGCCCGTGCCCCAGGCACCAACAGCGGTAGAGCCACCACCAGCAGCAGAACCGCCACCCGAAGCACCGCGGGCCATCAGCCAGAAGCAATGGAACGCCGAAGAGCTTGACCTGGATAACCTGGACCTCGACGAAGAACTGGCCAAGCTGGAACGTCGCGAGATTCAACACACCCAGCCTGTGGGTGCAGACCGTCGCCAGCCCGGCACCGACCGTCGGCAAAAGGAAGACGCCCTCAGCGCCAGCCGCGATACGGCCAAGGCCGAGGAAGAGCAATGGGCCGCCAGCCTGTTCAGTGAGCCACGGGATGAACGAGCGCAAGCCCCGCAACCGGCCGATGATGAACCGCAACCGGCCAAGGCAAGCCCCGGCAAACCCAAGCGCACCGAACCGTCGATGTCGTTTGAAGCGGTCGAGCTCGACGACGCACCAGTGCTGCACGCGAACACCACCGATGACGAACTCGATCCACCGGTAACCGCCGTAGCAGAAGAGCCGGAAGCCGAACAACCCGAACGCCCGCAGCCCAAACGCAAGCGCCCTCGCCCCGAGGCCAGCGCCCATGACGACCTGCTTTCGGATCTGGAAGACGATCCGCTGCACCTCTACTCCCAGAAGCGCGCCTCCGGCTGGGGTCGCCGCCTGTTCTGGGGCTTGCTGGTGTTGCTGGCCGCCGCCGGCCTGGCGGGACAATACGTCGCCTACCAATTCGACGACCTGGCACGCCAGGACGCCTACCGCCCGTGGTTTCAGGAACTGTGCCCGAAACTGGGCTGCACCGTGCCCTCACGGGTCGATATCGCCCACATCAAGAGCAGCAATCTGGTCGTGCGCAGCCACCCGGAGTTCGCGGGCGCCCTGGTGGTGGACGCGATCATCTATAACCGCGCGACATTCTCCCAACCGTTCCCGCTGTTGGAGCTACGCTTTGCCGACATGAACGGGAATATGATCGCCAGTCGTCGCTTCAAACCCGCCGAATACCTCAGCGGCGAGTTGGCCGGCGTGACCGAGATGCCCTCCCAGACGCCGATCCACATTGCCCTGGACATCCTCGACCCGGGCAACAAAGCGGTGAATTACAGCCTGAGCTTCCACTCTCCCGAGTGATCCGGCACACGGGGTAAGGTTTGACGGCGGATTCTTGACTGCACCGCCCTTGACCAAACCAGCGGCGATAAGAAAATAACTGTTCAGATTTTATCCAATTCAGCCTTTATCCAGTCATCGAGAGCGGGTATCATGCCAACCCTTTTTCGAACTCTAATGATCCGGCCCCACAACAGGGAAGTCCTATGTCGGCGGTACGCATCGGCCCATACACATTGCACAACGGCTTGATCCTCGCCCCGATGGCGGGCGTCACCGACCAACCCTTTCGTCAGCTTTGCAAGCGTTTGGGCGCAGGGCTTGTAGTCTCGGAAATGGTCACCAGCGACATGAGCTTGTGGAACACCCGCAAGTCGCGGATGCGCATGATCCACGAAGGTGATCCCGAGCCCCGCTCGGTACAGATCGCCGGCGGTGATGCGCAAATGCTGGCGGATGCGGCCCGGGCCAACGTGGAGTTGGGGGCACAGATTATTGATATCAACATGGGTTGCCCGGCCAAGAAGGTCTGCAACAAGGCCGCAGGTTCTGCCCTGTTGAAGGATGAGCAGTTGGTGAGCGAGATCCTGCATGCCGTGGTCGCTGCAGTGGATGTGCCGGTCACCCTGAAGATCCGCACCGGTTGGGACCGGGACAACAAGAATGGCCTGACGGTGGCGAAGATCGCCGAGCAGGCGGGCATTACAGCGCTGGCGGTGCATGGCCGCACCCGCGCCGACCTTTACACCGGTGAAGCCGAGTACGACACCATTGCCGCGATCAAGCAGGCGGTGTCGATTCCCGTCTTTGCCAACGGCGACATCGATTCAGCCGAGAAAGCCCGGCGCGTGCTGCACGCGACCGGCGCCGATGGCCTGTTGATTGGCCGGGCTGCCCAGGGGCGGCCGTGGATTTTTCGTGAGATCGAGCATTTTCTGCGTACCGGCGAAACCTTGCCGGCACCGGAGCTGATCGAGGTGGAACGTATTCTGCTAGAGCATCTGGCCGCCCTGCACGCCTTCTATGGAGACGTGATGGGCGTACGCATTGCTCGCAAGCATGTGGGCTGGTATCTCGCAACCTTGCCGGGCGCCAAGGAGTTTCGCGCCCACTTCAATCGTTTGGATGATACGGAAGCACAGTGCGCCAACGTTCGTGAGTTCTTCACCGAGCGTTACAAGAGCCTGGTGACAGGGGACGGAGAAGGGGTGGCCGCATGACGATGATGACCGAGACTTTAGTGAGTGGAACAACACCCGTGAGCGACAACGTCAATTTGAAACAGCACCTCAACACGCCGAGCGAAGAAGGCCAGACCCTTCGCGGGAGTGTCGAGAAGGCGCTGCACAATTATTTCGCCCACCTTGAGGGCGCTGCCGTCACGGACGTGTACAACCTGGTGCTCTCCGAAGTCGAAGCGCCGTTGCTCGAAAGCGTAATGAACTACGTCAAGGGCAACCAGACCAAGGCCAGTGAGCTGCTCGGTCTGAACCGTGGCACGCTGCGCAAGAAACTCAAGCAGTACGATTTGCTGTAAGCATTCAATCAAACCAGAAAGGCGCCCGCGTAAAAACGGACGCCTTTTTTGCTGACTCCTTTGCTTTTGATGGAAATTGAAATGACCGACCAGACTACCCGCCTGCCGATCCGCCGTGCCTTGATCAGTGTCTCCGACAAGACCGGGATCCTCGAATTTGCCCGGGAGCTGGAAGCCCTGGGCGTGGAGATTCTCTCCACCGGCGGGACCTTCAAACTGCTGCAGGACAACGGCGTGGCCGCAGTGGAAGTGGCGGACTACACCGGTTTCGCAGAAATGATGGACGGTCGGGTCAAGACCCTGCACCCGAAAATCCACGGCGGGATCCTCGGTCGTCGCGGTATCGACGACGCCATCATGAGCGAGCACGGCATCAAGCCGATCGACCTGGTGGCCGTTAACCTGTACCCGTTCGAAGCCACCATCAACAAGCCAGGCTGCGACCTGCCGACCGCCATCGAAAACATCGATATCGGCGGCCCGACCATGGTTCGCTCGGCAGCCAAGAACCACAAAGACGTGGCCATCGTGGTTAACGCCAGCGACTACGCCAACGTACTGGAAAGCCTGAAAGCCGGCGGCCTGACCTACGCCCAGCGCTTCGACCTGATGCTCAAGGCCTTCGAACACACCGCCGCCTACGACGGCATGATCGCCAACTACATGGGCACCGTGAACCAAGCGGCTGAAACCCTGAGCACTGAAGGTCGCAGCCAGTTCCCGCGCACCTTCAACAGCCAGTTCATCAAGGCCCAGGAAATGCGCTACGGCGAGAACCCGCACCAGAGCGCGGCGTTCTACGTTGAGGCCAAGCCTGCTGAAGTCGGCATCGCCACCGCGACCCAACTGCAAGGCAAAGAGCTGTCCTACAACAACGTGGCCGACACCGACGCCGCGCTGGAATGTGTGAAGAGCTTCGTCAAGCCAGCCTGCGTGATCGTCAAGCACGCCAACCCGTGCGGCGTGGCCGTGAGCCCGGACGCTGAAGGCGGTATCCGCCAGGCGTACGAACTGGCCTACGCCACCGACACCGAGTCGGCCTTCGGCGGCATCATTGCCTTCAACCGTGAGCTGGACGCCGAGACCGCCAAGGCGATCGTCGAGCGTCAGTTCGTTGAAGTGATCATTGCCCCATCCGTCAGTGAAGAAGCCCGCGCCATCGTTGCTGCCAAGGCCAATGTGCGCCTGCTGGCCTGCGGCGAGTGGTCGGCTGAGCGTGCCGCTGCCTGGGACTACAAGCGCGTCAACGGCGGCTTGCTGGTACAGAGCCGCGACATCGGCATGATCGGCAGCGCAGACCTGAAAGTGGTGACCAAGCGCGCCCCGACCGAACAGGAAATCAACGACCTGATCTTCGCCTGGAAAGTCGCCAAGTACGTTAAATCCAACGCCATCGTCTACGCCAAGAATCGCCAGACCATCGGTGTTGGCGCCGGCCAGATGAGCCGCGTGAACTCGGCACGTATCGCTGCAATCAAGGCTGAGCATGCCGGCTTGCAGGTACAGGGTTCGGTGATGGCGTCCGACGCATTCTTCCCGTTCCGCGACGGCCTGGACAATGCGGCCAAGGCTGGCGTGACAGCGGTGATCCAGCCAGGCGGCTCGATGCGTGACGCAGAAGTGATTGCAGCGGCCGATGAAGCCGGCATCGCCATGGTGTTTACCGGCATGCGCCACTTCCGTCACTAACAGATGATCGTTCCCACGCTCGGCGTGGGAATGGAGCCCGGGACGCTCCGCGTCCCAAAGCGTGACGCGGAGCGTCACAAGAGGCATTCCCACGCAGAGCGTGGGAACGATCAGAATTCAGCGTCATCCGAGGTTTTTGAAATGAATGTTTTGATCATTGGCAGCGGTGGCCGTGAACACGCCCTGGCCTGGAAAGTTGCCCAGGACCCGCGCGTCCAGAAAGTTTTCGTTGCGCCCGGCAACGCCGGTACCGCCATTGAAGCCAAATGCGAAAACGTCGCCATCGACGTGTTGGCCCTTGAGCAACTGGCGGACTTTGCCGAGAAAAACGTTTCCCTGACCATCGTCGGTCCGGAAGTGCCTTTGGTAGCCGGTGTTGTGGACCTGTTCCGCAGCCGTGGCCTGGACTGCTTCGGCCCAACCGCCGGTGCTGCCCAGCTGGAAGGTTCGAAAGCCTTCACCAAGGATTTCCTGGCACGCCACAAGATCCCGACCGCCGACTACCAGAACTTCACCGAGATCGAGCCAGCCCTGGCTTACCTGCGTGAGGTCGGTGCACCGATCGTGATCAAGGCCGACGGCCTGGCCGCCGGCAAAGGCGTGATCGTCGCGATGACCCTGGCCGAAGCCGAAGACGCCGTGCGCGACATGCTCGCCGGCAACGCTTTCGGTGAAGCCGGTTCGCGCGTAGTGATCGAAGAATTCCTCGACGGCGAAGAGGCCAGCTTCATCGTGATGGTCGACGGCAAGAACGTACTGCCGATGGCCACCAGCCAGGACCACAAACGCGTGGGCGACGGCGACAGCGGCCCGAACACCGGCGGCATGGGTGCCTACTCCCCGGCGCCAGTGGTCACCGCCGAAGTCCACAAGCGCGTGATGGACCTGGTGATCTGGCCAACCGTGCGCGGCATGGCCGATGAAGGCAACGTGTACACAGGTTTCCTGTACGCCGGCTTGATGATCGATAAAGCCGGTAACCCGAAAGTTATCGAGTTCAACTGCCGCTTCGGCGATCCGGAAACCCAGCCGGTGATGCTGCGTCTGCAATCGAGCCTGGTACTGCTGGTGGAGGCGGCGCTGGCCCAGGCCCTCGACAAGGTCGAAGCCCAGTGGGACCCGCGCCCAAGCGTTGGCGTCGTGCTGGCCGCCGGCGGCTACCCGGCCGACTACGCCAAGGGCGATGTGATTGAAGGTCTGGATGCGGCTGCTACGCTGGAAGGCAAGGTGTTCCACGCGGGCACCGCGCTCAAGGATGGCAAGGTCGTCACCGCCGGTGGTCGCGTATTGTGCGCAACCGCCATGGGCAGTAGCGTAGATGCCGCCCAGCAACAGGCTTACAAGCTGGCGGCGAAGATCGACTGGAAAGGCTGCTTCTACCGCACGGACATTGGCTACCGCGCCATTGCCCGTGAGCGTGGCGAAAGTCAGTAAACAGCTATCCGTTCGGTTAGGCAGGGGCCCTTGGCCCTTGCCCTACGCTTGTGGCCCCGCGCATAGTTATACCCATGCATCAACCTACGAAGGGATTTCGCCGTGCGCTGGCTCAGGATCGCCATAGGTTTCACTGTCAGTCTGCTGACCTTGCTCTGCTTGCTTCCGGCCCAGGCCGCGGCACAAGGCAGTGGCTGGGCGGTATTGCTTGACGAACAGGCCGATCTGCAACTGAGCGACATCCGCTCGCCCCGCTACATCAATCAATTCAGCCCCATCGAACTGGACCGGATTACCGCCGCGCAACCGGACGGTGCGTTGTGGGTGCGCTTCAGGCTGCAACCCGGCAAGCACGAGCAAGTGCTACGGGTATTCGCCCCAGACCTGGCACATCTGAACCTGTACGTGCTCGACGGCGACACCCTGGTGGAGCAGCAAGCCACCGGCACCCGCCAGCCCCAGGCCGAGCGCCCGCTGCCCAGCAGCGACTTCATGCTGCCGATGCCCCAAAGCCAGAAGCCGCTGGACGTGTACCTGCGCATGGTCTCGGAACACGAGCTGCGCCCCTACATCACCCTGGAGCCCGCCGTACTCGCCGCGGCCAACCAGAACCAGACGCTGATCTACGGGCTGCTGTTCGGCTGCCTGGTGATGCTGATCCTGCATAACCTGACCCGCTACGCCTACCATCGCTCCCGCAGCAGCCTGTGGCTCGCCGCCTGCGAAGTGTTGCTGCTGCTCAGCCTGGCGCTGTTGCTCAATGTGGTCGGCCCGTGGCTGCCGAACTGGCACGCGGTACAAACCCCCGGCGCGTACCTCGCCCTGCTGCTGACGGCGCCGTGCGGGCTGATGTTTGCCTATCGCTTCTTTGCGCCTCTTGGCCCGCATCCGCTGAACAAACTGCTGATGGCCGACATTCTGTTGATCGTCCTCAGCGGGCTTTTGCTGCTGTTCGTCAATACGTTGCCGCTGAACATCATCACCTACGCCCTGGTGGCGTTGGCCGGCCTGAGCATGCTGTTCGTCTCGGCCTATCACTGGCAAAAAGGTTATCGCCCGGCGCGCCTGTTCATGGTGGCGATGGTGATATTCAACATCGGCACGCTGATTATCCTGCCGGCCTTGCTGGGCCTGACACTGGTGGCGCCCCAAGGCTTGATCGTTACCCTGCTCGGTTTTATCTGCCTCAGCGGCCTGTTGATGAGCCTGGCCTTGGGCGAACGCCAGCGCGCCATCACCGAAGACAACTTCAGCCTCAGCCGCGATCTGGCGGCGAGCAATGCCGAGATCGCCGCCAAGGCTGAGTTCCTGGCGAAGATCAGCCACGAAATCCGCACACCCATGAACGGCGTGCTGGGCATGACCGAACTGCTGCTGGGCACGCCGCTGTCGGTCAAGCAGCGCGACTACGTGCAAACCATCCACAGCGCCGGCAACGAATTGCTCACGCTGATCAACGAGATTCTCGACATTTCCAAGCTCGAATCCGGGCAGATCGAACTGGACGACGTGCAGTTCGACCTCAACGCGTTGATCGAAGACTGCCTGAGTATTTTCCGCGCCAAGGCCGAGCAGCAAAACGTCGAGCTGATCAGCTTTATCCAGCCCCAGGTGCCACGAGTCATCAGCGGCGACCCGACGCGTCTGCGCCAGGCACTGTTGAGCCTGCTGGAAAACGCCCTGCAAAAAACCGATGAAGGCGAAGTGCTGATCGTCGTGGCGCTGGACGAGCGCAGCAGCAAGCCGCGCCTGCGCATTGCGGTGCAAGACAGCGGCCTGCCGATGGAGCCCGCCGAGCGCGACGCCCTGCTGCACAGCGAATTGCACAGCAAGAATTTCCTGTCTGCCACACGTCTGAGCGGCCATCTGGGCCTGGTCATTGCCCGCCAGTTGATCCTGTTGATGAACGGCGAGTTCGGCATCAAGAGTGGCAGCCAACAAGGCAGCACCCTGTGGCTGACCTTGCCACTGGACCCGGAACGTCTCGAGCATCCAACCTCCGACCTCGACGGCCCGCTCAAGGGCGCGCGCGTGCTGGTGGTGGACGACAACGACACCTGCCGCAAAGTGCTGGTGCAGCAATGCACGGCCTGGGGCCTGAACGTGAGTGCCGTGCCTTCGGGCAAGGAAGCCCTGGCGCTGCTGCGCACCAAGGCGCACCTGCGGGATTACTTCGATGTGGTGCTGCTGGACCAGAACATGCCCGGCATGACCGGCATGCAACTGGCGGCGAAGATCAAGGAAGACCCGAGCCTGAACCACGACATCTTGCTGATCATGCTCACCGGCATCAGCAATGCGCCGAGCAAGATCATCGCGCGCAACTGCGGGATCAAACGCATCCTCGCCAAACCCGTGGCCGGCTACACCCTCAAGACCACCCTTGCCGACGAGTTGACCCAACGCAGCAAGGGCACTGTGCAACCACGCCAGGCGGCGATCAGCGCACCGGTCCCGGTGACCGTGCCGAATGACTTTCGGATTCTGGTGGCCGAAGACAACAGCATCTCCACCAAGGTGATTCGTGGCATGCTCGGCAAGCTCAACCTGCAGCCGGATACCGCGAGCAATGGTGAAGAAGCGTTGCAAGCGATGAAAACCCAGCGGTATGACCTGGTGTTGATGGACTGTGAAATGCCGATCCTCGACGGCTTCTCCGCCACCCAGCAACTGCGGGCGTGGGAAGTCAGCAACCAGCGCATTCGTACCCCGGTGGTGGCGCTGACGGCGCACATTCTTTCGGAACACAAAGAGCGTGCGCGCCAGGCCGGGATGGACGGGCACATGGCCAAGCCAGTGGAGTTGTCGCAATTGCGCGAGCTGGTGGAGTACTGGGTGGCGCAGCGCCAACAGCGCCCTGAGCACGCACCTACCTGACCTGAAATACGCTCTCCCTGTGGGAGCTGGCTTGCCTGCGATAGCAGTGCATCAGACACCTGATTTTTTGGCTGATACACCGTCATCGCAGGCAAGCCAGCTCCCACATTTGTTCCGTGGCGCCTGATAGACTCTCCACACGTCCCCGCCGCGAGCCGCGCCCATGCTCCATGTGCTATTCAGCGTTTACCTGAAGATGCTGGTGCTCTACAGCCCCTTCTTCGTGCTTTCCTGCTTTATCAGCCTGACTCGCGGTTACTCCAGCAAGGAGCGGCGGCGCCTGGCCTGGAAAGTGGCCCTCGCCACCCTGGTATCAAGCGTGTTGCTCTACCTGTTCGGCCGGGTGATTTTCAGTGTGTTCGGCATCACCGTCGACGCCTTCCGCATCGGCGCCGGCAGTGTGCTGTTCATCTCGGCCCTGGGCATGGCCCAAGGCAAGTCGGCGGTGCAGACCGATAACGTGCAGCAGGACGTGACCATCGTCCCGCTGACCATCCCCCTGACCGTCGGCCCCGGTACCATCGGTGCGCTGCTGGTGATGGGCGTCAGCCAGCCGCACTGGGACGATAAGATCACCGCCATCCTCAGCATCGCCCTGGCCAGCCTTACGGTGGGTGTGGTGCTGTACCTGTCCAACCGTATCGAACGCATTCTCGGCGACCAGGGCTTGCAGATTGTCAGCCGCTTGATGGGGTTGTTTGTGTGTGCACTGGCAGCGCAAATCATCTTCACCGGGGTACGCGGTTACCTGGTGCCGTAGGTCAAATCCTGTATTGGGCGATAGCCAGGCGGACCTTGTCCCCTGCGCTGTCGCGCATCAGTTGAATCGTGGCTTCGTTGACCACCGAACTGTTCAGCACCAGGCAGGTGCGGCCACTGAAGGCTTCAACGGACGCACTGTCCCACTCCAGAAACGGCATGCCCCACTGCTTGCTGACGCCGTGGGAACTGTAGGTCACCAGCACCATCGACACTTCCCCCGCCGTTTCCGAACAGGACGCCAAGCCGAAATCTCCGCCCTCATGGGTCGTGGTATTTCGTTTGAATAACTCAAATGAAGCCGGGAGTTGCTTCAAGGCTTCGATAGCCTCCCCCACCCGCTTGGGCAGTGCACTGATCAATGGCCCGGACAGGAACGTCGAGGCCACCGTGGCCGCCACCAGATTCAGCGCCGCCAACTGCACCGACAGCCCTTTGCGAGTGGTGTATACCCGCTCGAAACTGCTCCTGACCGGCATCCAGCCCAGGCTGCTCATCACCTTGATGAATTCGTTGTACCAGGCCTCTGTTCCCCGGGCGATCCGCAATACATCACTGACGTAGCTGCTCGCCAGCAAATAGCTTTTGCGGGTGTACTCCTTGTTGAGGCTCGTCATGCCTTCCACAAACGACATGACACTGTTGTTCACCACTGCCGCGTTCAGCTCATCATCACCTTCGAGCTTCACCGGCGCGCTCAACCCCGGCGACAAGCTGGACGCGCCCGGAAGCCGGTATGCGGCAATCAGCTTCCTCCTTTTTGCGCTGTTGATCCGTCTGTTATTTCGCTCCATAGCCATTTCTCCATAACCCCCAACATGGGGCTTAACGCCAACACTAGTCGAGTTGCCGGGGATTTTGAGGTGCTGGAAATCGAAGGCAAAACGCGCTGCGGTGCGCAGGAAAAATCACTGCTGGCGGCGACGGTGAGTAAACGTTGGGGATCAACCTGCGGTGCGAAAAGAGGCCGTATTTTTCTTCAACCAGAAGCGAAGGATAAGACTCGACCCGCTGCAAGAACCACCCGGCAAGCAGACCTTTCTTCCATCACCTGGCGACTCTTTCAAAGCGGCCCCATTGCGGGGCCACCTCTGTTCAGGACGCGGGTTTCTCGCCATACCAACGTGGCGTATACACCCATTCGCCGCCCCCGGCCCGTGGGAATACACAGGTGGTGGACGAACCGATCAGCACCATCGTGCGCATGTCCACCTGCTCCGGGGTCAGTTGCCCCAGGGTGGTGACTCGCAGGGTCTGGCCCGGCCGACCGATATCGCGGCCCAACACCACGGGCGTCTCGGCCGTGCGGTGCTGCGCGACGATCTCCAGGGCGCGCCCCAACTGCCAGGGCCGAGCACGGGAAATCGGGTTGTAGAACGCCAGCGCCAGGTCGGCCTGGGAAGCCAGGTCCAGGCGCTTCTCGATGATCGACCAGGGCTTGAGGTTGTCCGACAGCGACATCACGCAGAAGTCATGCCCCAGCGGCGCCCCCGCCTGCGCCGCCGTGGCGAGGGATGCCGACACACCCGGCAGGATTTCCAGGTCGACCTGATGCCAGGCCGGGTCGCTGGACTCGTGCAAGGCTTCGATCACCGCAGCGGCCATGGCGAATACGCCTGGGTCACCCGAAGACACCACCACCACCGAACGCCCCTGCGCCGCCAGCTCAAAGGCGTGACGGGCGCGCTGCATCTCTTCGCGGTTGTCGGTGCAGTGCTGGATCTGGTCCGGGCGGAACGGCCCGGCCATGCGCACATAGGTTTCGTAACCCAGCACGTCGGTGCAGCGGGCCAGTTCAGCCTTTACCGCTGGCACCATCAGTTCGGCAGCACCGGGGCCCAAACCGATGACCGCCAGGCGGCCACGGGGACGACCGACCAGGGACAGGTCCAGCGGTGCATCGGCCACCGTGATGGCGATGTCCGTTTGGGTCGCCAAACTGGCGAAGCGCAACGGTACGCCCAACTCGATTGAAGCTTCATGCAGCGACGAATCGGCCATCTCGGTTTCAGACGCCAGCAAACACGCCAGCGACTGCACGGCGAGCCCTGCATCCTGCAACGCCGCACGAATGCGTGCGGCCAGTTGCGGCCCCGACTGGCAAGTGACCAACACGTTTTTCGGATAAATCAGTAGTTCATTAGCGGCGGGCGTACGCTCGGCACTGCCGACGTGAATCGCCAGACGCGCCTGCTGGTTCTGGGGCAAGTTGGCCTGATCCAACCATGGCGCCGCGCCTTCAATGCGCACCGATTCACCCGCCAGCAAATCGGAAACAAAGCGTTTGCCCAGTTCCAGATCCCCGAGCTGATAACCGCTGGGCGGGTTGAGCAGGCAGGTGCCGAAACGCAGTTCGCCACTGGTGGTGATCGCAGCGGCAACGCCCAAGGCGGCGGCGATTTCCCGCGCCATTACGTTCACACCCCCAGGCCACCGAGCAGCGGCACCACCGCGCTGCCGTCTTCGGCGACTGCCAGCACGGCAGGCTCGACGCCCTTCTCCAGCAGCAGCGGCGCCAGGGTGCGGATCACAATTCCGGCCGCGCACAGGGCGATGATCGGCGTGCCCTGTTGATACAACTGGCGCACGCTGGCGCCGAATTCGTTATAGGCCTGATCCGCACCTTCAACCCGTCCGGCCAGGCCGTGGATCAGTGCGTCGGGATACACCTGCTGGATAGCCCGGGCAGTGGCGAGACTGCCCTGCCCCAGAATGACAATCGCGGGAGCCGTCATCAGCCTTGCCACCTTTCACCAGGAACGATGATCAGCGAGAAATACGGCGAGGACGTTGGATCGACCTGGTCCAGAGCGACGATTTTCTGATTGGCCATGGTCGCGCGCTCGACATACAACGCCCGGCTCGCCAGCCCCAACTCTTCCAATACCTGACGCACCTTGGTGAAGTTGCGGCCCAGCTTCATGATCACCGCCGCGTCGGCATCCGCCAGGCGACGTTTGAGTTCGTCATGGGGCAATACGCCAGAGAGCACCGACAGGCTCTGGTTGCGATACACCAGCGGCGCACCCAGCACGGACGCCCCGCCGAGCATCGAGCACACGCCCGGGATCACCTGAGCGTCGTAGCGCTCGGCCAGGCGGTCATGCAAATACATGTAAGAACCGTAGAAGAACGGGTCGCCTTCGCAGATCACCGCCACATCGCGCCCGGCATCCAGGTGTGCGGCAACGTCGACGCTGGCGGTGTCGTAGAAATCACTGATCACTTGCTCGTAGGACAGCGGCGCGGGCAGCACTTCAGTGGTCACCGGGTAAACCAGCGGCATCAGGGTTTGCTGGGGCACCAAATGGTCTTCGATGATGCCGAAGGCATTGCCCTTCTTGCCCTTGGCCACGAAGTACGCCACCACCGGCGACTCGCGCAGCAGGCGCAGGGCTTTCAGGGTAATCAGTTCCGGGTCACCGGGGCCTACGCCCAGGCCAATCAAACGTCCGCGTGCCGGCATTATTCGACCTCCGTGGCCAAGGCGTTGACCGCGGCGGCGGCCATCGCACTGCCGCCCAGGCGGCCCTGCATGATCACGAACGGGACGCCGCGGCTGTCTGCCGCCAGCATCGCCTTGGATTCGGCGGCGCCGACAAAGCCCACCGGAAAACCGAGAATCAGCGCGGGCTTTGGCGCGCCGGCGTCGAGCATTTCCAACAGGTAGAACAGCGCTGTCGGCGCATTGCCGATCACCACCACGCTGCCTTCCAGGTGCGGGCGCCACAGCTCCAGGGCGGCGGCGGAACGGGTGTTGCCCAGCTCGCGGGCCAACGCCGGCACGCTGTCATCGCGCAGGGTGCAGATCACCTGATTGTTGGCCGGCAGGCGCGTACGGGTCACGCCTTCGGAAACCATCCGCGCATCACACAGGATCGGCGCGCCGGCGGCCAGGGCTTCGCGCCCGGCCTTGCCGGCACCTTCAGAAAACTGCAGGCCGTCGATGGCGTCAACCATGCCGCAGGCATGAATCACCCGCACGGCGAGTTTTTCCAGGTCGGCAGGAATGCGATCCAGCTTGGCTTCTGCGCGAATGATCGCGAAGGAGTTGCGATAGATCTCCTGACCGTCGCGGATGTAATCAATCATCGGTGTTGCTCCGTGGGTGGGCGCGCAGCAAGGCGCCCGCCGCTTCAATAGAAAGAGTGCGCGCGTTCAGGCGGCCGAAACCGGGCTGGCCTGCGTCGCGGAAATAGAGGTCGTAGTGGCCGGGGCTTACCGCCAGCAAGGTGACGGGCGCGGTGTGTGCGGCGGCGCAGGAACGTGGGCAACCGGACAGGTGCACGCTGTGGCCGGGAGCGAGCGTTGCCAATTGCAGGGCGTCGGCCTTGGTGTCGGCCAGGCCTTTGGCGCATCCGCTGGAGCCGGTGCAGGCGATCAGGCGCGCCAGGGGTTGGTCCACCGAGCACAAAAAGCCAAGCCGTTCGAGGCGTTCAATGACAGCCGTCGCGTCACGGATATTGGGCAGCAGCAGGCCCTGCCATGGCGTGACACGCAGGGTGGCGTCGCCATGATCGACGGCCAGCTGCGCGGCGCCCCTGAGCATCGCCGAATCCAGGCGGCCCAAGGGTGCGACGGCGGCGACGTAGTACTGGTTTTTTTGGCGCTGTGGATAACTTCCCAGGTGCAGCGGCGCGGGGTTGGAATGGCGTGAAAAGCCGTCAACCGGCTGCAAGGGCAGGTTTAGCTGCCGCAGAAAGTTATCCACAGACGTTTCAGCCAGCAGGTGGCGCATGCGGGTTTGATCGGGCCGGGCCAGTTCAAGGAACAGCTCCAGAACCGCCACCACCAGTGCATGCCCTTGCGCCAAAGGCACGGCGGCCAATGGCGCGTCCTGCGCCGGGCAGCCTGCCAGGCCGAATGCCAACAGCGTCTGGCCATTGGCGTCGAACGCCGACAACCACAGGTCGTGATGATGCTCGAGCATCGCCAGGGCTTCACCGCCGTCCAGTTGCACGGCGAACTTGGCTGACAGCTCATGGAAACGCGGGTGGGTTTCCAGTGTGGTGAGGATTTCGTCGGCCAGCGGCCGTGTGTCGAACAGCATCTCGCAGTCGATACCGGCGCTGGGGCTGAGCATCAGGTTGCGCACATCGTCACCGGCGGCGCTTCTGGGCCCAAGGTCAGCGGCCAGCAAGGCGGCGATCAATGCGTCCTGTTCGGCACCTATTCCGCGAATCTGCAGGTTGGCGCGGTTGGTCGCCTCGATCACGCCGCCGGCATGGGCCTGGGCCGCATCGGCCACGGCAAGGGCCTGCTCGGCGAGGATCGAACCACCGGCCAACTTGATCCGGCAAATCCCGCCGTCCAACGCCTGGACAATACGCAGCAACCCCGGACAGGCCGAGGGACGCAAGGTATTGGACGGTGGTATTGGTTTCACAGGGCTACCGGTTCACGGGTAAAGGCGCGGTATTATGCCTGCTTTGTCCGGCGGCATGAAAAGCCTGCCCGTCGGATGTCGTTCAAGGAATTCATATGTCGCCCTGGCTGACGATAGTAGGCATCGGTGAAGACGGCTTCAAGGGCCTGGGCAGAAACGCCCGGCACGCCCTGTTGCGCGCCTCGCGCATTGTTGGCGGCCAGCGCCAGCTGGACTTGTTGCCGGTATGTATCCGTGGCGAACGCCAGCTGTGGCCGAGCCCGTTTTCCCTGGAACCGGTGCTGGCCAGGCGCGGTGAAGCGATGTGCGTGCTGGCCAGCGGCGATCCGATGTTCTATGGCGTAGGCGCTAGCCTGGCGCGGCAGGTGCCCGCCGATGAGCTGCTGATTCTGCCGGCGCCTTCTTCGGTGTCATTGGCGGCGGCGCGTTTGGGCTGGCCGTTGCAAGACGTAGTGACGCTGTCGGTGGTTGCCCGGCCGTTGGCGGCGCTGAATGCGCACCTGGCCAGCGGCGTGCGTTTACTGGTGCTGAGCAATGACGGCCAGAGCCCGGCGGCCATGGCGGCGCAGTTGGCTGAGCGTGGCTTTGGTGCAAGTCGCCTGAGGGTGTTTGAACACCTCGGCGGGCCGGATGAGCGGCGCATCGACGGCATCGCCCGGGATTGGCCAGGTGAACCGATTGCCGCGTTGAATCTGATGGCCATCGACTGCGTGGCCGACGCCAACACAGCCCGCCTGTCACGCCTGGCGGGGCTGCCGGACTCGGCCTTCAAGCACGATGGCCAACTGACCAAACGTGACGTGCGCGCCATGACCCTCGCCCGCCTCGCGCCGATGCCCGGCGAACTGCTGTGGGACGTGGGCGCGGGCAGCGGCTCCATCGGGATCGAATGGATGCGCGCCCACTCCAGTTGCCGCGCGCTGGCGATCGAAGCCGATGAAGGTCGGCAACTGTTGATCGAACACAACCGTGACGCACTCGGCGTCCCAGGCCTGCAGTTGATTCGCGGCACCGCGCCCCACGCACTCGCTGGCCTGGAAGCGCCCGACGCCATCTTCATCGGCGGAGGCGTCACCCGCGACGGCGTGCTCGACACCTGCTGGCAACACCTGCGCCCCGGCGGCCGGCTGGTGGCCAACGCCGTGACCCTGCAAAGCGAAATGACCCTGATGGCCTGGCGCGAACAATACGGCGGCGAACTGACCCGCATTCATGTGGCCCAGGCCCAGCCACTGGGGGACTTTGATACCTGGCGCCAGGCGCTGCCGATCACCCTGCTGGAAGTGATCAAGCCGCTATGAAACGCATCCTGCTGCTGGGCGGCGTGACGGAAGCCCTGGCCATTGCCCGCACACTGGGGCCGGAGCATATCTACAGCCTGGCGGGTGTTGGTCGGGTGCCGACCGACCTTACTTGTGAAGTGCGCGTCGGCGGCTATGGCGGCGCTGATGGCCTGGCGCAGTTTATTCGCGACGAAGGCATCGAACGGGTGGTGGACGCGACTCATCCGTATGCCGCGCAGATCAGCGCCAACGCGGCCCGCGCCGCTGGTGTGTGCGGCATTCCCTGCTGGGCCCTGCGCCGCCCGGCATGGCAGCCACAGGCCGGTGATGACTGGCGCGAGGTCAGTGACTGGGCGGACTTGATCAAAGCCTTGAAACCCTTCAAGCGGCCGCTGTTCACCCTGGGCCGCGAACCGTTGCAGCACCTCGACGAAATCCCCGCCGAGCAGTTCTGGACGCTGCGCGCGCTGGACGTATATCCGGGCAATGAACGTTGTGAAGTGATCGGTGCCCGTGGACCGTTTTTGATCGAGGATGAGCGGGCGTTGTTTGAGCGCCGGCAGATTGATGTACTGATCAGCAAGAACAGCGGCAGCAGCGCCACGGAGCCAAAGCTGGAAGTGGCGCGGGAGCGTGGGGTGCCGGTGCTGGTGTTGAAGCGGCCGGTGTTGCCGGAGGTGGACCGGGAGTTCACGACCGTCAACTCGGTACTGCAAGCATTACAGTCGTTATGACCTGATACGAACAAACGCCAAGTCGCAACTCAGCGCGTTGGCCGAGGCCAGTGCTTCAATGAGGTTGATCAACAGGTCTTCGGTGCAGATTCCATCGGCTACAGGCACTGACTGAAACGGGCGTCCTCAGGACGCCCGTTTGCTTTTAAGCTTGAGGCTTGAAGCCTGCGGCTGTTTTTTCTATCACCTCCCAATCAGTTACCGGCTTATGCGCTCGTGACAGCAGGGTGTAGACCGACGGCAACACGAACAGCGTAAACAAGGTGCCCACCAGCATCCCGATAACGATCACAAGCCCCAGGCCAAATCGACTGCTGGCGCCGGCGCCAGACGAGAACAGCATCGGCACCAGGCCAACCACCATCGCGGCGGTGGTCATCAGGATCGGGCGTAGACGAATTCGCGCCGCGCGAATGATCGCCTGAGCCGGTGTGCAGCGGTATAGCAGCTGTAACTCGTTGGCGAACTCGACCATCAGGATCCCGTGTTTGCTGATCAGTCCGATCAACGTCACCAAGCCAATCTGCGTGTAGATGTTGATCGTGGCCAAACCCAGGGCCAGCGGGATCAACGCGCCGCAGATCGACAGCGGCACCGTGATCAGGATGATCAGCGGATCGGTCAGGCTTTCATACTGCGCGGCCAGCACCATATAGATCACGATCAGCGCAAACAGGAACGTCAGCATCAACGCATTGCCTTCGTGAATGAACTGGCGCGAATCGGCCTGCCAGTCATGGCTGAAGCTGGCCGGCAGCTGTTGGCTGTGCGCCTGCAAAAACGCCACCGCCTGACCCAGGCTGACCCCCGGCGCCGGGATGCCCTGGAAGGTCGCGCTGTTCTGCTGATTGAACTGCTTGAGCTTGTTCGGCTCGATCACGCTGTGCAGGCTGACCACGGTCGACAGCGGCACCTGCTGGCCGGCGTCGGTATCGAGGTAGAAGGCATTCAGGTCCTGGGGCGTGAGGCGGCGCGACGCCTGGCTCTGGGGGATCACATCATAAGAACGGCCCTGCAAGGCGAAGCGGTTGGTGTAATTTTCGCCGATCAACACCGCCAGGGTGCTGCCGATGTCCTGCATGCGGATCCCCAGGCTGTTGGCCTTGCTGCGGTCGATGCGCACCTGGGTCACCGGGTTGTTGAAGGCCAGGTCACTATCGACCACCGCAAACAGGCCGCTGGCCCGTGCCTGGGTCTTCAGCTCTTCCATGGCCTGGTACAACGAGCGGTAGTCCTCGGTGCTGCGCATCACCAGTTGTACCGGCAAACCGCCGGTCGAAGCGGGCAGTGGCGGCAACTGGAACACAAAGATCGAGTTGCCCTCCACCGCATCCACGCTCTGTTGCAGTTCGGCCTGGATACTCGCGGCGCTGCGTGAACGTTGCGACCACTCGCTGAAGTTGACGCCCGCGAAGCTGGCCGCCACCCCGTCGTTGCCATTGATGATCCAGGTACTGACGGTCTCCGGCAGTTGGCCGAGAATCTCGCTCAACTGATAGGCATAGCGCTCCACGTAATCGAGGTTGGCGTGTTGCGGTGACTTGATCGCCAGCAGCAGGTTGCCCTGGTCCTCATTCGGCGCCAGTTCCTTGCTGGCCTGCCCGTACAGCCAGGGCAGACTGATCAGCACCAGTGCGCCCAGCAGCAGGATCAGCCCTCGCCTGCGCAACGAGCCGAGCAGCGCGCGCTGGTAGAGGCGCGCCAGACGCTGGAAGAAGCGCTCGGCCAGGCGGCTCATGCGCCCTTCGTGCTCCTGGCTGGGCAGCAGCTTGGCGCACATCACCGGGGTCAGGGTCAGGGCGATGACCCCGGAGACCAGCACCGCGCCGGCCAGGGTCAGGGCAAACTCCTTGAACAACGCACCGGTCAGGCCGTTCATCAGTCCGATGGGCATATAGACGGCGGCCAGGGTGATGGTCATGGCGATCACCGGCGAGGCAATTTCCCGTGCGCCGAACAGCGCGGCTTGCAGGGCCGTGCGGCCTTCCTTGAGATGACGGTGGATGTTCTCCATCACCACGATGGCGTCATCCACCACCAGGCCGATGGCCAGCACCATCGCCAGCAGCGTCAGCAGGTTGATGCTGAACCCGAACAACGTCATCAGCCCCAAAGCGCCGAGCATCGATAGCGGGATGCTGACGATGGGGATGATCACGCTGCGCACCGAGCCCAGGCATAGGTAGATGATCACCACCACGATCAGGATCGCTTCGATGAGGGTCTCGATCACTTCGATGATCGACGCCTCGATAAAGTGCGCGGTCTCGAACGCCAGCGCCACCTTGACCCCCGGCGGCAAGGTTTTCTCGATGGCCGGCAGCAGGCGCTTGATATCGGCGACGATCAGCAGCGGATTGCCCTTGGGCGTTGCGTAAAGACCCAGATGTACCGCCGGCTTGGCATCCATCAAGGCACTGGTTTCATAGGCGGCCGAACCGAGCTCGACGGTGGCGATGTCGCGCAGGCGCAGCAGGTGGTCACCATTGTTGCTGATGACCATGTTGCGAAATTCATCCAGGCTGCTCAGGTCGGTATTGACCTGGATCGAGGAGACCACGTACTGGCCCTTGATCTGCCCCGGTGCTGCCTGGAAGTTATTGTCGCGGATGGCCTGTTCGACCTGAGCCGCGCTGATACCGTGGCCTGCCATGCGCTGCGGATCGAGCCACAGGCGCATCGCAAGGCGCTGGCCGCCGAAGGTCTCGACCTTGGCCACACCCTCGATGGTGGAAAACAGCGGCTGCACCACGCGACTGAGGTAATCGCTCAAGGCCGAAGCGCTGAGCGAATCACTGGAAAATCCCACATAGGCCACGGCCGTTGCGTCGCCAGCGGAGCGCTCGATAACCGGGTCGTAGGCCTGTTCCGGCAGGCGATATTTGACTTGGTTGACCTTGGCAATCACATCGCTCAGGGCCTTGGCCGAATCCTGATTAAGGGCCATGCGCAAGGTGATCTGGCTGCGTCCCTGCACCGAGGTCGAGCTGACGTAGTCCACGCCTTCCACCGAGGCCAGGGACTGGTTGATCGGCTGGGTCACAAAGCCTTGCATCAGCTCGGCGGGAGCGCCGGGATAGTCAGTGGTGACGCTGATCACCGAGCTTTCCAGCAGCGGGTACTGGCGCACGGGCAGGTCGAGGTAAGCCTTGAGGCCGGCCAGCACGATCAGCAGACTGACCACAAGGGCCAGCACCGGGCGGCGCACAAAGAGGTCGGTGAATTTCACGGTTGCTCTCCGGACATGCTCAGCCGCGCGGGCGTGTTGGCGTCGTTCAACACCGTGCGCTCAAGGGGTTCGATGGCGGCGCCGTCGCTGAGCTTGATCTGCCCGGAAATCACCACCTGTTCACCCGGATTCAACCCCGAGTCGATCACTACCCGGCCATCCCGGCGTTCGCCGGTCTTGACCAGCACCCGCCGTGCAACCGGCGGGGTGTTGGCGTCTGGCGAGGGTTGCACCACAAACACATCTTCACCATAGGCGTTATAGGTGATCGCGGTTTCCGGCACGGTCAGGGTACTGCTCGGCAGCGGCTGGGGCAGGCGCACTTTGGCGAACATGCGCGGCAAGGCGCCGGGCGTCGGCGCTTGCAGCAGCGCCTGGACACTCAACGTGCGCGCGCGATCGAGGAACGGGTCGATGCTGCTGATGCGCGCGGTGTAGTGTTGCCCCGGCAGGGCATCGAGCTGCACGTTCACGCGGTTGCCGACCTTGAGTTGCGCCAGCGCTTGTTCCGGCACGCTGAAATTGACGTACAGGCCTTGGTCGCCGACCAGGTTGATCAGGCTGTCGCCCGGATTGACGTACTGCCCCAAGTGCACCTTGCGAATCCCCAGGGTGCCGGCAAAAGGGGCGCGAATGGTCAGTTGATCAATCTGCGCCTTGAGTTCCTGCAGGGCTCCTTGAGCCGTGGTGTACTCGGTCTGTGCATTGTCGAAGGCTTCGTGGGAGATAGCGCTGACCTTGACCAGGCTGCGCGAACGTTCCAGCTTGACCTTGGCGTTTTCCAGCTCGCTTTGCAGGCGCATCAGGCTACCGCGCTGTGGCGCGTCGTTGAGCTTGACCAGCACTTGGTCCCGCTCGACACGCTGGCCGGACTCTACCGGCAATTGCACAACGCGCCCGCCGACTTCGGCGGGCACGCTCACCTGTTGCACCGCCTCCAGTTCGCCAATGGCCTCCAGGTAGCGGGTGAACGGTGCATCGCTGACCGGCGCAATCGCGACTTTTATCGGCGCCGGGGCATAGGAGGCAACGGCCGGATGGCTCCAGCGCCATAAGCCCCAGGCCAGGGCGAGCAACAGGAGCGCGGCGATCAGCAATGCCACGGTGGTTCGGGAAACGGCACGTCCCGGAGTGCTGACGTGAGGCATAAGCTTCATTCCTTGAAGAGCAATCAGTAAATGGGCCAACAGCCCGGTGTCAGCAGTTCGACGAGGTTCGCATCCGGGTCACGGAAGTAAACGCTCGATCCGCCCTTGGGCCAGTGCGTACGCCCTTCGATGGCGATATTGGCCGCGCCCAGACGCTTCTCCCAGGTCGGCAGGTCTTCGGCATCGATGGCAAAACAGATATGAATACGCCCGCTGGCGTCGTGGGGCGGGATCTCGCCGCCGCTCAAATACTTGGTGTGTACAGAGGCGCCCCGTTTGAACAGCAAGAGAGTATTCTGTTGGCCAACGTTGAACGCGACGAGCACGCTGCTCTCAACCATCACTTCCAGTTGCAGGTGCTGGCTGTAAAACGCTTTGGCGCGCTCAAGGTCATCCACGTACAGCGCGGTCTCAATAATTCGTTTGATTTGAGGCATGTTTTGCTCCTTTTTAAAGGGTTGCTCCCTGAAATGGAATTCATCGCATGGTCACCGTCTTACTGCGCAACATCGATTTGAATCTGTTGGTGGTGCTCCATGCACTGCTGACCGAAAAACACGTCACCCGCACGGGGGAGCGGCTGAATTTGAGCCAGCCGGCCATCAGTCATTCCCTGAGTAAGTTGCGAGTGCTGCTGGACGATCCGATCCTGATCCGCAAGGGCAATGAGGTGATGCTTAGCGCCATGGCGCAAAACATCCAGGACCCGCTGCGCGAGATTCTCAGCCAGATTGAAACGCTGTTCGGCAAGTCCATCGACTTCGACGCGGCCCGCTCTCAACGCACCTTCCAGTTGGCGATGTCGGATTATGGCGCGGCGATTATCTTGCCCAAATTGCTGGTGCGACTGCGTCGAGAGGCGCCGAACACCACCCTGGTGGTAACCCAGGGCAGTCGGCA
The DNA here is from genome assembly GCF_016650865.1 of Pseudomonas sp. TH34. NCBI lineage: Bacteria > Pseudomonadati > Pseudomonadota > Gammaproteobacteria > Pseudomonadales > Pseudomonadaceae > Pseudomonas > Pseudomonas sp. TH34. The sequence continues at coordinate 90,801 of NZ_JAEKFB010000035.1, forward strand.
CGGGATGTTCGAGCAAGTGGCGCAGGGCAAGATCGACCTGGCCCTGGGGGTGTTCCCCAGCCTGACGCCCGATGTGTCGATGGAAGTGTTGTTCGAGGAAAGTTTTTCCTGCCTGCTCGACCGGCGGACCTTGTCCAAGGAAGGCATGCTGGACCTGGAGAGCTACCTGGAGCGCCCGCATATCCAGGTGTCCATGGACGGTGGCGCCAATGGCGAAGTCGACAGCGTGTTGCGCGCCGAGGGCTTGCGCCGTCGTATCGCCGTGAGCGTGCCGCACTGGCGCACCGCGCCAAGCCTGTTGCACAACACTGACCTGATCCTCACCGTCGCGACGCGAACCCTGGAGGACACCCTGCTTAACCCGGACCTGGTGCAATTGCCGCCACCGTTCAGCATTCCGCGCTTTCCGTTTGTGCAGATCTGGCACCAGCGTTTCTGTGACGATCCGGCACATGCGTGGTTGCGCGATCAAGTCAAGCAAGTGGTGGCTCATACCGTACTGGTCGATTGATCGGGGCGCAGGCGTAAACGCAGGTCTTGCCCCAGTTGGGTGACGTCGTACAGGGCAAAGTCCAGTGAGTGCGTCAGGTGTTCCAGCTCCGGCAAATGCACCAATGGCCGTGCCAGGTCGCCGAGCAGACGCGGTGCCACGTACAGCAGCAACTCGTCGACCAGGCCTGCGCGCAACAGGTTGCCGGCCAGTGTCGGGCCGGCTTCCACCATGACGTCATGCAGGCCGCGCTCGCTCAGGTGAGCCATCAGGGCATGCAGATCCAGACCCTGCTGATTGCCCGGCAGGCCGAGCAGGCGTTCGCCGTTGGCGTCTTGCGGTACATGGCGCTCGTGCATTACATGCAGGCTTGGCGCCCGGTCGTCGAACACCCGTGCGGTCTGCGGCACGCGCGCCTGACTGTCGAGGATGACCCGTACTGGCGCGATGGCCTCGGCGGACGCCATTTCACGCACGGTCAGCGAGGGGTTATCCGCCAGCACGGTGCCGCTACCGGTCAGGATCGCCGCACTGCGCGCGCGCCAGTACTGCACATCGGCGCGCGCCCGGGCGCCAGTGATCCACTGCGAACTGCCATTGTTCAACGCGGTGCGGCCGTCCAGGCTCATGCCCATCTTCAACTGCACCCAGGGCCGCTTGCGCTTGACCGTGGACAAGAAACCCCGGTTCAGTTCCCACGCCGCGACGTTGAGCAAGCCGACCTTGACCTCGATCCCGGCGGCGCGAAGTTCGGCGATGCCGCGCCCGTCGACCTGCTTGAACGGGTCTTCATGGGCCACGATCACGCACGCCACGCCGGCCTCGATCAGCGCTTGATGGCAGGCCCCCGTACGGCCGACATGGCTGCACGGTTCGAGCGTCACATAAGCGGTGGCTCCCTTGGCCAGGGAGCCGGCCTGGCGCAGGGCAAACACTTCGGCGTGCGGGCCACCCGCACGCCGATGCCAGCCCTCACCCACGATATGCGTACCGTGGGCGATGACACACCCGACCCGAGGATTGGGCCAGGTGGAGTGACTGCCGCGCTCGGCCAACGACAATGCATGCTGCATATGTTGAAAGTCGATTTCGCTGAAGTGGGTCATGGGCGCGTTTGCCGTGCCGACGCCTGGGCGCTGATCGGGTAGATGCGGCCATCATAGGCACTGGCGAGGAAGCCGCTGCCTTCGGCGTCGTGGGTCAGGCAGGAGATACCGCTGGCGGTAATCTTCTCCACCTTTGCCCAACTGCGCTTGGCCAGGTCGAACACGGCCACGGTACCGCCGTAGCTGCCCGTGGCGATCATCTTGCGGTCCTTGGAGATGGCGATGCACTTGATCGAGTGGCTGTGGGGTGTGTCATAGACTTCGCTGTTGCCAGCCTGCCACAGGCGCAGCTTGAGGTCCCGACCGATGCTGGCAAAGCCGCCCTGGATCTGTGTGCAACCGTTGGAAATGCGGTCGTGGGCTTTATCGAGGTAGGTCTCAAGCTCGAAGTCGGCAATGCGGAAAAACGCCGCCGCCGCCGTCGCGCACACGCTGAACAAATACTGTTCATCCGCCGCGATGCCTTTGATCGCATTTTCATGCATGCGCACTTCGCGCAGGAACTGCGGCTGCTGATCTTTCAGGTTGAAGATCAAGGCTTCGCCGGTGTAAGTACCAATCGCGGCGTGCAGCTCACCGTCCTTTTCAAAGGTCGTGCCGCAGTTGAGCGGTGAGCGGTGCTGGTAGATCACGTCGCCGGTCTTGGCGTCGAACACCGTGCCCATTTGCCCGCCGGTCAACACGCTGTCGCCGAATGGCAGCAGGAAATTGCACAGGCTGCCGGCCTTGGTGCTGGGCTGGCCATTGATCTGCAGGATGCCGGCGTCGCCGATGCTGTAAATGTCGTCGCCGACCACCGTCACCGCGTTCAGGCTGATGGCCGGCTCGATGCCGCTGACGTCCCATTGCTGGGTAGTGAAATCCCAGGTGGCGTAGGTGGAACCAAAGGTCACGAAGGCGATGCGCTGGTCACCGAGCAATGCGCAACTGCGCGGCCAGATGATGCTTGGCAGTGAGGTCTGTGCGGTTTTTTCCAGGCGGTTGTCGGCAGTCAGTTTCCATAGCATTACGCAGCGGTCGTAGCTCAGGCTGACCAGGAGGCGCTGGGCGTCGTTCCACACAATGCGTTTGATCCCGGCGGCGTGGGCCGGTTGCAGGTAGGTGCCGCTGCTGCTGATCACCGAAATCTTGCCCTCGTCGTCACCGGCAAAGATGATGCCTTCGCGGGACAAGGCCACGGTGTCGGTCTCGACACCGCCGAGGTCGATGATGTCCAGTTGCTCGCCGGAGGCGGCGTCCCAGCGGCGGATCGAACCGTCATCGCTGCTCGACACCAGGGTCTGGCCGTCTGCGGACCAGCACACCGAGATCACATCGGCCTCATGGCCTGTCAGGATCTTCTGGGTTTGCCCACTGAGGTTGAACAGGCGGATGGTGTGGTCGCGGGAGCAAGTGGCGATGGTCTGGCCATCCGGCGAGAAGGCCGCCATTTCGATGTCGTCATCGTGGCCGACCAGCACGCTCTTCAGGCGCAGCGAAGGAATTTCCCAGACGCGGGCGGTGTAGTCGCTGCTGGCACTGACCAGCAACGTGCCGCTGGCGTTGAACGCGCATTGGTTGGCCAGGTGGTCGTGGAGTACGCGTTGGATCGGGGTTTTGGTTTTTGCGTCCCAGAGGATGACCTGGTTGTCATAGCCAGCGGTGGCGACGTAGGTATCGTTGAACGTTGCAATACCGCTGATAGGGCCAAAATGTCTCATGCGTCATTATCCTTAATGTTGAGGTTGGCTTATTGCGGGCGACCTGAATGATTCGGCCGCGCAAGCGAGTTATTTCACCAGCTTGATCACGTGATTTTTTTTATCGACTTTGGCTTGCAGGTAATGGGTGTTATGGCGCGTGACAAATACGCCGGTGGGAATGACTTTATCGACGATAATGCCGTTATCAACCAAGGCCTGAACTTTTTCCGGATTATTAGTTATCAATTGGCAACGCTTGATATCCAACGCTTTTAACATGCCGGCGGCCATGGAAAAGTCGCGATCATCTTCGGGGAAGTTAAGGTGTGCATTCGCCTCGAAGGTATCCATGCCAGAATCTTGCAGGCGGTAAGCATCCAACTTTGCATATAAGCCAATACCGCGACCTTCTTGGCGCAGGTAAATCAAATAGCCACCAACTTCTCGCATACGGTCGATGGACTCATTTAATTGAGGGCCACAATCACAGCGCTGTGAACTGAATACGTCACCCGTCAGGCATTCGGAATGAATCCGCACTAACGGACTGACCGGATTAGCCGGCCCCAGTTTAATGACAATATGTTCGAGGGCGGTTTCCAATCCACTGAACGTATAAAAAGTACCGGGATGCGACGTGTCATCCAAGGGAATATCAACGTGATTGCGTACGCTTAGGCGGGTCATTTGCGGTTCCTTCCATGCTGAATGATTAACGCGTTTTTGTTTGAATTTATTCGTTGTAAAACAGCGAGGGGTCTACAGGGTCTTGGCGAGGCGAAAACCCATTACATAAATCTGTCGCGGGTATTTGCCGTGGCGTCGGCAATTGCGAGTCAGGTCGCGAAAGCGGGTGAAGCTGCCGCCGCGGGCGATCCGATGGTTGCCGACCACGGTGACCAGGTCGTCGGTGATAGCCGTGCCGCCTGGGTAGGGGGCATAGTCATCGCTGACGTACTCTTCGACGTTGCCGGCCATGTCCAGGCAGCCAAAGGGCGAGGCGCCTTCGATCAACAAGCCGACCGGGGTGGTGTCGAACAGGCCCATTTCGGCGGTGTTGGCGTGCTGCGGCAGAAAGGTCGGGCCCCAGGGGTATTCGAGGTTTTCCGGGCCGGCCGCGGCGTATTCCCATTCGGCTTCGGTGGGCAGGCGGAAGGCCTGGCCACTGGCTGCGCTGAGCCAGGCGGCGTAGGCGTCGGCGTCTTCGGCGGTGATGCCGAACACCGGGTGATTGGCGCGCGCGTTGGGATATTGGCCGAACGCCCAGCTTTCGGGAATCCGCGCCTGGCCCGAGGCTTCGAGGAAGGCGCGGTATTCGAGGTTGGTCACCGGGTATTTGCCAATGGCGTAGGGTTGCAGGTGTACCGGATGTCGCGGTACTTCCTTGGCGATCCAGTCGCGGTCCAGGCCGAGGCCCTGCAGGTCGTGCATGACTTGATCCACCGCCGATTCCGGCAGGCCGATTTCGACCTGGCCGCCACTGATGTGAATCATTGCCGGGTTGAGCACGTCGAGCCGTGGGTCCATGGTCAGGGCCAGCAGTTGGGCGGCGGCATAGCGCCAGGCCAGTGGCGAGACCGGGTTTTCCACGCGTTCAGCCAACTGTTCGATGGACTCTTCCGAGACCTGGCGCCAGGCGGCCAGGGGCAGCTTCAGGTTAAGCGCGTCCTGGAAGTGCTCAGGCAGGCCCATCAAAAATCGGTCGGTCATCTCGGCGGTCAGGGGGCCGTCGAACACCGGCCAATGGTTGAAACCCTTGGAAGTCATAACGCTTGGTTTCCTGCTGCTGTAAAGAAAAGGCACGCGCACCCAGGTGCCGCGTGCCCGGCTTTCATAGGGTGCAGATCAGCCCGGTTTGCAGGCAGTTGCGCTCGAAATCATCCCAATAGCCTTTAGGATGTTTGGCCCGCTCGGCTTCGGAGATGAGGGGTTTTTGCCATTGCAGACGCGAGAAGCCGGCCTTCATGATCGCCAGTTCATAACGCTCACGGCTCCAGCGATGAAAGGTAAAGGCGCTGGGCGGCTGGGTGACGAATTCAGCGTGGTGGCGAAAGCCGCCTTCGTGGGCTTCTTCGGTCAGCACATGCACGCCGTACTTGGTGAAGTTGCCGCGTTGCAGTTGGAACGTCGGCTCCACGGTGTAGGCCACGACGCGGCCGCCAGGGGCGAGATTCTTGGCCACCACTTGGAACATCTTGTCCAGTTTTGCCGGCGAGTCGGCGTAGTTGAACAGCCAGGCGGCGGTCACCAGGTCGAATTTGCCGAGGATGCCCAGGTCGCAGATATCGCTGACGTGGAACTCGATCGCTTCCTGGTTACGCGCCGATTCCTTGCGAGCCAGGTCAATCATCGAGGCGGAAATATCCACCCCGACCACTTTGCTTGCGCCCTGGCGATACAACTCACGACCAAAGAAGCCGAAGCCGCAGGCCAGGTCCAGTACGGATTTGCCTTTGACATCACCGACCATATGGAAAAACGTCGCGGTTTCTACTGAGCGCTGGGAAGCCGTGTCCGTGAACGCCTCGAAGCGTTCGCCAATGGCGTCATACGTAGCAGTTGCAGATTGGTTAGTCATTGCCTCACCTTTTTAAAAATAATAGCTGTCGTCAATCCCTGACTCGGGAACATGAAGAAGTCTTCTGTTTCGGTGACCCCGTCGTTTGCTTTCAAGTGCGCGTAGTAATAAGAAAACCTCCAATGACGACGATTACGCCGACCAGTTTATTAATATTAAGAGACTGCTTGGGAAAGCCGATCAGGCCAAAATAGTCAATCGCGATTGAAACGATAAGCTGGCCGACCAATACCGCCATGATGAAGTTCAGCGCGCCGAGCCGGGGGGCCATCAATAAGGCGACGGTGATGTAAAACACACCCGCGACACCGCCCATCCAAATCCACCACGGACCTTCTTGTACCGCCGACAAGTTCGGACGGGGTGCTTTTACAACAATGATGACAACGATGAGAACGACCAGGCTGACCAACAAGGAAACTGCGGTTGCCCACAAAGGGTGGCCCAGGAGACTGCCTAATTTTGCGTTAGTCCCGGCTTGCAAGGGCACTGCGAAGCCGGCGAATAAGCTGAGCAGGACAAACATCAGTAAGGTCATGGAGTGTACTTTCCTTTTTTTTGAAGTTTTACGGTGATCGGTTTGTCGGCGCCAATTCTTTGTTTTGATGAGTTGTATTCGTCGCACTGATCAGCCGGAAATTTCTGCGGATGACCTCCACATTCGAATCGGGCACAGCGTTCAGCTGTCGCACTGAACATTGCAGCCCATTTGAAAAAAATGGAAATCCTTGATTCCCGTCTATCCTGAATCCAGCACTGCGACACCAAACCACACCGCTCCTTTTTACTTATCCCCCCCGATCAGGCTAAATACCCACCTGATCGCTTAACCCTACGGATTGTCCGCCATGGCCCGTCAACGCTTTGCATTTGCCTGGATCGCCTGCTTTGCAGTGCTGTTCAATGCGTTTGCCATGCCGATGGCCGGGGCGATGCAGCGTTCGAACAATGCCCTCGACCAACTGCTCTGGGGCAGTTTCTGCTCCTCCAATGGCACGAAACTGACAGCCATTGCCCTGGGCAAGCTGGAGATTCCGGCGCCGCAGCAGGACGATCACTCCACCATGCAGCATTGCTGGTGTTGCTCGGGCTCGGCGCCTCTGGTCGCGCTGCCCGGGCACACACCAAGCCTGTTCTTTGCTCGTTTCGACGCGGTGCAAGACTTGCCACCGCCGTCATTGCAATCCCCCACCCCGCGCCAGCAATGGCCGAGCCTTAACCCCCGCGCGTCTCCAACGGTCTGATTTCTTCGCAAGTGAACTGCGTTTAGAACCGTTCTGGAGAACTGCCATGCTCAAATCTTCCCTGCTTCTGGCTGCGTTGTTGCTGCCGGTGTGTGCTGCTGCCAATGCCGAAGACTTCAAGGTCGGCGAACTGGTGGTCAGCGAACCCTGGTCCCAAGAACTGCCGCCCAACGCGCCAACCGTCGCGGCGTATTTCGTGATTCATAACCAGGGCGAAAACGCTGACCGGCTGCTCAGCGTCGACACGCCCGTGGCCGCCAAGGCCGAGCTGCATGAGCATGTGATGCAGGGCGATCTGATGAAGATGCAGCAGGTGACCAGCGTCGCGGTGCCGGCCAAAGGCGACCTGACGTTCGCCCCCATGGCCTACCACGTGATGCTGCTGGACCTGAAGGACCGTAGCGCATTGCGTGACGGCCAGCATTTCCCGCTGACCCTGAATTTTGAAAAGGCCGGGCCGGTGAAGGTGGAAGTGTCGGTGCAGAAGCAACCGCCCATGGCCGGCCACGAGCACATGCACGCCCAATAGATAACGCTTGATGGGCGCCCCACGCGCCAGGTTGTCCCCGCACCGCCGTAAGCCTGTGAGCCTTATGCGCGGCAGCTGGATCAGCCTGTTCGCCATGCTGATGATCTTTATCGGTCCGCTGATTTCCCAAGCGATGCCGATGGATCATCACGCCGGTATGTCCATGGAAATGTCCATGGACGCGCCGAGCTGCCATGGCGACGCATCGCCTGCGACCGACCACAACAAGGCCCCCGACGAACACCACGTGCTCTGGGAAAAGTGCGGCTATTGCAGCCTGCTTTTCAGTTGCCCGGCGCTGCCGGGCAGTGTGTCGTTTGTCACCCTTGGCAGCCCGCCACCCGCCAATGCCCTCACCCCCGCCCCACGCCTGGGCCATGCCCGGCAAACCGTCTTCCCCGGCGCCCGTAGCCGCGCCCCGCCCGTCATCGCGTAAGCACTTCACACCGTTACTTCACCCCGGCCGACTTTAGACAGACAGCCGCAGGCTGCTGGCCGTGTTGTTTACGAATGATTGATGGAATTTTTCATGTCCAGGTTTTCTGCTGACACCCGTTTGGGACGTACTCCCGTGTTCGCCGTTCTGTGTGGCGCGCTGCTGGTTCCACAGGCCCACGCCGACGAACATGCCGACCACAACGAACTGAGCCCGACGGTGATCACCGCGATCGCCCCCAGCTCGCCGCTGACCGTCGTCACCAACCCGAAAGACCCGCGCCAACCGGTGCCCGCCAGCGATGGCGGCGACTACCTCAAGACCATCCCCGGCTTCGCCCTGGTGCGCAACGGCGGCACCAACGGCGACCCGGTGCTGCGGGGCATGTTCGGCTCACGCCTGAACATCCTCACCAATGGCAGCATGATGCTCGGCGCCTGCCCCGGCCGGATGGATGCGCCCACCTCCTATATCTCACCGGAAACCTACGACAAGCTCACCGTGATCAAAGGCCCGCAAACCGTGCTCTGGGGCCCGGGCGCTTCAGCCGGCACGGTCCTGTTCGAGCGCGAGCCCGAGCAATTCGGCGAGCTGGGCACGCGGGTCAACGCCAGCATCCTGGCGGGCTCCAACGGGCGTTTCGACAAAGTCGTCGACGCAGCAGCCGGCGGGCCGCTGGGTTATGTGCGGGTGATAGGCAACCAGGCCCACGCCGATGACTACAAGGACGGCAACAACGACACCGTCGCCTCGCGCTACGACAAGTGGAACGGCGACGTGGCCGTGGGCTGGACCCCGGACGCCGACACCCTGCTGGAACTCACCGCCGGCCGTGGCGATGGCGAAGCCCGCTACGCCGGGCGTGGCATGGACGGTTCGCAGTTTTTGCGCGAGAGCCTCGGATTGCGATTCGAGAAATCGAATATCGGCGAGGTGCTGGATAAGGTCGAGGCACAGGTCTACTACAACTACGCCGACCATGTGATGGACAACTACACCCTGCGCGTCCCCTCAGGCACCGGGATGATGGCCGGTCCCATGGCGGCCAACGTCGATCGCCGTACTCTGGGGGCCCGTATCAAGGCCACCTGGCGTTGGGCCGATGTGCAGTTGATCAGCGGCCTTGATGCGCAAACCAACGAGCACCGCCAACGCAGCGCCATGGGCGTCGACACCTATAAGGACCTGCCCCGCAGCAAGGACGCCAACTTCCACAACTACGGGGTGTTCGGCGAACTGACCTGGTACGCCGCCGACCGCGACCGCCTGATCACCGGCGCCCGCGTCGACCGCGCTTCAGCCAAGGATTTCCGGCAAACCATCAGCTCCGGGATGATGAGCAGCCCCAACCCCACCGCCGGCAACACCCGCGCCGATACCCTGCCGTCGGGCTTTGTGCGCTACGAGCACGACCTGGCCGACAGCCCGACCACCCTGTACGCCGGCCTAGGACACTCCGAACGTTTCCCGGACTACTGGGAGCTGTTTTCCCCCAACACTGGGGCGGTCGGTTCAGTGAATGCCTTTGATGGTGTGAAGCCCGAGAAAACCACCCAGCTGGATTTCGGCCTGCAATACAAATCCGCAGACCTTGACGCCTGGGCCTCGGGCTACGTCGGCCAGGTACGCGACTTCATCCTGTTCGACTACCGGCCGGGAATGATGGGCACCACTTCCCAGGCGCGCAATGTCGACGCACGAATCATGGGCGGTGAATTGGGCGCGGCATACAAGCTGACCGACAAATGGAAAGCCGATGCCACCTTCGCCTACGCCTGGGGCAAGAACAGCAGCGACGGCAAACCGCTGCCGCAAATCCCGCCGCTGGATGCGCGCTTCGGGCTGACCTACAGCCAGGACGACTGGAGTGCCGGTGCTTTGTGGCGGGTGGTCGCGGCGCAAAACCGCATCGACCAGAACAAGGGCAACGTGGTCGGCAAGGACTTCGACAAGAGCTCGGGGTTTGGCGTGTTCTCCCTGAACGCGGCGTATCGCATCAACAAAAACTTCAAGGTCAGCACGGGCGTCGACAACCTGTTCGGCAAGGCTTACGCCGAGCACCTCAACCTGGCCGGCAACGCCGGGTTCGGCTACCCGGCCAATGACCCGCAAGCCATCAAGGAACCGGGGCGTACGCTCTGGACCAAGGTGGACATGAGCTTCTAAGAGCATCGCAGGCAAGCCCGCTCCCACAGTGGAAATGCATTCCCCTGTGGGAGCTGGCCTGCTCGCGATGGCGTCCTCGATAACACAAAAAATCCAAGCCTTTGCGGAGCACACCCTGATGAACCCACCCAAGATTTCCTTCTACAACCTGGCCTGGCGTTGGCATTTCTACGCCGGGCTGTTTGTTGCGCCATTCATGGTGCTGCTGGCCCTGACCGGCATCATCTACTTGTTCAAGCCTCAGCTCGACCCGCTGATGTACGGCAACCTGCTGACGGTGCAAAGCGCCGAACACGCACTGAGTGCCGACGAGCAACTGCAACGCGCCCAGGCCGCGTATCCCCAAGGCAAGATCAGCAAATACCTGCCGCCTGCCGACACCACCAGCAGCGCGCAATTCGTGATGCGTAACGACGGGCACGAAGTGACTGTATTCGTCGACCCGTATAGCGGCACCGTGCTCGGTGAACAGGATTCCAAATACAATCTGCAAGCCATAGCACGTGCGCTGCATGGTGAGTTGATGATCGGCACCGTCGGCGATCGCCTGGTGGAACTGGCTGCCGGCTGGGGCGTGATGCTGGTGATCTCGGGCCTGTACTTGTGGTGGCCGCGAAACAAGTCGGCAGCGGGCATTTTGTGGCCACGGCTGGGCAGCCGTGGCCGGCTGTTCTGGCGGGACTTGCACGCAGTCGCCGGCTTCTGGGGCGCGGCGTTCCTGCTGGTGATGCTGCTCAGCGGCATGACCTGGACCGGCTTCTGGGGCAAGCAATATGCCGAACTGTGGAATAAATTCCCGGCGGCGATGTGGAACAACGTACCGCAGTCCGACCAGCAGGCCCGCAGCCTCAACACCGCGAGCCAACAGACCGTGCCGTGGGCCATGGAAAACACGCCGATGCCGATGTCTGGCGAGCATGCCGAGCACATGAAGCACGCCGGCATGAGCCAGGGCCCGGCAGCCCCGAGTATCCGCCTGCAGCAAGTGGTCGACCTCGCCAACTCACGCAAGGTCGAGCCCGGCTACAGCGTCACCTTCCCCACCACCGCCGAAGGCGTGTTCACCCTCTCGGTGTTCGCCAATGACCCGCGCAACGACGCGACCCTGCATGTGGATCAATACACCGGCAAGGTCCTGGCCGATGTGCGCTGGGAGCACTACAACACCGTGGCGCGGGTTACCGAGTCCGGCGTGATGCTGCACGAAGGCAAGATGTTTGGCGTGGTCAATCAGATCATCGTGCTGCTGATTTGCCTGATGATCCTGCTCAGTGCCATCAGCGGTGTGGTGATCTGGTGGAAGCGCCGGCCGCAGGGTGGGCTGGGGGTTCCACCGCTGCGCCATGACCTGCCGAAATGGAAAACCGCGATGGTGATCATGCTCGGGCTGGCGATTGTCTTTCCGCTGGTGGGCGCCTCATTGATCGTGGTCTGGGCGTTGGATCGCCTGGTGCTTTCACGTCTGTTTGGCCAACGTGAATCTGCTTCAGGTTCAGCGTGAAACAGACGAGATGCCCTACCTAGAGGCGTTATGTAGTCTTACGCGGGCTTTCGCCCACATCGCACAAAGTGTTATGTTGTAACACTTAACGCGTTCCCCCACTCGCCGCGCCCAGCGGCGAGTACCGCCTCGAAGAAGCGATTTATCGTCCGATGAACAAGTACCTTGCGTCCGGCCTGTGCCTGCTCGCCCTGCAAAACACTGCCCAGGCCCTGACGCTTCCCGCCAGTGCCGTCTCCGCCCCAGCCGTCGACGACGAGCGCGTCGACCTGCAAACCCCGACCACCGCAGGTTCGCGCTTGAACCTCACAGCCCTGCAAACCCCGGGCAGCGTTGAAAGCCAGACCGGCAAGCAGATTCGCGCACGGGGCGATGCCACGGTGCAGGACGCCATTTCCCGGGCCACCGGCATCAGCCGTACCGGCACGCCGGGCGACGGCGGCACCTCGTTGTCGGCACGCGGTTTCACTGGCCAGAGTTCGGTGCTGCAACTGTACGACGGCGCCCGCATGTTCGATGGCGCCGGCACTTCCACTTTCCCGGTGGACACCTGGTCTGTGGAGCGGGTGGACATACTGCGCGGTCCGGCCTCGGTGATGTACGGCCAGGGCGCCACCGGCGCGGTGATCAACACCATCGCGAAGAAACCCTTCGAGGGCGAGATCGAGAACCATGTCCGCCTGGGCTACGGTTCCTATGACCGCCAGCAGCAAGCCCTCGACAGCGGCGGCTCGCTGACCGACACCCTGAGCTATCGCCTGAACATCAACCGCCTGCGCAGCAACGGCTTCATCGACCGTGGCGACTCCGGCAGCGACTTCGTCAGCGGCGCCCTGCGCTGGCAGGCGGCGGACAACCTGAGCTTCACCCTGGCCTCCGACTACGGCGACCAGACCCCGCAAAACGACTACGGCACACCGCTGATCAACGGCCAGTTGCACAAGGGCCTGCGGGACAAGAACTACAACGTCAGCAACGATATTCAGCACTACAACGACCAGTGGACACGCCTGACCAGCGAGTGGCAGATCAACGACAACGTTACCGCCACCAACGAACTGTCCTACCTGAAAAACCAGCGCCGCTGGCAGAACGCCGAGAGCTACAACTACGTCGACGGCGGCCTGGTGCGCCAGAGCTACCTGGGCATCAAGCACAACCAGGAACAGGTCGGCGACCGCCAGACCTTTACCTTCAAACACACCCTGTTCGGCCTCGACAGCCAGACCGTGACGGGGGTGGAGTACAACCGCATTCGCTTTCGCCTGGCCAGCAACTCGCCGTTCGATGACCTGACGAACGCCGGCCAACCGGTGGACATCAACCACCCGGTACCGCAACCGTTTGAAAGCGCCAGCCCCTTCGTCCCGCAGTCCGTCAGCACCACCAAACAGCTGGCTGCGTTCGCCGAAAACCGCCTGCAACTGACCGATCAACTGTCACTGATCACCGGCGTGCGCCGCGATTACGTGCACATCGACAGTGACTCCCTGGTGGATGGCAGCGACTCAAACAAGACCTTTACCGGCAACAACTGGAAAGCCGGCCTGGTCTACGCGATCGCCCCGGACACCTCGGTATACGGCCAGTACGCCACCAGCACCGACGGCGTCGGCAGCCTGATTACCCTGAGCCCGAGCCAGCAGCAGTTCGGCCTGTCCACCGCCAAGCAGACCGAGATCGGCCTCAAGCAGGCGTTCTGGGACTCGCGGGGTGAATGGACGCTGGCGGCCTACCACATCGTCAAAAAGAAGCTGCTGGTGAGCATCCCAGGCACCACCCTCAAGGAACAAGTCGGCCAGCAATCCTCCAACGGCCTGGAAGCCAGCCTCGACCTGCAATTGCCGAACGCCTGGCAGTTGCAAGCCAACGCAGCCATCGTACGTGCGCAGTACGACGACTTCTCTGAAGTGGTCAACGGCCAGGCCGTGTCCCGCAACGGCAACCGCCCCACCGACGTACCGCGCCGCACCGCCAACCTGTGGCTGAGCAAGGCCATCACTGACGACGTTCGCGCCGGTGCCGGCGTGCGTTATGTAGACTCGCGTTTCGCCAACGCCGCCAACACCAGCGAAGTGCCGAGCTACACCGTGGTCGACGCCAGCGTGTCGTGGAAAGCCATGCGCAACACGACATTGGGCCTGCAATTGAATAACCTGTTTGACCGCACCTACGCCGTCAGCCAATACAATGACGGCCAGCAATGGATCCTGGGCGAGCCCAGGTCGTTCTTTGTGACGGCGGACTACACCTTCTAACTGAACGCAACACTGTCCAAATGTGGGAGCGGGCTTGCTCGCGAATGCGGTGGATCAGTAACAGATACAGTGCCTGACACACCGCTTTCGCGAGCAAGCCCGCTCCCACATTTGTCCTGTGTTGGACCTGAGAGTAAAGATGACCTCACTCAACCTCACCGACCTCGCCTGGGCCCCTCCCGGCCACGAGCACTGCCATCACCAGTTCCAACTGCGTGATGCCAGCCTGCGGGTGAGTGCCGGTGAGTTTGTCGGGCTGATAGGCCCCAACGGCAGCGGCAAGACCAGCCTGCTGCGATGCGCCTACCGGTTCAGCAAACCGGCCGAAGGTGAGGTGCTGCTGGACCACCAGAACGTCTGGAAGCAATCCTCGAAATGGTGCGCACAACGTATCGCCGTGGTGCTCCAGGAATTTCCCGATGCGTTCGGCCTGCGGGTGGATGAAGTGATCGCCATGGGCCGCACGCCTCATAAGGGGCTGTTCGACAGCGACACTGTTGAAGACCGCAACCTGATCCGCCAGGCCCTCGAATCCGTCGGCCTGCTGGGCTTTGAAGACCACGCCTTCGCGACTCTCTCGGGTGGAGAAAAACAGCGGGTGATCCTGGCCCGCGCCCTGGCCCAGCAACCGCAACTGCTGATCCTCGACGAACCGACCAACCACCTCGACCCACGCTACCAGCTGCAGTTGCTGCAACTGGTCAAACGCCTGAACATCGGCACCCTGGCCAGCATTCATGACCTGAACCTGGCCGCAGCGTTCTGTGACCGGCTGTACGTGATCAACCACGGGCGCATCGTCGCCAGCGGCACACCTCACGAGGTGCTGACCGCCGAATTGCTGCGCGAAGTGTTCGGCGTTGAAGCATTGATCGACACTCACCCCTTGTCCGGCTACCCCCGAATTACCTGGATAACCCAACCATGATCCTGCGCTCCCTGCTGTCTCTCGCGTTGCTGCTCGGCACTGCTCAAGCGTTCGCCGAAGCGACCCATTACCCGCTGAAAATCAAGAGCTGCAACCGCGAAGTGACCTTCGCCGAGGCGCCAAAACACGCGGTCAGCCACGACATCAACATGACCCAGATGATGCTCGCCCTGGGACTCAAGTCGCACATGGCCGGCTACAGCGGCGTGACCGGCTGGAAGTCCGTGACGCCGGAAATGGCGCAGATCCTCGACGGCCTGCCGGAACTGGCGAGCAAATACCCGTCGGTGGAAACCCTGCTCAACGCCAACGTCGACTTCTTCTTCGCCGGCTGGGACTACGGCATGCGTGTCGGTGGCGACCTCACCCCGCAAACCCTGCAACCGTTGGGCATCAACGTCTATGAGCTGACGGAGTCCTGTGCCTTCGTGATGAAGCGCCCGGCGGCCACCCTGGAAGACACCTATAACGACCTGCGCAACCTGGGCAAGATCTTCGACGTGCAGGACCGCGCCAATGCGCTTATTGCACAGATGCAGGCACAGGTGGCCGAAGTGCAGAAAAACCTGCCGGTCGACAAACCTCGCGTGTTCCTCTACGACAGCGGCGAAGACCGCGCCATGACCTCCGGCCGCCTGGCCATGCCCCAGGCGCTGATCGATGCCGCCGGCGGCCGCAACATTCTGGATGACGTGGACGCCAGCTGGACCCGGGTCAACTGGGAAACCGTGGTGGAGCGCAATCCGCAAGTCATCGTGATCGTCGACTACAGCGAAATCACCGCCGATCAAAAAGAGCAGTTCCTCCTGAACAACCCGGCGCTGCAATCGGTGGACGCGATCAAGAACCAGCGTTTTATCGTGATCCCCTACGTGCAAGCCACGCCGGGCATCGACAACGTGCTGGCGGTTGAAACCCTGGCCAAGGGGTTCCACGGCGAATGATTACCCGTCGCTACGCCCTGCTGCTGAGTGCCCTTGGCGCGTTGTTGCTGATCTCATGCGTGGTCTCGCTGGGGTTCGGCTCGGCGCGGGTGCCGGTGGACGTGGTGTGGCGGATCTTGCTGCATAAAGCCTTCGGCATGGGCGAGGTGGACTGGAGCGCCGGGCAGGAACATATCGTGTGGCTGATCCGCGTACCGCGCATGTTGCTCGGTGCCCTGGTGGGCGCCGGGCTGGCG
This sequence comes from Pseudomonas sp. TH34, assembly GCF_016650865.1. Lineage (NCBI taxonomy): Bacteria > Pseudomonadati > Pseudomonadota > Gammaproteobacteria > Pseudomonadales > Pseudomonadaceae > Pseudomonas > Pseudomonas sp. TH34. Next base: position 106,899 of record NZ_JAEKFB010000035.1, read on the forward strand.
TTGATTGGTGCGGTGTTGCAGGCGGTGACGCGCAACCCGCTGGCGGATCCGCACCTGCTGGGCGTGACCTCCGGCGCCACCCTCGGCGCGGTGATCGTGGTGTTGCATGTGGGTGAAGTGATCGGCCTGCTGACCCTGCCCATCGCGGCGTTCATCGGCGCGTTGCTGAGCATGATCGTGGTGCTGGCGGTGGCCAGTCGCAACGGTCGGCTGGAGAGTGACCGCCTGCTGCTATGCGGGGTGGCGGTGTCGTTCGTGATGATGGCGGTGGCCAATTTGCTGTTGTTCATGGGCGACCATCGCGCGGCCTCGGCGGTGATGTTCTGGATGCTCGGCGGCCTCGGGTTGGCGCGTTGGGAACTGCTGACAATTCCCTTCGCCACGGTGTTGCTGGGGCTGGTGTTGCTGTTGGGGATGGCACGCCCGTTGAACGCGCTGATGGCCGGCGAACAGACCGCCGTGACCCTGGGCCTGAACGCGCGCAATGTGCGGCTCAAGGTGTTTTTGATCGCCTCGCTGATGACCGGCGTGCTGGTGTCCATCAGCGGTTCCATCGGCTTTGTCGGGCTGATGGTGCCGCACATTGCCCGGCGTCTTGTGGGTGCCGAACACCGGCGTTTGCTGCCGGTGTGCGTACTGTTGGGCAGTGTGTTCCTGGTCTGGGTCGATGTGGCGGCCCGCACGATGATCGCCCCCGAAGACCTGCCCATCGGTGTGGCCACGGCGGCCATCGGCGGGCTGTTTTTTATCGGCTTGATGCGCCGGCGTTAAACACCCTGGTCGGCCTGCTTGAAAGCCTGCAACAAGCGCCGCGCCACCTGGCTGCGGGGTTGCCAGAAGCGGTCGGTTTCCAGGATAGTCAGCTTGCCCGAGGTCGCCAACCGACGGATCACCTCGCTGGGCTTGACCTTCATCACACCCGTGTCTTCATCGATCCAGTCATCCCGCAGCAACTGGCTTTCGTCCGCGTGATAGCTGGGCTCATAGACAATCAACGCGCCGTGCACCGGGGTGAAGTAGTAACGCGCCCCCGCGATCTTGTCCTGGCGCAGCATCTCGATGAACCCGCGAATTTCCTTCTGGGCAATGAAGTTGTGGGCCAGGCCTTCTTCGTAGCGATCCCCCAGATGCTGGCGCTCGGTGTCGAGTTTGAACAACTGCTGGACGCCCATCACCTTGTAGCCCGCCGGGTAGCGGGTCGATGTGCTGGGATAGCCGAGGTTCATGATGCCCTCGAACAGTGCCTTGTAGGCCGGTGTATCCGGCCGCAGTCCCACGGCCACCGAGGGGCCCGGGTCTGCCACCGGTTGCACGGCGATGAAGGTGTCGCTGTCGCCGTTGCCCAGCAGCGCCCCCAGCCGCGGCTGGTGCGCCAGCGGCACAACCTGTTGCCACGCCAGGCGCGCCGCATCGTCCGGGTGCGCGCACAACGGGCCAAGGGCCAGGCGGGTATCGAGCACTGCCAGTGTCGTGGCCAGGCGCTTTATGCGTGGCAACAAGGCGTCCCAGAACGGGCGGCTGTCGAGTACCCGCAGCTCGCCGGACTCCACCAGTTTCAGCACATGACTGTCGATGCTGCCACGACTGTTAAGGTGTTTCAGATACGCCGCCTGCCGACGGCTGGAATCCCAATCCGGATCGATCTGCACTGCCTGATACCGAAACAGTGAGCCATCGGGGCACGACACATACAACGCCAGGAAACGCTCGCTCTGTGCCACCCGCGAAAAGCTCAGCGCCGCCAGCACCACGGCCGGAGCCATCAGTTGCGCGTAGCCTTCGGCCTGGGGCAACTCGGGCGCCGCGCGCTGCGGGAGCCTCAGATACAGGCCTTGCAGGCTGTACCCGATGGGCAACTGGCCGCGCAGGAACGCCCGGTCGAGAGCAAAGCCCAGGTCATCCCCCTTGACCGGCGCGCAGGCGACAAAATGCCCATTGTCGGAGGACTTGAGAATCACGCCGAAGCTCAGTTCAGTGCGCGCCTGGGCGTATTGATGACCATGGCGTGCCGCGTCGTCGGCATGCTTGAACACCGGGCCCAGCTGCCGATCCGCCACGGCATGGACCGCCGTCTGCGGTGCAACATAGGCCAGGCCGGGCATCCAGCCCGGCAGCACACGCTGGGCAGTGCCCCACAACGGGCCGCCCTCCAGTACCTGCAAAGTCCCCACCCGCGCCAGCTGATTGACCAGCTCGGTGGGGCTCTTGCGGCCGCTGCGCATCTGCTGCTCGACGGCATTGCTGTAAGGGTCGTGCAGCGCCAGGCTGTTGGGGGCCAGGGAGGTTTCCAGGTGGCTGAGCAACTGTGTCGCTTCGTTGCGCTGGGCCGGGGCGAGCAAGCTCCGCTCCACGTCCTGGGTACTGAAACCGATGAGTGAGCCATCGGGCGTCAGCAGGTATTCGTGGGTCCACAGGTGGCCTGACTTCAGGGCAGTCCCCAGCACGTTGGTCGAGAACAGGTTTTGATACACCGCGTTTTCTTCAGAGGGCAACCAGAACCCCAGCACCCGGGCGGGACGTGACCGGTAGCGCGCGACCATTTTCCAGCCGGGGGCCAGCAGCGCCTGGCTGACGTCTAGGCCCGGCAGGATGACGTTCGGGTCGAAGTCTTCACTCGACACCGGCACCGCCAGGGTCGCGACAAACTTGCCGTTGCGCTGCAACACCAGCCCGCCATGCAGCGTGTCGCGCTGTGTGCCCAGTTGTTGGTGGGCGTAACGCACCGCATCGGCCTGGTTGCTGAACAGCGGGCTCAATGAGCGGCGCATAAAGTTGGCGAAAGCGGTCCATGGGGTTTGGCTGACATCCAGCTTACCCGCCAACCCCCAGCATTCGCTCGGCACCAAAACGCTCAACCAGCTCAACTTCGCCACTTCGTTGACAAACCCGACCGCCGAAAGCTGCCCGCTGGTCATCAAGGTCTGCACGTCTTCAAAGACCCCCGACGGCTGACGCACCGGGTTGAACAGCGTCGATGCCACCGGCGTTTGTACCAGCAGCAACGCCTGGTCCAGTGTCGAGATAAACACCGGCAAGCCCGTCAGTGCGCCTGTCTCCCGTTGGCGCTTGGCCTCGACCGTTGCACTGGCCAGATCCGCCGCCGAAATAAAATGCTGCGCCAGCCAATGTTCGGCGGTGGTCAGCCCCGGTGGCATCCAGTTGCGCCGGTAAACCAAGGCGTGCAGTTGATAACCCGCCGGGTAAATGAACTCGCCGTCGTCATCCACCGCGAACACAGCGCTCAGGGCGAACAGCCCGGCCTTATCCCAGGCCGGTACAAGCTCGGCGCTGACAAAGGCGTCCTGATCGCGATGCTTGAGCATGAAACCGAAACTGGTTTGCGTCGGCGCTTCACGGTCCAGGCGCGCGTGCAGTGCCTGAGCCGCGTCGGCGGCACTGGCGCAGACCGGACCATAGGCAACCAGCTCCGGCCGTTCGCGCCGGAGTATCGGCAGGCGTGGCTGCCAGTGCTCGGTGATCAGCCCCGGCGCGCCCCACAACGGGTTGCCCAGCACCACCCGCACACTGCCGGCCGCCGCTACTTGCCGAATCCACTCCATCGCCGTCAATGTGCCGTTGGCCAGGTTGAGGGCCGCCGGGCTGCGTTGGGGCGAGGGGTCGAGCGCCTTGAACAGGCTCGCCTGGGCGGGTGAGTCGATCAGGTCATACGCCAGCAAACAATCTTCGGCGCCCGACAGGTAGGCCACGGACACCTGCTGGCGTTTGCGGATCAGCGTGTGCACGTCCAGGGCGCTGAACATCTGCGCCTCCAGACAGGCATCGTCCCGCGACCAGCCCGGGCGCTGCAGGCGCTCGGGTTCCAGCAGCGAAACCCCTCGGCTGGAACCGTATACGGCCTTCAGCACGTGACGGGGCGGGAGCAGTGAGCGGCCCTTGACGTCCTGGGGGTAGACAACGCCCTGGGCAAAGCGCCCGGCGTCACTGGCCGGCAATGGCTCGGTGGCCACATAAAGGCCGTCCGGACGCTGCAGGATATAGCCGCAGTATTCGCCCTCACGCCAGCTGCCGATTTGCCCGTGAGCGTGGCGTGCCGCGTCTTCTATTTGGAGAAAACCGCGGCTCAGTTGCGGGCGAGGTGCCAGGGCGTAAGGTCGCCAGGTGTCGGCGACCAGCCCCGCCACATCCCACAACGTGCCCGGTTGCAACACCGACAGCGCCCCGGCGCCGGCGACCTTTTGGATCATCTCGTGGGGCGTCACGGTAGCGGCTCGCAACTCATCTCCCAGCCCGTTGTCCGTTACCCGGCCATCGGGCAGCACCTGGTAGAGCTGGCTTTCCTCGGCCGAGCCGGAAGCGTCATAAGCCAGCTGAGCGCCGTCCGCCGTGCTGAGGTAGAAGGCCGGATTGCTCTCGGGGTGGATGCGCAGCGCGGCAATCCCCTGGGCAAAATCCGTGGTGTCGATAAACGCCTCGTACAGCCAGGGTTCGGCGGCGATGCCGGTGGCGTCCGGTTCGCTGCGGCAGTACCAGCCACGCAGGGCGAAGCCTGGCGGCAGGCCGGCATTGCGAAAAACATTCGCCAACTCGAAAAGGGCTTCGCCGGCGGGTATCGGTGCGGAAGGTTCGCTGGCCACATACTGCTCTGCACTCGAGTGTTTGAGGATGCAGCCGACTCGCCGGCCATCCGCCGTTGCCTGCATACGGTCATGGGCATAACGGGCGGCGGTTGCCAGGTCAGTGAAAACCCAGCTCAGGGGCGCATTAATGGGGGCTGCGGCGGCGAAAGGCGTTTCGGGTTCCCAGGTGGCCGGGACTCGGCCCTGGACGTTGTACCAGGTCTCATCCGCCAGCAGCACCGTCAACTCACCGAGTTTTACCAGCTCTTTGATCAGCCCTTCACGAGTGCCGTCAAAACCTTGTACGCGGGCCACACCTTGGCCATCGCGCTCAACTCGCGCCAGGTACTCGCCGAATTCACGCTCGGCCCGAGAGCCGCTGACAGCGTATTTGATCAACGTACCGTTCGTTCCGCTGGTGTAAAGCACCTTGATCTGATCGGAAAAAACCAGCGTCATGTCGATTGCTTGAGTCGACGGTGTACTGATCAGGAGCGCCAGTTGTCGCGAGGTTTTTTGAGGATAGTTGGCACGCACCTCGGCCAGGTCGTAGACAGGTCGATTGAACTCGCCAACCAGTTGGTGGCCTTCAAGCTCGACCCGCGTCACAGCGTTGTCGGCGGGCAATGCCCCACCCCACAACGACCGCCACGTGTCAGGGTCTGAAAGCCTGGAGGCCACAAACAGCCCATCGCTGCGCTTGAAGATGTAAGCCTGGAGAAAAGAGCCGTGGGGTGAACCCACCGTGTAATGCAGGTAGCGTGCAGCGTCATCGGCGGTGACGAAGGCAGGGCTCAGCGACGCATGGACTTTCGCGAAGGCCCGCCATTGCGGTCCTACCACTCCGGCCTTGTCCCATACCCGTCCGGGCTCAACCACCGTCAGCGTACCCACAGCGGCCACCTGCCGGACAAACTCGGAAGGGCTCAAGGTACCGTCCTTCAAGCGCCTGTCGATCTCCGCACCGTAATTGGCGAACAACCGGGACTGCGCCTGCGAGCCTGTGCAGTGGTACATCAGCAGCGCGCCGTCGTTGGCACGCAAGTAAAAGTGCAAGCCCAGGTCGTCGGTCCCCGCCATCATCGCCACGGCAGCCAACGCAGAAGCCGGGAAGAAATTTTCGGCCAGCCACGACTCCTTCGCCACGGTGGGTTTCGCCTGCGGCGATAGGGAGCAGTAAATACCGAAGGTTAAAAACTCACTGTCCGCCTTGTGCACTTTAGGCAGCAACAACTTGCCACTGGTCAGCGCAAACGCCGCCTTGAGTTCGTCCGACGGAAATTCGGCCACGAACTGGTTCGACGCGCTTTTGTACAGATAGCCAAAGTGGCTCTCCTGCCGTGCGAACCCCAGCGGCGGCAAAACCGCTCGCACCGCGTCCTGCCACCGGCGGCTGACTGGGCTGGCGAGGGGCGCCAGTGCCTCCTGCCCGATCTGCGACAGGGTTTGATTGAGTGTCCACGGCGTCAGCAGTTGGCCAGGCTTTCCACCCAACTCGGCGTTGGCAACGATGACCCGCAGGTAACCGGCTCTGGCCGTCTCATTGATAAAGGCGATGTAGTCGTCGAAATCGGCCGCAGGCTTGGCCGCCATCAGCCTGCTCAAAAACGTGCCCTCAGTCGCAGAACCGCTGCTTTCATACTGGATGAGCGAGCCATAGAACCCGGACAAGTAGTAACGGGTGCACAGCATGCGCAGCTGAATAATGATGCGCAGGATATTGATGGGAAAAAAGCTGCGATCCAGGCGGCGCTGCGCGTCTGTCCAGTGCTGGATCTGCGTGGCGCGCCGGGTGCCATCCCCGGCGCGTGAACTGTACAGGGCGTGAACGCTGTGGCCCTCGTACGCCAGGAAGTTCCTGTTGGCATCAACCGTGAGCAGGTCGCTCTGAAAGTCGAACGCAGTGGCGGTCCCGGCCACCGGTACGGTTGGCAGGTACATCCCGTCATCACGCTTGAAAACCAGCCCGCCAAATACCGTCTCGCGCCGGTTGCCGATCTGTTGATGCGCCCAATGGGCGGCATCGTGGTCGGTGACGAATGCCGGCCCCAGATGGGGAACCGGCCTGCGCGTGCTCGCCGCTTGATCGTCTTGAATGTGAGTACTGTCCATGTCCATCGTCACTTGAGTGAAGTTAAGAAAACTGGCGCTGCCCCTGGGTTGCCGGAGGCACCAGGCAGGCTTCACTTTCAAGGGTTTGGCTGGACGCAGGCATTAGATAGTTAAGACTCGGGGCGCCAGGCACCATCAGGGTGCGCCTGCGCGCACACGCCACCGCGATTGGCGCCGCATTGGTGCACCGTCCAACCCCATAGCCCGATCACAGCGCCCGCGCACCACGATTGCGCACCCCGGCACAGCCTTTGCAATCACTCCCTCATCACATCATTGAGTCATGGAGATTGCACAATGAAGCGTCGCAGCTTGATCAAGGCTTTCACACTGTCGGCATCCATCGCCGCGATGGGCATGACCTGGACGGTACAGGCCGCCGAGACCATCAAGGTCGGCATTCTGCACTCGCTGTCCGGGACCATGGCGATCTCCGAGACCTCGCTGAAAGACATGGCGCTGATGACCATCGACGAGATCAACGCCAAGGGCGGCGTGAACGGCAAGATGCTCGAACCGGTAGTGGTTGACCCGGCTTCCAACTGGCCGCTGTTCGCTGAAAAGGGCCGCCAGTTGCTGACCCAGGACAAGGTCGCCGTGGTATTCGGTTGCTGGACCTCGGTGTCGCGCAAATCGGTATTGCCGGTGTTCGAAGAACTCAACGGCCTGCTGTTCTACCCGGTGCAATACGAAGGCGAAGAGATGTCGCCGAACGTGTTCTATACCGGTGCGGCGCCGAACCAGCAGGCGATCCCGGCGGTTGAATACCTGATGAGCGAAGAAGGCGGCGGCGCCAAGCGCTTCTTCCTGCTGGGTACCGATTATGTGTACCCGCGCACCACCAACAAGATTTTGCGTTCGTTCCTGCACTCCAAGGGCGTAGCCGATAAAGACATCGAAGAGGTCTACACCCCGTTCGGCCACAGCGATTACCAGACCATCGTGGCCAACATCAAAAAGTTCTCGGCCGGTGGCAAGACCGCCGTGATCTCCACCGTGAATGGCGACTCCAACGTGCCGTTCTACAAAGAACTGGCGAACCAGGGCCTGAAGGCCACCGACGTTCCTGTCGTCGCCTTCTCCGTGGGTGAAGAAGAACTGCGCGGCATCGACACCAAGCCGCTGGTAGGCAACCTCGCCGCCTGGAACTACTTCCAGTCGGTGGAGAACCCGGTGAACAAGAAATTCGTCGCCGACTGGAAAGCCTACGCCAAGGCCCACAACCTGCCGGGCGCGGATAAGGCCGTGACCAACGACCCGATGGAAGCCACCTACGTGGGTATCCATATGTGGGCGCAGGCGGTGGAGAAAGCCAAGTCCACCGACGTCGACAAAGTGCGTGAAGCCATGGCCGGGCAGACCTTTGCCGCGCCGTCCGGCTTCACCCTGACCATGGACAAGACCAACCACCACCTGCACAAGCCGGTGATGATCGGTGAGATCCAGTCTGACGGGCAGTTCTCGGTGGTGTGGCAGACCCAGGAGCCAATTCGGGCGCAGCCGTGGAGCCCGTACATTCCGGGGAATGACAAGAAGCCGGATTACGCCGTCAAGAGCAACTAAGACCGACTCGGTCTAAATGTGGGAGCGGGCTTGCTCGCGAAAGCGGTGTGTCAGTCGACGCATCCGAAACTGAGCCAGCGCTTTCGCGAGCAAGCCCGCTCCCACATTGTCCGTGCATGATCAGGACATTTTGTATGCCCACTGCCCTATACCGCTTCATCCTCGCCGCCCTGCTGTTGCTGCCCTTCGCCGCACACGCCAGCGACGCCGAAGACTTCATCAACGCCAACCCGATGCAACAAGCCAAGCTGCTCCAGGACTGGGCCGCCCAGCCCGACCCGGCGCGCATTGAGCTGGTGGACGCCCTGCAACAAGGCCAGATCACGGTCAACGGTGAGACCAAAACCGTACGCCTGAACAACCGCCTGCGCGGCCTGATCGACAACGTGCAAGCCAGCCAGGAATTGCTCGCCGCCGACCCCAAGGTGCGCCTTGCCGCCGCCCAGACTCTGCAAAAAAGCGCACAACCTGCGCAGCTGAAATTCCTCGACCAGCAACTCGCCGGCGAAACCAATGACGACGTACACGTTGCCCTCAGCCTCGCCCTGGCCAACCTGCAACTGGTAGACCCCGACCCAGCCGTGCGCCTGGCCGCCGTGCGCTTGCTCGGCGGCACCGGCGACCCGCTGGCCCGCACTCGCCTGGAAGCCCTGCTCGCCCCCGGCGTCGAAGCCGACGCCACGGTACACACCGCCGCCGAAACCAGCCTCGCTCAGGTCAAACGCAAACTGATGGTGGGCGAGATTCTCGGCCAGGCCTTCAGCGGCATGTCCCTGGGTTCGATCCTGCTGCTGGCAGCGCTCGGCCTGGCGATCACCTTCGGCTTGCTCGGGGTGATCAACATGGCCCACGGCGAGATGCTGATGCTCGGCGCCTACTCCACCTATGTGGTGCAGTTACTGATGCAGCGCTACGTGCCCCAGGCCATCGAGTTCTACCCGCTGATCGCGCTGCCGGTGGCGTTTTTTGTCACCGCCGCCATCGGCATGGCCCTGGAACGTACGGTGATTCGTCACCTCTACGGCCGCCCACTGGAAACCCTGCTCGCCACCTGGGGCATCAGCCTGATGCTGATCCAACTGGTGCGCCTGGTATTCGGTGCGCAGAACGTAGAAGTGGCCAACCCGGAGTGGCTGTCCGGCGGGATCCAGGTGCTGCCCAACCTGGTGCTGCCGTACAACCGCATCGTGATCATCGCCTTCGCGCTGTTTGTGGTGGTGCTGACCTGGCTGCTGCTGAACAAGACGCGCCTGGGCCTCAACGTGCGGGCCGTGACCCAGAACCGCAACATGGCCGCCTGCTGCGGCGTGCCCACCGGGCGCGTGGACATGCTCGCCTTTGGCCTCGGTTCCGGCATCGCCGGCCTCGGCGGTGTTGCCTTGAGCCAGATCGGCAACGTCGGCCCGGACCTCGGCCAGAGCTACATCATCGACTCGTTCCTGGTGGTGGTGCTCGGCGGCGTCGGTCAATTGGCCGGTAGCGTCATGGCCGCCTTCGGCCTGGGGATCGCCAACAAGATCCTCGAACCGCAGATCGGTGCCGTGCTCGGCAAGATCCTGATCCTCGCGCTGATCATTCTGTTCATCCAGAAACGCCCGCAGGGACTCTTCGCACTGAAAGGACGGGTGATCGACTGATGAACCAGCCATTGATGCTCACGGCCGCGCAAAAGGCCGGCCCCAAGGTGACCGTTGCGGTCGGTGCAGTGATCCTGATCCTGCTGCTGGCGCTGCCGTTGTTCTCGCTGTTGTCATCGGAAAACCCGTTGCACGTTTCCGCCTACACGCTGACGTTGGTGGGCAAGATTCTGTGCTACGCCATCGTCGCTCTCGCGCTGGATCTGGTGTGGGGTTATGCCGGGATGTTGTCCCTCGGCCACGGCCTGTTCTTTGCGCTGGGCGGTTATGCCATGGGCATGTACCTGATGCGCCAGGCGTCCGGCGATGAGCTGCCGGCGTTCATGACCTTTTTGTCGTGGACCGAATTGCCGTGGTACTGGACCGGCACCAGCCACTTCCTCTGGGCGATGTGCCTGGTGGTGTTGGCACCGGGCTTGCTGGCGCTGGTGTTCGGGTTCTTCGCCTTCCGCTCGCGGATCAAGGGCGTGTATTTCTCGATCATGACCCAGGCGCTGACCTTTGCCGGGATGCTGCTGTTCTTCCGCAACGAGACCGGGTTTGGCGGCAATAACGGCTTTACCAATTTCCGCAGCATCCTCGGGTTTGGCATCACCGAGCCGGGCACGCGGGCAGTGCTGTTTGTAGCCACCGTGGCGTTGTTGGTAGCCAGCCTGTACATCGGCTGGCGCCTCGCCCAGAGCAAGTTCGGCCGGGTGCTGACGGCACTGCGGGATGCGGAAAATCGCCTGATGTTCTGCGGCTACGACCCGCGTGGCTTCAAGCTGTTTGTCTGGGTGTTGAGCGCGGTGCTGTGTGGTTTGGCGGGCGCGTTGTATGTGCCGCAAGTGGGCATCATCAACCCCAGCGAAATGTCGCCGACCAACTCCATCGAGGCCGCTGTGTGGGTGGCCCTCGGCGGGCGTGGAACCTTGATCGGCCCGCTGCTGGGCGCCGGTGTGGTCAACGGCATGAAGAGCTGGTTCACCGTGGCGTTTCCTGAGTATTGGCTGTTCTTCCTCGGTGCGCTGTTCATTATCGTCACCCTGTATTTGCCCAAGGGTGTGATTGGCCTGCTGAAGAAAAGGGGCGACCAATGAGGATCACAGCGACGGCCGAATTTATGCTCGAACCTATCCTTGAACCCAACAAAGACCAGGGCAGCGCCCGCGATGCCATCGGCCTCGGCCAGGCTGCCGGCAAAGGCCTGAACACCCGCCACGGCACCATCCTGACCCTGGAAGACATCAGCGTCAGCTTCGACGGCTTCAAGGCGTTGAACGACTTGAACCTGTACATCGGCGTCGGCGAATTGCGCTGCATCATCGGCCCCAACGGCGCGGGCAAGACCACGCTGATGGACGTGATCACCGGCAAGACCCGGCCCAGCCACGGCAAGGCCTGGTTCGGCGAAACCCTGGACCTGACGAGCATGAGCGAAGTGCAGATCGCCCAGGCCGGCATCGGTCGCAAGTTCCAGAAGCCCACGGTATTCGAAGCCCTCAGCGTGTTCGAAAACCTCGAGCTGGCGCAGAAGACCGACAAGTCGGTGTGGGCCAGCCTGCGGGCGCGTTTGAGCGGCGAGCAGAAAGACCGCATCAGCGAAGTCCTCGACACCATCCGCCTGACCGCCTCGGTCAACCGCCCCGCCGGTTTGCTGTCCCACGGCCAGAAGCAGTTCCTGGAAATCGGCATGCTGCTGATGCAGGACCCGCAACTGTTGCTGCTGGACGAACCGGTGGCGGGCATGACCGACGCCGAAACCGAGTTCACCGCCGAGCTGTTCAAGCGCCTGGCGGGCAAGCACTCGCTGATGGTGGTGGAGCACGACATGGGCTTTGTCGGCTCGATTGCCGACCACGTGACAGTGTTGCACCAGGGCAGCGTGCTGGCCGAAGGGTCGCTGGAACAGGTGCAGGAAAATGAGCGGGTGATCGAGGTTTACCTCGGCCGCTGATGCTTTATGTGGGAGCTGGCTTGCCTGCGATGGCATCGACACGGTGCAGCTGATACACCGAGTCGCCTGTATCGCAGGCAAGCCAGCTCCCACAAGGAATTGAGGAGATTTTGAACATGCTGCAAGTCGACAAGCTGCACCAGTACTACGGCGGTAGCCACATCCTGCGCGGGCTTTCCTTTGAGGTAAAAGTCGGCGAAGTCACCTGCCTGCTGGGCCGCAATGGCGTGGGCAAGACCACCTTGCTCAAGTGCCTGATGGGCTTGCTGCCGGCCAAGGAAGGTGCGGTGAACTGGGAAGGTAAGGCCATTACCGGCTTCAAGCCGCACCAGCGGGTGCACGCCGGTATCGCTTACGTGCCCCAGGGCCGGGAGATTTTTGGCCGCCTGACAGTGGAAGAAAACCTGCTGATGGGCCTGTCACGCTTCCCCGGCTCCGAAGCCAAGGAAGTGCCCGCCTTCATCTACGAGCTGTTCCCGGTGCTGCTGCAAATGAAGCAACGCCGGGGCGGCGACTTGTCCGGCGGCCAGCAACAGCAGCTGGCAATCGGCCGTGCCCTGGCCAGCCGCCCGCGCCTGTTGATCCTCGACGAACCCACCGAAGGCATCCAGCCGTCGGTGATCAAGGAGATCGGCGCGGTGATCAAGAAGCTCGCGGCACGCGGTGACATGGCGATTCTGCTGGTGGAGCAGTTCTATGATTTTGCCGCGGAACTGGCCGACCAGTACTTGGTGATGTCCCGGGGCGAAATCGTCCAGCAGGGGCGCGGAGAAAATATGGAAAGCGAGGGTGTGCGCGGGCTCGTTACGATCTAATCTGTAGCGTCCTAACGATAAGCACTGACCATGACCCTACCTGCCCCCACCGCGCTGTTCACCCCCAGCTGGCACGCCGAGCTGGAACTCGGCTACGCGCGCTTCGGCGACACCACGCGCCCGGTGATGCGCCGTCACCTCGGCCCGCTGCGGGTGCAAAAGCACCTGTACGCCGAAGGCCCCGAGGTGTGCCAGCACATCATCGTGCACCCGCCGGGCGGGATTGCCGGCGGTGATCGCCTCGACATCACGGCCCATGTCGCCGAAGGCGCCTGGGCGCAACTGACCAGCCCCGGCGCGGCCAAGTGGTACCGCGCCGGCGGGCCGGCCTATCAGAAACTGGAGCTGACGGTTGAGGCTGGTGCGACGCTGGAATGGCTGCCGCAGGAGACCATCGTGTTCAGCGCCGCCCAGGCCGAACTCACCACTCGCATCGACCTGCAAGGCGATGCCCGGCTGTTTTACTGGGACGTAGTCGCCCTGGGGCGCCCCGCCAGCGGCGAGCGTTTCGACCTCGGGCACTTCCAGTCGCACCTGGATATCCGCCGCGACGGCCAGTTGATTTGGCATGAACGCCAGCGCATTGTGGGCGCCGACGGTTTGCTCGACTCGCCCATCGGGCTGGATGGGCAACCGGTGTTTGCGACCTTGCTGGTGACCGGCGAAATCGACCCTGAACTGCTCGAACAATGCCGCTCCCTGCCCCACGCGGTACGCGGCGACCTGACCCAATTGCCCGGCCTGCTGGTGGCCCGCTGCCTGGCCAGTGAAGCGCTGCTGGCGCGAGCTTGGCTGATCGCGCTGTGGCGCCTGCTGCGCCCGGCCGTACTGGGCCGCGAGGCGGTATCACCGAGAATCTGGAGCACATGAAGATCAAAAGTCGACCCTGCTCCCCGTGGGAGACGGGCTTGCCCGCGATGGCATCACCTCGGTACATCAGACATACCGAGTCGCCCGCATCGCAGGCAAGCCAGCTCCCACATAAAGCAGCTTTCACATCGGATCTTCAGTGTTTTTATGAATGTTGTTTGAAGGACTTTGAACGATGGACCTGACCCCACGGGAAAAAGACAAACTGCTGATCTTCACCGCCGGCCTGGTGGCCGAGCGGCGGTTGGCGCGCGGTGTGAAGCTCAACTACCCGGAAACCATCGCCTACATCTCCGCCGCGCTGATGGAAGGCGCCCGCGATGGCCGCACCGTCGCCGAGCTGATGCACTTCGGCACCACCCTGCTCACCCGTGAACAGGTGATGGAAGGCATTCCGGAAATGATCCCGGACATCCAGGTGGAAGCCACCTTCCCCGACGGCACCAAGCTGGTCACCGTCCACCAACCCATCGCCTGAGGTCCGGCCATGTCCTTTTTGATTCGTGATGCGGTGCACGCCGATTTGCCAGGGATTCGCGATATCTACAACGACGCGGTGCTGAACACCACGGCGATCTGGAACGAACAACCGGTAGACCTGGGCAACCGCCAGGCCTGGTTCAGTGCCCGCCAATCGCAGTTTTACCCGATCCTGGTGGCCATCGAAGACGAGCAGGTCATCGGCTATGCCTCGTTCGGTGACTGGCGGCCCTTCGAAGGCTTTCGCCACACGGTCGAACACTCGGTGTACGTGCGCAACGACCAGCGCGGCAAAGGCCTCGGCCCACAGCTGATGCAGGTGCTGATCGAGCGGGCGAAAACCTGCGACAAACACGTGATGGTCGCCGCCATCGAAAGCGGCAACCAGGCCTCGATCCGCCTGCATGAGCGCTTGGGTTTCATCACCACCGGGCAGATGCCCCAGGTCGGCACCAAGTTCGGACGCTGGCTGGACCTGACCTTCATGCAACTGACGCTCAACCCAGGCGCTACGCCGCCCAAGGAGTGACACCGATGAACGCCCAACTGCGTCGAGTCAATGCCGAGAGTTTTGCCCATTACCGCCCGGGTTTGATTGAGCTGTTGCTGGACGCCGTGAAGCACGGCGCATCGGTGGGCTTCATGGCCGACTTCGATGAAGCCCAGGCCGGCACTTATCTCAACGGCGTGCAGGCCAGCCTTAACGATGGCAGCCTGCTGCTGTGGGTGGTGGTGCGTGATGAGCACGTCATCGCCAGCGTGCAATTGGCGCTGTGCATGAAAGCCAACGGCCTGAACCGTGCAGAAGTGCAAAAGCTGCTGGTGCACAGCGAGGCCCGGCGCCGCGGCCTCGGCCAGCAACTGATGAGCGCCCTGGAACTGAGTGCCCGCCAGTACAAACGCGGGTTGCTGTACCTGGACACCGAAGCCGGCTCCGGTGCCGAAGCGTTCTACCAGTCGCTGCGCTACACCAAGATCGGTGAATTGCCCGACTACTGCCAAAGCCCGGACGGGCGCTACACCCCGACCGCCATCTACTTCAAGACCCTGGGGCAACCTGCATGATTCCTGGCGAATTTCAGATCCAGCCTGGCGACATCGAACTCAACGTGGGTCGGCGCACCGCCACCTTGAGCGTGGCCAACAGCGGCGACCGGCCGATCCAGGTCGGTTCCCACTATCACTTTTTCGAGACCAACGACGCACTGACGTTCGACCGTGCCGCCAGCCGTGGCATGCGCCTGAACATCCCGGCCGGCACCGCCGTGCGCTTTGAGCCAGGGCAGAGTCGTGAAGTGGAACTGGTGGAATTGAGCGGCAAGCGCCGGGTATTCGGGTTTGCCGGGAAAATCATGGGTGACCTTTAGGGCCTCATCGCAGGCAAGCCAGCTCCCACCTTTGGAATGCATTCCCCTGTGGGAGCTGGCTTGCCTGCGAAAGCGACTTCACATTCAACACAAATTTCTCAGGGCAAACACATGAAAATCAGTCGCCAAGCCTACGCCGACATGTACGGCCCCACCGTGGGTGACAAGGTCCGCCTGGCCGACACCGAGCTGTTCGTCGAAGTCGAACAGGATTTCACCGTCTACGGCGAAGAAGTGAAATTCGGCGGCGGCAAGGTGATCCGTGACGGCCAGGGCCAGAGCCAACTGCTCGCCCATGAGGTGGTCGACACCCTGATCACCAACGCGCTGATCATCGACCACTGGGGCATCGTCAAGGCCGACGTCGGCCTGAAGAACGGCCGCATCTTCGCCATCGGCAAAGCCGGCAACCCGGACATCCAGCCCGGCGTGACCATCTGCGTCGGCGCCAGCACCGAAGTGATCGCCGGTGAAGGCATGATCCTCACCGCCGGCGGCATCGACACCCACATCCACTTCATCTGCCCACAGCAAATCGAAGAGGCGCTGACCAGCGGCGTCACCACCATGATCGGCGGCGGCACCGGGCCGGCCACCGGCACCAACGCCACCACCTGTACCTCTGGCCCGTGGCACCTGGCGCGCATGCTCCAGGCTTCCGATTCGTTTCCGATGAACATCGGCTTCACCGGCAAGGGCAACGCCAGTCTGCCGGAGCCGTTGATCGAACAAGTGAAGGCCGGCGCCATTGGCTTGAAGCTGCACGAGGACTGGGGCACCACGCCCGCGAGCATCGACAACTGCCTGAGCGTCGCCGACGAGTACGACGTGCAGGTGGCGATCCACAGCGACACCCTCAACGAATCCGGCTTTGTCGAAACCACCCTCGCCGCCTTCAAGGGCCGCACCATCCACACCTACCACACCGAAGGCGCCGGTGGCGGTCACGCGCCCGACATCATCAAGGCCTGCGGTTTCCCCAACGTGCTGCCCAGTTCCACCAACCCCACCCGGCCGTTCACCCGCAACACCATTGACGAACACTTGGACATGTTGATGGTCTGCCATCACCTGGACCCGAGCATTGCCGAAGACGTGGCCTTCGCCGAAAGCCGCATCCGCCGCGAGACGATTGCCGCCGAAGACATCCTCCACGACCTCGGCGCGTTCTCGATGATCAGCTCCGACAGCCAGGCCATGGGCCGTGTCGGCGAAGTGATCACGCGCACCTGGCAGACCGCCGACAAGATGAAGAAACAGCGCGGGCCATTGCCGGGCGACGGCGAAGGCAACGACAACTTCCGCGCCAAACGCTACATCGCCAAGTACACCATCAACCCGGCGATCACCCATGGCATCAGCCACGAAGTGGGCTCGATTGAAGTGGGCAAGTGGGCCGACCTGGTGCTGTGGCGCCCGGCGTTTTTCGGGATCAAGCCGACGCTGATCCTCAAGGGCGGCGCGATTGCCTCAAGCCTGATGGGCGACGCCAACGCCTCGATCCCGACGCCGCAACCGGTGCACTACCGCCCGATGTTTGCCAGCTTCGGCAGCTCGCTGCACGCCACCAGCCTGACCTTTATCAGCCAGGCGGCATTGGCGGCAGGCTTGCCCGAGCAGTTGGGCTTGAAGAAGCAGATCGCCGTGGTCAAGGGTTGCCGCGAGGTGCAGAAAACCGACTTGATCCACAACGATTACCTGCCGGATATCGAGGTCGACCCGCAGACGTATCAGGTCAAGGCCGACGGCGTGTTGCTGTGGTGTGAACCGGCGGATGTGCTGCCGATGGCGCAGCGTTATTTTCTATTTTGAAGCGCGATCTCCAGAGCCTCGTCAGTGAGCCTCTGGAGAATCGCCTTGCGCTCCTCGTGCAGTTTCACCGCAAGCGCATCATAGACGTCCTGGTGCATGGGCGTGCCGGGAGGGAAGTCCTCAACCGACTTGTCCAGCATCAGGGCCGAATTGCGCAGGGTATTGCGCAGGGCCATCTTCTGCGACTCAGGCAGTCGACCATTGGCCGCCAGATCATTCATGGCACTCGTCAAGTCTTCCAGCGCCGCCCTTTTGCGCGTCAGCCAGACAAAGGCCGCGGGCGTCGAGCGCTCAAGGTACTCATCCCAGAAGTCCAACTCGACGAGGGCATCCCTGAGCAGGTCGCCCTCCTCCAATGCCATGACCCGATCAAAAGCATCGTCCAGCATCTGCGAGGTGACGTCAGACTCAGGGTACATTACATCCCCTGATTGCCAGGGCAGCTCAAGCCGCTCGGCCAACCCGGTCGAAAACGCCAGATAGATCCCTACTTCATCGATAGCCCGCTCGGGGTTTCCAGCGGCATCGATTCGCCGAATCGGATCATTGGGGAACTTGCGGCCTTGCTCACTCAATGCCACTACCCGGGCGCGAGCAATTTCTCCCAGCTTGTTGAGCCGAGTCCTGCCTTTGGCCACCGTCAGCATCAGTTGCGCGACCACCTCGGGGTCAGGGTGGATCGAAGCCTCATACACCATCACTTCGATCCCCATGGCATTGAACAACTGGGTGCCCGCATCAACGCAACTGGTAGGCGCCATCGCCATGTCGAAAAGCTTCTCACGCAGCCGGGTGTTATCGGCCATGGCGCGCAACATTCGCCAGACCTTGGCCGTAAGGTCTTCCTCGAAGCCTTCCAATACGACATCGGCAGACTCCCTCAACTTGCGGATTTCGTTAAAGAACGGTTCGGCGCCCTTGGCCTCCTCCACGGCATTCCATATGGGCTGCAAGGCGCCCCACTCCCGGTGGGTGAGGCCGGCTTTCCATCGGGCGCTGTCCTCCATCCCTCCGGGTGGAAATTGCCGCTCCGGGTCCATGCCAACAGATTCGATATACCGCTTGAGCTGGTGCAGGCCCTCGGACGTCAGCAAGGTCCGGCTGACATGGGTGCGCGCAAGAATCGCAGCCTTCACTGAACCTGGCTCGACCGTCGGCACTTCAAGCGCGTTACCTTCCAGGATCAGGGTAAACCAGCGTGGCCGGGGCATGTCGAAGATGCCAGTCGGCCAAACACTTTGCCCGCTATTGCCCAGAAGAACCCGAAACAGCCGGCCCATCCGGCTGATATCCGGTGCCATGCCCAGCGGGTTGGACTCCAAATTGAGTGTGTGGAGTCGGGTGAGATTCTTCAATCGGTTGACGGCCGCGACGTCCAGCACAATCGCGTTTTCCGCCAGGCTCAACACCTCAAGCCTGGGCAGATGCTCAAGCAACAGGGGCAGGCGAGTGAGCAGGTTGTGGTTCAGGTTGAGGGTGCGCAAGCCGCGAAAGGGAGCCAGGTAAGGCTCGACAGCATCGGTCAGTTCCGCGTCGGAGATTTCCAGGTAAGTGACGTGATCAAAGTTGGCGCTCAGCGCCGGAAGCGACCCCAGCTGAGGTTGTATCTCAACTCCCTCCAGTTCGATCTTCTGGCCCAGCGTATTCCCGAAAACATCCACATCAACCTTACCCACACGCCGCCAGGCTTTAATCAACAACCTTCCCAGTTTTTTACGAATGGCACGCTGCTCTCGGTATTCAGCGCTATTGGCGTCACCATAACCCTGGATCGGTGATGCTTCCCAGGCCTCCAGCGTGGAGCAGAGCGTTTCGTACTCCTGCTCCAGGGAGATGAGCCAGGTATCGTCGGCCGGCGCGTGAGGTGCACGCAGTCGAGCAATCTGCGCTTCGTCATAAGCGGGGTAGAGGGCTTTGATACGCTGCTGAACTTTGTGCTCCCAGGACTCCCCTCCACGGCCACTCCAGGAATAACCGACCCGCCCGAGAGAAGAGCGCTGCGGCGGCACGAAAAAGCGTGTGTCCAACGGTTGCATGCCCAGTACCTTGCGCAGGCCGGCACGGGACAGGGCGTGCTGTTGAATCAGCTTTCCAAGTTGCGGCCCCTGCCCCACATCGGCCAACCCCAGGGACTGGCGATGCGCATCCGGCAGCGCGTGCTGCAAGGAAGCGTACAAGCTATCGACCCCGTGTAACTCGTTGCCTTGAGTGTCAAACGCCTGATACCGACCATCGCCCACTCGCACCAACAGCTTGAGGTTGCTGGACCCAGGCTGGCCATAGCTGGCACGCAAGCGCCCGCTCACCGAGCCTTCGTGCATTTCAATGCGCAGGTTGTTTCGCCAGCCGGGAAGGTGCTCCAGGGTATTAAGCACCAGAGCCTCAGTGTCAGCATTGGCCAACGCGTCCAGGTACAGCCCTTCATACGCTCGAGCCAGGCGTAATTCCCCAAGCTTCTGGCGCGCTTGCTGCGCCAGCTCCAGGGGAATCTTGCCCTTGGCAATCAAGGCCTCCCGCTGCTCGGCGGTGGCACCGTCCAACAGCTCCTGAGCCATCGCCTTGGGCAGGCTTTTGAAGTCCCGCGCAAACAGTTGCAGTTCAGCACTGTCAGGCGATGACCGCCCGAGGTAGAGGCTGTCGAACACCCGCCGCAGGGACTGTTTTGCATGGATCCCCAGCCGCGCCTGCAACGCCTGGCTACGCGGCGCGGCCCCGTAAGGCAGGTTCTGGCCGAGCAGGTTTTTAAGCTGCTCCTCGGGCAAACTCTCGACGATCAGCGCGGGCAGCTTGCCGCCGAACAGGTCTATGCGACTGATGCTGATAAGACTGGTCCCGGGTGTATGAGGTTGGCCGTAAAGCGAAGCCGTCCTGCTTGCGCCATGACCGTCAAATACTTCGATGGTCCTGCCGGAGGGCCAGCCGGGCATTTCCACCATCAACGACGCAGCGTAGCTGCCCAGGTCCATCGACATCGACCCCGCAAGGATCTGCCCACTCAAGCTTTCGGCACGCCCGTAAGCCCGCATGCGCACCGCCGTATCGAGTGTGATTGCCGGAGTGGGCTCGCTTTCCACATACAACCGGCGCAGCACGCTTTCGTCGGTGTCACTGATCTTGCGGACCTGCTCCAACTGCGTATCGCTCAGGCTTTCCATCACATGGCCCAATCGCCGCATCAGCGGAGCGCCTTGCCACGTCAGGGGCTCATCGGCTTCATGGGTCCAGGCGCCTGAACCGTTGTTGACGATCTGTGGCTCATACGCCCCAGGCCTGCTGGGGTGCTGGACCCGGTACACGTCCGGTTCGTCTTGCGCGGTCACCGCGTAGTGAGTGCCGTCCACTGACACCACCTGACGCCCGTTGACGGTATGCACCCCCCCCGGGTCGGGAATCGAGCCCGCAGGCAGTTGGATGTCCTGCGCATAGGGCGCGAGGTCGGGCTTCCACAAGCGGGCCTTTCCCGACGGCAGCCTGACCGCCTTGAGCCCCTCGATAAACGGCGACACGCTGAAATGCAATGCAGCGCCGCCCACCGCCAATTGCGCGAGGTTGTCCAGCACATCACCGATATGCGCCCAGCCGGCCTCGCGGTCACCCTGGCCGAGTTCAACCACGCCCTCCAACACTTCGTACAGCAGTTGCCCGGCCGTGACCACTGCCATCACTGCCCCCAAGGGAGGAATGATCATCGACACCAGGTTCACGGCGAACAGGCCAATGTTCATCAAATGCGCCAGCCGCCGGTCACGCCCGGCAGCGTCGGTTTGAGCGGTGGGCACCGCCATGCTCAAGGCATCGTCGAGTGCGCGTTTGCGCATGTCGGCGTACAGCTCGTCCCAAGGATCGACGTCGATCCACAGCCCCTTGATCGGGTGGGCGTTGAGGTTCAGGTTTGGCTGGTCCTGCGGCGTGCGGCTGATATGTCGCGGGGACTTTAAGAGGGCGTTGATCGCCTGGAGTTCGATGAGCGATTTTCTTGCGTAGTACTGTCGCCACGCTGGATCAGGGCCAAGGGCCACGCGCCTGAGGGGTTCATCGACGCGTTTTTCGGTGAACCGCCCGTAGTAGTAAGCCAGGTATTTTTTTCCGATGAACCGTGAGAAAAACTGTTGATGTGCCGTGACCTGAACCCCTCTGCTATCCCAGTAGTCCTCGGGTTTATAAGCGGTCAGCTCGCGGGTGGTTTCTTCTACGTACGCGGCATGGGTTTCGTAGCGCTTGATGGGATGGTCGGGGTGGTCGGGGATATAGACGATAAACCAGCTCCCATAGCGATGCTCCACGCTCGGGTCGATCATGAGGCAGCCGTGCATTTGCAGGTCCATGATAGTGGGCCAGCGATGCCAGACCTGCTTGTTACCGAGCTTGATGCGTCGCTCGCCATTGGCAATGCGCAGCAGCAGCGCATAGTCGTCACTGCCAATATCCCCCTTGAGCAACGCCACGTAGGCGGCAGCCCTGAAGGCATCCTTTTGCCGGTTGATAAAACGCTCGCGCAGCAAGCCCCTGGACACGGTTTGCACGGGCAACAGGTAGGTAGTGAGGTGCTCCTGGTACCGCTTACCCAAGTCCAGGTCGCGACATAACCGGGCGAAGGTCTCGATTGTCAGGGGCGTGGTATAGCGCTCGAAATGCCCATCCGCGCCGGGCGCAGTGATAAAACCTGAAGCGCTGTCAGAGAACCCGGCGTGGGTCTCACGCTCCTCAAAATTGTTCAAGGCCGCTTGCAACAGGGACAAGGTCTTGGTCCGGTAGCCTGTCGCTAGTCCTTCGACCGGTACATAGAGGCGCAGATGCACCTGGTTGACGTCCAGCTCAAACCCCGCGGCCTTCAACGCCGCCTCCAGCAATGGCTGGGCGAACGCGTTGACCTCTTGCACCCTGGCCGTTAGTTGCTCCAGCGCTTTGTTGGACTTGAAGCTTGCCTCTGACAGGTTTTTGAGTAACGCCCTCTGCTCCGCAGTGGCGGCCGCGTACCAGACGGGGATCTCTGGCCTGGCCTGCCTGATGGCTGCGCGCAGTGCGGGGGATGCGTTGATCAGACTCTCGGGGATGGCGGCCTTGATCTGTGCATAGTGACGCCCTTCACTGCCCGGCAAAAGAGGGGCAGAGGCTTGAGGTGCTGACATATACGAGTACCGTTGAGGAAATAAAGGCGATGACCTTAATCAGTCGCCCCTGGCACTCGGCGGTAGCTATTTGAATGGTTTGAACGCCCCTGCCTGAACCCTCAAAAGGCAGCTCCACGCCCGATGCATACAGAGTGGATTCCAAGGGGTAATTAAGTCGTCAACCCATGCGTAATCCGGGGCCGATGCGGTAACTATTGCGAGTTACCCAACGGGTTTTCGACTTATTAATCCACAGCGGTTTTCAGTAGCCTTTTTCCTTTGCCTATCCAAAGGAATGCCCCCATGCAGGATGCCCCCGCTGTTACTCCCGCCTCATCTTCAGACGACAACAATGAGTTCATTCGCCAGGCTATTCCAGACTGGTTGGTGCAAGCGCCGGCCCACCGGATAGTCGCGCTGAAACAGGCCAGGCTCGAACAGGCGCAGTGGATAGACAGCTTATCGCCGCTGCAGCGAAGAACGTTGAAGGCGTTCAATGAAACCAGTTTCAAATCTCAGCACGCTGTGGATAAACACCTGGCAAATATCCAGGCACTCATGCCGTTCGCCACAGGCCTGCTCAACAGCGCGCTGAAAGAACAATTCAACATCAGCGTGGATGTCGAAGGCACCTATCTTCGTTTGTATGAGCCACTGAAGCTCGGCAAGCTGGGGGTCAAGGCCGGCGAATACAAAGTACTCGAGGTTTCACTGATACAGGCCACCCTGCATAACTTTGAAGCCAGCGAAGGTGAAGACGGCGCATTTGATCCCGCCTCCGGGTTTACCCAACACCCGGACCGGGAGGGTGCGTCTCCCACTATCAGCCAGACGCTGAGAGTGCCCGCCTTTATCAGGTTGTGCCGCACACTGGACGTGGGTGCCCGCTACCAGGCTCACCTCAGGGAAGTATTACTGCCCACCGACGAAGCTGTGGCCGCCCGGTTGCGCGACGCCGTGATCACCAGCCAGAAAGACGCCCTCAGGGCCGCGGCGTACCTGGCGTTGCTCAAGCAGGATATTCGCCCGGATGATTTCGTCATGGTGCTTAAGGTTGTCGACGGCGAACGCAACCCCACGCTGGGTGGCAAGCCCGTGTGGTTCAGTTGCCTGAGCGTAATGGACCGCGCGCTGATGGGGAGCGTGGTGTTTATGCCAGTGGAAAAATACCAATACGCCACTGACTTCATCGTCTATCTCCCCCACGATCCGCAGCACCCGCTCAAGCGCTACGACAACCTGGGGGAGCTGAGAGCCGAACTGAACCGTCAGTGGGTAACGCGCGATAAAGAACCGAGCGAGCCAGGCAGTAACGACCTCCCGGGGCCCACAAGCTACCAACGCTTTTTCAGCCAGTTTCTCGATGAACACGACAAGCCGGCGTTCTTCAACCGGTTTACGCAACCCGCTGCCGGCTCCACCTCCGTAATCGACACAGTGGCGCGCTCGTCGGTGACCCAAACGATGCTGCACATCGCCTTCCCGGTATTGGCAGATACGGTGCTGCCGCAGAAACTTCCCCCACCGAAAACCGGCTGCAGGGTTGTAAGGACGGACGCTCCCGACCTGTACTTGATGGTGGTCTCAAGACGCGGCCTATGGGCAGGCAACGTCGATCTGTGGACCAACCTGTTTGAGCATGGGCGCGACAAGGCCCTCAGTGATGCCCGCAACCAGGCAGTGCCCACCGCCGATGTCGACGCCCGGGTGCGCGCACAAAAAATCGCCCATTGGCTGGAAGGCGGCGCGACCGTGATTGGCCTGGCGCTGGCGTTCGTCCCGGTGGTCGGCGAAATCATGCTGGCCGCCATGGCGGGCCAGTTGCTGTATGAGACCTTCGATGGGGTGATGGAATGGAGCGAAGGTGACCGGGAGGCGGCGAAAGACCACTGGTTCGACGTCGCGCAAAACCTGGCAACCCTGGCCTTGACGGTCGGTGCCGGAAAAGGCCTGATGAAACTGACGGCACCGCCAGCGGTGGTACGGGAGCTCAAACCTATTCAACTGCCAGGCGGCGAGCCGCGTCTGTGGAAGCCGGACCTTACGCCCTATCGCAGTGAAGTCGTGCTGCCCAGGAATGCTGCCGTTGATGACCTGGGGTTGCACAGTCACGGCCAACACCCCCTGCTGCCCCTCGACGATCAACTGTACGCGCTCAAACCCGAGCCCGACGGTGACACCTATCGCATACAACACCCCACACGCTCCGACGCCTATGCCCCGCAGGTGGCGCATAACGGCGCGGGCGCCTGGCTGCATGAAGGCGAAGAGCCGCTGACGTGGGACGGCCCGATGCTGATGCGTCGCCTGGGCTACCGCACCCGAGGCTTGAGCGACGCGCAACTGGAACAGGTGCGCTTGGCGAGTGGCACCACCGCCGATCAACTGCGCCAACTGCATGTAGACCTGCAACTGCCGCCCGCCCTGTTGACCGATTGCCTTGAGCGCTTTCGCCTGCATCAGCGACTTGAGACGTTTATCGAGCAAATGGGCAGCGATGATCCGCTGGATTACGCGCAGGCTGACCCGGCGGTCACCGACCGCGTGGTGGCGCAACAAGGCCTGACCTATCCGGCGGTCCTCGATCCTACCCCTCGTGTGCTGGACGAACAGGCGATGCTCTGGCGCCGGGAAGTTGCCCAGGCCGCCAGGGACTGCCGGGCCTCGCTGTTCGACGCGGATTACCGCGCCCATAATCTGGCCCGCTCGCCCCAGGTACAACAGCTCATGGACCGGTTTTCAGGTCTCCCGGCCGAGGTTGCCGGGCAGTTGCTGGAAACGGCCACGGACGCGGATTTGACCGCGCTGAGTGGACATCAGAAGTTGTCACCTAGGCTCACTGCCCTGGCGCGAGAAAGCCAGCAGCAAGTGCGGATGGCAAGGGCCTATGAAGGGTTGTACCTGGATGCATTGGAGAGCCAGGACAGTCGGCGCCTGGCCTTGCATACGTTGCCCAGCTTGCCGGGATGGGACCCAAACCTGCGAGTAGAAATCCGCTTGGGCAGCGAACAGGGTCCGCTGATTGACGCCGTCGGTCCAGTTGCCGACGCGCCGCCGCTGCAACTGGCGATGGGTGAAGACGGATCGTTCGGCACCACCGACCTGTATGGCGCTGTTCTGTCGCGGCTCGAACAAGGCCAGCGCCGCGCGCTGGGCGACGCGGCACGGGACGCCGGCACTTTGAAGCAGCGGATCCGGCAAGCGCCATTGGCCCGGGATGAGCTACGCTCGGTGCTGCTGGATTACCCGGTGCTGCGCAAACCGTTGGCGGGAAACCAGCGTTTGCCAGGGGGCTCCCCGCTACACAAACTCAATCAACTGCGCAGCACCCATACGCGGGTGCGCAAGCTGTATCCGGGGTTCAACGACGAGCAAGCACACGCCTTCATCGAGACCCTCGGGAGCGATGCCCGCAGTGAATTGACGCGCAGGGAAAACCAGTACGCCACCCTCGACCGCGCGCTCAAGGACTGGGTTAAACGCAGTGCCCGTGAAGAGACGAGCCGGCGTCCATTTGGGGTGGACCCGGGCGGCCGGGAGCGGTCGGCGGCCGATGCGTTGAGGAACTGCTGGCGCCGACAGACCGTGGCCCGTGCCGGGGCCAATAGCGGGCGTCGCCTGGAAATCAGCGCCCAGGTGAACCTGCCCAACGTGAACGCCGACTTTGGCCACGTCGAGGAGTTGGTTCTCGAGCAGGTGAGCTTCACCGAGAGCGCCGGGCAGTTCCTTGGCAACTTCCCCAATCTGAAACGTATGACCCTCAAGCAAGTCGGCGGTATCGGACGCCAGACGCTGACCGAACTGCCCGAAGCAATCACGGCAATGAAGGAGCTGACGCACCTGGACCTGTCCGCCAATGCGATCCGCCTGAGCGAAACCAGCGC
This sequence comes from Pseudomonas sp. TH34, assembly GCF_016650865.1. Lineage (NCBI taxonomy): Bacteria > Pseudomonadati > Pseudomonadota > Gammaproteobacteria > Pseudomonadales > Pseudomonadaceae > Pseudomonas > Pseudomonas sp. TH34. The sequence goes on from NZ_JAEKFB010000035.1 coordinate 133,063, forward strand.
CGGCCAACTGGCCGGCCTGAGCCGCCTGGAAGAACTGTCCCTGAACGACAACCCCTTGGGCGCCCTGCCCGATTTCAGCACCCTGCTCCGATTGCGCAAGCTGGAGCTGCGTTACACCCGGATCAACCAGTGGCCCACGGGCCTGCTGGAATTGCCGGAGCTGAGGGAGGTCGACCTGTCCGGCAATCACCTGAGCGCGGTGCCCGACAGCCTGCTCAACCCTGCTCCCGAAAAGATAGAGGCCAGCATCCGTCTCAACCGCATGACCCGCCTGCGTGACAACCCGTTCACCCCGCGAGCCAATCAACAGATGCGTGCGTACATCACTCGCCTTTCACGAACCCGCCCGGGCTGGCGCAACGGCGGCCAGCCTGGCGCATTCGAAGTCCCCTTGAGCCACACCGACGAAATGCTGCGGGCAAGGGAGCTTTTCCCCGGCTTCAGCGAGGATGAAAACGAGCGACTCGTATTGGATGCAGGCGACGGGGCGCCGGCCGAACTGACACGCCTGGAAGGCCAATGGCAAACCTTGAACAGCCAGCTGGACGCCTGGGCCGCACAACGGTTCCTGGTGGCGGCCGACGACGCCAACCTTCGCGTAGGGGATGCCAGTCACCGCCGGCAATTTGCCCGGAACCTCAAGGAGTGCTGGCGGCGCATGACCCCCAAAGCCCTGGCCCGTGATGGTTCTCCCATCGGTTACACGCTTGAAGCACTCGGTTTGAGCGTCGGTGACTTGCCGGCGCTGGAAGCGGATTTCAGCCACGTAGGGTCAATCAAACTGCAGGGCATGCGATCCCTGTACAGTCTGGATGAGTTTCTCGGCCACTTCAGCCACACTCGTTGGCTCGAACTGTCAAACGGCGAGTTGCGTTCAATCCCGCCCAGCGTTGCCCGGATGAACCGGCTCACCCGCCTGGACCTCAGGGGCAACCGGTTGTCTCTGACCGAGGCCGACGTGGATCTGCTGGAGGGGCTCACCTCACTCAAGACGGTCGACCTGAGCCGCAACCCCCTGGCGCGTACCCCCAACTTCGGTACCCTGCCGAACCTGCGCGGGGTGAATTTGAGAAACACCGGGATCACCGAGTGGCCGCAGGGCCTGGGGCCACATCAGGCGTTGGACACCGTTGACCTGACCGAGAACCGTATCACGCAGTTGCCCGAGTCCCGAGTCAACCCGCCGCCCGAGGAGGCCGAGGCAGTCATCCGCGTCAACAACGTCACATTTATCGGCGGTAACCCGCTGACCACAGAAGCCCGCAGGCAGTTGATTGAGTATTGGAACAATGCAACCTTACTCCACCCCGAGGCTGCGGAGCGCCGGCAGGCACACGCGATGCGTTATCGGGCGCCACGGCCCGCGACCGTCGAGGTTCGCGCCCCTCAAGAACAGGTGCTGGACGACACACCGGAGCCGGCATACCAGCACTGGATCGACGGTCTGTCACCCGAGGAAATCGACGTAAGACGCAGCCTGTGGGAGTCGATTGCCGAAAAACCCGGCGCGCAGATCTTCCTCGACATCCTCGATAACCTTAAAGAATCGGCGGAGTACCGCCGCGGCTACACCGACCTGCAATCACGCCTGTGGCAGCTGCTCGACGCGGCACGGGACGATGGCTTGTGTGAAGAGCTGTTCAACCTGGCGGGTGACCCGCGCTGTGGTGATCGGGCGGCCCTGGTGTTCAGTGACATGGAGGTCAAGGTGCTGACGTGGCAAGCCACACAAGGGGCCAGCGATGGCGAGGCGGGACCGGCACTGTACGAGTTGGGCAAGGGCCTCTTTCGCCTGGACGAGGTGGAAAAATCAGCCAGCGGGGAGATTCGAGTTCGAGAAGGCATGATTCGCATGTCGAGCATGACTCCTGAACAAAAAGTCGCCGCCCTGGAAAAACTCGAAGATATTGAAATCCGCCTGGCCTATCGCATGGGCTTGGCACGCCGCCTTGGCCTGCCTGGTCAACCCATCGAGGCCCGCTACCTCGCAACCGGGCAAGTGGCGCCGCAGATACTGGCTAATGTCGCCATCAGAATCGAACGACTGGACAACTCCAAGGCCTTCGTACAATCACTGCTGGGCCGTGAGTTCTGGCAGGCCTTTATCCGCAAGCAGTATGGGGAAGCGTTCAGCGCCCTGAGGGACCACTATGATGTGCGGTTGAATGCGTTATCCGAGGAGCACCTTGCGGGCAGCCTGACTGATGACGAATACACAACCCAGGCTGAAGAAGTGCAACTGCAACTGGCCGTGGCGGAAGCGCAAGAGATTCGGTCGCTGACCCTGCGCGACTGGGTACCATGCAAGGAGCGCTGCAACATCGCCTGACGGACTTACGGCGTTTGCACCAACCGCCCCAGCCGCTGCTTAAGCATCTGGTTCTCGGCCCGCAGTTGCTGGACTTCTTCCAGCAGGTCGAGCGCCAGGGCGACGCCTTCCCATTCCAGCTCCAAGTCCTTTTGCAGCGCCGAGGCACGCTTGGCCAGGGCCAGCTCGTAATCGGTAAAGCGCCAGGACTCGGGACTGGTCCCCACCGGTTCAACGATGCCGTGCTCGACGATTTCGATCACGTAGGCCACCGACAGGTCGGTGGCCTCACAGAATTCTGCCATGTTCACTTGAACCAAACGGGGACTGCTCATCGTTAGCTACTCCATGATTCTCTTGGATCGAAGGCGGCTTTTTGTGCCAGTTCCTGCCACAACGCCTTGACCTCGTCGTCGGTGTTTTTCGGCATCACCGCCTTGAGTTGCACAAACAGGTAACCGCGCTGCCCGGCCTTGTTCAACAAGCCATGGCCCTTGGCGCGCATGCGCTGGCCGTTCTGGCTGCCGGCGGGCACCTTGAGGTTGATCTTGCCGGTGAGGGTCGGCACAGCCACTTCCGTGCCCAACGCCAGCTCCCACGGGGCCAGCGGCAGGGTGATGATCAGGTTCTCACCTTCCACATCGAATTTAGGGTGTGGCGCGAACTTGATGATCAAGTACAGATCACCATTGGCACCACCGCCAATCCCCGGCGCGCCCTGGCCCTTGAGGCGGATGCGCTCGCCGTCGGCCACACCGGCCGGGATCTTCACGTTCAGGCTCTTGGTGGTGTTGCTGACGTGCTGGCCGGCCGCGTTGTATTGCGGCACCTGGAAGTTGACCTGCTTGGACTCGTTGGACAGGGTCTCTTCGAGGAAGACCGGCAGTTCCATTTCCACATCTTGCCCCCGGCGCCCGGCGCTACGGCCTTGGGCACCACCAAAACCATTGCCGCGCGAACCGAAGATCGAGCTGAAGAAGTCCGAAAAGTCGCCGGTGTCCTGGCCACCGCCGCCATAGCCACCACGGCTCTGCCAACCTGGCGGGCCCTGGAACGGCTGGCCATGCTGGCCGTATTTGCGCAGATCGTCGTATTCGGCGCGTTTGTCGGCGCTTTTCAGCGCTTCATAGGCTTCGGACGCGTCCTTGAACTTGGCTTCGGCGTCCTTTTCCTTGCTCACGTCCGGGTGATATTTGCGCGCCAGCTTGCGATAGGCGGCCTTGATCGTCTTGTCGTCGGCAGTCGGCTCGACGCCGAGAATCTTGTAATAGTCTTTGAAGTCCATCGGGAGTATCACCGTCCGTTATCGATATCGCACTGCCAGCGTCACAGCATGCGCCTGTTTGCGGCGTCTGGATTGACCGATCTCAATCTTGTGACCGAAGGGTGCGTCAGAAGTTTATCGGCGCTGCGGGCAGAATCCTGCAGCCACCAACCGTATGGGGAGGATTTGGGGGCAAACACCGGGCTTTCAAGGTAACAAGTCCGTTGTATTTAGCGGATAGTCGGCCTACGCATCTGCACGCGGGTGGCATACACTGCGCGGCCGTTTTTCAACCGGAACCCGATTGACATGAAAAACCCATCCCCAGCCCGTGCCTGCGGTATCGACTTCGGCACGTCCAACTCCACCGTCGGCTGGATTCGTCCCGGCATGGAAACGCTTATCGCGCTGGAGGACGACAAGATCACGCTGCCGTCGGTGGTGTTCTTCAACTTCGAAGAGCGCCGCCCGGTGTACGGTCGCCTGGCCCTGCACGAGTACCTGGAAAACTACGAAGGCCGGCTGATGCGCTCGCTCAAGAGCCTGCTGGGTTCCAAGCTGATCAAGCACGACACCAGCGTATTGGGCACGGCCATGCCGTTCACCGACCTGCTGGCGCTGTTTATCGGCCAACTCAAGAGCCGTGCCGAGACCACCGCCGGGCGTGAGTTCGACGAAGTGGTGCTGGGCCGCCCGGTGTTCTTCGTCGACGACGACCCGATGGCCGACCAGGAAGCCGAAAACACCCTGGTGGACGTAGCCCGCAAGATCGGCTTCAAGGACATCTCATTCCAGTACGAACCGATTGCCGCGGCCTTCGACTACGAGTCCACCATCGAGAAAGAAGAACTGGTGCTGATCGTCGACATCGGCGGTGGTACCTCTGACTTCTCCCTGGTGCGCCTGTCTCCCGAGCGCCGCCAGATCGACAACCGCCACGACGACATCCTCGCCACCGGCGGTGTGCATATCGGCGGTACCGACTTCGACAAGCAACTCTCGCTGGCCGGCATGATGCCGCTGTTCGGCTACGGCAGCCGCATGAAGAGCGGCGCCTACATGCCCACCAGCCACCACATGAACCTGGCGACCTGGCACACCATCAACTCGGTGTACTCGCAGAAATCCAAGCTGGCGCTGGGCAGCATGCGCTACGACATCGAGGACACGGGCGGCATCGACCGGCTGTTCAACCTGATCGAGCAGCGCGCCGGGCACTGGTTGGCGATGGAAGTGGAAGAAACCAAGATCCAGCTGACCCAACAGGACAGCCGCCATGTACTGCTGGACCGGGTCGAACCAGGGTTGAGCGTGGAATTGAGTCGGGCATTGTTCGAGTCGGCCATTGATGGCTTGCTGGAGCGGGTGCGCAACAGCGTGACCCAGTTGCTCAACGATGCCTCGGTGGACGTGGCCCAGGTGGACACGGTGTTCTTTACCGGGGGTTCCAGCGGGATTCCGGCGCTGCGCCACAGCATCTCGGCGATGCTGCCGAATGCGCAGCATGTGGAAGGGAATATCTTTGGCAGTATCGGCAGTGGTCTGGCGATTGAGGCCAGCAAGCGCTACGGCTACTGAGTTTTAGCTGAAACCGTGGCGCGCCCTTCGCGAGCAAGCCCGCTCCCACAGTTGACCGAGTTCCAACTTTGGAATGCAGCCGAATGTGGGAGCGGGCTTGCTCGCGAAGGGGCCAGTCCAGGCAACATCAATGCCTAAACCATCCCCGCCAGCTTCAACTCACTCTTCAAGTACGCATAATAAATCGGCCCCGCCACCACCCCCGGCAGGCCGAAGGCGGCTTCGAACACCAGCATCGCCAACAGCAATTCCCACGACTTGGCACTGATCTGCCCACCGACGATCCGCGCGTTGAGGAAGTACTCGACCTTGTGGATCACAATCAGGTAGCCCAACGCCGCCACCGCCACCCAAATCGACAGCGACAGAGCCACGATGGTGATCAGGGTGTTGGACATCAGGTTGCCGATCACCGGCAACAGGCCCAGCAGGAACGTCAGCACGATCAACGTCTTGGTCAGCGGCAGGTGAATCCCGCACAGCGGCAGCACCACCGCGAGGAAGATCGCGGTGAACGCGGTGTTCAGCGCAGCGATCTTGATCTGGGCGAAGACGATGTTGCGAAAGGCCTGGACCAGCAGGTGCAGGCGGTCGAACAACGCGGCCGCCAGGGGTTTGCGCTTGGTGAGGTCCGGCACCCGCTGCAGGGCGATGATCGCGCCCAACACCATGCCGATGAGCAAGGTCACGAACATGTGCGCGGCGTCTTTGCCCACCAACTGCAATTCGCTGAGGTGTTTGCTCAGCCATTCGCCGATGGCCACGCGGAACTCGGCGGCGCTGGCCGGCAGGTAGGCATCAAGGAACGGCGGCAGTTGGCCGCGGGCACGGTCGACCACGCCCATGAATTTATCGAGGGAAGCCCCCGGGTTTTCCGCTTCGTGCAGCAGGAAGCTGATGGCCCCGGCAAAGATCAGGGTGAGGATGCTGACGATCAAAGTCCCGAGCAACGCCACCGCCAACCAGCGCGCACGCCGGCCTTCGATCAATCGCTGCAACTGCGGGGTGAGCATGTTGACCAGCTCATACACCAGCAGCCCGGCCAGCAGGCTCGGCAGCAACTTCAACGGCAAAACCAGCAGCAGCCCGCCAAAAATCAGCACGCAACTGACCAACAACAACACGTGACGCTGAGAAAACGTTGGCATACAGCCTCAAAACGAACGGCGTTAAAGGATGGGCAGTCTGCCAGCCTTGGGTGAATCAAGCGAGAAGTCTAAACCCGGCCCAATGTGGGAGCTGGCTTGCCTGCGATAGCGGTGGGTCAGTCAACGAAGGCATCGACTGTCAGGTCGCAATCGCAGGCAAGCCAGCTCCCACAGGGTTCTGCATCATTATTTCTTCAGGCAGGTGCTCATAAACGTTTTACGTGCATCGCCGGTCAGCGCCTGGGTTTTCGCCGTGGCGTTGCAGTCTTTCATCTTTTGCTGCTGTGGCGTAAGGGTCTTGGCGTCGTTGGCAGCCGGGGCGGCCTTGAGGCAGGTGCTCATGAATGCCTTGCGATCATCACCGGTTTTGCCACTGGTCTTGGCTTCGGCGTTGCAAGTGGTCATTTTTTGTTGCTGAGCCGTCTGTGCGGCAGTCGCGGCAAAGCCTTGGGAACACAACAGCAAGCCCATCATCAACAGCGGAATACGCAGCATCTTCATGGAGTTTTCTCCCTGTTACCGTGCCGAGGGGCACGGCCTCCCCAGCAGTGTAGTCAAACCCTGTTACACGTTCACCTGCTACGAATATTCGTCCGACGATACTGCTCCGGGGTGCAGCCAGCCTGGCGCTGAAACATCGCGATAAACGCCGAGGCGGTGCTGTAGCCCAGGTCAAAGGCCACTTCCTGGACGCTGCGCGGGCTGTCCAGCGCTTCGATGGACGCGAGGAAACGCAGGCGTTGGCGCCATTCGCCGAAACTCATCCCTAGCTCCCGCACGAATTGCCGGGCCAGGGTGCGCTCACTGACATGCACCTGCTCCGCCCACTGGGCCAGCGCGCGGTTATTCCCGGGATCGGCCTGCATACCCTCCAGCACGCTGAGTAACCCGGGATGGCTGGCGTACGGCAGGAAACAATCGTGCACCGGGGCCTGCCGAAGCTGGTCCACCAGCACCTGGGCCAAGCGCACATCGGCTTCATTCTCGGGAATGTTGACGTCACGCTCGGCGAAATCACTGAGGATCGCCTTGAGGATATCGCTGATGGTCAGGGTGCACGGCTTCGCCGGCAATTGCTCGCACAAGGCGTGCGCCAGATATACCGAGCGGTAGACGATCGCCTGGGCATTGTAGGAACTGTGCTGGGTGTTTGGCGGAATCCACACCGCGTACTGCGGCGGCGACATGAAGCGGCTGCCGGCCACTTCAAAACGCATCACGCCTCGGGCCGAGTAGTCCAGGGAACCCCAGGCATGCTGGTGCGCACTGGCATGGGTGTCGGCCTCGAATTCCGAATAGCGGAAATACACCGGGGACGGCAACTGGTCGAAATCGGGAAGGTTGATGTATTTCTTCGGCATATTGTCTGGATACAAAGGTCGGATGGCTGGATCGAAGTATAGGCTTCGATCCAGACAAAGGATAATCGCCGCTCATAGACGCAACAGGCTCCTTTCGATGCAATACGCTTATCCGTTACTGGCCATTTTTATCTGGGCCGGCAATACCGTGGTCAACAAACTCGCGGTGGGGACGATTTTCCCTGCCGAGATCGGCTTTTATCGCTGGCTGCTGGCGGGCGTGCTGTTTACCCCGTTCATGCTCAAACCCGTCATCGCCAATTGGTCGCTGATTCGCCCCAACCTGGGCAAGATCTTCATCCTCGGCGTGCTGGGCATGGCGGTGTATCAGAGCCTGGCGTATTACGCCGCGAACCTGACCTCGGCCACCAACATGGGCATCATCCTGTCGCTGATGCCGCTGATGGCCCTCACCGCCGCCATCATCAGCCTTGGCCAACGCCTGACCTTCGGCGCCCTGACCGGTGCCGTGCTGTCGTTCGCCGGCGTGGTAGTGGTGGTTTCCGCCGGCAGTCTCAGCGCGCTGCTGCAACACGGGCTGAACATGGGCGATGCGATGATGCTGGTGGCCACCCTGGCCTACGCGGTCTACAGCACCCTGCTGAAAAAATGGCAACTGCGTTTGCCGCCGCTGGTGTTGCTGTATTTGCAGGTGCTGGTGGCAGTGGTGGTGCTGTTTCCACTGTTCCTGCTCTCCGACAAGGCCGGCCTTGGCTGGTCGAATATCCCGCTGGTGCTGTACGCCTGCCTGTTGGCCTCGATGCTCGCGCCGTTGGCGTGGATGCATTCGGTGAAGACCCTCGGCCCGAGCCGCACAACGCTGTTTTTCAATTTGCTGCCGCTGATCACCGCGTTGATTGCCTCAGTGGTGTTGAAGGAGCAACTGGCGATGTACCACCTGGTGGGCGGCTTGCTGACCTTGGGCGGGGTGATTTTGTCGGAGCGCTGGACGACACCGGTTCGCAGCAATGTCGGCGCGCCTGAAGCTACTTGAGCCCCACCACGCCGGCGACGATCAAGCCCACCGACACCAGCTTGATCATCGTCAGGCTCTCCCCCAACAGCGCAAACCCGAGAAACACCGTGCCCAGTGAACCAATGGCGGTCCAGATCGGGTAAGCCACGCTCACCGGCAGTTCACGCATGGCCAGGGTCAGAAAATAGATCCCGCCCACCGCCGCGATGACGGTGATCAGCGATGGCCACAGCCGGGTGAAACCGTCGGCGTACTTCATGCCCATGGCGAACGTCACCTCAAACCCGGCAGCGATCAGCAGGAAGAGCCAGGACACCTCAGAAGCTCCCGGCCAGATCGCGCAGTTGGCCTTCGACCGCATCGCAGGAGCGACGGAACACGCTCGGGTCGGACTCCTCGCCCTCTGCGGCGATCACTGTGACGTCTTCAATGCCGATAAACCCCAGCGCGGTCCGCAGGTGCGGATCGGCGTGGTTCACCCCCTCGTTTTCCCCGCCCGGGCCAAAGCCGCTGCCGCCGCGACTGGTGATGATCAAGGCCTTTTTGCCTAACAATAACGGCTGGTACTGGGCGATGCCCTGGCTGTCCTGGGTGATATCCACGGTATGGCCCATGCGCACGATCTGGTCGATCCAGGCTTTGAGGCCGCTGGGGATCCCGAAGTTGTACATCGGCACGGAAATCACCAGCAGTTCGTGCTCGACCAGCTCGGCCACCAGTTCATTGCTCAGTTGCAAATCAGCGTGCATGGACAAGGGCATCGACTGCGGCTCGGGGTGAAAACTGGCGGCAATAAACGCTTCGCTGACATGGGGAATCGATGCACGGCCGACTTCGCGGCGGCTCAGGTGTGCGTCAGGGTTAGCGGCGTGCCAGGCGGCCAGGAACACCTCGGCCAGGCGCCGGGAGTGGGAACGTTCGCCGCGGGGGCTGGAATGGATCGCAAGCATTTTTTTCATCTGTCGGCCTTCACACGCTAGACTCAGGCAACCGGAATGGCTGCCTCTGTTGCACACAAATCTAGAGTCGAGCGGCCTTCCTCACAAATGAGCATTAGTTGTTTTGGATGAACTGAATTCATCCATGGAGCCTCACATGTTTGCCTCGCTGCCCCTGACCGCCCTGCGCGCCTTTGAATCAGCCTCACGCCTGTTGAGCTTCAAGGCCGCCGCCCAGGAGCTGTCGGTAACGCCAACGGCCGTGTCCCACCAGATTCGCTCATTGGAAACCTGGCTCGGCGTGCAGCTGTTCGAGCGCCTGCCGCGCCAGGTGCGCCTGACGGAACGCGGCGAGCGCCTGTTCCACAGCCTGCATGGCGCCCTGCTGGACGTCGCGCAAAGCGTCGATACCCTGCGCCCGCAACGCAGCGCCGGCAATCTCACCTTATCCACCACGCCGGCGTTCGCGGCCCTGTGGCTGGTGCCGCGACTCGGCCGCTTCTATGCCGCCCACCCGGATATCAGCCTGCGCCTGGACACCAACTGCGCCGTGGTCGACTTGCAGCAGGACGCCAGCGTCGACCTGGTGATCCGCTACAGCATCGACGACTACATGAACCTGTACGGTTTGTGCCTGTTCGACGAATGTTTCGCCGTGTATGGCTCCCCCGAACAAGTCGCCCTGGCGCGCGAGCGCACCCCGACCCTGATCAGCGTGCGCTGGCACAACTCCAAGCTGTACGCCCTGGGCTGGCAAGCCTGGTGCGAAAAAGCCGGGGAAGATTGGTTGCAATCCGCTTCGCCACTACGCGAATACGACGAAGAACACTACGCCTTGCAAGCAGCGATTGCCGGCCAGGGCCTGGTATTGGCGAGCAATATCCTGGTCTCGGAAAGCGTCGCCAGCGGGTTGCTGGTGCCTTACCGGCCACAAATCCGCGTCAACGGCGCCGGCTACAGCGCCCTGTGCGTGCCGGGGCGTGAACGGCATCCGCCGGTCCGGGCGTTTTTTGAGTGGTTGCAGGAGGAAGCGCGGCTGTCGGGACACACGCTGGAAAATCCGATAAAACTTTTCGGGTTGCCTGGGACTCACAACCAGTGAGCGATCACGCCGACAGAGCGTGGCGCAAAACCGGATTAGTACCAGGAGAACGAGATGACTGACTCACATTTGTCTGACGTAGCCACTTTACGTGACCGCGCCCGCAAGAACGTCGAAAACGGTGCCGTGACTGAAGGCTATGACGCCGACCGCCAGGAAATCCTGCGTCTGCTCAACGAATCACTGGCCACCGAACTGGTGTGTGTGCTGCGCTACAAGCGCCACTACTTCATGGCCAATGGCGTCAAGGCGCATGTCGCCGCCGAGGAATTCCTCGAGCACGCGACCCAGGAAGCCGAACACGCCGACAAGCTGGCCGAGCGCATCGTGCAGTTGGGCGGCGAGCCGGAGTTCAACCCCGACCTGCTGTCGAAAAACTCCCACGCGCAGTACGTGGCCGGCAATACGCTGAAGGAAATGGTCTACGAAGACCTTGTGGCCGAGCGCATCGCGGTGGACAGCTACCGCGAAATCATCCAGTACATCGGCGACAAAGACCCGACCACTCGCAGGATCTTCGAAGAGATTCTGGCCCAGGAAGAAGAACACGCCGACGACATGGCGGATATTCTGAAGGACCTGTAACTAACACAGCTCACACCTCAAAACCCATGTGGGAGCGGGCTTGCTCGCGAAGGCGGTGGATCAGTCGGCACATTCTTGACTGATCCACCGCCTTCGCGAGCAAGCCCGCTCCCACATTTGGTTCCCGGTTTTGTCAGCTAGCCCTTCACTGTTTTAGGTGCCTTGCCTTCCTTCATCTGTTGCAGCAACGGCGCACACTGGTTCGGCTCATCGCCGCTCGGCGCTACCAGCGCCAGCAAACCCGCCGCCGGGCCGGCAATCACACCCAGTGCAACCATACCCGCGCCACGCAACATCAGCGGCACCGCCTTCACGCCAGCATTCGGCTTGATAAACGGCCCGTTGACGTACAACGGCGAGCGCAGGGAGAACAGGCGGAAGCCTTTGGACTCTGGGGTAATCGTCAGGTCAAGCTGCTCGCTGGCCATGTTCGCGGTGCCATCGATGTAGATGATCGCGTTCTCGGTATCGAACACAAACAGGCGAGTCGTCGCCAGGCCCGACTTGATACCGAAGTCTGCGGCCGCACAGTTGATCTTCACTTCCTTATCGCCAAACAGGCGGCCGACCACGTAGTTGCCGACGTTGAGCCCGGCGATTTCCATCAGTCCGCGGCTGATGGCGCCGTCGTTGATCAACATCTTCAGATCGCCATTCGACGTGCCAAGCAATGCCGCGACGGAGTTGCCGCGCCCGGAAATATCCGCATCGCCGTTAAGTTCACCAAAGCTGGTTTTCATTGGCTCAAAGGTCGGGAACAGCTGTTTGAGCTTGAAGTTGCGCGCGGTGAGTTTCGCCTGGCCTTCCATCGGAGTGGTGCGCCCGTTAAGGCGAATCTGCGCATCGAGCTTGCCACCGGCCACGCCGAAACGCAGGGGCTCCAGGCTCAACTGGCCGTCGTTCAACACCAAGTGGGTGTAAAGATCGGTGAACGGCAATTCGGCACTGTGGACGATGCGCTTGCCGGTGAATTCAACGTCGGCATCCATGTCGCGCCAGCGTTCGGTGCGGAACTCTTCCACCGGCAACACCTTGGTCGCCGGCTGCTTGCTTTCGCCGCCACGGGCTTTTTGCTTGGCGTTGGAGTCGGCGCCAATCAGCGGCGCCAGGTCGGTCATCAACAACTGGTTGGAGACCAGCGCACCGGTGAGTTTGGGCCGCGGCTGGCTGGCGACGTAGCCGAGGTTGCCGTGGATGTCGCTGTTGCCGATCTTGCCGTTGAAGTTTTCATACTGGAACGACGCGCCACTGGCCTCATGCAGCTTGGCGATCAGGTGGCCGTCGGTGGAATAGGCTGGCGAATCCGGCAGGGTCACGCCGGTGAGTGGGTAGAGATTGCCCAGGCTGCTGCCGGAGAGCTTGAGGCGCAGGTCGAGGGCGCCGAGGTTCATCGGGTCGGTCAGGGTGCCAGCCAGTGCGATGCTGGTGTCGCCGATCCTGGCCTGGGCTTGCAGCGGGAACGGCTTGGCCGCGTCCTGCAACGCCAGCAGGCCACCGATCTTGCCGGTGCCATCGAGCTTCTGGCCGTGGTACTGGCCTTTGACCTTGAGGCCGAACGCGTAATCCTGCGGTGCAGAGCCTTTTTCCAGGGCTTTCTTGGCGTCGGCATCCCCGACGATCTCACCGAAGGGGATCGGCTTACCGAGCAAATCAATCACTACGTCGAGCTGGGTCTTGAGGGTTTGATCGTCAAGGGTTACGTGGCCTTTGTCGAAACCAATCGCGCCGATATCCACCACCCAGCTGGACGGCTCGGCATTCGGGTCCTTGGGGTCGAACTTGAAGGTCCAGTTGGCGCGGCCATCGGCCAGGCGCTGCAATTGCGCACTCGGTTCGGTGAGGTCGATACGCGGGATCACCACGCGCTGGGCCAGCAACGCCAGGGGCGAGATGCGCAATTCCACGCGCTTGAGGGTGACCATCTGCGGGGTTTTCGACCAATCGGGGTTGCCCAGGGTCAGGTCCTCGGCAATCACATGGGGCCACGGAATCCAGGCGCGCCAGCCGCCTTCATCGGGCTCACGCTGCCACACCACTGCCAGGTTGCCATTGATGGCAAACGGTCGATGCAGCTCTTCGGAGACCTTGGCGTTGAGCGGCGGCTTGATCCGGTTCCAGTCAAAGAACACCAGGACCAACACCACAATGGCGATTAACAAAACGAAGCTGGCGCAGCTCCAGGCGAGAATTTTACGAGTGCGCGTCATTGCACAGGACTCCAGGTTACGACTGAGCGGGCGCATTGGGGCGCACGTTTTGACTACAGCTTATATGGCTACGACTGACAAACGGCACGGGGGTTTAACCCCATTGATGAATTAGCGGTAAAAACCGCCTTTCCTGACCAATCAGACAATTTCAATCATCAACCACGCACCGTTGTTACCCACGATCGTGTCGAAAATACCCACCTCGGTGCAAAAGCGCGGGCTTGAGACCTGCGAGATAGAGCCCTCGCAGGGAACAATCAATTCTGTTGATTATTACCATTGTGTTTATGAACTTTTATATCGACTTATCAAGAGTAGCATTAGCGCTGTACCCAATTTATCGCCCTCCCAAGGAGCAACCCATCATGAAACGCCAATTACTCGCAAGCTTTGTACTTTCCGTCCTGGCCACCAGCGCATTTGCCCTGCCAGCTGCTGAACAGGCCACCCCACAAGTGAAAGCCGATGCTTCCCACTTCAGCCAAACCCTGGCTCGCAGCGGTGCTTCGGACAAGAACAACACCGACTACAACGGCAGCATCACTGAAAACGGTTCGGAACAAGCCAACAAACGTGCTTACACCGAAGGCGTCGCTGAAGGTGGCCGTGATCGTCTGGAACAGAAAGGTCTGGTTGAAGGTGGCGCTGATCGCCTGATGGAACGCAACGCTGTTGCCGAAGGTGGCCGTGATCGCCTGGAACAGAAAGGCCTGGTTGAAGGCGGTGCTGAACAAGCCAACGAACGCGCCTACGCCGGTTCCGTAGCTGAAGGCGGTGCCGACCGTCTGGCAGAACTGCATCAAGCACAGAGCTAAGCCCGTGCTGGCCCTGGAAAAAAGCCCGATCACCCGATCGGGCTTTGACTTTGTGTGAACCGCAACGCCCTTCTCCCTTTTGAAGTTCGACGCTGGCAAAGCTGATTTGCTAGAGTGCGTCGCTGTCCTTGTCCACAAAGCCCGCCTGCCAATGCTGCCCCGTGCCGAACAGAAGCAACAGACCCGACTCGCCCTGATGGACGCAGCCCGCCATCTGATGGAGTGTGGCCGTGGGTTCGGCAGCCTGAGCCTGCGTGAAGTGGCCAAGACCGCCGGCATCGTGCCCACCGGTTTCTACCGTCACTTTGCCGATATGGATCAGTTGGGCCTGGTATTGGTCAGTGAAGTCGGCCAGACCTTTCGCGCGACGATTCGCCTGGTGCGCCACAACGAATTCGTGATGGGCGGCATCATTGATGCCTCGGTACGGATTTTCCTGGATGTGGTCGCCGCCAACCGTTCGCAATTCCTGTTTCTGGCCCGCGAGCAATACGGTGGCAGCCTCGCCGTGCGCCAAGCCATTGGTGCCCTGCGCGAAGACATCACCAGCGACCTCGCCGCCGACCTGACCCTGATGCCCAAGCTACAGCACCTGGATGCCGACGGTTTGCACGTAATGGCCGACCTGATCGTCAAGAGCGTGTTCGCCACCCTGCCCGACATCATCGACCCGCCCGCCGAAGCGCTGCCTGCGCACCTCACGCCTCAAGCCAAGATCACCCAGCAACTGCGCTTTATCTTCATTGGCCTCAAGCATTGGCAAGGCTTGGGCAGCACTGAATAAATCATCGCACGGCGTGGAAACGCTTGGCGGTGGTGTAGTTCTTGTTCCAGTAACTGTTGGCCAGTGAATCGATGCGCACGCTTTTGCCGGTGCGGGGCGAGTGAATGAATTTGCCCTCACCTATATAGAGACCGACGTGGCTGACCTGACCGCGCCCGTTGCCCCTGAAAAACACGGCATCACCCGGTTGCAATGCATCGCGCTTGATCGTGGCCGCAGTTGAGCGGTGCATCTCAGACGTCGTGCGGGGCAGATGAATGTTGGCTTCGGTCTTGAACAGGTACACCAGAAAGCTGCTGCAATCGAAGCCCTGCCGTACCGAGGTGCCGCCCCACTTGTAGGGCGTGCCCAGCAGCGCATGGGCACGATCGATCACGTTGTCGATAGAAGGCCGCGGGGTAAATGCCGGGGCCCGATGGAGATTGGCCGAAGCGGATGAAAGGGTGAGCGACAAGCTGACAATGATTAAACAGAAAAATGACTTGTACATGATGGAACCGCTGAGAATTAAACACGGAGCGGAATCCTAATGAAACAGCGCGTAACCCGATGACCGCCTAATCCTGTAACTGCGTGGGAAAAATCCGAAACAACTCTTCCACCCCCAAAGATGAAAGAAATTTCATGCAACGAGCCATGGAATTCAACGCCGAGCGCCCGAATCCGGTGCTATAAATCCACTCGCGCACCAAAATGAAACATTTTGGAATAATTTCCTGCGCCATCAGGTGGCACACGCCGCCTGCCTACAGGGAATTCCTACTCCCCGCGTGGTTGGCAAGACCCTTGCTCTAGCTTGCTTATCGCTCATAGCTGGAAGCTTTCTGATGCTGGTGATCCACCGCCGAATCGCCCCCGAACCCGTCTGGGCCGCAGAGTTGCTGCTGAATTTCGAAGCCCGCAGCAAAAGCCGCTTGCGCTGTTTCAGTGCCGATGGAGAAGACGTCGGCCTGTTTCTGGAGCGCGGTCAACCGCCGCTGCACGATGGCGAATTCCTACAGGCCGAAGACGGACGTGTCGTACGCGTGTGCGCCCGGCCTGAACAACTGCTGCACGTCACCTGCAGCAGTGCCTTTGAACTGACCCGCGCCGCCTATCACTTGGGCAACCGCCACGTGGCGCTGCAAGTGGGGGACGGCTGGTTGCGCCTGCTGGATGACTACGTGCTCAAGGCCATGCTTGATCAGTTGGGTGCGACGACTGAAACCATCGAGGCACCCTTTCAGCCGGAACACGGCGCCTATGGCGGTGGTCACCATCACTCCCGCCATGGCGACGAAGACTTCAACTACCCACCCAAGCTGCATCAGTTCGGCGTACGTCTATGAACCCAGCCTGGGCGCTGTTGCGTCTGGCCAGTCCGCAGCTGCCGATTGGTGGCTACAGCTATTCCCAGGGCCTGGAAATGGCCGTGGAGCAAGACCGCGTGACCGACCCGGCAAGTGCCGGGCGCTGGATCAGCGATCAACTGTTGCTCAACCTGGCGCGCTTCGAGGCGCCGCTGCTGCTCGCCCACTGCAAGGCCGCCGCTGAACAGGACTGGCCACGCCTCGCGCAGTTGTGTGAGGAACACCGCGCCAGCCGCGAAACCCGCGAGCTGTACCAGGAAAGCCGGCAGATGGGTTACTCCCTGCACCAACTGCTGAACGGCTTGCCGGAACTGGATGACGCCGCGCGGGAGTTTCTCGCCCTGCGACCCGAACCACACCTGGCCCTGGGCTGGGCGCTGGCCGCACGCGCCTGGCAGATCAGCCCCGACGACGCCCTGGCCGCCTGGCTGTGGAGCTGGCTGGAAAACCAGCTGGCGGTGCTGATGAAAACCTTGCCACTGGGCCAGCAAGCCGCCCAGCGCCTGACCAGTGAACTGCTGCCGCTGCTGCAACAAGCCCAGCAGGACGCCAGCCAACTCGACCCCAACCACTACGGCAGCGCCGCCTTTGGCCTGTCCCTGGCGTGCATGGCCCATGAGCGCCAGTACAGCCGCCTGTTCCGTTCCTAGGGCACTTTATCTTGGAGAATCATATGAACACCCAACCCCTGCGCGTCGGCATCGGCGGGCCGGTCGGCTCCGGCAAGACCGCCCTGACCCTGGCCCTGTGCCTGGCCCTGCGTGATCGCTACAACCTGGCGGTGGTCACCAACGATATCTACACCCGCGAAGATGCCGACTTCCTGGTGCGCAACCAGGCCCTGGCGCCCGAGCGCATCATCGGCGTGGAAACCGGCGGCTGCCCCCACACCGCGATTCGCGAAGATGCCTCGATCAACCTCGAAGCGGTAGACCAACTGAACCGGCGCTTTCCCGGCCTGGACCTGATCCTGGTGGAATCCGGCGGCGACAACCTGTCGGCCACCTTCAGCCCGGAACTCTCGGACCTGACCATTTACGTGATCGATGTGTCGGCCGGCGACAAGCTGCCGCGCAAAGGCGGGCCCGGGATTTGCAAATCCGACCTGCTGGTGATCAACAAGATCGACCTGGCACCGCTGGTGGGCGCGTCTCTGGAGCTGATGAACAGCGACACCCAGCGCATGCGCGGCGGTAAACCTTTCGTCTTCAGCAATCAGAAAACCGGCGTCGGCCTGGAAGAAATCGTCGCCTTCATCGAACGCCAGGGCTTGCTGACCGCAGCCTGATCAACCTCAACAAGGAGCCTGTCCATGCGCCTCAATACACTTCTCGCAGCCGCAGCCTTGCTGCTCACTCCCGCCCTCGCCTTCGCCCACCCCGGCCACGGCGACAACGGCCTGGTGGCCGGTATCAGCCACCCGCTGGGCGGCATCGACCACTTGCTGGCGATGCTCGCCGTGGGCCTGTGGGCCGCCCAACAAAAAGGCTCAGCACGCTGGGCGCTGCCGTGCACCTTCGTCGGCACCATGCTGATCGGCGGGATGCTGGGCTTTGAAGGGCTGGAACTGCCGGCGCTGGAAAGCGGGATTGCCGCGTCCGTGCTGGCGCTGGGCCTGGCGGTGGCGCTGGCGGTGCGTCCGCCGTTGTTCGTGGCGGTGGCGGCCACGGCACTGTTTGCGCTGTTCCATGGCGTGGCGCATGGTTTGGAGCTGCCTGATATGTCCAGCCCTTGGGCGTATGCCGTAGGGTTCGTGGGTGCGACAGCGGTTCTGCATGCGGCGGGTTATGCCGTGGTGCGCTTCCTGCCGGCGGCGGCAGCGCCGTTGGTGCGGGTGGCGGGTGCGGCTTCGGCGGCGACTGGGGTTTGGTTGCTCGCGGCCTGATTTTCGTTGCTCCTGAGGGCCTCTTCGCGAGCAAGCCCGCTCCCACATTCGACTGCATTCCAACAATGGAACTCGATCGAATGTGGGAGCGGGCTTGCTCGCGAAGGCGGCAGTAAAGACAACACCGATCCCAAGCCTGATACCATGTCGCGCAAACACCCCTGCCGTGACGACGCCAGCCGATGCCCATCGCTCCAAGCTCCGCCCTCAAGCCTCAATTGACCGCTGTGTTGACGCACTTCCACGACCTGATCGTGCCGCTCTGGCATGGCCCGGGCTGGAATGCCGACCTGGCGCTGCCCTATGAGGCCCTGGACGCCGACCATCGGCCGTTGCCCCCGCAACGCTACCGCGCCATGGCCTGCGCACGGCAGTTGTACCTGTTCGCCAGCCTGATCGGCGAGCCCGGCGCAGCCTTTGCCGAGGAGCGCGCCGCCGCGCTGTTCCGTTCCCTGCAACGGCACTTCCACGACGCCGAGCACGGCGGCTGGTTCTACAGCATCGACGCCCACGGCAAGCCGCTGGACAAACGCAAGGACCTCTACACCCACGCCTTCATCATCTTTGCCTGCGCCCACTATTGGGCCAAGGTGCGTGAATCGCTGGTGGAGTCGGTACTGGACGCGGCCCTGGAAGTGGTCGCCGAACGCTTCGCCACCGGCGACGGCCTGTATGAAGCGGTGCTGGAGCGTAACTGGTCGTCCCTCAAGTCCGGCCCTCTACAAAACCCGTTGATGCACCTGGCCGAAGGCTTCCTCGCCACGCTGGCCGTGCGTGAAGACGCCGTCACCCAGGACGCATTGCTGGACCTGGCCAACGCCATGCAAAAGCGCTTCATCGACCGCCAGCACGGCGTGATGATGGAAAAACCGCTGGGGGCTGTGGATAACTGGTTTGAGCCGGGACACCAGTTCGAATGGTTCTTCCTGCTGGAGTCTTCGGACTTGTTGCGAGGCGCACCGCTGCACGCGTCCCTGAACAAAGCGTTCAGCTATGCCGAGCAAAAGGGTGTAGATAACCTGACCGGCGCGGTCAGCGGCATGCTGGCCCTGGACGGCAGCCTACGCGACGGTACCCAACGCATCTGGGCCCAGGCCGAATACCTGCGGGCGCTGACCTTGCGGCCCAACAGTGAAGCCGTGCTGCAACGCCAATTGCTGGCGCTGCAACAGCGCTTCCTGCACGACAAAGGCTGGAATGAGTGCCTCGATGCCAAGGGGCAAGTCAGCCGACGGGACATGCCGTCGACCACGCCTTACCACTTGGCGACGTGCTACCTGGGCCTTACGCAATCCATTTGCGATCCCCGGTAAAACTGATCGTCAGCCAGCGGGCCGCGTCCGGCTTGCCCAGCCCTGTGGATATTTCTTCGCGCAGCCCGTCCAGGGTGGCGACGTTATCCACCGGGTAATCCGCCGGCAGCACCACATGAATCTCGATAAACCGCGCCCGCCCGTGCTTCTGCACGTAGGACACGTAATCGTCGAAACCATGCTTGGCCTGGGCCGCGTCCATCACTTCGCGGACTTTGCCGTCCAGTTGGTCCGGTACAATTCCCAGCACATCCCGCAGCGCCGGGCGCAGGATCTTGAAGGCCGGCGCCAGCATGCTCAACGCCAGCAGGATCAGGATCAACGGGTCGACGTACACCGCCCACTGCCCGTAGCCCTGGGACTTGAGCAACAGCGCCGCCAGGAAGCTCACCAGCAGCCCCACCGACAGCATCGCGTCCACCAGCCAGCTGATGTTGTCGAACTGGATCAGCGACGACTTGAGCGTGCGATTGCGATAACGCACATAGAAGAAATAGGCGAACTCGACGACGGTAAACACCGCCGCGTAGATGATCACCAGGCCCAACTCGATATCGCGCCCGCCATTGATAATGCCGAACACACCGTTGAGAAACGCATAGATGGCTATCAACAGCAGGAAGCTGCCTTCGATCAGCAGCACCATGGGTTCCAGGTGCCAATAGCCGAACTGGAAACGTTCGTTGCTTTTCTTGGCGATCAGCTTGGCCGTGATCAGCATCAGCACCTTGATGGCGGTGGCGATCAGCGAGAAAAAGCCGTCGAATAAAATCGATTGGGCGCCCGACACCACACCCGTGACAATCCCGGCGATCGCCACGGCGAACATCAGGATGGTCGATTGTTTGAGCAGCGACTGCTCACCTCGGTTACTCACATATCCTCCTGTCAAAACCTTTGAACCGCACAGCGCGGCGGGGTTTTCAGGGGTGGAGTGTACCTTATGTCCTGTTTTGGCCGATTTGCCGCATATTTAAGGCTGACAAAAACCTGTGGTGAGGGAGCTTGCTCCCTCGCCACAACAGCTCGACGAACTTAGCCCTTGGCGCCACGCTCAATCGCAAACCCGGCCCAGGTCTGGCTTACCGGCATCAGTTCCAGACGGTTGATGTTCACGTGTGCCGGGGTATTCAGCACCCAGAAGATCGTGTCCGCAATGTCCTGTGGCTGGATCGGCTCGGCACCGGCATAGGTCGCGTCATAACGCGCCTGATCACCGGCAAACCGCACTAGGGAGAACTCGCTTTCGCACAGGCCCGGCTCGATGTTGGTCACACGCACGCCAGTGCCCTGCAAGTCGCAACGCAGGTTCAGCGAGAACTGTTTGACGAAGGCCTTAGTGCCGCCATATACGTGGCTGCCCGGGTATGGGTAGCTGCCGGCGATGGAGCCAAGGTTGATGATGCCGGCGCCACGGCCGTGGGCGATCAGGCGCGGCAACAGCAGGCTGGTGGTGGTCAGCAGACCCTTGATGTTGGTGTCGACCATGGTTTCCCAATCGTCGAGGCTGCACTTGGGCGCAGGGTCGGTGCCCACCGCCAGGCCGGCGTTGTTGATCAGCCCGCGCAGCGTGGCAAAGGAAGGCGGCAGGTTGGCAATTGCCTCTTCCATGGCCTTGCGGTCACGCACGTCCACCACCAGGCCGAGTACTTCGGTCTGCTTGGAGAGTTCGGCGCACAGGGCGTTCAGACGCTCTGCGCGACGGCCGGTGAGCACCAGTTTCCAGCCAGCTTCGGCAAAACGGCGGGCACAGGCTTCGCCGAAACCGGAGGTCGCGCCAGTAATAAACAGCGTATTGGACATGGTGTTCTCCTTGCGGGGCTACGAGGTAAAAAATCAGCCAGCAGAATGCCCGGCTGCCGGGCTGGCGGCAACTGATACACGCTGTGGACACAGGTGAATGCCGCTCATACTGTACGAAATTCAACCAATCACTTGGGAGCCATACAGGCCGTGGTGTGCAGCCATGTGCGCGCACCTTATCCACAGCCCCGTCCACAGTCTTTGGGGGCAAGTGCAAAAAGCTGAAAGCCGCAGTACACAAGGCTTTCAGTGCAATTCAAAAAGTTTTTTGCTTGACCTTGAGCGAGCCATATGTAGCCCGGTTCAAAACGGTGCAATCAGGACGATGGCCCCAGGCCAGTCATTCCGGCCTCTGCGGCACTCTTTCCAGAGTTTAGTCACAGACTTATCCACAGGCCGGAGTGACATCTTCCGGTCATATACCTGTGTCTTTAAACAGGTTGACAAAACCCTCGAGGGGTCGCGAAAAACTCACTGCTCAATAAACAACCACCGTGCTACAAGCCACGAAAACAAAGGCCTCCAGCCAGCTACTCCCACGTTACCCACAGCCGGTTCCACAGTGGTTGGGGACAAGTCAAAACTGTGACAAAACAGGGATTTGCGGCGGCTATATGTCGCGCTTTGGCAGGTGTCTGGATTTGTTGTCCACAATTTCAGGAAAGCCTGCAGGCGACGCAAAAAAATGTGGGAGCGGGCTTGCTCGCGAAGGCGGAGTGTCAGTCTATACATGTGTGACTGATACACCGCCTTCGCGAGCAAGCCCGCTCCCACATTGGACCTGCGAACGACTTAATGCCCGCCGAGGTAGGCGTTGCGCACCTCTTCATTCACCAGCAGCTCCTTGCCGGTGCCTGTAAGGCGAATCTCGCCGTTGACCATCACGTACGCCCGGTCCGACAAGCGCAGCGCATGGTTGGCGTTCTGCTCCACGAGGAAGATGGTCATGCCGGTAGACGCCAGCTCCCGCAGCGTGGAAAAGATCTGCTTCACCACAATCGGCGCCAGCCCCAGGCTCGGCTCGTCCAGCAGCAACAGTTTGGGCCGACTCATCAGCGCACGAGCGATGGCGAGCATCTGCTGCTCCCCACCGGACATGGTCATCGCCCGCTGGTTACGCCGCTCCTTGAGCCGCGGGAACAGCTCGAACATCCGCTGCATGTCCTCGGTGGCGAACTTGTCGCCAATCGGGATGGTGCCCATCAGCAGGTTTTCCTCGACGGTCATGTCCGGGAACACCCGCCGCCCTTCCGGCGACTGCGCAATGCCGTTGGAGGCGATGTAGTGGGACGACTTGTGGGTAATGTCGACGCCGCGGTAGATGATCTGCCCGGACTCGGCCCGTGGCTGGCCAAAGATCGACATCAGCAGCGTGGATTTACCCGCGCCGTTGGAGCCGATCAGGCTGACGGTTTCGCCCTCGTTGATGTGCAGCGAGACTTTCTTCAGGGCCTGGATCGGGCCATAGAACACGTCCAGGTCTTTCAGTTCGAGGATTGGCTCACTCATACCAGTTCCTCTTCGTCAGCGCCCAGGTAAGCCGCGATCACTTTAGGATCATTGCGGATTGCTTCAGGACCGCCCTCGGCAATCACGTTGCCGTGGTCCAGCACCACGATGTGGTCGGAAATACTCATCACCATGCCCATGTCGTGTTCGATCAGTACCACCGTCAAGTCATGCTCGTCCCGCAGCAGACGAATCATCGCGCTGAGGGCTTCGGTTTCCTGGGGGTTGAGGCCTGCAGCCGGTTCGTCGAGGCAGATGATCTGCGGCCGGGTGCACATGGCGCGGGCGATTTCCAGGCGGCGTTGTTGACCGTAGGACAACTCGCCGGCCAGGCGGTTGGCGCAGTCCACCAGGTCCACCACTTCCAGCCAGTAGAAGGCATGGTCGAGGGCATCGCTTTCTGCCTTGCGGTACCCCTTGGTGTTGAGGATGCCCGCGAGCATGTTGCGGTTGACCCACATGTGCTGGGCCACCAGCAGGTTCTCCACCACCGACATTTCCTTGAACAGGCGAATGTTCTGGAAGGTGCGCGCCAAACCGGCACGGTTCACCAGGTGGGTGCCGCCGAACATTTTGTAGAACACCCGGCTGACGAAGCTCTTCGGCGAAACAAAGTCGGTGGCCTTGAAGCGCTCGCCCAGCAGCTGGATCACGTTGGTCTGCTTGCCGCGCACATTGAGTTCGATCTTCCCGCCGGAGGCTTTGTAGAACCCGGTCAGGCAGTTGAACACCGTGGTCTTGCCGGCGCCGTTGGGGCCGATCAAAGCGAAGATCGAGTTGCGTTCGACCTTGAGACTCACATCGCTCAAGGCCTTGATGCCACCGAAGTGCATCATCAGGTGTTCCACGGAGAGGACGACTTCCTTGCTCATGGCGCCACTCCTTTACGTGGGACTACACCGGTACGGCTGATACGAATCAAGCCTCGTGGTCGCCAGATCATCATCACCACCATCAACACGCCGAACAGCAGCACGCGGTATTCAGAGAAGCTGCGCAGCAGCTCCGGTGCCACGGTCAGTACGAACGCGGCAATCACTACGCCAACGGTCGAGCCCATGCCGCCCAATACCACGATGGCCAGGATCAGCGCCGACTCGAAGAAGGTGAATGACGACGGGTTGACGAAGCCCTGGTAGCTGGCGAAAAACACCCCGGCCAGGCCGGCAGTGGAAGCGCCAATGGTGAACGCCGAGAGCTTCACCAGCACGTGGTTGAGGCCCATGGAACGGCAGGCGATTTCATCTTCGCGCAAGGCTTCCCAGGCGCGGCCCACCGGCATGCGGGTCAGGCGGTGCTTGATGTACAGCACCAGCAGCACCACCAGGAACAGCACGATGTAGATGAACAGGAATTTGAAGTTGGGGTTGTAGTCGATGCCGAAGAACTCGTGGAACGGCACCCCGCCATCCTTCGCCTTACGCACGAACTCCAGCCCGAAAAACGTTGGCGACGGCACCGGCATGCCATTCGGGCCACCGGTAAACGAGAGCCAGTTGTTCAGCACCAGGCGGATGATTTCACCGAAGCCCAGGGTCACGATCGCCAGGTAGTCACCGTGCATTCGCAGCACCGGGAACCCGAGTATGCACCCCGCCAGCGCCGCGCAGATCGCCGCCAGCGGCAGCACTGTCCAGAAGCCCAGGCCGAGGTATTGATAACCCAGCGCCAGGCCATAGGCACCGATGGCGTAGAACGCCACGTAACCCAGGTCGAGCAGCCCGGCCAGGCCCACCACGATGTTCAGGCCAAGGCCCAGCAACACGTAGATCAGCCCGAGGATCACCACGGTCAGCAGGTATTTGTTGGCGAAGAACGGGAACACGATGGCAATCACAATCAACGCCGGGATGATCCAGCGCAGGCGCGATTTGTAGTCCGGCTTGAGCACATGCACACCGGAGCCGGTGCTTTCAAAACCCTGCAGAATCCGCAGGCCCTTGCGGGTTTGCAGGAACAGGCTCATGGCAAAGCGGCCGACCATCACGATGGCCACCAGGATGCCAACACGCGCCGGTTGCAGGTTGAAGCTGTAGCCGTCGAGGACCACACCGACGATCGGACCGAACACGATCAGCGAAATCAGCCCGGCGAGTACCGCATCGACGACACTTTTCTTGATATCGATAGAGTAGGCAGCAGACATAGTTATACCTTCGCCACGAGTGGGCGACCGAGCAGGCCCTGGGGACGGAAAATCAGGATCACCACCAGCAGGGAGAAACTGAACACGTCTTTGTAGTCAGAGTTGATCAACCCCGAGAACAGCGACTCGGAAATACCCAGGATGATCCCGCCCAGCATGGCCCCAGGCAGGGAACCGATGCCACCGAGCACCGCTGCGGTAAATGCCTTGATGCCGATGATGAAGCCGGCATAGAAGTCGAACGTGCCGTAGTTCAGGGTGATCAGCACACCGGCCAACGCGGCCATGGCGGCACCAATCACGAATACGTAGGAGATGACCCGGTCGGTGTTGATGCCGAGGATCGACGCCATCTTGCGGTCTTGCTGGGTTGCGCGGCACATGCGGCCGAGCTTGGTGTACTTGATGATGTACGTCAGCAGGCCCATGCCGACAAACGCCGCCACCAGGATGAACACCTTGGTGTAGGTCAACTGCACGAAGCCGGTGCCGATGTCGACTCTCCAGGCGCCGGCCAGCAGCGTCGGGATGCCTTGTTGCTTGGCGCCCTGGGCGATCTGCGCGTAGTTCTGCAGGATCAGTGAGATACCGATGGCGCTGATCAGCGGTGCCAGTCGGGTGGAGTTGCGCAGCGGTTTGTAGGCGACACGCTCGATGACCCAGCCATAAACGCCAGTGACGACGACGGTGAAGATCAGGGTGCCAAGGATGAGCAGCGGGAAGGATTCGATGCCGAAGTAAGCCAGCAGTGCCAGACTGATCGCCGCGAGGTAAGCGGAAATCATATAAACCTCGCCGTGGGCGAAGTTGATCATGCCAATGATGCCATAGACCATTGTGTAGCCGATGGCGATCAAGCCATAGACCGACCCGAGGGTCAGCCCATTGACCAGTTGCTGCAGGAAAATACCATCCATAACGCAATCTCACGCAGTGAGAGCCTGCACACCTGTGGGTGTGCGGATCTTCTAGGAGGAAAAGACAGACACAAAAGAGGCTGGCAGCCACGTTCCCTTGTGAGAGTTGGCTTGTGTGAGAGTCGGGCTTGCCCGCGATGCAGACACCTCGGAATGTCAGTCAAACCGAGGTGACGCTATCGCTGGCAAGCCAGCTCCCACAAAAGCCCGGCTCCCACAGGGTCAAGTGGCGTCTAACCCATCGCGCTAACTATTACTTCTGCTTTTCCAGCTGGTGATACTTGCCATCCTTGTCCCACTGGTAAACCACATAGTCGGAGACTTTCAGGTCGCCCTTGGCGTCCCAGGTCTTCTCGCCCATGACGGTTTTGACCGGGTGAGCTTTCAGCCACTTGGCCGCGTCTTCGCCCTTGTTGGACTTGGCGCCATTGAAGCCAGCGGCCAGGGCCTGGAGCGAAGCATAGGCATACAGGGTGTAGCCTTCAGGCTCGGTGCCACTTTTGCGGAACTCTTCCACCACGGCCTTGCTGTCTGGCAGCAGGCGCGGGTCGGCGCCAAAGGTCATGTACACGCCGTCCACGTACTGTGCGCCGCCGGCGGTCGCTACCAGTTCGTCGGTGACCACGCCGTCATCGGACATGAACTTGACGTCCTTCAAGCCGGCTTCACGAATCTGGCGAACCAGTGGACCGGCTTCCGGGTGCAGGCCGCCGAAGTACACGACATCAGCACCGGTGGAGCGGATCTTGGTGACCAGGGCGCTGAAGTCTTTCTCGCCACGGGTCAGGCCTTCTTCCAGCACCGGCTTCACGCCACGCTTGGTCAACTGCGCCGCAGTAGCGTCTGCCAAACCTTTGCCGTAGGTGTCCTTGTCGTTGATAACCGCGACTTTCTTGCCCTTGAGCACGTCGACAATGTAGTCGCCGGCCACGATGCCTTGCTGGTCGTCACGGCCGCACATACGGAACATGGCGGTCATGCCACGCTCGGTCACTTGCGGGTTGGTGGAGCCTGGGGTGATCGCGATCACACCCGCGTCGTTATAAACCTCGGAGGCCGGAATGGTGTTCGAGGAGCAGAAGTGCCCGACCACGCCGATCACTTTGTCCTGGTCAACCAGACGGTTGGCCACGGCCACGGCCTGCTTGGGTTCGCAGGCATCGTCGCCGGCAACCAGCACGACTTTCTCGCCATTGATGCCGCCGGCCTTGTTGATGACGTCGGCTGCCGCCTGGGCACCTGTCATGTACTGCTTGCCAAATGCCGCGTTGGCACCGGTCATCGGCCCCGCTACGCCAATCTTCACATCAGCTTGAGCAAACGCAGAAACACCCAGCGCCGCAGTAACGGCGAGGGCCAGGAAACCTTTCTTGTAAAACGTCTGGGACATGAGTGGTGCTCCGAGGTTTTTGTTGAATTGGCACTGCAGCTTCACTTCAAAAACTTTCAGCGAAAGCCCAGAGCAAGCGGCGTGCCATTACGTTTTTATTATTCAAAAAGACACGGTGTCATTGTTATTACAGGTTTTTGGGCGCCTTTTGATTGGACGTGCAACCGTCTATCTCAACCGGGTGCAACCATTGGACCCATAAAGTGCAACCCGGCCGTTCAAGCACTGCAACCCGGCCATTAAACGGCCACCCTTGAACCTGTAACAGCGTGCGTAACGGAAGTGCACATTTACAGTGCGTTACTGCTACGACTCGCACCAATACAGATTAGTAGCCGGCTAAGAAAATGCAGGCTTCTGAGCGGTATTTCGTTGATCAGATCACGATCCGCAGGCATTGGCCCGCGTGATACAGCGAGAATCCCGCCTCATACAAACAGCTGCGCAGGCCCACACCAGCCAGCGGCTGCATCGGTGCGAAGGGGATCGGCAGTGCCTGTGGATCCTGGTGACACAGGTAGTCCGCAAAGGCTTTGCCCACGACACTGCCGGTCGTCACGCCGCGCCCGTTGTAACCGGTGACCGCCACCAACCCGGGAGCCGGCTCGAACAGGCGCATCAAGTGGTCCGGAGTGAAGGCGATGCAGCCGGTCCAGGTGCATTCCCACTGCACCGGTTTGAGGTACGGGAAGTAGTGCTGCTGCACCCGATCGGCCCAGGCCTTGAGGAACCAGGCTGGTTTCTGGTTGCCGTTGCCCAGGCTGCCGAGTAGCAGCCGGCCTTCGGCGTCGCGGCGGATGCTGCTGAGTACCTGGCGGGTGTCCCATGAGCCTTGGCCGCCTGGGAGAATTTGTTGTGCGGCTTCGTCGGTCAGCGGGGCCGACGCCACCTGATAGTAATAACCGGGGAAAAAGTTGCGGCGCAGCTCGGTCCACTCACCTTCGGTGTAGGCGTTAGAGGCGATCACCACCTGTTCGGCCTGCACTGAGCCCTGGGCAGTCTGCACAGACCAGTGCTGGCCCTGGCGTTCCAGTTGAGTGACCGGGGAATGGTCAAACAACTGCCCGCCCAGCCCGACTGCGGCATTGGCCAAGCCGCTGGTGTAAGCCATCGGGTTCAAGGTACCGGCACGTCGGTCGAGCAAGGCGGCAGCAATCTTTTTGGTACCGGTGGCTTGCTCACAGGCCGCGCTGGTCAACAGCTCCACCGGTGCGCCACGACGCTTCCATTGTTCTTCACGACTGCGCAGATCCGCCTCGCCACGGGCGTTATGCGCCATGTGCAACGTGCCCTCGCGGCGCAATTGGCAATCAATGTTGTATTTGTCGATCAGGCTGAACACCAGGGACGGTGCCGCGCCGAGCATGCGGTTGAGCTGGCTGCCTACCGCTTCGCCAAAACCGGCTTCGATCTCGTCCGGGGGAATCCACATCCCGGCGTTGACCAGGCCGACGTTACGCCCCGAACCACCGTGGCCGGTGCGATGGGCTTCGAGTACGGCGACGCTTTTACCTTGTTCCAGCAGGTGAATGGCCGCCGACAAACCGGTGATCCCGGCGCCGATCACGCACACATCCACCTTGACCTCGCCCTTGAGCGCAGCGCGATCCGGCCGGCCAGGGGTGAGTTGCTCCCACAAACATGCTTCGCGTAATGCCATTGCCAGACTCCAATGAGACCTAACAAACCACTATTGTTGATGTGCGAACCCGATCAAATGTGGGAGCGGGCTTGCCTGCGATGCAGGCACCTCGGTGCATCCGTTACACCGGGGTGATGCTATCGCAGGCAAGCCAGCTCCCACATTGACCGCACTTCGAGCAGAGATTCAGTCGAAGGTAATACCTTGGGCCAGCGGCAGTTCCAGCGAGTAGTTCACGGTGTTGGTCTGGCGACGCATGTACCCGCGCCATGCATCCGAACCCGACTCACGCCCGCCACCGGTCTCTTTCTCACCGCCAAACGCGCCACCAATCTCCGCGCCGCTCGGGCCGATGTTGACGTTGGCGATCCCGCAATCACTGCCCACCGCCGACATGAACTGCTCAGCTTCACGCACGTCAGTGGTAAAGATGCACGAAGACAGGCCCTGTGGCACCGCATTGTTCAGGCGCAGCGCCTCAGCGAAATCGGTATAGCCCACCACATACAAAATCGGTGCAAACGTCTCGGTGCACACCACATCACTCTGCTCCGGCATTTCCACAATGGCCGGCGACACGTAGTAAGCGTTGGGGAACTTGTCTTCCAACTGCCGCTTGCCGCCAAACACCCGGCCGCCTTCGCTCAAGGCTTGCTCCAGGGCATCCTGCATGTTTTCGAAGCTGTGCTTGTCGATCAGCGGGCCGATCAGGTTGCCTTCCAGCGGATGGCCGATGCGCACTTTGGAATACGCGGCCTTGAGGCGGGTGACGATTTCCTCTTTGACCGACTCATGGGCGATCAAGCGGCGCAGGCTGGTGCAGCGCTGCCCGGCGGTACCGACGGCGCTGAACAGGATGGCGCGCACGGCCATGTCCAGGTCGGCGCTTGGGCCGAGGATCATCGCGTTGTTGCCGCCCAGCTCGAGAATGCTGCGGGCAAAACGTGCGGCGACTTTCGGTGCCACTTCGCGGCCCATGCGGGTGCTGCCGGTGGCGCTGATCAGCGCAACGCGCGGGTCATCCACCAGTGCGGCGCCGGCATCGCGGCCACCGATGATCACTTGGCTGAGGTACGGCGGCGCATCGCTGAAATTCTTCAGCACACGCTCGAAGAGCGCCTGGCAGGCCAGGGCGGTGAGCGGAGTCTTTTCCGACGGTTTCCAGATCACCGCGTTGCCGCATACCAGCGCCAGCGCGGTGTTCCACGCCCATACGGCGACCGGGAAGTTGAACGCGCTGATTACGCCGACAACGCCCAGCGGGTGCCAGGTTTCACGCATATGGTGGCCTGGGCGCTCGGAAGCGATGGTCAAGCCGTACAGTTGGCGCGACAGGCCGACGGCGAAGTCACAGATGTCGATCATTTCCTGCACTTCACCCAAACCTTCCTGGGTGATCTTGCCGGCTTCCCACGACACCAGCTCGCCGAGGTCGGCCTTGTACTCGCGCAACACGTCCCCGAACTGGCGCACCAGCTCGCCACGACGGGGTGCCGGCACCTTGCGCCAGGCGTCGAATGCATGCTCGGCGCGACTGACCTGCTGCTCCACCTCGGCGGCGCCTTCCCAGTGCACACTGGCAATCCGGCTGCCATCAATCGGCGAATGCACGGGTTGTTTACCCGACTGGTACAGCGCCGGGTTTACCCCGAGACGATCAAGCAATGCGGCAACCATGGGTCACTCCTTCAATCCACAAACAGAAATATGCGCCGCCAGTTCACACGGCGATCCAGACCTTATTTGTAGCTGGACCAAGACTTGCCAACAAACGACGATTAGGCGAGATATCATTCCGTTTATTCATGCTAAGAACAAAAAGAGGCGTGCCGTGCTGAATAAAAGACATTTGCCCTCGATCACCGCCTTGCAGTGTTTCGAAGCGGTTACCCGCCACCTGAGTTTTACCCGCGCCGCCGAGGAGCTGAACCTCACCCAGAGCGCCGTCAGCAAACAGGTCGCGCAGTTGGAAGAGCTGCTGCAGCACCTGCTGTTTCGCCGGGTGCGCCGCCGCTTGCAGATGACCCCGGCGGGCGATCTGTACCTGGTGGAAGTGCGCAAGATCCTCACCCAGGTGGAGATGTCCACCCATTACCTGCGCTCCTATGGCGGCGAGACTGAAGTGCTGCGGGTGTCCACGCCCTACACCTTCGGCGCGCGCTGGCTGGTGCCGCGCCTCAAGGGCTGGCGACTGCGGCATCCGCAGATTCACCTGGACCTGTGCAACGAACAGGAGCCCGACGAGCTGCTGCAAGGCAAGGCCGACCTGGCCTTCTACTTCGGCCAGGGCTCACGGCCTGGCACTGAAAGCCTGAAGCTGTTCAACGAAGAACTGGTGCCCGTGTGCTCGCCCGACAGCCTGCCCGCGCAACCGTTTACCGACCCCACACAACTCAGCGAACTGGTGCTGCTGCAAAACGCCTCGCGCCCCCAGGGCTGGCACGACTGGTTCGCCGCCCAGGGTTATCACACCGAACACAGCTACCACGGGCCGCGCTTCGAAACCTTTTATATGTGCATCCGCGCCGCACAAGTGGGCTGCGGCGTGGCGCTATTGCCCAGGTTTCTGGTGGAAGAGGAGTTGGCCGAAGGCAAGCTGGTGAACCCCTGGCAGCACGCGATGCCGAGCCAGGACGCCTATTACCTGGCCTACCCCGAGCACTCGGCGGAAGTGCCCAAGGTGCGGGATTTTGTGAAGTGGATGATGGAGCAGGTTGAGTCTGATTGAGCTTCTTTGCCTGCAATACCGCTATCGCAGGCAAGCCAGCTCCCACATTTTGGAATGCATTCACCTGTGGGAGCTTCTTTGCCTGCGATGGCGCCGGTAGCCATCCTCAAAAAAATCACTGGCAAAACAGCACAGGTCTATGCGCCACTAGCGCCATTCCTTAATTGTGCGTAAAGGTCGGCGCCCATCGCCGACCCGTCTGGAGATTCCCGTTATGAGCGAGAGTGTGTTTGCCGATCGCATCGTGCAGAACCTGCTCGACACCGACTTCTACAAGCTGACCATGATGCAGGCGGTGCTGCACAACTACCCGAACGTGGAAGTTGAATGGGAGTTTCGTTGCCGTAACAGTGAAGACCTGCGTCCGTACCTGGCGGAGATCCGCTACCAGATCGAGCGCCTCGCCGAGCTGAGCCTGAGCCCCGACCAGTTGGGTTTCCTGGAGCGCATCAGCTTCATGAAGCCGGATTTCCTGCGCTTCCTCGGGCTGTTTCGCTTCAACCTGCGCTACGTGCACACCGGCATCGAAAACGGCGAGCTGTTTATCCGCCTGCGCGGGCCGTGGCTGCATGTGATCCTGTTTGAAGTGCCGATGCTCGCAATCGTCAGCGAAGTGCGTAACCGCTATCGCTACCAGACCGTGATCCTCGAACAGGCCCGCGAGCAGCTGTATCGCAAGTTCGACTGGCTGACGGCGAATGCCAGCGTCGAAGAACTTTCCGAATTGCAGGTGGCGGATTTCGGCACCCGTCGGCGCTTCTCCTACCGCGTGCAGGAAGAAGTGGTGAACGTGCTCAAGCACGACTTCCCCGGGCGTTTTGTCGGCACCAGCAACGTGCACCTGGCCCGCGAGCTGAACATGAAGCCGCTGGGCACCATGGCTCACGAATGGATCATGGCCCACCAGCAACTCGGCCCGCGGCTGATCGACAGCCAGATCGCCGCCCTCGACTGCTGGGTGCGCGAGTACCGTGGCCTGTTGGGCATCGCCCTGACCGATTGCATCACCACCGATGCGTTCCTCGGCGATTTCGACCTGTACTTCGCCAAGCTCTTCGACGGCCTGCGCCACGACTCCGGAGACCCGGTGCAATGGGCCGAAAAGGCGATCGCCCACTATCACAAGCTGGGGATCGAGCCGATGAGCAAGACCCTGGTGTTCTCCGACAGCCTGTCGCTGCCCAAGGCGCTGGAGATTTTCCGCGCGCTGCGTGGTCGGATCAATGTGAGCTTCGGCATCGGCACCAACCTGACCTGTGATATTCCAGGTGTGGAACCGATGAGCATCGTGCTTAAAATGACCGCCTGTAATGGCCAGCCCGTCGCAAAGATCTCTGATGAAGCGGGCAAGACCCACTGCACCGATCCGAACTTCGTCGCTTATTTGCGCCACGTTTTCAAAGTACCTGCCCTACCCAGCAAGGAGTGAATCATGCAAGCCGTACAGCGCGAGATTGCTGAACAGCTCAAGGTCCAACCACCGTTCAAGGACCAGGCCGCCCTTGAGGCGGAGGTTGCCCGGCGCGTTACCTTTATCCAGGACTGCCTGCTCAATTCAGGCCTCAAAACGTTGGTGCTGGGCATCAGCGGCGGCGTCGACTCCCTGACCGCCGGCCTGCTGGCCCAGCGCGCGATGCAAGAACTGCGTGCGGCCAAGGGTGACGACGCCTACCGCTTTATTGCGGTGCGCCTGCCCTACGAAACCCAGTTCGACGAACACGACGCCCAGGCGTCCGTGGACTTTATCGAACCCGATGAGCGCCACACGGTGAACATCGGCCCGGCGGTGAAATCCCTGGCCAATGAAGTGGCGGCGTTTGAAGGCAAGGCCGCGGTCTCCCGGGACTTCGTGCTGGGCAACACCAAGGCGCGCATGCGCATGGTGGCGCAGTACACCATCGCCGGTGCGGCCGGTGGTTTGGTGATCGGTACCGATCATGCGGCGGAAGCAGTGATGGGCTTTTTCACCAAGTTCGGTGATGGCGCCTGCGACCTGGCGCCGCTGAGCGGGCTGGTGAAGAATCAGGTACGCGCGATTGCCCGGCACTTTGGTGCACCGGAATCGTTGGTGGAGAAAATCCCGACGGCCGACCTGGAAGACCTCTCGCCGGGCAAGCCGGACGAAGCGTCCCATGGCGTGACCTATGCCGAGATCGATGCGTTCCTCCACGGCGAGCCGGTGCGCGAGGAAGCCTTCAAGATCATCTGCGACACCTATCGCAAGACCGAGCACAAGCGGGTGATGCCGTTTGCACCCTGAGGTAACTCAGCAGCTCATTGTGGCAAAAGGGCTTGTTGTGGCGAGAGAGCTTGCTCCCGCTGGGGCGCGAAGAGGCCCCTGAAACCTGCTTACCGCTTTTTCTGATGCTACGCGGTGACCATATTGGGGCTGCTCCGCAGCCCAGCGGGAGCAAGCTCCCTCGCCACAAGAGCAGCTTGTCTACAGGCAAAAAAAAGCGCCCCGAAGGGCGCTTTTTTTTGCCTGAAGGGTGATTACTTCAGGGTCACAGTGCCTTTCATCATCGAGATGTGGCCTGGGAACGAGCAGAAGAACGCATAGTCAGTGCCTGCCGCCAGCTTCGACACATCGAAGGTCACGGAGTCTTTCTCGCCAGCACCGATGATCTTGGTGTGGGCGATGATGCGGGTGTCGCCGTCTTTAAGGTAGTTCTTGTCGATACCGGCGGCCATGCCGTCGCTGGCGATGCCAGGCATGTCGGCGGCGGAGCTCAGCACCCAGTTATGGCCCATGACGTTTTTCGGCAAGCTGCCGGAGTGGGTCAACTCAACGGTGAACGTCTTGCAGCTCTTGTCGATTTCGATGGCCTTGGTGTTGAAGGACATCTGGTCAGTGGAGTCGACAGTGACCTTGCACTCTGCAGCAAGCAACTGGCCGCTAGCCAGAGTCAGCAGGGAAACAGCAACGAGTTTGGCAAACATGTGAATCTCCAGGGCAGGGTTTAAAAAACGCATATTGCGACAAGGGTGCCTGAGGCAGGCGGGAATTCTTATGATCTGCATCAACAGATTGTATACAACTTTAGGCTATCAGACTCATCGACACAATCTACCGGCCAAAGTACTGATGCCGGCCTATGATCGGCTCATCACCCTTCCGGAGTCCGAGCCATGCACCTCAATAGCCTGTTCCGCAGCCTGCTTGCCGCCTATGCCTGTGGCGCCAGCGGCACCTGCGAAACACCTCAACGCGAGGTTTAATCCTTTGAGAGACGCAAGCCAGCCTTTACTCTTTAGCCACAACTGAGTGGAGTCAGGTATGTCCTTGAAGTCTGTCTGTGTGTTTTGCGGTGCCAGCAGCGGCACCAACCCGGCCTACCGTGAAGCAGCCGTGGCCCTCGGGCGCGCGCTGGCCCAACGCAAGCTGACCCTGGTGTACGGCGGCGGCGCCGTGGGCCTGATGGGCATCGTCGCCGATGCCGCCCTGGAAGCCGGCGGTGAAGTGATCGGGATCATTCCCGAAAGCCTGAAAGTCCTGGAAATCGGCCACAAAGGCCTGACCCGCCTGGAAGTGGTCGACGGCATGCACGCCCGCAAGGCCCGCATGGCCGAGCTGAGCGACGCCTTTATTGCACTGCCGGGCGGCCTGGGCACCCTGGAAGAACTGTTCGAAGTCTGGACCTGGGGCCAGCTCGGCTACCACGGCAAACCGCTGGGCTTGCTCGAAGTGAACGGTTTTTACCGCAAGTTGACCGATTTTCTTGATCATATCGTCGGCGAAGGCTTCGTCCGGGCCCCGCATCGTGCCATGCTGCAAATGAGCGAATCGCCGGCTGAGCTGCTTGACGTACTGGATGCCTGGCAACCGCTGGTCTTGCCCAAATGGGTGGACCAAAAACCCGATTAACCCTTGGGACGCGATTAAAGGCAGAATACGCGCCGCTCAACCTCACCTTCGACCCCAGAGGATCGCCCATGGCAAAACCTAATTACTCCTTCGCCAAACGTCAGAGAGACTTGGCCAAAGAGCAGAAGAAAGAGGAAAAGCTGCAGCGCAAGAAAATTGCAGCCGACGAAGAAGCCGGTGCACTGAACCCGGATGCTGAAGGTACAGTGGCTACAGACGACACCGAAGCACCGAAAGACGCTGAATAGGTGATCGTTCCCACGCTCCGCGTGGGAATGCATCCTGGGGCGCTCCGCGTCCCGATTTGAGATATGTGCAGGGTGACGCAAAGCGTCACAGCAGGCATTCCCACGCGGAGCGTGGGAACGATCTTGTGCATTACTCCAGCGGCATCACCGTCACCCGCACTTCCGGGTCATGGCTCCCTCCCCCCAGAATCACCCCCCGCAACGGCGAAACATCGGAAAAATCCCGGCCCCAGGCCAGGGTGATGTGTTCCAGTGCCGGCTGCACATTGTTGGTCGGGTCAAAATCCACCCAGCCCGACACCGGGCAAAACACCGATACCCACGCGTGGGACGCATCCGCGCCGATCAACCGTGGCTGGCCGGGCGGTGGCTGGGTCAGCAGGTAACCACTGATATACCGCGCCGCCAGGCCCCGGGAGCGCAGGCATGCGAGCATCAGGTGGGCGAAGTCCTGGCACACGCCGCGCCGGCGCTCCAGCACTTCCACCAGCGGCGTGGCAACCTGGGTGGCTTCGGCATCGAAGGTGAACTCGCTGAAAATCTTTTCCATCAGCGCCTGCACACCCAGCAGCAAAGGGCGACCTGCCGGGAAACAGTCTTCGGAGAACTCGACGAAGCTTTTCTTCAGATGCACGTAGGGCGATTCGAACCGATAGCGGCAGGCCTCGATCACTTCGGCCGACAGCGGTTGGCTGCTGTAGGTCAGGCCGTTGCGGGTCTGGTCCCAGGCCGGCGACAGGCTGAAATCCAGCACCGGCCGGGCCAGCACTTCCACCGTCAGCCCGGCGTTGACCAACAGCTCATCGTGGGGCCGCTCGAACGCGAGCCGGGTGATCGGGTTACCAAACACGTCCAGCTCATCCCGGCGCGAGGTCGGCTCGGGGCTGATCTCCAGTTGCTGCGAGCTGCAGCGCTGCCAGGCGCAAGGCCGCGGCCACAGGTGCGCGAGCTGCTGGGCCAGGGACACCGGGCTGTCGTAGTGGTAATGGGTATCGTGGAAAATCTGGTAGCGGGCACTCATCACACAGACACCGTTTGCTGGCTGACATCGTCCACATGGGCAAAATGGCGCAAGGCCAGGCGGTCCGAGACTTGCCCGCTTTCATCGGCCACCGCTTGCAGCAGGTCGGCCAGGCCGTCCAGCGCAGCGCGCACGCTGGACTCGCCGAACAGCGGGTTCTCCAGGCAGCCCAAGTCAAAGCGCGCCAGGCGCTCCACCAATGGCGCCAGTCCGGTTTCCCGGGGCACGCCGAAATCGTCATTCAAGCGACGCAAGGTGCGGCTCACCAGTTTCAGCTGGAACAGCACCGCGTGAGGGTTTTGCTCATCCAGCAGCAACAGGTCCAACACCGGGATCAATTGCGGCACTGCAAGGTAGCGCGAGCGGTAAGTAATGCTGCTGTTGCCCAGTTCCAGCAACCATTCCAGCCCGGCCTGATCGAACACCGCCACGCCGCGCAGGAAGGCCGCCAGGCTGCTGCTGAGAAACTGCAGGCGCTCAATGC
The DNA here is from genome assembly GCF_016650865.1 of Pseudomonas sp. TH34. Taxonomy (NCBI): domain Bacteria; kingdom Pseudomonadati; phylum Pseudomonadota; class Gammaproteobacteria; order Pseudomonadales; family Pseudomonadaceae; genus Pseudomonas; species Pseudomonas sp. TH34. The sequence continues at coordinate 170,432 of NZ_JAEKFB010000035.1, forward strand.
GCCTGCCCATCATCAAGAAACGCCAGCCTTCGTCGCGGGTCATGTCGTCGAGGGCAAAGCCCGACAGCGCCGCGAGGGACATCACCAGGCGGTTGAGGAAATCCAGCAGTTCGCCGAAGTCCGGCTCTTCGCTCTCCAGCTCCAGGGCTTCGCGCTGCAATTCCACCAGCGCCTGCCAGTTTTCCCGGGACAGCTTGCCGCGCACCTGGGACGCCGCCCACTGCAAACGCTGCAAGTTGGCCCGCAGGCTCGACGGCCAGTCATCACCGAGCAACGCCGCCTGAAGCCGCTCAGGCAACTCCCCCTCCTCCGGTAACAGTCGCAGGTTCTCACCCAGCTCAACGGCCGCCTGCAGCGCCAGCGGGTCGTCTCCGTCGACATAGCGGGCGAGGACGATCCGCAGCCAGCGCGCGCTGTCATCACAGCGCTCGCAATAACGGCCAAACCAGAACAGGTTTTCCACCACCCGCGACGGCAGGTACGGATCACGCCGCACCAGGTCATGGGCGCCGATGGCCCGCTGGGCGCGCCATTGTTCGGTACCGAGGGCGCGTTCGCCGAGCACCCAGGTGTCCTTGCTTGCACCGCCGCGCTGCATCGACACCACTTCGGCATCGGCTTCCGCTGCCACGCGGGTCAAGCCACCGGGCAAAACCCGGTAACCGTCGGCGCTGGCCACGGCGTACACGCGCATGCCGATGGCGCGGTGTTGAAGGTGATCGTCGACGGTGTGCCAGACCGGCGCCTGTGACAACTGCGCGAGTTCCTGGGCGACATAGGCGTAAGGTCGTGCGCGCATGCGTTCGGCCAGGGCCTCGCGCTGTTCGTCGTTCAAGTCGCGACCAAACACCGGGGCGAAACTTTGCGACGGGAACGCCGGCTTGATCAGCAGCTCCGGCAGTTTTTCCAGGGCTTCGGCCAGCACCGGCGCTTCACCGCACCACCAGGTGGCGATGGACGGCAGGATCAGTTCTTCGCCAAACAGGAATTGATTGATCTTCGGCAAAAAGCCCAGCAGGCCAGGGGATTCCAGCACGCCACTGCCCAGGGCGTTGGCCACCAGCACATTGCCTTGGCGCACAGCGTCCAACAGGCCAGGCACGCCGAGGGCCGAGTCGGTGCGCAGTTCCAGCGGGTCGCAGAAGTCGTCGTCCAGGCGACGCATGATCGCGTGCACCCGGCGCAGGCCGCTGAGGGTTTTCAGGTACACCGTGGCGTCGCGCACCGTCAGGTCGCCGCCTTCCACCAGCGGGTAGCCGAGTTGGCGGGCGAGGTACAAATGCTCGAAATAGCTTTCGTTGAAACGGCCCGGTGTCAGCAGCACGATCAACGGTGGCTGGTCGTCGCTCGGCGCCTGGCGAGCCAGGGTTTCCTGCAAGGTGCGGAAGAAACCAGTGAGGTGCTGCACCTGCAAGTCGCGGTACAGGTCCGGGAAGGCGCGGGACACGATGGTGCGGTTTTCCAAAGCATAACCGGCGCCGGACGGGGCCTGGGTACGGTCGGCGGTCACCCACCAGCGGCCATCCGGCGTACGCGCCAGGTCCACGGCGTACAGGTGCAGAAACGCGCCGTCGGGCGGCTGGATGCCCTGGCACGGCCACAGGAAATTGTTATGGCCGAACACCAGTTCTGCCGGCAGCAATCCTTCGGCGATCAAGCGTTGCGGGCCATAGAGATCGGCCAGTACCGCATTCAACAGGCGCGCACGCTGGGCGATGCCGGCGGAGAGTTGCTTCCACTCATCGGCGGCCAGCACGTGGGGCAACAGGTCCAGTTCCCAAGGGCGATCGGCGCCCTTGGGGTCGGCGTAGACGTTGTAGGTCACGCCGTTTTCCTGGATCTGCCGGGTCAGCAGGGCCTGACGCTGGGCGAGTTGCGCCGGGGTGCTGCGTTGCAGGTGATCGAGCAGGCGCTGCCAATGGGCACGAACCGCGCCGCTGTCGTCCAGCAGTTCGTGATAAGTGCCCGCGGTCAGCGGGTAACGGTCGAGCAAATCGGGCATGGAACGCTCGGCAGGGGCAAGGGAAGTCAGTATGTGGGAGCCGGGCTTGCCCGCGATGCAGGCACCTCGGTGTATCTGGTGTACCGAGGTGATGCTATCGCAGGCAAGCCAGCTCCCACATTAGAGATTTGTCGCTTTCGGGATTATGTACATTCAATCCTCTGTCTTTTTTGCAAAGCGCCGTAAATCCAGGGTCATCGGCAATTCATCATTGATCACCACACTCGGCACCGGCAATTTCCCGGGACTGTGCCCCAAGCGGAAAAACCGCGCCATTCGCCGGCTTTCAGCTTCATTGGCATTCACCGGCAGGCTGTCGTAATTGCGTCCGCCCGGATGGGCGACATGGTACTGGCAACCCCCCAGCGAGCGCTGCATCCACGTGTCCAAAAGATCGAACACCAGCGGCGCATGCACCGGGATGGTCGGCTGCAAACAGTTGGCCGGCTGCCACGCGCGATAGCGCACGCCAGCCACAAACTCTCCAACGCGCCCGGTGGGTTGCAACGGCACCGGGATGCCGTTGCAGGTCAGCAAGTAACGCTGGGGCGGCAGCCCGCTCAACTTGACCTGCAAGCGCTCCAGGGACGAGTCCACGTAACGCACCGTGCCGCCCACCGCGCCCTCCTCGCCCAGCACATGCCAGGGTTCCAGGGCCTGGCGCAGTTCCAGTTCGATACCACTGACGGCATAGTCGCCGACCTTGGGAAAACGGAATTCCAGGTGCGCAGCAAACCATTCAGCCCGCAGCGGATAACCGGCAGCGTTCAGCTCGACGATCACGTCGGCAAAATCCTGCTCGATAAAGTGCGGCAGCAGGAAGCGGTCGTGCAATTCCGTGCCCCAGCGCGCCAGCTTCGGCGGCGCATAGGGTTCACGCCAGAACCGCGCGACCAGTGCCCGCAGCAGCAACTGCTGGGTCAGGCTCATGCGGGCGTGGGGCGGCATTTCAAAGGCGCGCAGTTCCAGCAGGCCCAGGCGGCCGGTGGCACCGTCGGGCGAGTAGAGCTTGTCGATGCAGAACTCGGCGCGGTGGGTATTGCCAGTGACGTCGATCAGCAGGTTGCGCAGCAGGCGGTCCACCAACCATGGCGGGCATTCTTCGCCCGCTTCGGGCATCTGTGCGAAGGCGATTTCCAGCTCATACAACGCATCGTTGCGCGCTTCGTCGACCCGTGGCGCCTGGGAAGTCGGGCCGATGAACAGGCCGGAAAACAGGTAGGACAATGACGGATGGTTATGCCAATAGCTGATCAGGCTGCGCAGCAGATCGGGACGCCGCAGGAACGGCGAATCCTTCGGCGTGGCGCCACCGAGCACAAAATGGTTACCGCCGCCGGTGCCGGTGTGGCGGCCGTCGATCATGAATTTTTCTGTGGTGAGGCGGGTTTGCCGGGCTTCCTCGTAGAGAAACTCGGTGCGCTCCACCAACTCGTCCCAGGTGGCGGACGGCTGCACGTTGACCTCGATCACGCCCGGGTCCGGTGTCACCCGGAAGTTGCTCAGGCGCGGGTCGCTCGGCGGCTCGTAACCTTCCAGCAGCACCGGGCAATGCAGCTCTTCAGCGGTGGCTTCGATGGCCGCCACCAACTCCAGATAATCCTCGACCCGCTCCAGCGGCGGCATGAACAGGTACAGTCGGCCTTCCCGCGCTTCGGCACACAGGGCGGTGCGGGTCAGCCAGTCCGCGGACTCGTCGATCTTAGGAATACGGTCTTTGCTGGCGGCCGACTCACCGTGGCTTTGCAACTGTGAGGGGGTCGGCAGGTCGGGCAGGTCCTGGTTGGGATCGGTGGGATGTACGAACGGATAGTCCGCCGCCGTCACCCACGGCTGCGAGGCCAGTGGCAGGCGATAACCCAAGGGCGAATCACCCGGCACCAGGCGGCAATGGTTGTCCCGCAGGTACCAGCGGCCGCTCTGCCAGCGGTCATTGGCCGCCGTTCGCGCCAGCGGCAGCACCTGGCCGATGACTTTATCCAGGCCCTGGCTGAAGACTTTGCGCAGGCGTTCGCGCTCGAGCTTGTCCTCCAGACGCGGATCTTCGGCGGTGACGTTCTGCGGCAAGGCGCCTTCGCGCCAAAGGTAATAGAAATTGTCTTCGTAGGCCGGGAATACAAACTGCGCAGGCAGTTTCAAGCGCTCGGCGACGCTGGCCAGAAAACGCCCGGCCATCACGCCGTCGGCGCCGTAGCTTTGCTGCTCATCGGCGATCAGCGCGCTGTTATGCCAGATCGGCACGCCGTCGCGGCGCCAGTAACAGTTGAGGGACCAGCGCGGCAGTTGCTCGCCGGGGTACCACTTGCCCTGGCCGAAATGCACCAGGCCCTTGGGCGCGTAGTGCTTGCGCATGCGCTGGAACAGCTCGGCAGACAGGCGGCGTTTGTCCGGGCCCAAAGCGGCGGTGTTCCATTCCGCCCCGTCGGGGTCGTCGATGGAGACGAAGGTGGGTTCGCCGCCCATGGTCAGGCGCACGTCGTCCTTGAGCAGGTCACCGTCGATCTGCCGGCCCAGGGCCTGGATCGCCAGCCACTGCTCTTCGGTGTAGGGCTTGGTAACCCGTGGGGCCTCCCAAATGCGCTCCACGGACATCTCGTGGGTAAATTCGCACTCGCAGGGTTCCACCAGGCCACTGATGGGCGCTGCTGAGGATGGATCAGGACTACAAGCCAACGGGATATGCCCTTCACCGGCGAACAAGCCGGAGGTGGCATCTAGACCGATCCAGCCGGCGCCGGGCAAATACACTTCGCACCAGGCATGCAGGTCGGTGAAATCCACTTCGGTGCCGGACGGGCCGTCGAGAGCTTTGACGTCGGCGGTCAGCTGGATCAGATAGCCAGACACAAATCGCGCCGCCAGGCCCAGGTTACGCAGCAGTTGCACCAGCAACCACGCCGAATCCCGGCAGGAACCGGAGGCGTTTTCCAGGGTGAATTCCGGAGTTTGTACGCCCGGCTCCATGCGGATCAGGTAACCGATGTCGGCAGCCAGGCGCTGATTCAGGCCTACCAGAAAATCCACCGCCGGCAACGGCGTGCGGTCGATACCCGCCAGATACGCGGCGAATCGCGGGGTCAGCGGTAATGTTTCCAGGTACGGCGCCAGCTCGCGCTGCTCATCGGCGGCGTAGCTGAAAGGGATTTTTTCGGCGTAGGGTTCCAGGAAGAAATCGAACGGATTGAATACCGCCATCTCGGCGACCAGGTCGACTTCGATGCGCAATTCGTCAGTTTTTTCCGGAAACACCAGACGCGCCAGGTAATTGCCCTGGGGGTCTTGCTGCCAATTGATGAAGTGCTGTTCCGGCAGCACCTTCAACGCGTAGGACAGAATCCGAGTGCGGCTATGAGCCGCCGGACGCAGACGAACAATCTGTGGGCCGAGCTCGACCGCGCGGTCGTAGCGGTAATGCGTAACGTGGTGCAACGCGACATGAATCGACACGGCGGCCTCCTGCGAGCCAGGGCATGAAAACAAAGCGCGCAAGACTTATGCCAGAGCAGTGGTCATTGCGCTTTATCGTGGGACCCGGTGCAGTACAGCACCAAAACGGCGCGATGGCTGCCGTCGTGGTGCGAGGGTTGCACATATTTGTGGCGGGAGTGTGAGGGTGGGTGGTGAATCTACCCAGTCACCGTGCTTTGTGCTTGGCGATCACGGCTTCGCGCAGGTGGCGCACTTCGCGCAGTTTCTGGCGCATTTCGCGGTGGCGCTTGCTGTTGAGCAGCAATAACCCCAACAACGGGAAGAGGACAGCCGAGCCATAGACCAGCACGTGAGAGGTGTATTGAATCATCGGCAATACGAACAGCAGGCAACATCCCAGGTAACCCGCCATCAAGCCGGTGGCCCACGAGCGTCCGCGCGCGATCATTACGTTGCCAAACACTATCACCGTGACCAACACCAGAATGGCAATCCCGGAGTAGCTGGATTTGAGCCCCGGATCAACGCCACGGAAGTAAGTCACGCCCGCCAGGGATACAGCAGACGCCCCGGAAAAGATCGCCATGAAGATCGTGCCCATGAACACCGGGAAATAGCGTGCGAGAAAACTGCCCATGTCGGGAAAGCCGTTCATTCCGTCAGGTCCTCGTACAAGCCAATTGCAAGGGTGCTGGCGGCGCCAACATTACCGGTACGGTAGCTGCCGGTGAGGCCTAATATGCCACCCAGTGCATCTTTCATTTGGGTCAGGGTTGCGTGGCGAATTTCGGTGGAGCTGAAACTCTTCGTCAGTTTGCCTGTGCGCTGCTGCAACTTCAGCAACTTGGGCGTCAGGCTCGGGTCCCTCAGGCTTAGCAGTTCCTTGGTCAACTTCTTGCGTTCCTGGCGGCTCAAGCCCTTGAGCAGTTCGTACCAACTCTTGCCCAACGCGGCGGCCTTGTTGGCCTTGAGCAATCTCACCGTCGTCAGTGCGCCGGTGCCGATACCCACCAAAGAAGCGGCATCAAGGATGGGGGAAACAGCGCCGTACCATTCGGCGTCATCCATACGGTCATTGGCATCGGGGTCAAGGATTTCGTTGTAGGTACGCGCTACGCCAAACCCACATTGCGCGCTGCTGGCCAGCGCCGCCGTAACACCAATGCCGACCACAAATGCACTGGCACCCGCCGTAAACGGTACGGCAACGCTGCCGCTGAAGACAACGATCCAGCCGATCACCGCAGCGGAGCATGACAACCCCATATCGAACGTCTCGCTCATGAGGCGCCCTTCCCGAGGGTTGGTCTTCACCTGCTCCACAAACTGTGCCGGGGCTATGTATTTTTGCGCCTCACGCAAAATGATGCGCTTGGGCCTGATGCTGCAAATCGGTTTGAATTCGCGCAGGGTGACGACATTGAAGTCAGCATCGATATACACCACACCCGCCCCCACAATGCCGGGATCGGCGTCGATGGCAGCAAACAGGCGTGGCAGGTTGATCTGGCTTTCGATGCGCTGGCGCGCCATGAACTGGGAGCGGTTGGAGTCCATGCCGATGCCAAGCAGGGGGCTGCTCATGGGGGTGTTCTTCCTTGAAAATGATGGTGACCTGACTGGCCTCATCGCGGGCAAGCCCGGCTCCCACATTTGACCGCATTCAAAATGGCGGACGCGGTCACATGTGGGAGCTGGCTTGCCTGGGATGGCGCTCGAATGGGCGCCACCTTAACAAACAGGCTACCCACCCGCTAGAAAGCAAAACGCCAGCACGAGGCTGGCGTTTTGCGTTTCAGGCTGCGATCAACGCGGCACGACCGGCTTGCGGGCTGGCTTCTTGCCTTTGCCCTTGGCGGCGTCGGTGCGTTCCTTGGCGGCCTGCTTGTTGCGCGCCATGGCCGCGGCCTTGGCTTGCTCACGCTTGTCCCACGGGTTGCTGCCGTCACTGCCACGGGGCGGCAAGCCGGTATGCTGGGTGAGGATCCTGGTGGTGGTTTCCTTCGCAACCTTGTGGCTGCCAGCCGGCGTCGAGTTCTTGCGACGAGCGCTCTGGTAGCTGTCGGTGGACGGCTGATGCAACGGGATCAGTTGCTCCTTGCCCGGCCCGATCAGGTCGGCACGACCCATGCGGGTCAAGGCTTCACGCAGCATCGGCCAGCCTTTCGGGTCGTGGTAGCGCAGGAAGGCCTTGTGCAGACGGCGCTGTTCTTCGCTCTTGACGATGGTCACCGCGTCGCTCTTGTAGGTGACCTTGCGCAGCGGGTTCTTGCCCGAGTGGTACATCGCCGTGGCGGTGGCCATTGGCGACGGGTAGAACGCCTGCACCTGGTCGGCGCGGAAGCCGTTGCCCTTGAGCCACAGGGCCAGGTTCATCATGTCTTCATCGGTGGTGCCCGGGTGGGCGGCGATGAAGTAAGGAATCAGGTACTGCTCCTTGCCCGCTTCCTTGGTGTACTTCTCGAACATGCGCTTGAACTTGTCATAGCTGCCAATGCCCGGTTTCATCATCTGGTTGAGCGGACCTTCCTCGGTGTGTTCCGGGGCGATCTTCAGGTAGCCACCAACGTGGTGGGTCACCAGCTCCTTCACGTATTCCGGCGACTCGACCGCGAGGTCGTAGCGCAGGCCAGAAGCGATCAGGATCTTCTTCACACCCGGCAACGCACGGGCGCTGCGGTACAACTGGATCAACGACGAGTGGTCGGTGTTCAGGTTCGGGCAGATGCCCGGGAACACGCAGGATGGCTTGCGGCACGCGGATTCGATTTCCGGGCTCTTGCAGGCGATGCGGTACATGTTCGCGGTCGGGCCGCCGAGGTCGGAGATGACGCCGGTGAAGCCTGGCACCTTGTCGCGGATCTCTTCGATTTCGCGAATGATCGACTCTTCGGAACGGTTCTGGATGATCCGGCCTTCGTGCTCGGTGATCGAGCAGAAGGTGCAGCCGCCGAAGCAGCCACGCATGATGTTCACCGAGAAACGGATCATGTCGTAGGCCGGGATCTTTTCCTTGCCGTACGCCGGGTGTGGAACACGGGCGTAAGGCATGCCGAACACGTAGTCCATTTCTTCGGTGGTCATGGGAATGGGCGGCGGGTTGAACCACACGTCCACTTCGCCGTGCTTCTGGACCAGCGCGCGGGCGTTACCCGGGTTGGTTTCCAGGTGGAGCACGCGGTTGGCGTGGGCATACAGCACTGAGTCGCCACGGACTTTTTCCACGGACGGCAGACGAATGACCGTCTTGTCACGGGTCATGCGCGGGCTGGCCAGGATCTGTACGACCTTGGCCTCATCCGGGTCTTCAACCGGGCCTTTTTCCTGCTCGATGGCGCAGGCCTGGGTGTCCTGGGTGTTCACGTACGGGTTGATGATCTTGTCGATCTTGCCCGGACGGTCGATACGGGTGGAGTCCACCTCGTACCAGCCTTCAGGCGTGTCACGGCGAATGAACGCAGTGCCGCGCACGTCGGTGATGTCTTCGATCTTGTGGCCCCACGACAGGCGCTGGGCGACTTCGACAATGGCCCGCTCGGCGTTGCCGTACAGCAGGATATCGGCGCAGGCGTCGATCAGGATCGAGTTACGAACGCGATCCTGCCAGTAGTCGTAGTGGGCGATGCGGCGCAGGGACGCTTCGATGCCGCCGAGCACAATCGGCACGTGCTTGTAGGCTTCCTTGCAGCGCTGGCTGTAAACCAGGCTCGCGCGGTCCGGACGTTTGCCGGCCATGCCACCGGGGGTGTAGGCGTCATCGGAACGGATTTTCTTGTCGGCGGTGTAGCGGTTGATCATCGAGTCCATGTTGCCGGCCGCGACGCCGAAGAACAGGTTCGGCTCGCCGAGCTTCATGAAGTCGTCTTTGGACTGCCAGTTGGGCTGGGCAATGATCCCGACGCGAAAGCCCTGGGACTCCAGCAGCCGGCCGATGATTGCCATGCCGAACGACGGATGGTCCACGTACGCGTCACCGGTGACGATGATGATGTCGCATGAATCCCAGCCAAGCTGATCCATCTCCTCCCTGCTCATCGGCAGGAATGGCGCAGGACCGAAACATTCGGCCCAGTACTTGGGATAGTCAAATAACGGCTTGGCTGTTTGCATGACGGTGACCGGTGTTGAGATGAAAAATCGCGGGCGCGGAATATAGCACAAATTTTGACCAATTCCGACCTTTGCAGTCGGAATTGGCGAGACGGCTTTTTACTCGTCTTCGAAGTTGTAGCTGCCCGGCGCCAGGTTTTCGAAGCGGGTGTATTTACCGATAAAGGCCAGGCGCGTGGTGCCAATTGGCCCGTTACGCTGCTTACCGATAATGATTTCTGCGATGCCTTTATGCTCGGTCTCCGGGTGATACACCTCGTCCCGGTATACGAACATGATCACGTCAGCATCCTGCTCGATCGCTCCGGATTCCCGCAAGTCGGAGTTGATCGGGCGTTTGTTCGGACGCTGCTCAAGAGATCGGTTGAGCTGCGACAGGGCAACCACCGGGCAGTTGAATTCCTTGGCCAGGGCTTTCAACGAGCGGGAAATCTCGGAAATCTCGTTGGTCCGGCTGTCGCCGCTGGAACCCGGGATCTGCATCAACTGCAGGTAGTCGATCATGATCAGGGCAATGTCGCCATGCTCACGCACCAGGCGTCGGGTACGCGCGCGCATTTCCGAGGGGCTGATGCCCGCAGTGTCATCGATAAACAGCTTGCGGTCATTGAGCAGGTTGACCGCCGAGGTCAGGCGCGGCCAATCGTCGTCTTCCAGGCGACCGGCACGCACCTTGGTCTGATCAATGCGGCCCAGGGACGACAACATACGCATGATCAGCGATTCACCTGGCATCTCCAGGGAGTAAACCAGGACGGCCTTGTCGCTGCGCAACACGGCGTTTTCCACCAGGTTCATGGCGAAGGTGGTTTTACCCATGGACGGACGGCCGGCGACGATGATCAAGTCGGCGGGCTGCAGGCCGCTGGTCATGCCGTCGAGGTCGGTGTAGCCGGTGGACAGGCCGGTGATGGCGTTGTCGGTGTTGAACAGGGTATCGATACGGTCGATGGCCTTGGTCAGCAGGTCGTTGACGCTGACCGGGCCGCCGGTTTTCGGACGGGCTTCGGCGATCTGGAAGATCTGCCGCTCGGCTTCGTCGAGGATCTCTTCAGCGGTACGGCCTTCCGGGTTGAACGCGCTGTCGGCGATCTCGGTGGCGATGCCGATCAGTTGGCGCAACGTGGCCCGCGCACGGACGATCTGCGCATAGGCCTTGATGTTGGCGACCGATGGCGTGTTTTTCGCCAGCTCGCCCAGGTAACCCAGGCCGCCCACTTGGGACGTCTGACCTTCCTTGTCCAATTGCTCGGCCAGGGTCACCACGTCGATCGGTGAGTTCTGGTCGGCCAGCTTGGCAATGGCGCGGAAGATCAGGCGGTGGTCATGACGGTAGAAATCGCCGTCCGAGACTTGATCCAGCACGCGTTCCCAGGCGTTGTTGTCCAGCATCAAACCACCGAGCACGGCCTGTTCGGCCTCGATGGAATGTGGCGGCACCTTCAGGGCGGCGGTTTGCAGGTCATATTGCTCAGGTGCGGAGATATCGTTCATGGCCACTTGGAATAGTTGGAGAATCAGGGGCTACAGAAAAACAAAAGCCAGAAAAACAAAAGGCACGACCTGTGAACAGGATCGTGCCCGATGTTAACCGCCCGGCACGCGAGGTGCCAGTCAGTTAGGTGCTGCTTAAGCTGCTACCACAACAACGCGTACGGTTGCTTCGACTTCAGCGTGCAGGTGCACGGCTACATCGAATTCGCCAACGTTGCGGATGGTGCCGTTCGGCAGACGAACTTCGCTCTTCTGCACTTCAACGCCGGAGGCGGTCAGTGCATCAGCGATGTCGTGGGTGCCGATCGAACCGAACAGCTTGCCTTCGTCACCGGCGGTGGCAGTGATAGTCACTTCCAGCTCAGCCAGTTGGGCAGCGCGAGTTTCGGCCGAAGCTTTTTTGTCTGCTGCTGCTTTTTCCAGCTCAGCACGACGCTCTTCAAACGCAGCCAGGTTGGCAGCGGTTGCAGCGGTGGCTTTGCCGTATGGCAGCAGGTAGTTACGACCGTAGCCGGCCTTAACGTTCACTTTGTCGCCCAGGTTGCCCAGGTTGGCGACTTTTTCCAGAAGGATCAGTTGCATGTGAAAATCCTCTAACTTTTAACCTTCACCGTTCGCGTTATCGGCGTCTTTCGGCGCCAGACGACCGCGAAAATCAATCAGGCCGTCGACAATGGCCAAGACCACGAGTAACGGATAGATCAGCTGCATGAACAGCAACAGCGTCACGTACAACCCCACCAGCCAGAATCTGCCCAGTCGCTTTTGCGCCACCAGCCCATGAATCAGGGATAGCCCGGCGAATACCAGCGGTACGCTGCACAACGGCACCAACAGCGCCAGGCCAAACGTCGGCCCGACCACCATGAACGCCAGCAGCAACATCGCCGGTCCAGCGGGGATTCTGATACTGCGAAATTCGCGACCAAAACCACCCGGGTTATACAACAACGCCTGCCAGTAACGCCCAAGAATCAGGCTCAGCACGCTGACAATCTGCAACAGTGCCGCTATCAGGCCGGTCAGCATCGGTGCAACCACTGACGCGAAGCGCGCTCGCTCCTCTACCGATAACTGCTGGTAGAGATCCCCGAGGGCCAGCGGCAGGATCTTTATGATCTCCTGCGCCAGCGCCTCGATTTGCGGGCGGAAAGCCGCGCCAAGCGCCAGTGAATACACCAACCCCAATGCCACGCTGACCAGCAGCGTACGGACCCAGGACTCACTTGCGCGTAAAACCAACGCAAGGGTCGATGAACCGAGCAGTACCAGAAGTACCCGTGGATCATCGAATTTCAACCACCAGACCAAGGCCGGCAGTATTCCCAGGGCAAGAACGCCAAGGGCGTCCTTCAAACCGCGCCGCAGGAGCACAAGGCAACCTGCGGCAGCACCCAACCAATACAACAACGGCAATGCTGCACATCCAGCCACTACCAGAGTGGCCTGCACACGACCGCGCATGATGAACTCAGCTAAGGCGCGCATGCATTCAATCCCTTACTACTTGTCGACTGCCCGGTCTCAGCGGCCGTGGCTGTCGGTGTAGGCCAGCAGGGCCAGGAAGCGGGCGCGCTTGATAGCGGTGGCCAGCTGACGCTGATAACGAGCTTTGGTACCGGTGATGCGGCTTGGAACAATTTTGCCGGTCTCGGATACGTAGGCTTTCAGAGTGTTGAGATCTTTGTAATCGATCTCCTTCACGTCTTCAGCGGTGAAGCGGCAGAATTTACGACGACGGAAGAAACGTGCCATTTGATAGGCTCCTTAAAAGGTCCGTGGATTACTCGTCAGCGTTATCGCTGTTGTCGCTGTCATCACTATCAGCGCTTTCAGCGCCTTCGTGCTCAGGACGGTCGCGACGCTCACGGCGCTCACTGCGGTTTTCTTCAGCCTTGAGCATCTCGGATTGGCCGGTAACGGCTTCTTCGCGACGGATGACCAGGTTACGGATCACTGCATCGTTGTAGCGGAAGTTGTCTTCCAGCTCGGCCAGGGCCTTGCCAGTGCATTCAACGTTCAGCATCACGTAGTGAGCCTTGTGAACATTGTTGATTGCGTAGGCCAGTTGACGACGGCCCCAATCTTCCAGACGGTGGATTTTGCCGCCGTCTTCTTCGATCAGCTTGGTGTAACGCTCTACCATGCCGCCGACTTGCTCGCTTTGATCCGGGTGGACCAAAAAGATGATTTCGTAATGACGCATGAATGCTCCTTACGGGTTGTAGCCTGCCGCTCAAAAACGGTCAGACAAGGAGTGAATGACACTTATGGATCTTGCCGAAGGGAGGCACATGCGTGCCTGCCATGAAGGCAAGGGGCGCAATTGTAGAGAAGGGGGAGAAAGGGCGCAAGGTGATTGGTGATTGGTGATTATTTGAACAACGCAGAATCAAGGCAAACACAAAACAAATGTGGGAGCTGGCTTGCCTGCGATGACAATGGCACAGGCAACATCTCTGCTGACTGACACACCGCCATCGCGGGCAAGCCCGGCTCCCACAGGGTCTTGCGTCGCTCTTATGCCTTATTTCTTGGCTTTAGCCTTGGCGCCGCGCTGGCGCTGGGCTTCGAACAGGCAGACGCCCGTTGCGACTGAAACGTTGAGGCTGCTGACGCTGCCGGCCATCGGCAGGTGCACCAGGTAGTCGCAATGCTCGCGGGTCAGGCGGCGCATGCCCTTGCCTTCGGCACCCATGATCAGGATGGTCGGGCCGGTGAGGTCCTGGTCATAAATGCTGACCTCGGCCTCCCCCGCCGTCCCCACAACCCACAGGCCACGCTGCTGGAGTTTCTCCAGGGTGCGCGCCAGGTTGGTCACGGCCACCAACGGAATCACTTCCGCCGCACCGCAGGCGACTTTACGCACCACAGGCGTCAAGGTTGCCGACTTGTCTTTGGGCACAATCACCGCCAACGCACCGGCAGCATCCGCCGAACGCAGGCAGGCGCCGAGGTTGTGCGGATCGGTCACGCCGTCGAGCACCAGCAACAGCGGCGCGCCTTCGGTGCGATCGAGCAGCTCGTCGAGCATCGCTTCGCCCCATACCTGGCTCGGGCTTACGTCCGCTACCACGCCTTGGTGAACGCCTTCGACCCAGACGTCCATCTCACGACGCTCGGCCTGGCCGATGGCAACTTTGTTCTGATTGGCCAGCTCGACCAGCGCTTGAACGCGCGGCTCACTGCGGCCTTCAGCCAACCACACCTGCTTGACGCGTTTCGGGTGGTGACGCAGCAATGCTTCTACAGCGTGTACGCCGTAGATTTTTTCCAGACTCATGACTTGGCCTTAGGTTTGCGCGACCCGCCGCTCTTCGCGGGGGCCGAACCCGCTTTTGGCGGGCCTTTACGGTGTTTACTCGGCTTGCTCGACGGCTTTTCCGCCTCGCGGGACTTTCCCCCAGACGCCGCTTTACCACCGCTTTTGGCTTCGTTGAGCAACTGCTGCTTCAACTCGCGGCTCTTGCGCAGCTCGGCGTTTTTCGCCGCAGCATCGCTTGGGCGGTAGGCTTCGGGGGCCTTGTCCTTGGCAGACGAACGACGAGCAGGCTTGGCTGGCGCAGGCTCGGCGACCGCTGCTTTCGCAGGAGCACCTTTGCCTTTGCTGGCCGGCGCAGTCGTTTCGCCGCCACGTTTTTTACGGCCAGTCGGCTCCGCTGGCTTGTCGGGCATACCGAAGTCGATCTTGCGCTCGTCGAGGTCGACGCGCATGACCTGCACTTCCACGGTGTCGCCCAGACGGAAGCTGCGACCGGTGCGCTCGCCCGCCAAGCGGTGATGCACAGGGTCGAAGTGGTAGTAGTCACCCGGCAAGGCGGTGACGTGCACCAGGCCCTCGACGTAGATGTCGGTCAACTCGACGAACAGGCCAAAACCCGTCACGGCGGTGATCACACCCGGGAACGACTCGCCCACGCGGTCTTTCATGAACTCGCACTTGAGCCAGTTCACTACGTCGCGGGTGGCTTCGTCGGCACGGCGCTCGCTCATGGAGCACTGCTCGCCCAACTGTTCCAGGGCCGCTTCGTCGTACGGATAGATCCGTGCTTTCGGAATGGTCATGGCACCGGCGCGCTTGACGTGCGGGGTGTTCTGCTTGGAATGGATCACGCTGCGGATCGCCCGGTGCGTGAGCAAGTCCGGGTAACGGCGAATCGGCGAGGTGAAGTGGGTGTACGCCTCGTAATTCAGGCCGAAGTGGCCCTGGTTATCGGCGCTGTACACCGCCTGGCTCAGGGAGCGCAGCATGACGGTCTGGATCACGTGGTAATCCGGACGGTCCTTGATGCTCGCGAGCAGAGCCTGGTAGTCCTTCGGCGTCGGGCCGTCCTTGCCTTTGTGCAGGGACAGGCCGAGCTCACCGAGGAACGCGCGCAGCTTCTCCAGACGCTCCGGCGGCGGGCCGTCGTGCACCCGGTACAAGGCCGGAATCTCGTGCTTTTTCAGGAATTCTGCAGTGGCCACGTTGGCCGCCAGCATGCATTCCTCGATCAGCTTGTGAGCATCATTACGGGTGGTCGGGGTGATCGCGGCGATCTTGCGCTCGGAACCGAAGACAATCCGGGTTTCCTGAGTTTCAAAGTCGATCGCGCCACGCACGTGACGAGCGCCCAGCAGCACTTTGTACAGCGCATAGAGCTGCTTGAGGTGCGGCACGACATGGCCGTACTCACCGCGCAGGGCTTTGGCTTCGCTGGTTTTCGGCTGTTCCAGGATGGTGCTGACCTTGTTGTAGGTCAGGCGCGCCTGGGAGTGGATCACCGCTTCGTAGAACTGGTAGTCGGTCATTTCGCCGGTTTTCGAGATGGTCATCTCGCACACCATGGCCAAACGGTCGACTTTCGGGTTCAGGGAGCACAGGCCGTTGGACAGCTGCTCAGGCAGCATCGGGATGACGCGCTCGGGGAAGTACACCGAGTTGCCGCGCACCTGGGCTTCGTTGTCCAGGGCCGAACCAATCTTCACGTAGCTGGACACGTCGGCAATCGCGACGAACAACTTCCAGCCGCCGGAGAACAGGCGCAGTTTGCCAGGCTTAGCTTCGCAGTAGACCGCATCGTCGAAGTCGCGGGCATCTTCGCCGTCAATGGTGACGAACGGCAGATGGCGCAGGTCGATGCGTTTTTCTTTGTCTTTTTCTTCAACTTCCGGCTTGAGCTTGGCGGCTTCTTTGAGCACAGCCTCAGGCCAGACGTGAGGGATATCGTAGGTGCGCAGCGCAACATCGATTTCCATGCCCGGCGCCATGTAGTTGCCGACCACTTCGACGATATCGCCCTGCGGCTGGAAGCGCGCAGTTGGCCAGTGGGTGATTTTCACCTCGACGAACTGGCCGACCTTGGCGGCGCCATTGCGCCCCGGGGTGATCAGCACTTCCTGCTGGACCTTCGGGTTATCCGGCACGACAAAGCCGATGCCGCCTTCTTCGAAGTAACGGCCAACAATGGACTCGTGGGCACGGGACACCACTTCGACGATCACGCCTTCGCGGCGACCGCGACGGTCGAGGCCGGAAACGCGCGCCAGGGCACGGTCGCCATCGAACACCAGGCGCATTTGCGCCGGGCTCATGAACAGGTCGTCGCTGCCATCATCCGGGATCAGGAAGCCGAAACCGTCACGGTGGCCGGCAATACGACCGAGGATCAGGTCGAGCTTGTCCACCGGCGCGTAGGTGCCCCGGCGGGTGTAGATCAACTGGGCATCGCGCTCCATGGCGCGCAGGCGGCGACGCAGGGCTTCGAGTTGGTCTTCGGTGGTCAGACCGAATTCTTCAACCAACTGCTCGCGGCTAGCAGGCGAACCCCGATCGGCGAGATGCGCCAGGATCAGTTCACGGCTAGGAATAGGGTTTTCATATTTTTCCGCTTCACGAGCGGCCTCGGGATCGAGGGACTGCCAATCGGCCATTAGAGAGTTTTCACCTTGTCTATATGAGGGTTAGTTTGGCATACGCGTATTGAAACGGGAAATTTCAGGTGTCAACAAGCCCGTAAAAGCACTTTGTAGCCCTCGGAATGCACCTTGCGCGACCGCCCGCGAAATTTTCCAGGCTTTTTTGATAACTGGGCTTTACAGCGCAAAAAGTGGTCCGTATAGTGCGCGCCATCGACGACGGCAACGTTGACGATGCTGCCCAGATGGTGAAATTGGTAGACACGCCAGCTTCAGGTGCTGGTGACCGCAAGGTCGTGGAAGTTCGAGTCTTCTTCTGGGCACCAATTCCAAACTTGAGGTTTCAACCTTGAGTCTCACAAAAACCCGCGAAAGCGGGTTTTTGCGTTTCAGGTCTTTGATTTTTAACCATAAAGTTGATTTATAAAATCAAATCAGGGGTTTACAGATCAAAAAGCCCTCCGTATAGTTCGCTCCATCAACAGCGGCAACGTTGCTGATGCTGCCCAGATGGTGAAATTGGTAGACACGCCAGCTTCAGGTGCTGGTGACCGCAAGGTCGTGGAAGTTCGAGTCTTCTTCTGGGCACCAATTCTAAACTCAAGGTTTTAACCTTGAGTCTCACAAAAACCCGCGAAAGCGGGTTTTTGCGTTTCCGGGGTCTGAAAACTTCCAGACCGATTTGCCCCATGACCGCACCTGAGAAACTTTATCGTTTATCCTAGCAACGATTTGTTGCACTCAAGTGAGGAACACCCCGGATGATGATCCGCGATACCCGTCTCAAGACATCCCTTCTGCGTGGCCTGACCATCACTCTGCTCGGCCTGACCCTGCTCTCGCCCGCCGCCTATTCTGCCGACAAGGTTGCACTGACCTTGTACAACGGCCAACACAAGGAGGTCGGCGATGAACTTGCCAAGGCCTTCGAAGCCAAGACCGGCATCCACGTCAATGTGCGCAAGGGCAGCAGCAACCAGCTGGCCAGCCAGGTCGTCGAAGAAGGTGACCGCTCCCCTGCCGACGTGATCTACACCGAAGAATCACCGCCGCTGAATAAACTCGGCGAGCAAGGCCTGCTGGCGACCATCGACGCCAGCACCCTCGACGTTCTGCCCAAGGAATACGTGGCCGCCAACGGTGCCTGGATGGGCGTGACCGCACGCACCCGCGTCGTAGCGTTCAACCCGAAACTGATCGCCGAGAAAGACCTGCCCAAGTCAGTACTGGATTTCGCCGGACCTGAATGGCAAGGCAAGGTCGGTTTCGTACCCACCAGCGGCGCATTCCAGGAACAGGCCGTGGCGATCATCAAGCTGCACGGTCGCGAAGCGGCTGAAGAATGGCTGACCGGCCTGCGCGCCTTCGGCAAGGTCTACAGCAACAACATGGTTGCGCTCAAGGCCGTGGAAAATGGCGAAGTCGCCACCGTCCTGGTGAACAACTACTACTGGTTCGCCCTGAAGAAAGAAAAAACCAACCTGGATTCGCAGTTGCATTACTTCACCGACGGTGATGCCGGCGGCCTGATCACCGTGTCTGCCGCTGCGGCGCTGAAATCCAGCAAGCATCCAAAGGAAGCCCAGCAATTGTTGGCCTTCATGGCCAGCGAAGAAGGCCAGCGGGTGATCACCAACACGTCCGCCGAATACCCGTTGCGCAAGGGCATGGAATCCAACCGCGGCCTCAAGCCTTTCAGCGAGCTGCAACCGCCGAAAGTCACCCCTGCCGACCTGGGCAACGCCGAAGAAGCCCTGGAACTGGAACGTGACGTTGGCTTGAACTGATGAACCCATCGCTCCCCGCCCCCGCCTTGCGCGGGGGTTTTACGCCGAGACGCAAACGCCCTTCGATCTGGTTGCTGCTGCCAGTCCTACTGCTGGTAGGCCTGAGCCTGTTGCCGCTGGCGTATGTCGGCCTCAAGGCCTGGCAAGCAGGATGGGCCGAGGCGGTGCATTTGCTGTGGCGGCCTTATGTGTTCGGACTGCTGCGCAACACCCTGGCGCTGATGGTCGGTGTGACCGTGGCCTGCGGCGTGATTGGCTTGTCCCTGGCCTGGCTGCTGGAACGCAGCAACTTGCCGGGACGGCGAATCTGGGGAGTGATCCTGTGCCTGCCGTTTGCGGTGCCCGCATTTGTCAGCAGCTTCACCTGGGTTTCGTTGAGCGCCAATTTCGAGGGGCTGGGCGGGGCGATCCTGGTGATGACCCTGTCCAAATACCCGCTGGTGTTTCTGCCGGTGGCGGCGACCCTGCGCAATCTTGACCCATCCCTGGAAGAATCGGCCCGCACCCTGGGACTGAATCGCTGGGGCGTGTTCTTTCGCATCACCTTGCCGCTGCTGTGGCCATCGCTACTGGCGGGGGCGCTGCTGATTGCCCTGCATATGCTGGTGGAGTTCGGCGCGCTGTCGATCATCGGCCTGCAGACGTTTACCACCGCGATCTATCAGCAATTCGAGCTGGAATTCAGTAACGCCAATGCGGCAATGCTCTCGGCGGTGCTGCTGGTGATGTGCCTGACACTGCTCTGGCTGGAATTGCGGGTACGCGGCAAAGGCCGGCATGTGCGCACCGGCCAGGGCGCGGCGCGACATGCCGAACAGGTTCGACTCGGCAAATGGGCGGCAGTGGGGCAACTGTATTGCCTGCTCCTGGCGATCATTGGCAGCGGCATTCCACTGGGCATGCTGGGTTACTGGCTGGCCGTGGGCAGTTCAGCGGCATTTCCGGTTGCAGAGATCAGCGAGGCGCTGCTTTCTTCCTTGGCATTGTCCTTGGGCGGCGCCGCGCTTTGCCTGTTGTTTGCAGTGCCTGTGGGCTTGCTGGTGGTGCGCTATAAAGGCCAGCTCGCACTGTGGGCCGAACGCCTGCCATACCTGCTGCACGCCCTGCCCGGCCTGGTGATTGCGCTGACGCTGGTGTACTTCGCGCTGCATTACGTGCCGGCGCTGTATCAGACGTCGGCGTTGTTGCTGATCGCTTATGCGTTGCTGTTTTTGCCCCTGGCCCAGGCGCCGATCCGCACGGCACTGAACAAGGCGGCACCCCAACTGGAAGAAGCGGCGAGAACACTGGGGGCGTCGTCGTTCAGTGCGTTTTGCCGGGTGACATTACCGATTATTTTCCCGGCATTGGGCGCGGCATTTGCGCTGGTGTTCCTGGATGCGATGAAGGAATTGACGGCGACGTTGCTGCTTAGTCCTACTGGATTGAACACACTGGCGACTGCCGTGTGGGCGCATACCTCAAATGTGGAATTCGCGGCAGCGGCGCCTTATGCCGCACTGCTGATTCTAGTGTCGGGGCTGCCGGTGTATCTGCTTACGACGCGGATGTATCTGAGCCGCTGAAATAGCTTTCGCGAGCAAGCCCGCTCCCACATTTGCTCGTATTCCAGAAGTGGAACTCGGTCGAATGTGGGAGCGGGCTTGCTCGCGAAAGGGCCGCACCAGGCGACATCAAGCCCTGAACTGCCCCAGGCTCGCCTTCAACTGCGCTGCCAACCCATCAAGCACTTTGCCACTGGCGGTGGTCTCCACCACTGCCTGAGCCGCGCGCTCGGCCTGGGCATGAATGATCTCCACCCGCCCACGCACCGCATGCGCACCTTGCGCCTGATGCTCAGCTGCACGTGTCGCCAGGCCAATCGCTGCATGCACCTGCTCCACCGAGGCCTGCACCGACTGCTGCAGGCGCACGCTATCGCGCAATACCAACAAACCTTCGCTGGCCTGGCGCCCGGCCTTGCCGATGGTCTCTACCGCCTCACGGGCGCCTTGCTGCAAGGCCACGATGTGGGCCTGGATGTCGCCGGTAGAGCTCTGGGTTTTGCTGGCCAGGGCACGAACCTCGTCCGCCACCACCGCAAAACCGCGACCGGTCTCGCCGGCTCTCGCCGCTTCAATCGCCGCGTTGAGTGCCAGCAAGTTGGTTTGCTCGGCAATCCCGTGGATCACCGTCAACACCACCTCAATCTGCTCGCTCTGCTGCGCCAGACGCTCGATCACCTTGGACCCCGCCTGCACTTGCCCCGCCAACGCCTCGATCAGGCTGCCGACTTCGGCTGAAGTACGTGAGTTCTCATCAGTGGCCTGGCGAATATCCACCACCTGCTGCAACGCCGCCTGCATCGCATGGCTTTCTGCCTGGGCCTCGTCGGCCATTTGCGATAGCGCCCGCAGGCTTTCGGCAACCTCATCACGCTGCAAGCCGGCAGCTGCATCGGCACCCGCATTGCGCAGGGTCATAGCACCGATTTCCACGCCCGTACGCTGGGCCACGTCACCCGCTTCGCGCACGATGGGCTGCAACTTATCCACAAAGCGATTGACCGCCGAAGCCATGTCGCCGATTTCGTCCCTGCTGTTGATCTGCACGCGCTTGGTCAGATCGCCCTCGCCTGCCGCCAGGTCGTCCATCGCTGCAATCAGCAGCTTCAGGCGATTGACCACCCGACGCCCGAGCACCACGGCAATCAGCAACAGCACGCCAAAGCCTACAATCGCCAGGCCCATGCCGATGCGCCAGCGCAAGGTACCTGCCGCCTCTTGCACGGCATTGGTGGTATTGGCGGTCATCTGGGTGGCCGTTGCTTGTGCCGACTGCAAGCGCGCTCCCATGGCTGCAGCGCTGTCCGCAGCGGCCCCTTTTAGACTGTCGCCCACTAACTGGTCACCGCTGGCAATCAGTGCAGCAAAACGCTTATCCAGCGCGGCCAGGTCAGTCTCTACTGCGGCGGTCGAAACCCCCATGCGGACCTTGCCGATCTCTACGCCATTGGGGCTGATGGACGCTTCGACGTAGAACACCGAGGGATCATTTTTCGCCGCGTCCAGCACTTTATCCAGGGCTCGTTCGCCTTTGCCCTTTTCCAGCAGCGCCTGGTTAATCGGGTTTTCACGGTTGAGGTAACGGGTCAGATGTTCGCCAGCCGCGTCGTCATACACCACAAACAACACGTTGGGATTGCGCTGGGCTCTGCGGGCAAACTCAGACAGCGTCGGCACGTCGCTGTCCCACATGGCGCGCGGCGCCACCGAGGCGAGCAGTTGCGCCATGTCGCTGGCAGAGTCCTGCAGGTCTTTTTCCAAGGTCGCACGCAGTTGCTTCTGCTCTTCCTGCAGGCGCGTGGAAAGCCCTGCCGTCAGACGCTGGCGAGTACTGGAAGACAGACTGTCCAGACTGGAGGTGACTTCCTTTCCGGCCTGAGCCAACTCGCCGGACAGTTTCTGGCTGTCGACGCCCAGGCGATTGCCCAAATCCGCTTCCAATGCAGTGACGGTGCTTCGCGTCAGGGCGACGGCCACCAGTACTTGCACCAAAAGAGCGATACCTAGGGTAACGAACACCGGCCGCAATAGCCGGCTTTGTAACAATGAGAGAACGGCAGACACTGGGAATCCCTCCACCACGGGTGCCATTAATTTGATAGCACCGCGAAAGAAAGAACCATAGCAAGGGCCGTGCCGTTTACCAGCCGGAAACGACAAAGGGCTCCCGAAGGAGCCCTTTGCTTTTTACATCAACAGCTTATTAAGCGAACGGGTGACGCAGAACGATGGTCTCGTTGCGGTCCGGGCCCGTCGAAATAATGTCGATTGGCGCACCGATCAGCTCTTCGACGCGCTTGATGTAAGCGCGAGCGTTGGCTGGCAGCTCTTCCAGGGTCTTGGCACCCACGGTCGATTCGGTCCAGCCCGGCACTTCTTCGTACACAGGCTGCAGGCCTACGTAGCTGTCAGCATCAGTCGGGGCAACGTCCTTACCTTCCGCATCTTTGTAGCCGATGCAGATGTTGATGGTTTCCAGGCCGTCAAGTACGTCCAGCTTGGTCAGGCAGATGCCCGAGATGCTGTTCACATCGATAGCACGACGCAGGATAACGGCGTCGAACCAGCCACAACGACGGGCACGGCCAGTAGTTGCGCCGAATTCGTGACCTTGCTTGGCCAGGTGCGCACCGACGTCGTCGAACAGTTCAGTCGGGAACGGACCCGAACCTACACGTGTGGTGTACGCCTTGGTGATGCCGAGGATGTAGTCCAGGAACATCGGGCCAACGCCCGAACCGGTCGCAACGCCGCCAGCGGTGGTGTTGGAGCTGGTGACGTACGGGTAGGTGCCGTGGTCGATGTCCAGCAACGAACCCTGGGCGCCTTCGAACATGATGTCTTTGCCAGCGCGACGCAGGTCGTGCAGCTCGGCAGTCACGTCCAGCATCAGCGGCTTGAGCAGCTCAGCGTATTCCTTGCACTCAGCCAGGGTCTTTTCAAACTCGATGGCTGGCTCTTTGTAGTAACCCACCAGCATGAAGTTGTGGTAATCCACCAGTTCACGCAGCTTGTCTTCAAAGCGCGGCATGTTGAGCAGGTCGCCTACACGCAGGCCACGACGTGCAACCTTGTCTTCGTAGGCCGGGCCGATGCCGCGACCGGTCGTACCGATCTTCAGCTCGCCACGGGCCTTTTCACGGGCCTGGTCCAGCGCAACGTGGAAGGACAGGATCAGCGGGCAGGAAGGGCTGATACGCAGGCGCTCGCGCACTGGCACACCTTTCTCTTCCAGCTTGGTGATCTCGCGCAGCAAGGCGTCAGGTGCAACCACCACGCCGTTGCCGATCAGGCACTGCACGCCTTCGCGCAGTACACCCGACGGGATCAGGTGCAAGACGGTTTTTTCGCCATCGATGACCAGGGTGTGGCCAGCGTTGTGGCCACCTTGGTAGCGCACTACGGCGGCAGCATGTTCGGTCAGCAGATCAACGATCTTGCCTTTGCCCTCATCACCCCATTGGGTGCCCAGGACTACGACATTCTTACCCATAACACTTGTCCTCATTCGCGCAAACTTGGTGCCGGCAGCGGCCGGCAGGAAAACTCAAGAAGCCAGTGGCGATACTTGCCAAAGCCCATTCTGCTGAATCAATTGCCGGTCGCAGTCCGCATCACGGGCGGCGGCCAATGGCTGCCCAGGCAAGGCCTGGACTACACGTTGACCCTCACTGCGCAACTGGCAAACCTGCTGCCAGAGTGCTGCGTCCGTACTGTCGGGCATCCAGATACCGCCAGACGGCAGCTCGACCTCAGCACGCCCCAGGGTCACCAGGGTTTTCAAATCAGTGGAAAAGCCGGTCGCCGGACGGGCACGACCGAAGTCGGCGCCGATATCGTCATAACGGCCGCCCTGGGCAATGGCTTGGCCAACACCCGGGACAAACACCGCGAACACCACACCGGTGTGGTAGTGGTAGCCGCGCAACTCACCCAAATCAAAATACAGCGGCAACTGCGGGAAGCGCGCAGACAACTGCTCGGCAATCGCCAGCACGTCATCCAGGGCCGCCAATACATCAGCTGGCGCATTCGCCAGACGATCACGGGCGGCGGTCAGCACTTCACGGCCGCCACACAGATCCACCAGCGCACGCAGCATGCCGGCCAGGTCAGCAGGCACGCCCGCCGTCAAGGCGATCACTTCATCGATGGCCTTGCGTTGCAGGGCATCGAACAACTGTTGTTCCACTTCACCCGACAAACCGGCCGCACGGGCCAGGCCGCGGTAGATGCCGACATGCCCGAGGTCCATGTGCACATCCGGCACATCGGCCAGTTGCAGCATGGCCAGCATCAAGCTGATGACTTCCACGTCGCTGCTCGGGCTGGCATCGCCGTACAACTCGGCCCCCAACTGGATCGGGCTGCGGGACGACGACAACGCACGCGGTTGAGCATGCAGCACGCTGCCGGCGTAGCACAGGCGGCTCGGCCCTTCGCGACGCAGGGTGTGCGCATCAATGCGCGCGACTTGCGGCGTGATGTCGGCACGAAAGCCCATTTGCCGGCCCGATTGCGGGTCGATGACCTTGAAGGTGCGCAGATCCAGGTCCTGGCCCGCGCCGGTCAGCAGGGATTCCAGGTACTCGATATGGGGGGTCACGACAAACTCGTAACCCCAGCTCTGGAACAGATCCAACACCTGGCGGCGCGCGATTTCAATGCGTGCAGCTTCTGGTGGCAGTACTTCTTCGATGCCATCTGGCAGCAGCCAGCGGTCTACCGTTGCCATTACGCCATTCCCCTATGATCCGGGCGGCCAGCCCTCGGGCGAGCCTTGAGTGAAGCAGAAAATACCCGGCCCCTGCATAAACCACGCGCAAGAGCGACGTGACGAACGACCAACAATCGGCCTCGTCGGGCACTTTCCTCGAAAAACCTGTGGCGCCTGCGGAGCAAAGCCACAATCAAACATGCAGACGCAAAAAAGCCGGGAATTTCCCGGCTGCCGCATCATACACCCGTTTTCTGAAAGGATCACCCCGCCCGGCATTTTAGCCGCCCGACGGAGTGATTCTCAGACTACATGCGGGTTACTTGGACTTTTCCAGGTAGCGGAAGAAATCGCTACTTGGGTCCAGCACCATGACGTCGGTTTTGTTCGCGAAGCTTTCACGGTAGGCACGCAGGCTACGGTAGAACGCGTAGAACTCCTGGTCCTGGCCATAGGCCTTGGCGTAGATCGAGGCGGCTTGAGCATCACCATCACCACGAGCCTCTTCAGACTCGCGATAGGCTTCTGCCAACAGTACGCGACGCTGACGGTCGGCATCCGCACGGATCCCTTCTGCCAGTTCGTTACCCTTGGCACGGTGCTCACGAGCCTCGCGCTCACGCTCGGTGCTCATACGCTCGAACACGCTGCGGTTCACTTCCTTCGGAAGGTCGATAGCCTTGACCCGAACATCGATCACTTCGATGCCCAGTTCTTTTTCCGCCATCGTGTTCAACGAACGCGTGATGTCAGCCATCAGCGCATCACGTTCACCGGATACCACCTCGTGCAGGGTGCGCTTACCAAACTGGTCACGCAGGCCCGATTCCAGACGGCGCGACAAACGCTCGTCGGCAATCTGCTTGAGGCCGGAGGTCGCGGTGTAGAAACGCTCGGCATCCTTGACGCGCCACTTGGCGTAGGCGTCAACCATCACGGCTTTCTTTTCCAGGGTCAGGAAGCGCTGTGTCGGTGCATCCAGGGTCATCAGGCGGCCGTCGAACTTGCGCACCTGGTTGACGTAGGGGACTTTCACATGCAGGCCCGGCTGGACATCTGCCTGGACCACGCGACCGAATTGCAGCAACACCGCGCGCTCGGTCTGAGACACGATATAGAAGCAGTTCCAGGCAGCGATGACCACGACGACGCCCACAATCAGGGCGGTCAGCGATTTATTGCTCATCAACGACTCTCCCTGGTACGTGTTTGCTGTTGCAGCAAGTCAGCGGCCGCACGGGCGCTCGCTTCGTTGGCAGCGGCAGTTGAACCGGTAGCCGGTGCGCTGGTGCTGCTACGACCACCTTCGATCATCTTGTCCAGCGGCAGGTACAGCAGATTGTTCTGCCCGCCCTTGCTGCCGGTCACGAGAACCTTGCTGGTGTTGCTGAAGACTTCCTGCATGGTGTCCAGGTACAGACGCTCACGAGTGACTTCCGGTGCCTTGCGGTACTCGGCCACCAGCTTGGTGAAACGATCTGCCTCACCCTTGGCACGGGAGACCACTTCGTCGCGGTAACCGTTGGCATCCTCAAGGATGCGCTGGGCCTGACCACGGGCTTCCGGCACGACGCCGTTGGCGTAGGTTTCAGCCTGGTTGCGCGAACGCTGCTCGTCTTCACGGGCACGGATCACGTCATCGAAGGCTTCCTGTACTTCGCGCGGTGCAGCTGCGCTCTGTATGTTGACCTGGGTTACGGTGATACCGGTGCGATAGGTATCGAGGAACCGTTGCAGGCGCTCCTTGATCTCGCTGGCCATCAATTCACGACCTTCGGTCAGCACCTGATCCATTGCGGTGGAACCCACCACGTGGCGCAGGGCACTTTCGGTCGCTTGTTGCAGGCTGATTTCCGGCTGATCGACGTTCAGCACGAAGTCCTGCAGGTTGCTGATCTTGTACTGCACGGTCAGCGGCACTTCGACGATGTTCTCGTCTTCAGTCAGCATCTGGCCCTGCTTGGTGTAGGCACGCTCACGCGTGACGTTTTCCATGTACTTCTTGTCGATCGGCGGGAAATAGATGTTCAGGCCAGGGCCGACGGTCTCGTAGTACTTGCCGAAGCGCAGCACCACGGCTTGCTCCTGCTCGTCCACCACATAGACGGCGCTGTACAGCCAGACGGCCGCCAGCACAACGAGGCCGATGCCGAGCAGGCCGTAACCACCGCCCTTGCTCGTACGACCGCCTTCGTCACCACCACCACGTTTTTTTCCACCACCGAACAACCCATTCAGGCTTTCCTGCAGCTTTCGGAAGGCCTCGTCGAGATCTGGTGGCCCCTTGCGGTCGCCATTATTGCGGCGTTTACCACCCCAAGGATCCTGATTATTCGAGTTGCCACCCGGCTCATTCCAAGCCATAGCGCTCTCCATCTGATAAAGCAAAGACGCACCCACGGCGCGCCGACCAATGCTACAGAATGCCTGTCACAGCGGCACAACCGCTTTCTCAGGCTTTTATTGCAAAGTGTGTTGTTCGATGAACTCCGTCGGCACAACACCTTCCCGACTGACCAGCCGATTCAGCTCCGAGCGCGGCAATCGAACGGCCAGCAAGCTGACACCTTCTTCGTCGTGTTCTTCTTTCTGTACCGCGCCCAGCTCGAAAAACTGTGCACGCAGTCGAGCAAAACGCTGAGGCAAGCGCAAGGTGCCAACAAACAAATCGCTGCCCAACAACTCGGCAATGGCTTGTTCAAGCAATTCCAGACCACTGCCATCACGCGCCGACAGCCAGACCCGCTGGGGCTTGCCGTTTTCGTCGCGCTGGATTTGTGGCTCAACGCCTTCAAGCAAATCGAGTTTGTTATAGACCTCGAGGATCGGCAAGTCCTGGGCACCAATCTCGCCCAGTACCACCATGACCTGTTCAATCTGCAACATGCGATCCGGTTCGGCCGCATCGATCACGTGCAGCAGCAGGTCGGAATTGCTCGACTCTTCGAGCGTAGACCGAAATGCCTCGACCAGCTTGTGGGGCAAGTGACGAATGAAACCCACGGTATCGGCCAGGACAATCGGCCCCAGGTCGTCCAGTTCCAGACGGCGCAAGGTCGGGTCAAGGGTCGCGAACAGTTGGTCGGCCGCGTACACGTCCGATTTCGTCACGTTATTGAAGAGCGTGGATTTGCCGGCGTTGGTATAGCCCACCAGGGAAACGGTCGGGATATCCGCACGCATACGGCCACGTCGCGATTGTTCGCGCTGGCTGCGCACCTTCTCCAGGCGGCCCTTGATCTGTCGCAGGCGCACCCGCAGCAGACGCCGGTCGGTTTCCAGCTGGGTTTCACCCGGGCCACGCATGCCGATACCGCCACCCTGACGCTCAAGGTGAGTCCAGCCACGAACCAGCCGGGTGCTCATGTGGTCAAGCTGGGCCAGTTCTACCTGGAGCTTGCCTTCATGGGTACGGGCGCGCTGGGCGAAAATATCGAGAATCAGACCCGTGCGGTCGATCACGCGACACTCGAAAACTCGTTCGAGGTTACGTTCCTGACTGGGCGTGAGGATGTGATTAAAAATCACCAGATCGGCCTTTTCGGCATGGACCAGGTCGCGCAGCTCCTCGACCTTGCCGCTGCCAATCAGGAATTTGGCGGTTGGCCGATGACGCGGCACGTTAAAAAACGCGACGGTCTCGGCGCCGGCCGAATTTGCCAACTCCTGAAACTCCTGCGGATCTTCGCGCGCCTCAGGGTCCTGTCCATCCAAGTGAACGAGGATTACTCGCTCACCACCACCGTGGCGCTCAAAGAACAAAGGAGACTCCTATCAGGCGTTACCCGGTGCAGGCTCGGCGTCACCCTGTTCTTCGGTTGCGCTAGGCAGACGAATCGGACGAACCGGCACTACGGTCGAGATAGCGTGTTTGTAAACCATTTGGCTTACGGTGTTTTTCAGCAGAATCACGAACTGGTCGAACGACTCAATCGTGCCCTGCAGCTTGATACCGTTGACCAGATAGATGGAAACCCCAACTTTCTCTTTACGTAAAGTATTCAAGTAAGGGTCTTGTAGCGAATGCCCTTTTGACATGTGCCGCACTCCTTTAAGGATCAATAATAAAAAATCGGAAAATAGATAGCTTATGGCCGTCACACCCCCAAGGATAGACGGCAATTGCAAGGACTCAGCTCAATATGGAGACCGTTCCCAAGTATTTCAAGGCGCGTGACAGATTGTCGCAATCCAGACTGTCCAACCAGTGTAAATCAGTCCAGCTGCGCAGCCATGTGAACTGGCGCTTCGCCAATTGGCGCGTGGCAATGATGCCGCGCTCCTGCATTTCGGCTGACGTCAGCTTGCCATCCAGATGATCCCAGACTTGGCGGTAGCCTACAGCACGTATCGAAGGCAGCCCGGGATGCAGGTCACCTCTTGAACGCAGTGCTACGACCTCCTCCACAAACCCCTGTTCCAACATAATTGTGAATCTTTGTGCAATTCGTTCATGCAACACCTGGCGATCCGTCGGAGCGATGGCCAGATTCGCCACAGTATAGGGCAATTGTGAGTGCCCCGAGGCGCCTGCTTCAGCACTTTGCGCAGTTTGTTTCAGCCTGTGTTCAGTCATGGTCTGGCCACTGACCCGCCAGACTTCCAACGCCCGCGTCAGCCGCTGGGGGTCATTGGGATGAATCCGCGCGGCGGAAACTGGATCCACCGCAGCCAACTGGTCGTGCAGGGCTTGCCAGCCAAGGCGCGCAGCCTCTTCTTCAAGTTCGGCGCGCACCTGGGCATCGGCAGGTGGCATGTCTGCCAGGCCTTCCTGCAAAGCCTTGTAATAGAGCATCGTGCCACCCACCAGCAGCGGAATTTTGCCCCGCGCAGTGATATCGGCCATGGCCGCCAGGGCATCATTACGAAAATCAGCCGCCGAATAGCTCTCGCTGGGATCGATAATGTTGATCAACCGGTGCGGGTACTGGGCCAGCAGCTCTTTTGAGGGTTTGGCGGTGCCGATGTCCATGTCCCGGTAAACCAGTGCAGAGTCGACACTGATCAACTCGCATGGCAAGACCTTGGTCAGTTCGATGGCCAGGTCAGTCTTGCCGGCCGCCGTCGGGCCCATCAGGAAGATTGCGGGGGGCAAGGCACTCATCAACGACCGCGCAAGAACAGTTTATCGAGGTCGTCCAGGCCCATCTGGGTCCAGGTCGGTCGGCCATGGTTGCACTGGCCGCTGCGCTCGGTGTTTTCCATGTCCCGCAGCAAACCGTTCATTTCCGGCAGGGCCAGGCGCCGATTAGCGCGGATGGCGCCGTGGCAGGCCATGGTGCCGAGCAGTTCATTGATATGGGCCTGGATACGATCGCTGGTGCCGTACTCCATCAGGTCTGCCAGTACGTCGGCCACTAGCCGATTAGCCTCGGCCTGCTTGAGCAAAGCCGGGATCTGGCGGATAGCCAGGGTTTCCGGGCCCAGGCGTTGCAACTCAAAGCCCAGTTTCTGGAACACGCTGACGTGCTCTTCGGCACAATCGGCCTCGCGCTGGCTGACCGCCAGGGATTCCGGCACCAGCAGCGGCTGGCCGCTGAGGCCTTCGCTGGCCATGGCGATCTTCAAACGCTCGTACATGATCCGCTCGTGAGCAGCGTGCATGTCCACCAGCACCAGGCCATGTGCGTTTTCCGCAAGGATGTAGATGCCCTTGAGCTGAGCCAGTGCGTAACCCAGCGGCGGCACGTCACCCTGGCCTTCCGGCAAGGCGGCAGCACCCGACTCGGCACCGGGCAGCGGCGCGAAAAACTCGCGATAGGCTGCCTGGGCTTCGGCCACCGGCAACGCTGATTGCGGGCGCGGCGTGTATTGGTATTGATAACCGGCGCCAGCGCCTGAGCCAGGCGCGGTATAGCTCGGCTGGGCTTGCGGCGATTGCAGCAGGTTGGCGGCCAGGCTCATTTCGCCCTGGGGTCCGAACTCACCGGCTTCCGGCCCCGTAGGACGGACGATGGCCGTGACGATCGGCGCCGCCAGTTGATCATCCGGGCGCACATCGCCCAGGGCGCGGTGCAAGGTGCCATAGAGGAAATCGTGGACCATGCGACCGTCACGGAAGCGCACTTCGTGCTTGGTCGGGTGCACGTTAACGTCCACCACCGACGGGTCGACCTCAAAAAACAGCACGAACGTCGGATGCCGCCCGTTGAACAGCACGTCGCGATACGCCTGGCGCACCGCATGGGCCACCAGTTTGTCGCGCACCGCCCGGCCGTTCACAAAGAAGTACTGCAAGTCAGCCTGGCTGCGAGAGAACGTCGGCAACCCCACCCAACCCCACAACCGCAAGCCATTGCGCTCGATCTCGATCGGCAGCGCCTGCTCCAGGAACCCCGCGCCGCAGATAGCCGAGACGCGCCGGGCACGGGCCGCATCATCATGGGCCTCGTGCAGGCTGAGGATGGTCTTGCCGTTGTGGCGCAGGTGGAAAGCCACATCAAACCGGGCCAGTGCCAAGCGCTTGATGACTTCCTGCAGGTGGTCGAATTCGGTTTTTTCGGCCTTGAGAAATTTGCGCCGGGCCGGGGTGTTGAAGAACAGGTCGCGCACTTCCACCGAGGTGCCCACCGGATGTGCGGCCGGCTGGACCCGAGGCGCCATGTCGCGGCCTTCGGTTTCCACCTGCCAGGCCTGGTCAGCATCGCGGGTGCGGGACGT
Source organism: Pseudomonas sp. TH34 (assembly GCF_016650865.1). NCBI lineage: Bacteria > Pseudomonadati > Pseudomonadota > Gammaproteobacteria > Pseudomonadales > Pseudomonadaceae > Pseudomonas > Pseudomonas sp. TH34. The sequence continues at coordinate 202,073 of NZ_JAEKFB010000035.1, forward strand.
CAGGGTCAGGCGGGCCACGGAGCTGATGGAAGCCAAGGCCTCACCGCGAAACCCGAGGCTCATCACCCGTTCAAGGTCTTCCAGGTCACGAATCTTGCTGGTGGCGTGACGGGCCAGGGCCAGCGGCAGGTCATCGGAGGAAATCCCGCTGCCGTCGTCGCGTACCCGCAGCAGCTTGACGCCGCCCTGCTCAACATCGACGTCGATGCGCCTGGCGCCGGAGTCGATGCTGTTTTCCAGCAACTCCTTGATCACCGACGCTGGCCGCTCGACCACCTCACCCGCCGCGATCTGGTTGGCGAGGCGCGGACTTAGCAGCTCAATGCGCGAGGTGTTGCTCAAGACTGTTTCGCTCATTATTGCGCCGCCAGTTCAGTGCCCGGGATGGTCAACACCTGGCCGACCTTCAATTCATCGGTCTTCAGGTTATTGGCGCTGCGCAAGGTTGCCGCCGATACCTGGAAGCGCACCGCCAGCATCGCCAGGGTGTCGCCCGGCTGGACGCGATGGTCACGCGGGCCTTGGGCGATCTTCCCGGAATCACGCAGCCAGGCGATGTAGGTGCCCGGCGGCGGGTTCTGCTGGAAGAACTGGCGAACACCGGCGCTGATGGAACGCGCCAGCGCCTGCTGGTGGCTGGAAGAGGCCAGTTTCGAGGCTTCGTTGGAGTTGGAGATAAACCCGGTTTCCACCAGAATCGATGGAATATCCGGCGACTTGAGCACCATGAACCCGGCCTGTTCCACCCGCTGTTTGTGCAGCGAGGTGACGCGACCGATATTGCTCAGGACTTTCTGCCCGACGTTCAGGCTGGAGGTCAGCGAGGCGGTCATCGACAGGTCGAGCAATACGCCGGCGAGCATCTTGTCCTTGTCGTCGAGGGACACGTTGCCAGCCCCACCGATCAAGTCAGAACGGTTTTCACTGTCCGCCAACCAGCGAGCGGTCTCGGAAGTGGCACCCCGATCAGACAGGGCAAACACCGAAGCACCAAACGCAGCCGCCGAAGGGGCGGCGTCGGCGTGGATCGAGACGAACAGGTCGGCGCCCTTCTTGCGGGCGATTTCGGTACGGCCACGCAGCGGAATAAAGTAATCGCCGGTACGGGTCAGCTCGGCGCGATAGCCTTTCATGCCATTGATCTGGCGCTGCAGTTCGCGAGCGATGGCCAGTACCACGTCTTTTTCATGCTGGCCGCGCGAACCGGAGGCTCCCGGGTCTTCGCCGCCGTGCCCGGCATCGATAACCACAATAATGTCACGCTTGCCCGCGGGTGCAGGTGGTGGTGGCGGCAATTTGACCTGAGGTTGCGACTGGTTGACCGGCACCGCCGGTATCGTCGCGACGCTTGGGGTTGGCGCAGGCGGCGGCGCGGCATCGGCGGCGTTGTCGAACAGGTCGACTACCAGCCGGTTGCCATACTGTGCGTTGGGCGCCAGCACGAAGCTTTTCGGGGTCACGGCCTTTTTCAGGTCGATGACCACCCGCAGATCGGTCGGCGTACGTTGGGCCGAACGCATCGCGGTAATCGGGGTATTGGCCATGGCGACTTTCAACGGCGCGGCCAGGGTCGCACCGTTGATATCAATCACCAGGCGATCGGGCGCCGTAAGGGTGAAGACGCTGTGCTGAACCGGGCCAGACAGGTCGAATACCAGTCGCGTGTTATCCGGAGCCCGCCACAGGCGAACACTTTTCACCTGTGAGGCCGCCAGTGCATTGAAAGTCATTGCCGCAAGCAACACCCCTACGACAGTAACCAACGCGCGAAAGCGCATACCTAACCCCATCAATTATTTGAATTCCAATGCCAAGGCGGCGCACCACGACTCGCCGCGCGCGCTCTGGGACAACAACTTCAGCTGACGTCCGTGCTTATGCGGGGTAATGGTAATGGTCAGGTCCGGCTTTGGCAAAAAGCCTGTGCCTTTATCTGGCCACTCGATCAGGCACAGAGCGTCCTCATCGAAGTAATCGCGGATGCCCATGAATTCCAACTCTTCTGGATCCACCAGGCGATACAAGTCGAAATGGAAGGCGCGCAGCTCGCCGATTTCGTAGGGCTCAACCAAGGTAAACGTCGGGCTTTTCACAGCACCTGCATGCCCCAACCCGCGAATGATGCCCCGTGACAGGGTGGTTTTCCCGGCCCCCAGATCACCTTCCAGAAAGATCAGGCCCGAGCCTTTCGTTACCTGGGCAATACGGTTGCCGAGGGCGACCATTGCAACTTCATCGGCCAGGAAAAGGATTACTTCAGACACGGCGATTGCTCCTCCAGCAACTGACGAATGGCAGGAATCAGATCACTGGCGGCCAGCCCGCGACCGTAGGTACCTTGGCGATCACCGGCAGTGGCATGCAGCCAGACCGCCAGGCAAGCGGCATCAAATGCCGACATGCCTTGCGCCAGTAAAGCACCAACCAGGCCGGCCAACACGTCACCCAGGCCAGCGGTTGCCATCGCAGGATGACCCTGATCACAACGGGCAACGCGACCGTCCGGGCGGGCGATCAAGCTGCCCGCGCCCTTGAGGATCGCTACTGCATTGAATTTCTGACTCAAGGCGCGCGCCACGTTAAGGCGGTCGGCCTGAACCTCGGCTGTCGAAATACCCATCAAGCGGGCCGCTTCGCCAGGATGCGGAGTGATCACGCAGTTGGCCGGCAAGCTGACGCTGCCCGTCGCCAGCAGGTTCAAGGCATCGGCGTCCCAGACTTGCGGCTGCTTGGCGCTGGCCGCTACCGACAGCAGGCTTTTGCCCCAGGACGCCTCGCCCAGGCCCGGACCGATGACGATCACGGAGATCTTTTCCAGCAAGCCCATCAACTGATTGGCCGAGTGTACGCCCACGGTCATGACTTCCGGCAGCCGCGCCAGCGCCGCTGCAACATGCTCACTGCGGGTCGCCAGGGAAACCATGCCGGCGCCGCTGCGCAGGGCACTTTCGGCGCTGAGCAAGGCGGCGCCGCCAAAACCACGGTCGCCACCGATCAGCAATAGATGGCCGAACTGGCCTTTATGGGCGTCCGGAGAACGCGCAGCGAGTTGCGGCAATTGGCCGGGCAACAGGTGCTGAACGTCGGGTATTTCGTGTTTTGTCTGCGGCATGCGTCTTCAAGCTCCGATGTCTGGCAGAATTATACGCATCTAACCTGCGGTTTCTCTTGTTCATGCCTGCTATTACCTACGACCTGCCCGCCCTCGCCCAATCGATCAAAGACTGGGGCCGCGAGCTGGGCTTTCAACAAGTGGGCATCAGCGGCCTGGACCTCGCCGAGCATGAGCAGCACCTGCAACGCTGGCTCGACGCCGGCTACCACGGCGAAATGGACTACATGGGCGCCCACGGCAGCAAGCGTTCACACCCGGAAGAACTGGTACCCGGTACTTTGCGCGTGGTCTCCCTTCGCATGGACTACCTGCCCGGCGACACACAAATGGCCCAATTGCTGGCCAAACCCGAAAAAGCCTACATCTCCCGTTATGCCCTCGGCCGCGACTATCACAAGCTGATCCGCAAGCGCGTGCAGCAACTGGCCGACCGGATTCAGGCACAGATCGGCCCGTTCGGCTTCCGCGCGTTTGTCGACAGCGCCCCGGTGCTGGAAAAAGCTATCGCCGAACAAGCCGGGCTGGGCTGGATCGGCAAAAACACCCTGGTGCTCAACCGCAAAGCGGGCAGTTACTTTTTCCTGAGCGAGCTGTTTGTCGACCTGCCATTGCCGGTCGACCCACCGCACACCACCGAACACTGTGGCCGCTGCACCGCCTGCCTCGACATCTGCCCTACCAACGCCTTCGTCGGGCCCTACGTACTGGACGCCCGGCGCTGTATTTCCTACCTGACCATCGAGCTGAAAAGCGCGATCCCCGAAGAACTGCGCCCCCTGATTGGCAATCGGGTATTCGGTTGCGATGACTGTCAGATCGTTTGCCCGTGGAATCGTTTCGCCCGGCCTACCGACGAAGGCGATTTCAAGCCACGGCACAATCTGGATAACGCAGAACTGGCCGAATTGTTCATGTGGGACGAGGACAAATTCCTCAGCAACACCGAAGGCTCGCCCCTGCGCCGCGCCGGCTATGAGCGCTGGCTGCGCAACCTGGCGGTAGGCCTGGGCAATGCGCCATCAAGCATTCCGGTGTTGGAAGCGTTGAAGGCACGTCGGGAATATCCGTCGGAACTGGTGCGCGAACACGTGGAATGGGCGCTGAACCAGCACGCCGAACGTCAGTGCACGTCGTCGTTGTAAACGAACTTGGGCATTTCCCAATGGAAGCGGATCGCCAACAGGCGCAATAGAAAGCCGCTGAACAGTGTCAGCAGGATCGATTGCTCGCTGGGCAGTTCCAGATAGATGCACAGCATGTAGAACCAGGCGGCGAGGAACGACACGCTGGCGTACAGCTCGCGGCGGAAAATCAGCGGAATGTCGTTGCAGAAGATGTCCCGCAGGATGCCGCCGAATACTCCGGTGATCACCCCGCTGACTGAAGCCACCAGCATACCGTGGCCCATTTCCAGGGCGGTCATGCTGCCGATCAGGGTGAAGGCCACCAGGCCCACGGCGTCCAGCGCCAGGAACAGCGAGCGAAGGTGGCGCATCAATGGAGCGATGAAGATCGTCACCAGGGCCGCCACAGAGGTCAGCACCAGGTATTCCGGGTGTTTGACCCAGGTCAGCGGGTAGTGGCCGAGCAACACGTCACGCACCGAACCGCCGCCCAGCGCCGTCACGCAGGCGATCAGCACCACACCAAACCAATCCATCCCGCGCCGCCCGGCTGACAAGGCGCCGGTCATGGCTTCGGCGGTGATGGCGATGAGGTAGAGCATCAACAGCATGATGGCGATCCTTGCAAAGAGGCGCGCAGTCTAATCATTTGGTGATGGCACCAAAAGGGGGCGAGCCGTTAAGAGCTTAAAGCTCTTCCTAATGTGGCGAGGGAGCTTGCTCCCGTTGGACTGCGCAGCAATCCCATTTTTTCAGGGCCGCTTCGCAGCCCAGCGGGAGCAAGCTCCCTCGCCACAACAGCTCTTCACCAAGACTCAAGTCAGAACTTGATGAAATGCTTGCGGTAATGCTGCAGCTCGGCAATCGACTCGCGGATATCGTCCAGCGCCAGGTGGGTGCTGCCCTTGTGGAAGCTGTCTTTGACTTCCGGCGCCCAGCGCGCGGCCAACTCCTTCAAGGTCGACACATCCAGGTTGCGGTAGTGGAAGTAGCTTTCCAGCGCTTTCATGTGGGTATAGAGAAAGCGGCGGTCCTGGCAGATGCTGTTGCCGCAGATCGGCGACTTGCCCTTGGGCACCCACTTTTCCAGGAAGGCGATGGTTTCAGCTTCAGCCTCGACCATGCTCACCCGGCTGTCGCGCACACGCTGGGTCAGGCCCGAGTTGCCGTGGGTGCGGGTGTTCCACTCGTCCATGGTGGCCAACACCGCATCGCTGTGGTGAATGGCAATCACCGGACCTTCGGCCAAGGTGTTGAGGTTGCTGTCGGTGACAATGGTCGCCATCTCGATGATGACGTCGGTGTCAGGGTTCAGACCGGTCATTTCCAGATCGATCCAAATCAGGTTCTGTGGGTTTTGCATGTCGTGGTTCCTTGGCACCTTGGCGTAGCTGCGCAGTTTAGCAGGCAGGGCGTGCTAGACTCGCGACCGTTTTACCTAACCTTTGCATTATCGACACGGAACACCAATGGCCAAACGCCAGCTTAACCGTCGCCAAAACTGGCGCATCGAAAAGATTCAGGGTGAACGCGCTGCCCGCGCCGCCAAACGTGAATCCTCCGCCGTAGAAGCGCTTGAGGGCGGCGACCTGGGCCCCGAGCAAACGGGCCTGGTGATCGCGCACTTCGGTGTGCAGGTCGAAGTCGAGGCCACAGAAGGCGATCACGCCGGCCAGGTGTTCCGTTGCCACCTGCGCGCCAACCTGCCTGCGCTGGTGACCGGCGACCGAGTGGTATGGCGTGCCGGCAACCAGGGCATCGGCGTCATCGTCGCCCAGTTGCCGCGTACCACCGAACTGCGTCGCCCCGACAGCCGTGGCCAGCTCAAGCCGGTGGCGGCCAACGTCGACATGATCGTCATCGTCTTCGCGCCACTGCCCGAGCCCCATGCCAACCTGATCGACCGCTACCTGGTAGCCGCCGAGCACGCCGGCATTCGCCCGCTGTTGCTGCTGAACAAGTTCGACCTGATCGACGAGCAGAACGCCCCGGCGCTCAACGCGCTGCTGGCGGTGTACCGCACCCTCGGCTACCCGGTGCTGGAAGTCTCGGCGCATCACGGCAATGGCATGGAACAATTGCAGACTGAACTGGATGGACGCATCAGCGTGTTCGTCGGCCAGTCGGGCGTGGGCAAGTCGTCCCTGGTCAACAGCCTGTTGCCGGAAGTCGAAACCCGTGTGGGCCCGTTGTCGGAATTGTCCGGTCAAGGCACGCACACCACCACCACTGCACGGTTGTTCCACTTCCCGGGCGGCGGCGAGCTGATCGACTCCCCGGGCATTCGTGAATTCGGCCTGGGCCATGTGAGCCGTGCCGATGTGGAAGCGGGCTTTATCGAGTTCAACGACTTGATCGGCACCTGCCGCTTCCGCGACTGCAAACATGACCGCGAGCCAGGTTGCGCCCTGCTCAAGGCCCTGGAAGACGGCCGCGTGCAGCAGCAGCGAATGAACAGCTATCGCTCGATCATCGCCAGCTTGCCTGAGACCACTTACTAAGCTGCGAATCGGGGTCGTGCCATGCCTTGACACACATAAAGCATGGCACGGCCCCCCCGTCCCCATTGATTAAATCAAGTCAGCCATCAAGAATCCGCTGCAACTGGGCGGCCCATGATGCAAGCCAGCTTGAATTCGATTTTCCCAATGCTCATACTCGCTCCGTCACCAGCGCAAGCTGGCAGGAGTCTGGATCCTTCTCGGGGTTGATCCAGCGGCGCAGAAGGGGCGAAGCAAGCTCCACTGCGTGTCGAATGAAGCCGCCTTCGGGCGGCTTTGCTTTTTCCGGGGAATCGACGATTGCCTCTCTACTACCATCCTAAACAAGGCGATGTTCTTCTATGCGACTTCACACGGGGCTTTGTGGCTCCTGAAATGCTGAAGATCCGCAAAGTCGTCGTCATATCGCCTACTGCCACACACAAGCGCAAACTGTGCACAGTGGTCCCGATCTCCTCCACTGCTCCCGACATTCAGTACGACTGGCACCATTTATTGCGGATCAATCCACTGCACACCGATGGCTATAAAGCGCTATGGGTGAAATGCGACATGATCTACACCGTCAGTTTCGAACGACTGGACAAGCTGCACAGAAAGACCCGGACCACAGGGCGAGAGTATTTTGTACCGCGTCTGGGCGCAGAGGATATGCGAGGCGTGATTGACGGTGTGAAAGCTTATCTCCCCCTCTGATACATCGATCAAAAAAATGCCCCGAGAGTTCGGGGCATTTTTTAATTGTCGAAACAACACTCATGAACCAGTGGCTGGCTGAGTCGGGTCCTTCATTCCACCGTCATCAAACAGGTTCAGCTTCTGCCGCAGCTCATGGGCTGGCAGCGGCTCCTGCTCGGGCGGCAGTGCGTTCGGGTCTGCCGGCACTTCGCCCGGCGCGCCCTCACCCTGGGTCGGTACCGGTGGCGTCGCAGGCCGGTCACCTTCAATCGCACGCTGGGCTTTTTTGGTCAGCACGACGATATCGATGCGTCGGTTGATCGGGTTGAACGGGTCCTTGGGATCAAACAGCTGCGAGGAAGCAAACCCCACCACCCGTGCCACTTGTGGGTCCGGATAGCTACCTGCGACCAGTGCACGTCGCGCGGCATTGGCCCGGTTGGCCGAGAGCTCCCAGTTGCCAAAGTCGCCCTGCCCGGCATACGGCTTGGCGTCGGTGTGGCCGCTGATGCTGATCTTGTTCGGCACGGCCTTGATGGTGTCGGCCATGGCCAGCAGGATGTCTTCAAAGTACGGCTTCAACCGCGCGCTGCCAGAGTCGAACATCGGCCGGTTGGCGGCGTCCGTGATCTGGATGCGCAAGCCATCGGGCGTGATCTCGAAGGAAATCTGATCCTTGAACTTCAGCAGTTGCGGGTTTTCCTCAACCTTGGTTTGCAGCTCTTGCAGCAGCAATTCCAGGCGCTCCTGCTCGACCTGTTCGGCCATGCTCTCGACGGTATCGCGCTCGATCGGGATTTTTTCCTGAGGCGAGTCGGTCTTGATTTCCGGGTTGATGGTGCGCTCGGGCGCCAGTTGCGGCGAACCACCGAGGTCGATCACAAAAGGCGTGCCACTCTCGGAGAAACCGATGGGGTCCTTGAAGTACCCGGCGATGGCGATCTTCTGTTCCGGCGTGGCGGTGGACATCAGCCACAGCACCAGGAAGAACGCCATCATCGCCGTCGCAAAGTCGGCGAAGGCAATTTTCCAGGCGCCGCCATGGTGCCCCGCAGCGAAGCGCTTGACGCGCTTGATGATGATCGGCTGGTTGTTTTCCATGGCTTAGCGACCGCGAACCGCTTGTTCGAGCTCAGCGAAGCTTGGACGGTGCTTCGGATACAGCACCTTGCGCCCGAACTCTACCGCCAGCGATGGCGGCATGCCGGAAGCCGATGCCACCAGGCACGCCTTGATGGCTTCGTACAGATTCACTTCTTCCTTGGCATCGTGGGCCAGGGACGTGGCCAGCGGGCCGAAGAAGCCGTAGGCCGCGAGAATACCGAAGAAGGTACCCACAAGTGCCGCACCTACGTGCATGCCGATGGCTTTCTGGTCGCCTTCACCGAGGGAGGCCATGGTGACCACGATCCCGAGCACCGCAGCAACAATACCGAAACCGGGCATGCCGTCGGCGATGCCGGTCACGGCGTGGGATGGGTGCTCCAGCTCTTCCTTGAGGCTGAACAGTTCCATGTCGAACAGGCCTTCCAGCTCATGTGGCGCCATGTTGCCGGACGACATGATGCGCAGGTAATCGCAGATGTAGGCGGTCATGCGCTCGTCTTTGAGCACTGCCGGGTACTTGGCAAAAATCGGGCTCGCCGCGGCGTCCTCGATGTCACCTTCAATGGCCATCATGCCTTCGCGGCGGCTCTTGTTGAGGATCTCGTAGATCAGCCCCAGCACTTCCAGGTAGAAGGTGTGGGAGAAGCGCGAGCTGAACATGCCCAGCGACTTCTTGATCACGTGCATGGTCATGTAGCCAGGGTTGGCCTGCAGGAATGCGCCGAACGCCGCACCACCGATAATCAGCACTTCGAAGGGCTGGATCAGCGCCGCAATCTTGCCGTGGGAAAGGACGTATCCGCCGAGCACGCTCGCGATGACGACGATGATGCCGATAATTTTAGCCATAGGGGATGAGTACTTGCGCCGTCGGGTTCAGGGTCATATTCGCCAGAGTTGAAAACTCTTGTTCTACTTATCGGCAAATCTGCGCCAGACTATAGCCCGTTATGGCGAAAAACCAGTTCGGCCCGTCCCGGGCGTGTTGACCGTAAGTGATGATCGCGCCCCAATCATGGCAAATGAAACGACAGTCCCAACTCAAAAACCCACGACCCTGGCCGCTTGGATAAAGCGTCTGGACGATGTGCTCTTGCCTGTTCCACAGGCGAGTCACGACCGGGTCTGCAAGGCCATCGGCGACAACCGCAGTTCGTTGCGCGATATTGCAGAGTTGATGCAGAACAGCCCCGCGCTGGTGCTCAGCGTGATGCGCGAGGCCAACAACCAGGCCCACGGCAGCCTCGCGGAGCCCGCAGAAAACCTCGAAGTGGCGATCAATCGCCTCGGCCTCAAGCGCACCGAAGAACTGCTGCGGCGCCTGCCTTCCGTGCCGCTGAATGAAATCCCCGTGGCCCTGCGCCAATTGCAGATGATCAGCCAGCACGCCTCGCAACAAGCCAGCGGCCTGTTCGCCAGCCGCCTGGCGCGCCTGTGGCAAGACATTCATTGGGGCAGCCTGCTGTTCCTTTCGCCGCTGTGGCCGATGGCGATTGCCTATCCCAAACTGCTGGAAGCATGGGAACTGCGGGTGATCCACAAGGGTGAATCGGCCCGCATAGTCGAACAGGAACTGTTCGGCGTGCGCCTGCTGGACCTGTGCCTGGGGTTGACCGAAGCCTGGCGCCTGCCGATCTGGGTGTCCCAGGGTTATACGTTGCTGCTGACGGAACAGCGGTTGCTGGCCAAGGCGCTGCGCATTGCCCGCGAAGACGAGCCGTTGCGCCAACAGCAGTTGCTGGATGCCGACCCGAACCTGCGCCGCTGGCTGAACCAGCCGGCCAACACCGTGCTGTTGGCCAACGGCCTGGCGTTGGCGGCACAGGAGTCGTGGACCTGCCCGCACACCCAACGCTGGCAATACCTCACTGCGCTTTATCTACAGCAACCGTTGGCCGAAGTGCAGCAGCAGTCTCACCAACACGCAGCGATCAGCGCCCGCACTACCCTGATGCGCGATCTTTGGCACCCGGCGCTGTCGCTGATCTGGCCCTGGGATGTGCAGCGTGTTCACCACGGCTTGCTGCCGGCACCGCCGCCCACCGCCGAATCCCTGGCGATCTGGCGCAAGCGCTGCACCGAATTGCTGGTGGAGCCGAGCCGCTTTGCCAACGCCATGCACCTGACCACCTGCGCCAAGGAGGCCCTGGTGGCCTGCGGCATGCAACGGGTGATGCTGCTGATGGCGGACAAAACCCTGAGCACCTTGCGCGTGCATCAAGTCCACGGCCTGCCCAAGGACGCCGACCACCTGAGCCTCGACACGACACACAGCACCCTGCTGCAACGCCTGCTGGCCAAGTCCGCCCAGGTGCGCCTCAACCCTGAAAATCACGCCCAGTTCTCGGCACTCTTGCCGCCGGAACTGCGCCGCCTGTTCAAAGGCGAACACCTGCTGCTGCGCTCCCTGAGCTGCAATGGCCGGGTGGTGATGCTGATGGTGGCCGACCAGGGTGGCGGGCCGTTCTCGGAAACCACCGTGCAAGCCTTCGGCAAAACCGCCCAATGCATCGAAAAGGCCCTGCACAGCTTTACCAACCGCAGCGCCTGAAGCTTGCGCTACAATCGCCCTCCTTTAGCGCCCAACTTTTATGCCCAGGAGACCTCACATGCCTGACTTCTCTGGCTTGCCGCTGGTCATCGAGCCCAGTGACCTGCTCGGTCGCCTTGATGCCGAACACCTGATCCTGGTGGACCTCACCAGCGCCGCGCGTTACGCCGAAGGGCATATCCCCGGCGCACGCTTTGTCGACCCCAAGCGCACCCAACTGGGCCAGCCACCGGCGCCGGGCCTGCTGCCAGGCAAGGCTGATCTTGAAAAACTGTTCGGTGAACTGGGCCACACCCCGGATGCCACCTACGTGGTGTACGACGACGAAGGCGGTGGCTGGGCCGGGCGATTCATCTGGATGCTCGACGTCATCGGCCACAAGAAATACCACTACCTCGACGGCGGCCTGCTGGCGTGGCTGGATGAAAAATACCCGCTGTCCACCGAGGTACCGGCCAGCGCCGGCGGCCCGGTCAGCCTGACGTTGCATGAAGAACCCACCGCCACCCGCGAGTACCTGCAAAGCCGCCTCGGCGCTGCCGACCTGGGCATCTGGGATGCCCGCGGCCCGCTGGAATACTCCGGGGAGAAAGTCCTCGCGGCCAAGGGCGGACACATCCCGGGCGCGGTGAACTTCGAATGGACCGCCGGCATGGACAAGGCGCGCCAGCTGCGCATCCGCCGCGACATGCCGCAGATCCTCGAAGACCTCGGGCTGACCCGCGACAAAGAAATCATCACCCACTGCCAGACTCACCACCGTTCTGGCTTCACCTACCTGGTGGCCAAGGCGCTCGGTTATCCGCGAGTCAAAGGTTATGCCGGTTCCTGGGGCGAATGGGGCAACCACCCCGACACCCCCGTTGAGATTTAAGGTTTAAGGACAGTTAATGAAAAAGCAGTTGTTCATCCTCAGCCAGTACTTGCTGCCCCACCACCTGCTGTCGCGTCTGGCCGGCTGCATTGCCGAATGCCGCGTGCGCTGGTTCAAGAATGCGTTCACCACCTGGTTCGCCAAGCGCTATCAAGTGGACATGTCCCAGGCCCTGGTTGAAGACGTGACCGCTTACGAGCACTTCAACGCCTTCTTCACCCGCGCCCTGAAAGACGGTGCCCGCCCGCTGGATCAAACGCCAGGCGCGGTGCTGAGCCCGGCCGACGGTGCTGTCAGCCAGTTGGGCCCGATTGAACATGGCCGGGTGTTCCAAGCCAAGGGCCACAGTTTCAGTGTGCTGGAATTGCTCGGTGGCGATTCGGCCGTGGCTGCGCCGTTCATGGGCGGTGATTTCGCCACGGTCTACCTGTCGCCGAAGGACTACCACCGGGTGCACATGCCACTGGCCGGTACCCTGCGGGAGATGGTCTACATCCCCGGCCGCATCTTCTCGGTAAACCAGACCACCGCCGAAAACGTGCCGGAGCTGTTTGCACGTAACGAGCGTGTTGCCTGCATTTTCGACACCGAACGCGGCCCGATGGCCGTGGTGCTGGTGGGCGCGATGATCGTAGCGTCGATCGAGACGGTATGGGCCGGCTTGGTTACGCCGCCGAAGCGCGAGCTGAAAACCTTCCGTTACGACGAGGCTGCCCGCGGGCCGATCCACCTGGAAAAAGGCGCGGAGCTGGGACGCTTCAAGCTGGGTTCGACGGCGATCGTGCTGTTTGGGCCGAACCAGGTGAACTGGTCGGAAGAACTGCAGGCGGGAACGCCGGTGCAGATGGGCCAGGGCATGGGTTTGCCGAAAGCCTGATTCAAGGCGATTGAAGATCAAAATGTGGGAGCTGGCTTGCCTGCGATAGCATCGGCGCGGCCCCTCTGAAAGAACGAGGCGCCTGCATCGCGGGCAAGCCCGACTCCCACATTGATCCGGTTCAGACCTTAAGCTTTGTGTCGTTTACAGCTGACCGTCGCGGTCGCGGAAGCCCAACAGGTACAACACCCCATCCAGCCCCAGGGTCGAAATCGCCTGCTTGGCCGATTGCTTGACCAGCGGCTTGGCGCGAAACGCCACACCCAACCCGGCAATCGCCAGCATCGGCAAGTCATTCGCCCCGTCGCCGACCGCAATGGTCTGCTCCAGGCGCAACCCTTCCTTGTGTGCCAATTCCCGCAGCAGATCAGCCTTACGCTGTGCGTCGACAATCGGCTCTACCGCCACGCCCGTCACCTTGCCGTCCACCACTTCCAGCTCGTTGGCGAACACATAGTCGATGCCCAGCTTGGCCTGCAATTGCTTGGCAAAGTAGGTGAAGCCGCCTGACAGGATCGCAGTCTTGTAGCCCAGGCGTTTGAGTTCGGCGAACAGGGTTTCGGCGCCTTCGGTCAGGCGCAGGGACGCACCGATGGAGTCCAGCACGCTCACATCCAGGCCCTTGAGCAGCGCCAGGCGCTCCTTGAAGCTGGCACGGAAATCCAGCTCACCGGCCATGGCGCGCTCGGTGATTTCCGAGACTTGCTCGCCCACACCCGCAGCCTTGGCCAATTCGTCGATGACTTCGGCTTCGATCAGCGTCGAGTCCATGTCGAACACCGCCAGCCGGCGATTGCGGCGGAACAGCGAGTCTTCCTGGAAGGCGATATCGACGTTCAGTTCCTGTGCAACACTCAGGAATTCGGCACGCAGGGCCTGAGGATCTGCCGGCTCACCGCGTACGGAGAACTCGATGCAGCCCTTGCCCTTGTCCGCTGGCGTGTCCAATGGCATGCGACCCGACAGACGGTCAATATGGTCGATATTCAAACCGTACTGAGCCGTGATCGAACTGACGCGCTGCAATTGCTCGGCCGTCACCTTGCGGGTCAACAGCGTCACGATATGGCGTTTCTTGCCCTGGCCGGCCACCCAGCTCTGGTAATCCTCTTCGGACACCGGGGTGAAACGCACCTGTTGATCGAGCTTATACGCCGTAAACAGGATGTCCTTGAGCACGGACGAGGCTTGCTCGGTGCTGGGAATTTCCACCAGGATGCCGAACGACAGCGTGTCGTGAATCACCGCCTGGCCGATGTCGAGAATGTTCACACCACCCTGGGCCAGAACACCGGTAATGGCTGCGGTGAGACCCGGACGGTCTTCACCTGTGATGTTAATCAGGACAATTTCGCGCAAAGCGCACCCCCGAGCTGGAAAAAAACCGCATTCTACCCACTTTCAGTGACCATCGGGCACAGCCAGCGCTTTGCCGGTCTTGGGCCTGTCGCTATACTGCGCGTCAACTTCACGGACTAAAGAGCCGAGCTTAAGTGAACCGGCCCACGCCAGTAAAAACCGATAACTTCTTCCTGCTGATCTTCCGGGCACTGCGCCACCGCCGTGTACCGATCGCATTACGCATTGCCAGCCATAACGTGATCCTGGTCGCCCTGGCCCTGGTCATCTACGCCTGCGTGATGGGTTTGCAGTTCAAGCAGGCCATGCACGAGCAAGCCGACGCCCTGGGCGAGAGCCTGACCACCCAGACCGCCACCTCGGCGACTGAGTTGTTGGTGTCCAACGACATCCTCAGCCTCAACGTGCTGCTCAACAACCTGACCAAGAACCCGCTGGTGGCCCACGCCGCTATCTATAGCGTGGACAACCGGATCATGGCCGAAGCCGGGCAACGCCCGAAAAACGGCCTGCTGGGTGAAGCCGAGGGTCTGTACCAGAGCAATATCACGTTTCAGGACGTGAAGGCCGGCCAACTGCGCATCAGCCTGGACATGCAACAGTTCCAGCAGCCGATGACCATCAGCCTGCAAAGCATGGGTATCTTGAGTGCGATCCTGCTGGCACTGTCCCTGGCCTTGAGCCTGCGCCTGGGCCGGCATATCTCCACGCCACTGATGCAACTGCGCATCTGGCTGCGGGACATCGACGAACATACCCCGGCCACCGACCGCCAGGACGAAATCGGCGACCTCGCCCGCCAGCTGCACACCAGCTTCGCGCCGGAGCCCGTGGTGCCCGAGGTTGAACCCGAGCCCGAGTTCGACGACACCGAGTACGAAGACGATGAGCCCGAGTTTGAAGTGCGCAACCTGCGCGACCCGAGCTTCGACGAGTCCGCACCGGTGGCGGGTCTCAAGCCGGCAGCCCGTCATGTGATCAAGGCCGAAGAAGACGAACTGGACGAAGAAGACCCATTCGCCGATCTTCGCGACAACTCAGCCCCAACGACCACCGTGCCGCAGCCGGCTCCTGTGCGCAGCACCCAGCCCCAGCACAGCGCCGTATTGGCCGTGCAGTTGGGTGCACAGGACCAGCTGCGCCGCTTGCCGCGGGCACGCCTGACCGAGTTGCTGGAGCGCTATCGTGATTGCCTCGACCAGGCGGCCTCGCTGTATCAGAGCGAGCTGCACACGCTGAACGATGGCAGCACGCTGATGCTGTTCCACAGCGAAGACAGCGGCGAAGACTACCTGACCAACGCCATCTGCTGCGGTGAGCTGCTGCGGGCCCTGGGCCATGCGCTGCAGATCGAAGTGGCCGACAGCGGCATCACCTTGCAGCTGCAATTGGGCCTTACGGTAGGCGACGATCTGTATGGCATGAGCCAGATTGATCTGCTGCTGACCGAGATAGCCCAGGACGCCCTGGCCTTGTCGCAACACAGCCGCAACCTGCTGCTGGTGGAACGCAAAATCAGTGACGACGTGCTGATTCGCCAGCGTGCGCGGATCCGTCCGATTGCCAGCCCTGAAGGTGCGTGCTGTGTGGAGCGGTTGATGGAGCCTTACCCGTCGATGCTTGAGCGCCAGCTGGCGCGGATGCATGAGACGCGGGCGAAGAACTAAAGAACAACGCTGAACCCCTGTGGGAGCGGGCTTGCTCGCGAAAGCGGTGTATCAGAAACACATTTGGTGACTGACACTCCGCTTTCGCGAGCAAGCCCGCTCCCACACTTGATCTGCGAACGACTCAGATCCCGCATAAACAAAAAGGCCCGCTCATCAGCGTAATGCTGTTCACTTAAGCATTTGAGCCCACGCCGGGCTTCCTAGAAAATCCGATACCAGACCTCTGGCATCGGATTTTTTATGTCTGTTCAACAGGACCTGCTTGACCTCGGCGACCTTTTCAACTTCTGCGACCTGAGCACCTTTACCCAAAATATTCCCATTGAGTGGGTAGCGTCTGCGCTGGATCTTTCCAGTCAGGCCACCATTCGCCGGCGTCGCCTGCCCGCTGATCAAGTGCTTTGGTTGGTACTGGGGATGGCGCTATTTCGAGATGAGCCGGTTCACGAAGTGGCCAGACGTTTGAACATCTGCGCCCAAGGCCTGGCTTCTGACCACTTGTTGGCCCGCAGCGGTGTGACCGAGGCGCGAAAGCGGCTCGGTGCCGATCCTGTTGAGTGGCTGTTTCGCAAGACCGGTACTCAATGGGGGGCGGAGCGCTACGACGATGATGCCTGGCACGACCTGCAGGTATTCGCGGTGGACGGTGCACTTTTACGCACTCCGGATACGCCCGAGCTGCGAGATCACTTTGGATCGGGAAACACCCCGAGTGAGCGCCAGACACCGTTTCCCATGCTGCGCCTGGTGGCGCTGATGAATGTGCGTTCGCATGTGATCCTGGATGCTCAATTGAGCCCTTACCGACGCAGTGAAATGCGCTTGGCCGACGAGTTTTTGCAGCAGATTCCCGACCACTCAGTGACGCTGTTCGACAAAGGGTTCTGGGGCGCCGAGCTACTGTCGAGTTTGAGCCGTTCGGGCACCCACCGTCATTGGTTGATCCCGGCAAAAAAAGGACTGGTCTGTGAGGAAGTGGCCCGTTACAGCATGCATGACCGTTTGGTGCGCATGAAAGTCTCACCGCAGGCCAGAAAGCGAAATCCGGTCCTTCCATCGCACTGGGAGGTACGTGAAGTCAGCTATGAAATGCAAGGCAAAGTGAAGACCGTCATGACGTCCTTGCCGGCCGAGACCTACAACACCAAGGCCGTTGCCAAGCTTTATCAGGAACGCTGGGAGATCGAGCTGGGCTTCAGGGACATCAAGAGTTCGATGCAACAGAACGCTATGACCTTGCGCAGCAAAAAAGTCGAGCTGATTTATCAGGAGGTGTGGGGACTTTTGCTGGCTTACAACGTAATTCGTCGGGAAGCCAGTCAGGCAGCGGTGGCGTTTGGCCGAGCGCCCTCGGACATCCGTTTCAAACCGGCTTGTCAGTACATCGCGGTGCAATTGATTGTGATGGCTGCGGCCAACCCGATTTCAGCGACAGGGAGACGATTGGCAGAGTTAAGGGCAGGTATCGGAGGATTGTTTCTGGATCACCGTCCAAGGCCTTCGAGGCCAAGGACGGTGAAGATCTCAAAAACCCGATTTCCAGTAGACCGTAAGGCTGCTCCGCTTAAGTGAACAGCATTACGCTCATCAGCGGGCCTTTTTGTTGGTCTGTATTCAGGTCAGAACCTGAACACTTCCATATCCGTACGAATTGGCACGGCCATCGGCATCTTCGGCTTTTCCGGTGCCGCAGCCTTGGGCTGCGCCGGGGCCTGTTTGCGTGGTGCCTCTGCAACCGCCGGCTGATTGGCCAGTGGCTTGAGAGCGACGGACAGCTGCTCAGCCAAACGTTGCAACAACACACCCTGGGCCTGGACCTGGGACGCGGTGCTGCCGGCGTGTTCTTCCTGCAGGTGCACGATGCGGTTATCCCGCACTTGGCCACGGCGGTCGATCAAGCGCCACTGCGCGTCGAGGATCGCGGGTTGCGAAACGCCCGAGTCCAGCCGCGTAATGGTCAGCAGCACCTGTACGTCCGGGGCAAAACCCAACGGCGCCGGGGCCAATACCACACGTTGGCTGTCCAGATGGCCCGCCACCTGGCGCAACATCAACTGATTGATGTCGGACGACAGGCTACCGGCCCAGCGACCATCGGTGGAACCTTGCAGGCTGCCGTCGTTCTGACGTTGCAGCAGGGTTTCACGTTGCAGGTAGTCGGCCACCACAACCGGGCCAAGCAATACTGCCATGCCGGCACTTTGTGCAGGCTGAGCCGGACTTCCACTGTCCAGCTGATACAGCGACACAGGTTGATGTGTGCTGCAACCCGCCAGGCCCAAAACGCCAGCGAGCAACAAAAATAAAGGAAGGCGCGGAGCAGTCATCATCCCATCCAGGTGGCTGCCACAAGGCGAACCACAATGTAATACTCAAAAATAACCTAAACGCGCTCAGCCACGCCGGCGCTGGAAAGGCCATATCATCCGTGAATATGCGCCATGACTCCAGCGCGAAAGCGTCGATCTACGGGTTAAATCGTAGATCGGGCGCTCTATATCGCGTTAAACCGGCGTTTCCACCAGTAAAGCGTCCACCCGCTGGAAGCCGCGCGGCAGTTTATTGCCGCGACGCCCCCGCTCACCCTTGTAGTGCTCAAGGTCGTCAGGGCGCAGTGACAACGTGCGCTTGCCGGCCTGCAACACTAGGGTCGAGCCTTCCGGGATCACGGCGATGTCGGTCACGTACTCTTCGCGACTGGCCACCCGCTCCCCGGGGATACCAATGATCTTGTTGCCCTTGCCTTTGCCCAACTGCGGCAAATCGCTGATCTTGAACACCAGCAGGCGCCCTTCGGTGGTCACCGATGCCAGCCAATTGCCTTCACGGTCTTCCACCGGACGCGGCAGGATCACCTTGGCGTTGTTCGGCAGGCTCAACAACGCCTTGCCCGCCTTGTTCTTGGCCTGCAGGTCTTCACCCTTGACCACGAACCCGTAGCCCGCATCGGAGGCGATGACGTACAGCGAATCATCGTCCGGCAGCAGCACGCATTCAAAATTCGCACCCGGTGGCGGTGTCAGGCGCCCGGTCAACGGCTCGCCCTGCCCCCGCGCCGACGGCAACGTATGCGCCGGCACTGAATAACTGCGACCGGTGGAGTCGATAAACACCGCAAACTGGTTGGAACGCCCCGCCGCAGCGGTTTTGAAACCGTCACCAGCCTTGTACGACAGGCCGGTGGCGTCAATATCATGCCCCTTGGCCGAGCGAACCCAACCCTTTTCCGACAGAACGACGGTAATTTTCTCGTTGGGCAGCAGCTCGGTTTCGGTCAGGGCCTTGGCTTCGGCACGCTCGACAATCGGCGAACGGCGATCATCGCCATAGGTTTCGGCATCTTTGATCAGCTCCGTGCGCACCAGCTTCTTCAGCTTGGCTTCGCTGCCCAGCAGGGCCTGGAGCTTGGCTTGCTCTTTGAGCAGCGCGTCCTGCTCGTCCCGCAGCTTCATCTCTTCCAGACGCGCCAACTGACGCAGACGGGTGTCGAGGATGTAGTCAGCCTGGATTTCGCTGAGCTCGAAGCGCGCGATCAGCTCGGCCTTCGGGTGCTCGGCGGTACGGATGATGTGGATCACTTCATCCAGGTTGAGGTAGGCGATCAACAAACCGTCCAACAGGTGCAGGCGGCGCTCGACCTTGTCCAGGCGGAATTGCAGGCGGCGACGCACGGTCTGTACCCGGAACTCCAGCCACTCCACCAGCAATGCCCGCAGGTTCTTCAGCTGCGGCTTGCCGTCCAGGCCAATGATGTTGATGTTGACCCGGTAGCTGGACTCCAGCTCGGTGCTGGCGAACAGATGCTGCATCAGCACTTCGTGGTCGACCCGGCTGTTGGTCGGGATGATCACGATGCGGCACGGGTTCTCGTGGTCGGACTCGTCACGCAAGTCGGCGACTTGCGGCAGCTTCGACGGCTTGGCCTGCATCAACGCGGCAATCTGCTCCAGCACCTTGGCGCCGGACACCTGGTGCGGCAGCGCGGTGACGATGATGTCGCCGTCTTCGATGTGGTACACGGCGCGCATGCGCACCGAGCCTTTACCGGTCTGGTAGATTTTCAGCAGATCGGCGCGAGGCGTGATGATTTCCGCTTCGGTCGGATAGTCCGGGCCCTGAATGTGCTCGCACAACTGCTCGACCGTAGCCTTCGGCTCATCCAGCAAGCGCACGCACGCGCTGGCCACTTCCCGCAGGTTGTGGGGCGGTACGTCAGTGGCCATGCCCACGGCGATGCCGGTGGTGCCATTGAGCAGGATATTCGGCAAACGTGCCGGCAACACCAACGGCTCGTCGAGGGTGCCGTCAAAGTTCGGGCCCCAGTTGGCCGTGCCCTGGCCCAGTTCGCTGAGCAGCACTTCCGAATACCGCGACAAGCGCGCCTCGGTATAACGCATGGCGGCAAAGGACTTGGGATCATCCGGCGCCCCCCAGTTACCCTGGCCATCCACCAGCGTGTAGCGATAGCTGAACGGCTGGGCCATCAGCACCATGGCTTCGTAGCACGCCGAGTCGCCATGGGGGTGGAATTTACCGAGCACGTCACCGACGGTACGCGCCGACTTCTTGTGCTTGGAGTCAGCGTCCAGGCCCAACTCACTCATCGCATAGATAATGCGCCGCTGTACGGGCTTCAGGCCGTCGCCGATATGCGGCAAGGCACGGTCCATGATCACGTACATGGAGTAGTTGAGGTAGGCATTTTCGGTGAAGTCAGCCAGCGACCGGCGTTCAACGCCGTCTAAGCTGTCTGCAAGGATGTCACTCATGCGGGCCTCATCATTGTTTGGTCTGGCGCAGCAGCAAGGTGCCGCTGCGCTGGGTAAATTCAAGTTGTTTCAAAGCACTCATGCCCAGCAATACCTGTTCGTCGCCCAATCCCGGTACCACTATGGCGCGCACGTCCTGAAGGACGATATCGCCCAGTTGCAGACGGCCCAGCTCGGTCCGGAAGCCTTGGGTTCGCCCGTTGGCCGTACTCACGCCAACCGGCATGCCGCGTTTAAGCCCGAGACGGTCGGCCACTTCGGCCGGAACCGCCACGTCGGTCGCCCCGGTGTCGAGCATGAACTGCACCGGCTGACCGTTGATCTGGCCAGTGGCGACGAAATGCCCTTGGCCGTTGCCCAGCAGTTTTACTTCGATGTAACCCTCGTGTTGCTCCGAGGTGACTACGGCATTGGGATTTTCCTGACGTGCTTCCCACTGCCCAAAAAATCGTGTGGCCAAAAACAGGCCGGCGCCCCAGGCCACGAACATCAACACCCGTCCGGCGCGCTTGCCGGGTGGCTGGGCGCTCATGGCTTGGCGCTCCAGCCACCGGCAGGGGCGGCGAAACGATAGACCATCGGCCGTTTTTCACCATCGGCGCGCGGCTTGAAATTATTGTCGATGCCGATCCAGGCACCGTCTGCGTCTACCACCAGGGCTTCAGCCAAGCCATACGCCTGGGCGTAACGCCGATTCGGCGTCAGCGCTTCATCAGCAAACGACCAGCACAACTCCACCTTGGCCGTGACCGCGTCCCGGCGACACACCTGAAACGCATTGCGCTCCAGGGTAAACAGCTTGCCATTGAACAGTGCCAGGTCGGCAAAGTCCTTGGACACCGCCTTGGCCCCCGGGAATTGAGCCGGCTGCATTTCCTGGCCGGCCTCACTCAGCAATACACAAGGGCCGTCGCAATCCCAGAGGGTTTGCGGGCGCTTGATGGAAATCAGCCCGCGCCGCTCACGTTCGGCCGCAAGCCAGATTTGATTGCCTTCAGGATTCACCGCCAAGCCTTCGAACAACGCATTGAAGTGCAGCAACATGCCACTGGCCCGAGCCTCTCGCACCATGCCCGGGGCGATCTTCAGCCACTCAGGCTCACCGGTCACCGGCACTTGCAGCACCGCCGCGTGGGCTTCGCTGACGATGTAACGGTTGCCCGCCGCATCGCAGCTGATACCTTCAAAATCCAGGTCGCCACCGCGAATCAACGACGCCGCCTTGGTGCGTGAGCGCAAGCCAAAGGGCAAGCCGGATTCCGGCACCGGCGGCACATTGATCTTCACCGTTTCGGCCTGCCAGGTATCGGCACTGATATCGAGCCGGTAGATCTGGTCGTCGTCGCGGTCGGATACCGTCCACAACGCCTTACCGCATACAGCCAGGCCCGACAGGTTACCGCCGCGCATGCCTTCCACCGGGTGTTCCGACAACAGCTTCAGCTCAGCCGCAGGCGCTGCGGCCACCGAGGTGGCCGCCAACCCGCTCAACAACAGTATCGCCAGGGCGAAACCGCTGCGCATCAGCCCAGAACCTCGGCCAGGTTGCCCTTGGACTCCAGCCAGTTCTTGCGATCCGGCGCGCGTTTCTTCGCCAGCAACATGTCCATCATTTCCGAGGTAGCGGCGAAATCTTCCAGGGTCAATTGCACCAGGCGCCGGGTGTTCGGGTCCATGGTGGTTTCCCGCAATTGCGGCGGGTTCATCTCACCCAGGCCTTTGAATCGGGTGACCTGAGGCTTGCCGCGTTTCTTCTCGGCCACCAGGCGATCGAGGATGCCATCGCGCTCGGCTTCGTCCAGGGCGTAGAAAATCTCTTTGCCCAGGTCAATACGGTACAGCGGCGGCATGGCGACATAGACGTGACCGGCATCCACCAACGGGCGGAAGTGCTGGACGAACAGCGCACAGAGCAAGGTCGCAATGTGCAAACCGTCCGAGTCGGCGTCGGCGAGGATGCAGATTTTGCCGTAGCGCAACTGGCTCATGTCTGCCGCACCCGGGTCGACACCGATGGCCACGGCGATGTTGTGCACTTCCTGGCTGGCCAGCACTTCGCTGCCGTCGACTTCCCAGGTGTTGAGGATCTTGCCGCGCAGGGGCAGGATCGCCTGGAATTCCTTGTCCCGCGCTTGCTTGGCGGAGCCACCGGCGGAATCACCTTCCACCAGGAACAGTTCAGAACGCATCGGGTCTTGCCCGGCGCAGTCCGCCAGCTTGCCCGGCAGTGCCGGGCCCTGGGTGATGCGCTTGCGTTCGACTTTCTTGCTGGCCTTCAAGCGGCGGCCGGCGTTGTTGATCGCCAGCTCTGCCAGGGCCAGGCCCAATTCAGGGTGTTCGTTGAGCCACAGGCTGAAAGCGTCCTTGACCACACCGGAAACAAACGCCGCAGCCTCACGGGACGACAGGCGTTCCTTGGTCTGGCCGGAGAATTGCGGCTCCTGCATCTTCATCGACAGGACGAACGCGATTCGCTCCCAGACGTCTTCCGGTGCCAGCTTCACGCCGCGGGGCAGCAGGCTGCGGTATTCGCAGAATTCGCGCATGGCATCCAGCAAGCCCTGGCGCAAACCGTTGACGTGGGTACCGCCTTGGGCGGTCGGGATCAGGTTGACGTAGCTTTCCTGAACGCTGTCTCCGCCTTCCGGCAGCCACAGCAAGGCCCAGTCCACCGCTTCTTTATTACCGGCGAGGCTGCCGCAGAACGGCTCGTTGGGCAGGCGTTCGAATTCGCTGACGGAGTCTTCCAGGTAGGAGCGCAGTCCGTCTTCGTAATGCCACTCGACCTTTTCGCCGGTGCCTTTGTCTTCAAAGCTGACCAGCAGGCCCGGGCACAGGACAGCCTTGGCCTTGAGCACGTGCTTGAGGCGGCTGATGGAGAATTTGGGGGAATCGAAGTATTTCGGGTCCGGCGCGAAGTACACGCTGGTGCCGGTGTTGCGCTTGCCGACGGTGCCGATCACTTCCAGGTCGGTGGCTTTGTAGCCATCGGCGAAGGTCATCTGGTACTCGTTGCCGTCCCGCTTGACCTTGACCCGCACATGGTTCGACAGGGCGTTGACCACGGAGATACCCACACCGTGCAAGCCACCGGAGAACTGGTAGTTCTTGTTGGAGAACTTGCCGCCGGCGTGCAGCTTGGTGAGGATCAGCTCGACGCCCGACACCCCCTCTTCCGGGTGAATGTCCACCGGCATGCCGCGACCGTCGTCGGACACTTCCAGGGAATGGTCGGCGTGAAGGATGACTTGTACCGACTTGGCGTGCCCGGCCAAGGCTTCGTCGACACTGTTGTCGATGACTTCCTGGGCAAGGTGGTTCGGCCGACTGGTGTCGGTGTACATGCCGGGGCGTTTGCGCACCGGGTCGAGGCCCGAGAGGACTTCGATGGCGTCGGCGTTATAAGAGCTAGCGCTGGGAGTGGCCATGGGGTCTCGTCGTGAGTCGTTCGATTAAAAAGTAACCTGCGGTTTCACAATGCGGTGAAATCGAAGGATTGGTACTGATCTGCGCCAATGCCGGCAAAACTCAACAGCGCCGGTAACTGCTGGGCAAAGCCTTGGTAACCGTGGTCGCCACCGGCCTGGATGCGCAAGGCACAGGCCCGGTAATACTGCTGGGCGAGCCGATAATCCAGTGTTTCATCGCCGGTCTGCAACCACACCTGATAACGCTGGGGGTCCTGAGGCGCCGGTACTTCCAGCTCGGCCAGGGCTGCAACGTGATCATGGGTCAATTCCCAGGTCTCATCGGTGTAGAGATTCTTCTGGGTGCCCAGGTATCCGTCGAACATCCGATGAGGGCTGACTGCCGGGTTGACCAGCAAGGCGTTGAGGCCATGGCGTTCGGCAAGATGGGTTGCATAGTAGCCGCCGAGGGAGCTGCCTACCAGCAGTGGCCTTCCGAGGTCACGGATAGCCGCCTCCAACTGGGGGATCGCCTGGCGGGGGTGGTGATGCAGTGCCGGCACGCGCAACTGGTCGGCCAGACCGAGGCTGTCCATTACGGTGATCAACTGGCTGGCCTTGTTGGAGGCTGGAGCGCTGTTGAAGCCGTGGATATACAAGATCGATGCGGACATTCCGGGTCCTCTGTGGGTCAGCCAAAGAGGCGCAGTTTACAGGGAAATCTCAGTAGCCGTTGCTACCGTAATCCACCTGAAACGCAAAGCCCTGCACCCGCTCCACGCCGGTTTCCAACCGTCCGTCGGCATGCAGGCGCAGCCAGCGATAACCGGGCGCTTCCTCGCTCACCTTGAAGTCCTCGCTGCCGGGGGCGAACTGGATGCAGGTGGATGGCGAAGCCAGCAGACGCACGCCGTTGCGTTCGCGGTCGATTTCCTGATGCACATGCCCCCAAAGCACCGCACGCACCTGCGGGAACCGATCCAGTACCGCAAACAGCGCCTCAGGATTACGCAAACCGATGGGCTCCATCCAAGCACACCCAATCGACACCGGATGATGGTGAAAACACACCAGATGATGCCGAGTCGGCGCCTCACTCAACGATTGCGCCAACAGTTGCAGTTGCTGGTCCTGCAAATACCCCGGCACCGAGCCCGGCACCGCCGAGTCCAGCAGGGTGATTCGCCAGTTACCCACATCCACCACCGGCTCCAGCAACGCACTGTTGATCGCCGCTTGCAGCATCACCTGCGGCTCATCGTGATTCCCCGGAATCCAGCGCGCCGGCGCTTCAATCTGTCGGGTCATGTCACGAAACGCCTGGTAGGACTCCAGCGTGCCGTCCTGGGACAAATCCCCGGTGGCCAGCACCAGATCAATCTGCGGCTGCTGCGCCAGCACCAACTCGATCACCCGTTGCAGGCTCTCGCGGGTTTTCATGCCCAGCAGCCCGCCCTCCGCCTCGGCAAACAGGTGGCTATCGGACAACTGCACCAGCAACGCCGAAGCGTCAGGGTTCAAGGCGGATACGCTCGGCAAGGCGTTCTCCCAGGGCGTGATCACAGGAATGGACATTTGAGGCGATTATGCTGGGGCAGGACACAAAGAGGAAACCCGTGAAGCGGACGCAGTTCACATCTATCGAACGACTTCGAACTCGTGGCCCAGGGCCAGGCAGTGGCTCAACCATTCACCGAGGAACACATTGAGCTGTGCTTTCTCATCGGGCTGGTGCATGAACACATTGGGGTAAGGATAGATGCTGCGAAAGCGTCGTGCATGTTCGGCGCTGATCACTTCGGCCATGCGCGCGTCGTGGTACACCTGCACTTCCAGCTGCGGCACCGGCAGCCACGGCAGGCTGTGCTCCTGGCGCACCCGCAGGGTGGTGGTGTACGGGCAGTTCACGATCACTTCCAGGGTCAGCACGCCGAGCATCTGATCGCCGTGGGTCACGGCAATACGCCGCGCCTCGGGGGTGTGGCGCATATCCGGTAGCAGCCGCATGAGCCGTGCATAGTTGGCCTCGCAGGCTGCTTGCAGCCCGATCAGGTCAACCCGATATCGCTCCCGTGCCTTTACTGCCATAACCCCCTCACTTCCGCGCGATTAAGCGCAAGCCATTGCAGGGCAATAATGCTCGCTGCGTTGGAAATTTTACCGTCACGTACCGCTTGCAGGGCGTCTTCAAAGGCCCAGACGGTGACGCGGATATCTTCAGCTTCCTCTTCCAGTCCATGGACGCCACCGGCCCCGGCGCTTTCGCAACGGCCCAGGAACAAGTGGACAAATTCGGTGCTGCCACCCGGCGACGGAAAGTACTTCGTGATCGGCCAGAGTGCGGAGAATGTAAGGCCAGCTTCCTCTTCGGCTTCGCGGTGTGCAACCTCCTCCGGTTGCTCATCCTTGTCGATCAGGCCGGCAACCATTTCGATCAGCCACGGGTTGTCGGTACGGCCCATGGCGCCTATGCGAAACTGCTCGATCAGCACCACTTCATCGCGCTGCGGGTCGTAGGGCAGCACACACACGGCGTCATGACGAACAAAGACTTCGCGATTGAGCTCACGACTCATGCCACCATCAAACTTCTCGTGCCGCAGCTTCAGCCGATCCAGTTTGTAGAAGCCCTTGTAGGCATTGTCGCGCTGAACAATCTCGACCTTGCTCGGCGTCGATTTCGCTGTGTCCGTCATATCAACCCTCGTTTATTGCCTTGCGGTATCGAGGCGGCCTCGACATCGCGCCATCCTAACGCGCTCGAGCCCCTTGATGCAGCCCCTTTCCGGTTGCCGGGATAGACGGCGGGCGTCAAACTCACTCTAATCAGCTTAGTGGCGAACTGACTGCCTTGTCGGGAGTCGAAGCTCCACATTTTCACCTTTCCTCGATTTATGAAGGACACACATGTCGCTTTTAAAAATCGCCTCCGTGGCCTGTATCGCCTTGACCCTGGGTGCTTGCCAGAGCCTGTTCCAACCGAGCTATCTCAAGCCGCTGGACACCACCGCCGACGCCTCCGAGCAGATCAAACCCGGCTGCAGCAGCCCGGATTGCCCGCTGGTCAATATCGACACCGTACACTTCCCGTCCGAGCCGCAGCTGGACCAGATCATCGAGCAGCGCCTGCTGCAGATGGCCCGCACCTCGCCAGGCCAGAGCATGCCCGCAACCCTGAACGCCTACCGCGACAAGTTCTTGCGTGAGTCCCCTGACCGCAACAGCATGTACTTGCAGGCCAAGGTACGTGAGCAGCATGACGGACTGGTGATCATCGAAGTGTCCAGCTATCTGGACACCGGCACCGCCCACGGCGAGCCGGGCCGCGGCTTCATCAACTATTCACGCCTGCTGCACAAAGAGCTGAGCCTGACCGACATGCTGTTGCCGGGCCAGGAAGATGCGTTCTGGAAGACCGCGAAAGTCGCCCACAACAACTGGCTGATCAACTCGCAGATGGACCGCGACCCGGAGTTCGTGAAGAACTGGCCGTTCCAGAAAACCCCGAATGTGGCGCTGACCAGCAATGGCGTGGTGCTCAAGTACAACGTGACCACCATCGCGCCCTACGCATTGGGGCTGATCGAGATGACCATCCCCTATGCGCGCCTGACCGGCGTGATCAAGCCTGAGCTGGTGCCCGCACGCCACTGAAGGCCCGGCCCAGGATGAAGTGCAACAGCCCTGCCAGCACCAGCGCCGGCAGGGTCGCGCCGACATCCGGGTACAGATTCGCCAGCAAGTGATAAGTACTGACGCCACCGAGCCAGGCCAACAGCGCCGGCCAGCGCAGGTTGGCAGCGACGCCAAGGCCACGGCGGCGCAGGATGAAGTGATCCACCAGCACCACGCCAAACAGCGGCGCGAACACCGAGCCGATCAGCAGCAGGAAGTTCTGGTACTGCGCCAACGGCGCGAAGCAGGCGATCAGCGTGCAGATAACGCCGATGGCCAACGCTAGGTGCTCGACTTTCAAGCGCAACAGAATCCCGCTGGACACCGCCGCCGAGTGAATATCGGCGAAGGCGTTTTCTGATTCATCCAGCAGGATCAGCAGCAGCGGAATCCCCAGGCCAGCCCCGGCCAATGCCAGCAGTAACGCATTCACTTCACCGCTCGGCGCAAACGCCAGGGTGTAGGCCACGCCCAGGCTCATCAGCCAGAAGTTACCGATAAAGAAACCCAGCGCCGTGCCGCCGAACACGTTTTTCGCGCGTTTGCCGAAGCGTGAGTAGTCGGCAATCAGTGGCAGCCAGGACAGCGGCATGGCGATGGCGATATCGAAGCCCACGGCGAATGGCATCGAACCGTCACCGGCCTGAGCCCAGAGTACAGCCAGGTCGGCTTTGGCGAACAGGTTCCAGGTCAGCCACAGGCAGGCGGCCAGCAACAGCCAGATGCCCCACTTGCGCAGGATCTGCCGCACAAAAGTCAGCGGACCGCTGACGGCGAGCAAGGTCGCGAGGGCGCCGAATACCAGGGTCCAGAACAATGGGCTGGTCAGCAGGCTGCCTTCGCTGAACGCGCGGGCGCCCAACAGGCTGGCGGCGTCGCGCATCACGATGATTTCGAACGAGCCCCAGCCGATCAGTTGCAGCAGGTTCAGCAGCGCCGGCAGGCTTGCGCCCTTGGTGCCGAGGCTGAGTTTGAGGGCAGCCATGGAGGACAGGCCGGTGTCGCTGCCGATCACGCCGACGGCGGCCAGCAGCAGGACGCCGACCAGGGTGCCGAGGAAGATCGCCAGCAACGAGCCGGACAGGCCCAGGCCCGGCGCCAACAGCGCGCCGGTTTGCAGGACCATCAGGCCGATGCCCAGGGAAAACCACAAGGAGAAGAGATCGCGGGCGCCGAAGACGCGTTTGTCGGCGGGCACCGCGATGTCTGGGGAATAGGTGCTGGGTTGAATGCTCAAGGGTGTTATCTCAGAGGGACATGATCGTTCCCACGCTCTGCGTGGGAATGCCGCTTTGGACGCTCTGCGTCCGCTTTTGTGACGCGCAGCGTCACGGGATGCATTCCCACGCGGAGCGTGGGAACGATCATCGGGTTCAGACCTTTTTGTACAGCTGACTACCTTCCTGCTTGAACCGCTCCGCCTGCTCTGCCAGTCCCTTGGCCACGTCCACATCCACCGCTTCAATGCGCTGGTTGGCCGCGTACTCACGCACTTCCTGGGTGATTTTCATCGAGCAGAATTTCGGCCCGCACATCGAGCAGAAATGCGCGACCTTGGCCGAGTCCTTCGGCAAGGTTTCGTCGTGGTACGAACGCGCCGTGTCCGGGTCCAGGCCCAGGTTGAACTGGTCCTCCCAGCGGAATTCGAAGCGCGCCTTGCTCAATGCGTTGTCACGAATCTGCGCCCCCGGATGCCCCTTGGCCAAGTCCGCCGCATGCGCTGCGATCTTGTAGGTGATGATCCCGGTCTTTACGTCATCCTTGTTCGGCAGGCCCAAGTGTTCCTTCGGCGTGACGTAGCAGAGCATGGCGCAACCGAACCAGCCGATCATCGCCGCCCCGATGCCCGAGGTGATGTGGTCATAACCCGGCGCGATGTCGGTGGTCAGCGGGCCGAGGGTGTAGAACGGCGCCTCGTCGCAGCACTCCAGCTGCTTGTCCATGTTCTCCTTGATCAGCTGCATCGGCACGTGGCCCGGGCCTTCGATCATGGTTTGCACGTCGTGCTTCCAGGCGATCTTGGTCAGTTCGCCGAGGGTTTCCAGTTCACCGAATTGTGCGGCGTCGTTGGCGTCGGCAATCGAACCCGGCCGCAGGCCGTCTCCCAGGGAGAAGCTGACGTCGTAGGCCTTCATGATTTCGCAGATTTCGTCGAAATGGGTGTAGGTGAAGTTCTCTTTGTGGTGCGCCAGGCACCACTTGGCCATGATCGAACCGCCACGAGAAACGATGCCGGTGACGCGCTTGGCGGTCAGCGGCACGTAGCGCAGCAACACGCCGGCGTGGATGGTGAAGTAATCGACGCCCTGCTCGGCCTGTTCGATCAGGGTGTCGCGGAACAGCTCCCAGGTCAGGTCTTCAGCGGCGCCGCCGACTTTTTCCAGAGCCTGATAGATCGGCACGGTACCGATCGGCACCGGCGAGTTGCGGATGATCCACTCGCGGGTTTCATGGATGTGCTTGCCGGTGGACAGGTCCATCACCGTGTCCGAACCCCAGCGAATGCCCCACGTCAGTTTCGCCACTTCTTCTTCGATGGACGAACCCAGGGCGCTGTTGCCGATGTTGCCGTTGATCTTCACCAGGAAGTTACGGCCGATGATCATCGGTTCCAGTTCGGTGTGGTTGATGTTGGCCGGGATGATCGCGCGGCCACGGGCGATTTCTTCGCGCACAAATTCCGGGGTGATGATTTTCGGCACGCTGGCGCCGAAGCTGTGGCCGGCGTGTTGCTGATCCAGCAGGCCGGCGGCACGGGCTTCTTCCAGCTTCATGTTTTCGCGGATGGCAACGTATTCCATCTCGGCGGTGATGATGCCTTTGCGGGCGTAGTGCATCTGGGTGACGTTGGCCCCGGCCTTGGCGCGGCGCGGGTTTTTCACGTGGGCGAAACGCAGCGCGGTCAGTTCGGCATCGCTCAGGCGCTGTTGGCCGAAGTGCGAGCTCAAGCCCGACAGACGCTCGGTGTCGCCACGGGATTCGATCCACGGCGAACGCACATCGCCCAGGCCCTTGCGCACGTCGATGATCACATTCGGGTCGGTGTAGGGGCCTGAGGTGTCGTAGACCACCACGGGCGCGTTGATTTCGCCGCCGAAGTCGGTGGGGGTCACATCAAGGCTGACTTCACGCATCGGCACGCGGATATCCGGACGGGTGCCCTGGACGTAGATTTTTTGCGAGCGGGTAAACGGCTGCACGGAACCGGAGTCAACCTTGGCCGATTCGCTCAAGTGCACGGTGTTTTTTGATTTTTGGCTTTTTAATTCGATGCTCATCACGGGCTCTCCAACTATCCAGGTGGTGGATTTTTGTCGGAGCGAACCTGTGACGGATGGACGCACTGTGACAGTGCTGTGCTTGGCGCACGGGCTGTTCGATTGTCGAACAACATCCCGGACGAAGCACAAGAGGACTCGCCGGGTGACGAGAAATCTTGTTCCCTACGCAGGCGCTAACCTGATCAGGTTCAACGGGATCCGGTATTTACCGATCTCAGCCTTCCAACAAGGCACCCCGACAAGAACGCGGCCAGTCTAGACCATGGAGCAGGCAAATTGCCAATGACGGTGCATTCATCGTGATGAATGGCGTAATTACAGGATTGTTGTGCCGTGATAGCGCCACTACACTCGGTGACTGCTCAAGGTCTTGACGCCAGGAATGGGCCGCCTTAGCCTTGGGCTCCAAATTATCGCCGTAATATTTACTCTAGGGATCGCCTCATGCTGCGCAAACTTTCACTGGCTCTCGCCGTGTCTTGTGCGACCAACGGACTGGTCTGGGCAGCTGAAGCGCCCCTGACGACCAAAACCGACCTGGTCAGCGTCTACCAGGAAGCGGTGGACAACAACGCCGACCTGGCCGCCGCCCGCGCCCAATACGGCGCGCAGAAAGAAGTGGTGCCCCAGGCCCGCGCCGGTTTGCTGCCGAACCTGTCGGCCGGTGCCGACATCAATAATGTGCGCACCCAGCTGGACCAACCCGCCGCCACGGTCAACCGCGACGCCCATTCCTGGCGTGCGACCTTGAGCCAGCCGCTGTTCCGCGCTGATCGGTGGTTCCAGCTGCAAGCCGCCGAAGCAGTCAATGAACAGGCTGCACTGCAACTCTCGGCCACCGAACAGAACCTGATCCTGCAAAGCGCCGAAAACTACTTTGCCGTACTCCGTGCCCAGGACAACCTGGCCTCGACCAAGGCCGAAGAAGCCGCATTCAAGCGCCAACTGGACCAGTCCAATGAACGCTTTGACGTTGGCCTGTCGGACAAGACCGACGTGCTGCAATCCCAGGCCAGCTACGACACCGCCCGCGCCAACCGGATCCTGGCCCAGCGCCAGGTGGACGACGCCTTCGAAGCGCTGATCACCCTGACCAACCGCCAGTACAACTCAATCCAGGGCATCGTGCACACGCTGCCGGTGCTGCCGCCGTCGCCGAACGACGCCAAAGCCTGGGTCGAAACCGCCGGCCGCCAGAACCTGAACCTGCTGGCCAGCAACTATGCGGTCACCGCCGCCGAAGAAACCCTCAAGCAACGCAAGGCCGGCCACGCGCCGACCCTGGATGCCGTGGCGCAATATGAAAAAGGTGACAATGACGCCCTGGGCTTCAGCAACCCGAGCGCCTTCGGCCAGCCGTATCACGGTGACGTGTCGCAACGCACTGTAGGCTTGCAGTTGAGGATCCCGCTGTACAGCGGCGGCCTGACCAGCTCGCAAGTGCGCGAATCCTATTCCCGCCTGGGGCAGACCGAGCAGCAGCGCGAAGGCCTGCGTCGCCAAGTGGTGGAAAACACCCGTAACCTGCACCGCGCGGTGAACACCGATGTGGAGCAGGTGCAGGCGCGCCGTCAGTCGATCATCTCCAACCAGAGCGCGGTGGAAGCCACGGAAATCGGTTACCAGGTGGGTACGCGCAACATCGTCGATGTGCTGGACGCCCAGCGCCAGCTGTACACCTCGGTGCGCAACTACAACAACAGCCGCTACGACTACATCCTCGACAACCTGCGGTTGAAGCAGGCGGCGGGCACATTGAACCCCGGGGACTTGCAGGATTTGGCGCGGTATTTGAAGGCAGACTACAACCCGGACAAGGACTTCCTGCCACCGGACCTGGCCAAGGCGGCTGCGGAGCAGTTGAAGGCTAACCCGGGTTATTAACGACAACACATAGCCCATGTGGGAGCTGGCTTGCCTGCGATTGCATCACCTCGGTTTGACTGATGTACCGAGGTGGCTGTATCGCAGGCAAGCCAGCTCCCACATTTGATTTTGTGTTGTCAGGGGTTAAGCAGTCTGCCCAACCCATCCAGCAAACGCTTCAACGCCCCCTGATTGGCGCGCATCACCGCCAGCCCCGCCTGCCCCATCTTCTGCGCATCCTGCGGCAGCTCGAACAAGCGCTGCACCGCCACCGCCAACCCCTCGGCATCGTCCACTTCCTGCAACGCGCCGGCGTCGCGCATCATTGCGCTGATTTCCAGGAAGTTGAACACGTGGGGCCCGCAAATCACCGGTTTGGCCAGCGCCGCCGGCTCCAGCGGGTTATGCCCGCCCGTGGCGACCAGGCTGCCGCCGACAAAGGCGCTGTCGGCCAAGGCATACAGGAACAGCAACTCGCCCATGGTGTCGCCCAGCAACACGGAAGTCTGCGCCGTTACCGCCTCGCCACTGGAGCGACGCACCGTGGCGAAACCCTGCTGCTGGCACAGCTCGAACATCGGGTTGAAGCGCTCTTGATGGCGCGGCACCAGAATCAGCAAGGCATTGGGATAGCTGGCGAGCAACTGGCGATGGGCGGCGAGCACCACTTCATCTTCGCCTTCGTGGGTGCTGGCGGCTATCCATACCGGGCGTTCGCTGGCGTGCCATTGCTCACGCAAGGCGGCGGCGCGCTCCAGCAGTTGCGGGTCGATGGTCAGGTCGAACTTTATCGAGCCGGTGACCTCGACCGTCTCGGGCCGTGCACCCAGGCTGCGAAAACGCTCGGCCTCGGTTTCGGTCTGGACGGCGAACAGGCTCATTTCCGCCAGCATCGGCGCCGTCAGCTTGGCGAAACGTCCGTAACCCTTGGCCGAACGGGCCGACAAGCGCGCATTGGCCAATGCCACGGGGATCCCGCGCTTGGCGCATTGGTGTATATGGTTGGGCCACAGCTCGGTCTCAATGATCACCGCCAGTTTCGGCTGCACGCGATCGAGAAAACGCTGGGCTGCACAGGGCAAATCGTACGGCAGGTAGCAGTGCTGGATGCGCGGTTCGTTGGCGAACAACGCCTGGATGCGCTCGGAACCGGTGGGCGTCATGCAGGTGACGGTGATCGGCAGCTGTGGATAACGCTCCAGCAGGCCACGAATCATCGGTGCGGCGGCGATGCTTTCGCCGACTGACACGGCGTGCACCCAGATCCCGCCAGGCTGCATCACCGGCAAGCCGTAGGAAAAGCGCTCACCCACGCGCTTGGCATAAGCCGGCGCCTTGCGTGAGCGCAGCCACAGACGTAAAGCCACCAACGGCAGCGCCAGGTAAAACAGACAGCTGTAGAGAGTTCTATTCATGGCGGCGGAGTTTATCGGCTTTTTCAGTCGATCGCCTGCAAGCACTCGGCAAAACGTTCGGCGAAGAAACGCGCGGCCGGGCCGAGGGGCTCATCGCGGCGCCACACCAGTTCCACCACCAGCGCCGGCGGGGTCCACTCGCTGTTCAGTTCAACCATCTGGTTCTGGTAGGTTGGGTACTGCACCACATGTCGCGGCAACCACGCCCAACCCAGGCCGCGGACCAGCCATTCCGCCAACACGTAGAAACTGTCGGCGCGCCATACTTGCGGGCTCGCGGCCTCGCTGCCGGGGTAAACGCTGGTCTGCGTGGACATCAACAGTTGGCGATACTGCGCCAGCCGCTGGCAATCGACGAACGCTTCCTTGGCCATGGGATGCCCGACGCCGCACACGGTGACCATTTCAACGCTGCCCACCACCCGACGCTCCAGAGCTTCGGGGATTTGATCGTGATAGAACAACATCCCCAAGTCCGCCTTGCGCTCCACCAGCTTGCGCGCGACATCGCCTTGAGCACTGCTGGAAAGCTGCACCTCCAGATTCGGAAATTTTCCCGCCAATCTTTCCAGGCTATTAAGCACCGGCTGATAGAGCATGGCTTCATCCTGGGCCAGGCGCAGGCAGGCTTCCTCCCCACGCATCAACGACAAGGCGCGGCCATTCAGGCGCTCGCACTGGCGCAAGACCTCCCGCGCCTCTTCGAGCAATACCGTGCCGGCCTCGGTCAATCGGGGTTGGCGGCCACTGCTGCGATCGAACAGACACACGCCCAGGTCTGCCTCCAACAGCGCAATCCCATTGCTGACCGCCGACTGCGCCCTGCGCTGGTCTCGCGCCGCCGCCGAAAACGAACGCTGCTCGGCGACACTGACAAACAGGCGCATTTGCTCAAGATTCCACTGCACGCTCATGGCCCAACCCATCTTTAAATCGGATAGGTAATGACTTTACCGCATCTGGTAAATCTCTAGAATGCCGACCTAATCAAGCGACCCTGTACCGAGGATTTACCCATGAACGCCGCCTACTATTACCTGGCCATTGCCATCTGCTCGGAAGTGATCGCTACCGTTTCCATGAAAGCGATCAAGGGGTTCAGCACGCCGATCCCGCTATTGCTGGTGATCGTCGGCTACGGCGTGGCCTTCTGGATGCTCACGCTGGTGGTGCGCACCGTACCGGTGGGCGTGGCATATGCGGTGTGGGCCGGGATGGGCATTGTCATGGTTAGCATCGCTGCATTGTTTATCTATGGGCAGAAACTGGATATCCCGGCGATGCTGGGAATGGGCCTGATTGTGCTTGGGGTGGTGGTGATTCAGTTGTTCTCGAAAACGGCCGGGCACTGAGCGTTCACATGAGGCTCAACTGAGGCTGAAACTCGCAGCCTCGTTTCACTCGACAGCTCCTACGGTGCGCCTGTCATTAGGGAGCGTTGGGGCGAAGATTCACTTCATGAGCCTGTATACTGCGCAGCCTGTCTTGAACACTGAGGTCGCTGCATGCCATCCGTTATTTCCACCGACGTTCTGATTGTCGGCGCCGGAGTTGCCGGCCTCTGGCTCAATGCGCGCCTGCGCCGCCAGGGGTTTTCCACAATACTGGTGGAAAGCGCCACCCTCGGTGGCGGGCAAAGCGTGAAGTCCCAGGGGATCATCCACGGCGGTGCGAAATACGCATTGCATGGTGCCCTGACCGGCGCCTCCGAAGCCATCGCCGACATGCCCCGCCGCTGGCGCGAAGCCTTGGCGGGCAACGGCGAGCTGGATCTTTCCGGTGTTCGCTTGCTGTCCGAAGCCCACTATTTGTGGTCGCCGGGCACCATCGCCGGCAACCTCACCAGCTTCTTCGCGAGCAAGGCCGTGCGCGGCCGCGTGGATCAAGTGAAGGGCGATGACCTGCCACCGGCCCTGCAAGACCGCCGCTTCAAGGGCAAGGTCTACCGCCTGGCCGAACTGGTGATCGATGTCCCGAGCCTGATCGAACGCCTGGCGCAACTGGCCGGTGACGGCTTGCTCGCCGGGGAGAAGATCGAGCCGTTAATGGAAGACGGCACGCTGGCAGGCTTGAAGGTCGATGGCCGCGAGATCCGCGCCCAGCGTATCGTGCTTAGCGCCGGTGGCGGCACCGCGGATTTGCTCAGCGCCCTGGGCCTGAGCCAACCCGCCATGCAACGCCGACCGCTGCACATGATCATCGCCAAGGGCCCCGGCCTGAAGCCGCTCTATGCCCATTGCCTGGGTGGCGGCACCAAGCCACGCATCACCGTGACCACGCACCCCGCCGCCGATGGCAATTGGGTGTGGTACCTGGGCGGTGATATCGCCGAGGCCGAAGGTGTCGCCCGTACCCCGGAACAGCAGATCGCCAACGCACAAAAGGAGTTGGCGCAGCTGCTGCCCTGGATCGACATGAGCCAAACACAGTGGGCAACCCTGCGCGTAGACCGCGCCGAACCGTTGCAATCTGGCCTGACCCGCCCGGACAACGCCTTCCTCGCCGAGCAGGATCGCCTGTTGGTGGGATGGCCGACCAAGCTGGCATTGGCGCCGGACTTCGCTGATCGGGTGATCAACGCACTGGAACGTGACGGCATCAAGCCAAGTGCCACGGAAACGCTCCCCGAACTGCCAAAACCCGCCATCGCCCAACCTGCCTGGGAGCAACTGCTGCCATGACCCTGCCGACCCTGCATGACCTTCATCGCCCGTTGGGCAGTACCGGCCTGCTGGTTTCGCCGCTGGGTTTGGGCACCGTCAAGCTGGGCCGCGACCAAGGGGTGAAATACCCCAGCGGCTTCCAGATTCCCGATGACGATGCCGCGCGGATGCTGCTGCGCCAGGCCCGGCAATTGGGCATCAACCTGATCGACACCGCCCCTGCCTATGGCCGCAGCGAAGAACGCCTGGGCCCGCTGTTGCGCGGCCAGCGCCAGGAATGGGTGATCGTCAGCAAGGTGGGTGAGGAGTTCGCCGAGGGCGTGTCCCATCACGATTTCAGCGCGGCCCACACCCGGCTTTCAGTGGAGCGCAGCCTGAAACGACTTGAAACGGATTTTATCGACCTGGTGCTGGTGCACTCCGACGGCAACGACCTGCACATCCTCAACGACTGCGAGGTTTACCAGACCCTGGCGGACCTCAAGCGTGAGGGCAAGATCCGTGGTTTCGGCTTCTCCGGCAAAACCGTCGAGGGCGGCGTAAAGGCTCTGGAACAAGGCGATTGCGCCATGGTCACCTACAATCTGAACGAACAGGCCGAAAAAGCCGTCATTGATTATGCGGCCGCCCACGGCAAAGGCATCCTGGTGAAAAAGGCACTAGCCAGTGGCCATGTCTGCCTGGAATCAGGAGTGGATCCAATTTACGCCAGTTTCATGTTGTTGTTTGCGCAAACCGGCGTCGCCAGTGCTATTGTCGGGACCATTAATCCGCTGCACCTCGCCCATAACGTAGCGACCGCTGCCAAGGTCATTCGCCAACTCTGATGCCGCCGACGCGGCCGACCCCGACGCAAGAAGGAGCCGACATGGCGCGAACGCTCATTAGAAAAAACCCGAGTAACTTTAAAACACTGCCGCTGCATGTCGAAGCCACGCCCGAAGGCTTGAGTTACCAGAGCGTCGGCATGCCGCTCAACTTCGCCCAGACCCTGCAACGGCGCAAGCCGGTGGAGGTGAAAGACACTGAGCGTTTCGTGCTGGAGCTGGCCAACCTTGGTGTCTCGGTGCGCCTGACGCTGCATTGGCAGAACCGTGATTACTGGGTGCTGGTGCGCCAGCGTCGGCAAGACCGTGGCGACGTTGTGCTCAAGCTGATCTCCGGTTATGTGCCGGCCCACGAACTGAACCTGCCACTGCACACCGCCATCCAGGAAATCGCCGAGGAATGCCTGCTGGAAACCCCGGAAGGCTGGCTGGGCGGGCGCTTCAACGACACGTGGCTGCCCGCCCCCTACTCCTCCGCCCTGCACTACCGCGAAGCGTTGCCGTTTCGCCTCTCACCGCTGTCCGGGGCCGCGCGCCCGGTGCGCTGCGCCACCATGCAGTTGATTGAACGGCCACGGGCTTACGTGCACCTGCCGACGGCTTCGCTGCAGTTGATTTATGACTTGCGCCTGGAAGTGCCCAAGGAAGCAAAGTCCCTGAGCCTGTTTCATGTGGACGAGCGCCTGGAGGGTGACCAACTGGTGGCCCGCCTGGACCGGCAACGCCCGGACCTGTACCTGATGCCGCTCAAGGACGGACAGCCGTGTGCAGAGCTGTATACCTTGAAGAAGGATCAGCTGTATCCGGCGAGTACGCGAGGGTTGTATCTGGCAGAGAGCTTTGCCCAACAGGAAGGCTGGGTGGTGCGTGATGAGCGGATCCGCTGGAAGGATTGGCTACGCCAGCAAGGGCTGAGTGCGCCAGAGAAAGAGTCGAAATTGAAGCGGTTGACGGGTAAGGCGCGGCAGATCTTGCGCAAGATCGTGCCGAAGAAAAAAGCCAACCCGTAACCGGACGCCAGGTCGCGGCAGTCAAATGTGGGAGCGGGCTTGCTCGCGAATGCGGTGTGTCAGTCACCGCATCTGCCCGCTGATCCACCGCTTTCGCGAGCAAGCCCGCTCCCACACAAGCCCGCCCCCACAATCAGTTACTGCGGATTTTTTCCACAATCGCGGTGGTCGAGCTGTTTTCCACCAGCCCCAGCACTTTGACCTTGCCACCGTAGGCACTGACGATATCGGCACCGACCACCTGGTCGACCGAATAATCACCGCCCTTGACCAGTACGTCCGGCTTGACCTGAGCCAACAGGTTTTCCGGTGTCCCCTCGGCAAAGCTGATCACCCAGTCCACCGCCCCCAAGCCCGCCAGTACCGCCATGCGACGGTCAACACTGTTGATCGGGCGACCAGGCCCTTTCAGGCGGCTGACTGACGCATCGTCGTTGACCGCCACGATCAAGCGATCGCCTTGGGCCCGCGCCTGCTCCAGGTAGGTGACGTGACCGGCGTGAAGGATGTCGAAGCAACCATTGGTGAAGACAATGCTCTCTTTATGGGCACGGGCATCGTCAATTGCCAACAGCAGTTGTTCGATACTCAACACACCACGCTCCGAACCCTCGGAACGCTGGATGGCGCGGCGCAGCTCAGGTGCGCTGATGGCAGCCGTACCCAGTTTGCCAACCACAATGCCCGCTGCAAGATTGGCCAGGGCCACTGCGTGGGGCAACTCTTCACCGGCGGCAATGGAGGCCGCCAGGGTAGAAATCACTGTGTCGCCGGCACCGGTCACGTCGAACACTTCACGGGCGCGCGCTGGCAGGTGCATCGCAGGGTGATCAGGGCGCAGCAAGGTCATGCCGTGTTCGCCACGGGTCACCAGCAGGGCGCCCAGGTCGAGGTCGGCCATGAGTTTGGCACCCTTGGTCACCAGCTCGTGCTCATCGACGCAACCGCCGACGATGGTTTCAAATTCGCTGAGGTTCGGCGTGATCAGGCTCGCGCCCCGATAAATCGAGAAGTCCTTGCCCTTGGGATCCGCCAGCACCGGAATGCCTCGGGCCTTGGCGGCCTGGATCAGCATCTGGTGGTTTCTCAAGGCGCCTTTGCCGTAATCGGACAGCACCAGCACCTTGATGCCTTCGAGCAACTCGTCGACCTGGGCACTGAGGGCCAGGGCGTCGGTGGCGAAGGGTTCTTCAAAATCGATACGCAGCAATTGCTGGTGCCGGCTCATGACCCGCAGCTTGACGATGGTCGGCTGGTGGGGAATACGCTGGAACAACGCACGCACACCAGCCCCCCGCAGGCTGTTGGCCAGGCTGTCGGCGGCTTCGTCGTCGCCGGTCACACCCACCAGGGAGGCCGGGGCGCCGAGAGCGGCAATATTGAGGGCAACGTTGGCAGCGCCACCTGGACGGTCTTCGATTTGCTCGACCTTGACTACCGGTACCGGTGCCTCAGGGGAAATCCGTGAGGTACCGCCATGCCAGTAACGGTCGAGCATGACATCGCCGACCACCAAGACAGGGGCTTGATCGAATCGCGGCATGGACAACTTCATGGAGCAACCCACATACAAAATGAACAGGGGCGCGATATTACCACAGGGTTGTCAAAGGCTTGTCGGGGTGTGCAGAGAAGATGTTGCGAGGGTAATGGAGTGAGGGGCCAGGCCCCTCACTCCGGCACTTCAGGTGATGTCGGCCGGGATCGGCGCGTCCAGGCCCATGGCGTGCAGGCGGGCGTAATAACCGTTTTGCGCCAGCAGTTCGCCGTGGGTACCGCGCTCGACAATCCGGCCATCGTCCATCACCAGGATCAGGTCGGCTTTCTCGATGGTCGACAGGCGGTGGGCGATCACCAGGGTCGTGCGGCCTTGCATGACCTTGTCCAGGGCCGCCTGGATATGGCGCTCCGACTCGGTATCCAGCGCCGAGGTCGCCTCGTCGAGGATCAGCAATGGCGCGTTCTTGAGCAGGGCCCGAGCAATGGCCAGGCGCTGGCGTTGGCCACCGGACAGCAGCACGCCGTTTTCGCCGACCTGGGTATCGAAGCCTTTGGGCAACTGGTCGATGAAGTCCTTGGCATAGGCATCGGCCGCCGCCGCCTCGACATCGGCCCGCGGTGCACCGGCCAGGTCACCGTAGGCGATGTTGTTGGTCACGGTGTCGCTGAACAGGGTCACGTGCTGGGTCACCTGGG
This sequence comes from Pseudomonas sp. TH34, assembly GCF_016650865.1. Lineage (NCBI taxonomy): Bacteria > Pseudomonadati > Pseudomonadota > Gammaproteobacteria > Pseudomonadales > Pseudomonadaceae > Pseudomonas > Pseudomonas sp. TH34. The sequence continues at coordinate 243,038 of NZ_JAEKFB010000035.1, forward strand.
CGATGTGCCGACGCAGGTTGAGCAGGCGATAGTCTTCGATTTCCACGCCATCCAGCAGGATCTCACCGCTCTCGTGGTGGTAGAAACGCGGGATCAGGCTGGCCAGGGTCGACTTGCCGCTGCCCGAACGGCCCACCAGGGCAACCATCTGCCCGGGCTCTGCGGTAAAGGTGATGTCCTTGAGGACATGGCGCTCGGTGCCCGGGTAGGTGAAGTTCAGGTTGCGCACTTCCAGGCGGCCGCTGACCTTGTCGCGCTCGATGGTACCGCGATCGATTTCTACATCCTCGTCCAACTGCTCGAAAATGCTTTCGGCACCGGCTACGCCTTTCTGGATGGTCGAGCTGACTTCAGAGAGCTGACGAATCGGCTTGGGCAACAGGCCGGCCAAGGTGATGTAGGCCACCATGTCACCTGCGGAAGCATCGCCGCGAAGGTACAGAACCAGGAACATCAGCACCGCCATGGCGCTGTAGATCACCAGTTGCAGCGCCGGCGTGTAGATCGCGCCGGTACGGGTCATGCGCAGTTGCTTGTTGGTGTTGCTCAGGCTGGCCTTGAGGAAGCGCTTCTGCTCATACACCTCACCACCGAAGCTGCGCACCACGCGGTAGCCCTGGATGGTTTCCGAGGCAACGTGGGTGACGTCACCCATTGCAACCTGGATCTTCTTGCTCTGCTTGCGGAATTTCTTGCTCGCGGTGCTGACCATCACTGCAATCAACGGCAGGATGGCAATCATCACCAAGGTCAGGCGCCAGTTCATATACAGCAGCGAGGCGAACAGGAAGATCACCGTCATGCCTTCGCGAATCACCACCTTGATGGCATCGGTCGCCGCACCGGTGACCATGGTCACGTTGAAGGTGATGCGGGAAATCAGGTGCCCGGAGTTGTGATTGTCGAAATAGCGATTCGGCAAGGTCAGCAAGTTATTGAACAGTTGCACCCGCAGGTCATGCACCAGGCCCAGGGAAACCTTGGCCAGCAGGTAGTTGCCCAGGAACGAGCCGAGGCCCTGCCACGCGGCGATCAGGATGATCAGCAGCGGCACGGCCTGCAGCAGTTGCAGGTCCCGCAGGCCAGGTACCGTGGGGAACAACACCGCTTCAGGGTTGGACAGGCCATCGACAAAGTACTTGAGGATGTAGCCCAGCATCGGCTGGGTCGACGCGAAAATCAGAAAGCCGACGATACTCAGCGCGAACAAGCCGGCATAAGGCTTAACGTAGCTGAGCAGACGGAAGTATATTTTCAAGCTCGAAGGGCTTGCGCTCGGACTGGAGTCGGTCATATCACGCGGCGGTTTTGAAAAAGGAGGCTGACTTTAGCACAGCTTCTCTGTTGTACTTGCACGCAGCACAACCGCGGCCCCGTTGGACCCAACGGGCGACATTGTATAGCCACTACTTTAGTATGGTCGGCTTTCTTTATTCTGGAACGGCTTTTCTGTATGCAATCCAAGCGCCTTACATATGGCTCAAACCGCGTTTTCGACTTCCTCTGTCTGTGGATTCTGCCCATTGGCTTGTTGCTGCTCCTGAGTGCGCTGTTCTTCGTTACCAATCGAAATGTGCTGCACAGGTTTTACTACCTGCTGTTCGCCGCGCCGACACTGTTGCTGCTGTGCCTGCGCCCGACGGAACTTAAGCAGGTATTGCGCGAGCCCCTGGCGATTGCCTTCCTGGTTTTCTCGGGCTGGGCGCTCATCAGCCTGTTCTGGAGCCCTGAGCCCACGATAGACTCCGACTTGTTCAAGCGGCCACCGAATACCTTCACGTTGTTTGCCGGTTTGGGACTGTTGCTGCATTACCGCAACGAGCTGTTCAAGCCGATCTTCTTCTGCGCCGCGCTGATTGCACTGATCTCCAGTGCCTGCAGCCTGGTGGCTTTTGCCCCCCACTTCGCGGAGGGCGCGCGAATGATCGGCGGGCGCGGGGCTCTTGATAATGCGCTACTGAGCTCTCACGTATTCGGATTCTTCTGCGTCTACTGGCTGTACGTTTGCATGACCACCCAGCGTGCGCACGTACTCTGGTTCAGCGTTCCGGCACTGGCAATCATGGCCGCTGCAGTGTTGGCCACCGGTTCGAGAACGCCGCTGGTTGCCCTGGTCCTCGCCGTACTCTGGATGAGTTTCACCACTCGCAATCGGCGCGCGGCCCTGCTGATCACCTGTATGACGCTGGGGGCTGCGGCGCTGTTGCTGCTCTATCCCGAACTGATCACCAATCGTGGCAGCTCGTTCCGCTTCGAAATCTGGGGCATGTCGCTTGAGCGTATCGCCGAACACCCCTGGATCGGCCACAGCTACGACTCAGAACTGTACCTGACCATCGCAGGCGATACCGAACTGCGCGAGCCCCACAGCTTTGCTCTGGGCGTGCTGTATTACGTCGGCATCATCGGCTTCATCCCATGGGCCTTCATGCTCGGCTGGGGCCTGTACAAAAGCCTCAAGGAACGTGCGCAGCCGTTGTTCATCCTGGCCTCCTCCCTGCTGGCCTACGGCATCGGTGCCGGCCTGACCGAAGGCGGCGGCATTCTCTCGCGGCCAAAAGAACACTGGTTCCTGCTATGGATCCCGCTGGCGCTGATCGCCGGCCTGAGCATCGCCCAGCGTCGTCGCAGCCTGCTGCGCATGCCGGTTCAACGCCTGAAACCTCAAGACTTCGAACAGCTGTGCGCCAACGCCCACGTGATTGAAGCCGATGGCCTGGGGCCCAAGGTCCTGCGCCTGGAGGATGGCAGCTTCCTCAAGCTGTTCCGCCCTCGTCGCTGGTACACCTCGGGCAGCTTCAATCCCTATTCGGAACGCTTTGCCAGCAACAGTGAGCAACTGCGTGCATTGGGGATTCCATCACCGGTCATCCTCAATCTCTATCAGTTAAAGGATGCCAGCAGCGCCGTACGTTATCAGCCGCTGCCAGGCCTGACCCTGCGCCAGGCCCTGCAAAGCCTGGACAGCAGCCTGCGGGAATCATTGATTGAGCGTTTCGGCCGGTTCATGGCCCAGCTCCACGAGCGCGGCGTGTACTTCCGTTCCCTGCATCTGGGTAACGTGCTGTTGATGGATGACGGCGAGTTCGGCCTGATTGACGTGGCCGACATGCGCATCTACCCGTCAGCCCTGCGTAACGCCCTGCGCCAGCGCAACCTGCGGCATATGCAGCGTTATCCCCAGGATCGCAACTGGCTGTTCGAAACCCATTTCGAGCAATTGGCCAAGGGCTATGCCTCGGTTGCTTCGCCAAGCGCCACGGCGAAGATCCGTGAACAGGTGCTGAAGCTCAATAATCCGGTCGCGCAGGTCGCTAGCCCGGCCAAGTGATGGTGTGAACCGCTGAGGTTCCAAGTCCCTGGCCATTGCGGTGTACGCAATGGCCAGGCCGAAGCCCTATGAGCTGCGCTGCGGCGCCAGATACAGCCGCACCAACCCACGCAAGGTCTTGCGACCCCAGAACTTCAAAGGAATCTGCTTGAGGATCTCCCGCGCCAGCGGGCGGTCGCGGTCGGCGGTCTTGAGGAACATCGAGTTCAGGAAGTTGTAGCGAACCTGATCGTAGGCCGGATGATCGCTGAACAACCCGTAAGTCTTGAGGATGTTCTGGATCATGTAGCGATGATTCTTGTACGTATTGGTCGCGTGCTGCCGATAGCGCGCCATCACCACGCTCAACACGTCGATGGTGTAGCCGGCGTGGGTGATCTTCAACTCGATCAACAAGTCTTCCAGCGGAATCAGTGGATCGAATCCGCCGACTTCTTCCAGCGGCTGCCGACGGATCATCAGGGTCGGTGCCGGCGGAAAAGGCTTGCGGTCCAGGAACAGGTCATCGAAGGCCAGACTGCGAAACGGCAAATCGCGGCGCTGCTTCTTCTCCGGGTACGGCTTGCCGTCACCATCAATCAACTCGATATTGCCAGCACAGATGCCCACCTTCGGCTTGCCTTCCATGTAGGCAACCTGAGTGGCAATACGCTCGGGCAGCATGATGTCATCGGAACCGAATGGCACGATCAGGCTGCCTTTGGCGCGGGCGATGGCGCCGTTCAGAGTGTTGGTCAGGCCCTGGTTCTGCTGAACCTGGAAATCAAACCCGTGTTCGGCCTGCAAGCGCTGGATGCGCTCCACACTGTCGTCCTTGGAGCCATCGTCCACCACCAGCAACTCGATGTTGGGATAGGTCTGGCCGAGCACACTGAGGATACTCTGCTCGATATACGGGCCATGGTTGTAGGAGGCGATGATCACAGTGACCAGGGGTTGCTGCAGACTCATGCTTTACCTACTTCACGCAGACCGGTTTCGATCAGGTTCAAATACTTGTGCCGGAACTCGTCCAGGGTGTGGTTTTCTTCCAGGTAGCGGAACACTTGCTCGCCCTTGGCACGCAACTGCTCGTCGCTCAACGCCAGGTAAGTGTCCAGCGCCGCCGCCAGTTGCTCGATGTTGCCCGGGTCATGGGACAGCCCGCCTGCGCCTTCCACCAACGGCAACATCGCCGGGCCGTTGGAGGCGATGACCGGCAAATGGCCGCTCATGCCTTCCAGCAGCGCCAGGCCCAGGCCTTCGAACAGCGAGGGCATGGTCCAGATGTCGAAACCGCGCACGTACTTCATGCCATCTTCACGAAAGCCCAGCAGGTGCGCACGGCCGGTCAGGCCCAGGCGCTCGATGTCGGCGCGCAGGTCTGCTTCGGCGCGGCCAGAGCCGATGATGCCCACCTGAGCCTCAGGGTATTTGTCCTTGAGGGTGGCGAAGGCTTGCAGCAAATGAGTGTGGCCCTTGATCGGCACCAGCCGGCCCAAGGCGCCAATCATCCGCGCATCCAGCGGCAGGCCCAGGGCCTTGCGCGCTTCATCCCGCGGCAACTGCAAGGCCTCGGCCTGGGGGATGTCGATAGCATTGGTGACAAAGGTCGTGTTTTCACGGGTGAACCCACAGTTGAGGTCCACCAGGTAATCCCTGACCGCGGCCGACACCCCGACAAATCGCCACGCCGGGCTGACCCACTTCTGGGTCTGGCGCCGACGGTAGCCACGGGCGTACTCGCCAAAACCGTGGGAGATGCCGATGCACAGGGGAATCTTCAACCAGCGGTTGAGGGACAGCATCATGTTGACTGACTTGAAGCGGTTACAGATGACCACATCGAATTTCTGCTCGCGGCAATATTTGTAGATCTGCCACATAGCGCCGAAACGGATGCCCTTGAGGGATTTTTCCGGCAACTCGAAGTAATGGGAGTGTTCAGCCACGCTCAAGGGCTGGCCGGGCAGCGGACGGCCGCTGAGGAACCCGGATGTGACCTCGAAACGTTCAGCCGGCAAAGCCTTGACGATCTGCTCGCCGAGGTCGGCGAAGTCGTGGGTCTTGACGTTGTAGTCCGGCTGTAACTGCAAAACCTTGAAACGAGGTTTCATAACTCTCCATGCTGCAATCTGGCTGCGGGCACGCAGCCCGGCGAAAAAGGGGCGGCAGGCCCTGCAAGCCTGCCTTCAATAAGGTCTCAATCCTGCTTTAAAACCCAGAGCAATTCATGGCGGCGCACCGCCTTGCGGAAGAATTCATTCTCTCCGTAAGGCGATGGACTACGGCCCGCCAATAATTGCTGCAACCACCTGCGCACGCGTCGCTTGAACGGCGCCCGCGGCTGCAAGTCGTGCATCATGCCCAGGGCCATGGCCTTGTCCTGCTGCTGGCTCAACGTCAGCGGCAAGCTGCAAGGCACCAGTTCAAGCGCAGCATCAAAACGCGGCGGCAAGGCCACGCCAGCGCCCGAGTCGCCCATGGGCCAACGATCATTATCATGCAGGTGGTTGGCGTAGCCGAGCAATGTACCCGGCTGCCACTCCAGGCCTTGCAAGGCTTCGAGGATCGCGGCGTGGGCGCAGATGTGATCCGGGTGCGGATCCAGCAGCGGCGTTGGCAACACGATGACCTGAGGGCGCGCCTTGAGCAGCAACGCCCGGAGGTCGGCAATCAGGTTTTTCCAGGTTGGGGCACCGTCCACATCCCCGGGCAAGGCCAGGACATTGAACTGGCGAAACAGCCGCGTATCGTCCAACTGGGCTTCCCGGGAAGCCTGGGGCTGATCCGGCGCGGCCTGCATCGCCGGCAGTTGCATGCAGAAGTAGCCCAACTGCACGCACTGCGCCTCGGGTACGCCCGCCCAACGCGGCACGGTGACGCTATCCCAGGCACGCAGGCGGCCTTTTAGGCGTGCGGCATCGGCCTTGGGCATGCCCATTTGCTGATAGTGATCGGCTTCGATTTCGCCCGCTGTAAGGGTGACGATCCAGCTCTCATCGGCTTGGCTGTAGAGGCTGAAGGCGGCCAGCTCGGCATCGTCGGCATGGGGCGCAATGACCATCACGCGCTGGTGACGGTAATCCGGCTGGCGGAACAACCACAGCGTCGGCTGCCCCTTGATCCGGCAGAAACGCCCGCGCAAGCGCAGCTTACCTCCGGACAGCGCTTCGCCCATGCCTGTCAGGTTGAGATAGCGCCGCCCTGCGACACCTCGCTCGAAGACTTGCCGGTCTGGTGCATCCAGGCCCGATACCTCTACCGCAGGATCGAAAAAACGCCCAAGCCACGAGCTATTGAGCTCAACCCCAACGATCAGGGTTTCATCGCCCACCAAGGGCGTGTCCAACAGCAGGCGCCCTGCTTCAAGACGCAGACCCGCGCACTCGCTCCCTTCAGGAAACGCGTACTCATAGTCGTCTTTAGGCGAGTAGAACAGATGGTCGGCAAACCAGGCTTCATGCGCGGCCCACAGCACCACCGCCAGCAGCAGCGGCAACCACCAGGCCACCAGCACACCGACGGCCACCAACAGCAAAAGTCCCACCAACAACGCAATACGCTTGTTGCGCCGATGCTGCTTGAGCAGTTGCTGTTTGCGACTCATACGCTGAACACCGGCACTGGATTACACCAGCGCTCCTTGTATTCACGATCGGAACGCCCGAAGGAGAAACGCAGCGGCTTGTCGCTCGCTCGCGCTTGCTCCCAGGCACTTTGGGTATTCAGGAAGCTCAACACGCTGCCAGGGCTGAATGCCTTGGTTTCCGGGTCGACACCGCCGTTGACGTACTCGGCGCTGACCCACTCCGGGGCCTGCACCTGATACACCAGTTGCACGGCAATCGCAGCGTCATTGAGAAACAGCACCGAGCCGAACAGGAACTCCTTGAGCAGCTCCAGCACTTCGGCCAGACGTTCGGCCCCTGCGGCCGGGAAACCCCAGCGCCGCTGGAACAGGTCGCAGTAAATCGCCGCCAGTTCGCTGCTGGAAAACTCGCCGACCGCCCGCACCACGCCACCCGCCTCTTCCAGCAAACGCAGTTCGCGGCGCTGGTTGTAGCGAAACTTCTTCGACAGCTCTTCCGGTGTGCGCGCCATGGCCAACTGCTCGGCCTGGGGCTTGAGGGTGCTTACGCGCCCCTCATTCAGTGCAGAGAGATAACGCGCGCGATGGCGCAATGGCACCTGCGCATCGGCGGCAATCGGCAGAATGATCTCGGCATTACCCAGATCAAACAGGCCTTTTTTGCCTTTGCGCTTGAGCACGTCCTTGGACAGGGCCAAGTCGCGCCCCCAGGTAGCAATTGCACCTTTGAGCTCGCCGTCCTGCTCCCAGCCCAGGTAACGCACCGGAATCTGCGCCAGGTGCGCCAGCCGCTCGACGATCTGCGGATGGGTTGCCACGCTGCCACCAAAACGCTGCCAGGCCTGGGCGTAAACCTCGGCCTCGACAGGCTTCCAGCCACGTTCACGCCAGCCCTGGAAGCGGTTCAGCATTTAAACCACAGCGTCATAAGGGTCCACGCCGTCCTTGACCACGAGGATGTCTTCCATGATCAAGTACTGCAGGTCGGAACCGAAGAACATGTTCAGCGCATCAGTCGGCGAGCAGATCATCGCTTCACCACGACGGTTGAGCGAGGTGTTCAGCGACACACCGTTGCCGGTCAGCACTTCCAGCTCTTTCATCATGTCGTAGTAGCGCGGGTTGTATTCGCGCTTGAGCACCTGGGCACGGGAGGTACCATCTTCATGGACCACTTCCGGCACGCGGGTTTTCCACTCTTCCGACACCTCGAAGGTGAAGGTCATGAACGGCGCAGGGTGATCGACCTTGATCATCTGCGGCGCGACGGTGTCGAGCATCGACGGGCAGAAAGGCCTCCAGCGCTCGCGGAACTTGATCTGGTGGTTGATCCGGTCAGCCACGCCGGTGGCGCTTGGGCAACCGATGATCGACCGACCGCCCAAGGCACGCGGGCCAAACTCCATGCGGCCCTGGAACCAGGCCACCGGGTTGCCGTCGACCATGATCTTGGCGATGCGCTTGGGCATGTTTTCGATCTTGCGCCAGACCGGCTTGCTCTCGTGCTTGGCGCACGCGGCGATCACGTCTTCGCTGCTGTAGGACGGGCCGAGATAGACGTGTTCCATCTTCTCCACCGGTACACCACGGGCATGGGACACGTAGGCTGCCGCACCGACCGCAGTGCCGGCATCGCCGGACGCCGGCTGCACAAACAGCTCCTTGACGTCGTCACGGGCAATGATCTTCTGGTTCAGCTTGACGTTCAGTGCACAGCCGCCAGCGAAGGCCAGCTTGCCGGTGTCTTTGAGGATGTCGCCCAGGTAATGGTCGATCATCTGCAACGCCAGCTTCTCGAACAGTGCCTGCATGCTGGCCGCGTAGTGGATGTACGGCTCGTCGGCGATATCGCCTTCACGCTTCGGACCCAGCCACTCAATCAGCTTCGGCGAGAAGTAGAACCCCTTGCCCTTCTCTTTGTAGCGGCGCAGGCCGATGACGTTGGCGTAGTCGGTGTTGATCACCAGCTCGCCGTTTTCAAAGGAGGCCAGGCGCGAGAAGTCGTACTTGCTGGCATCGCCATACGGCGCCATGCCCATGACCTTGAACTCACCGTCGAGCATCTCGAAACCGAGGAACTCGGTGATCGCACCATAAAGGCCGCCGAGGGAGTCCGGATCGTAGAATTCCTTGATCTTGTGGATCTTGCCGTTTTCGCCGTAGCCGAAGAAGGTGGTGGCGTACTCACCCTTGCCGTCGATCCCGAGAATCGCGGTCTTCTCCTGGAAACCCGAGCAGTGGTAGGCGCTGGAAGCGTGGGCCAGGTGGTGTTCAACCGGTTCGATCTTGATTTTCTTCGGATCGAAGCCCAGTTGCTCCAGGCACCAGACGATCTTGTTGCGATAGCGCTTGTAGCGACGGTTGCCCATCAGGATCGCATCGAGGGCGCGGTCCGGGGCGTACCAGTAACGCTTGGCATAGTGCCAGCGGGCCTCGCCGAACAGGCTGATGGGGGCGAACGGAATCGCGACCACGTCAACGTCGGAAGGCTTGATACCGGCTTGTTCCAGGCAGAACTTCGCCGACTCGTAGGGCATGCGGTTCTTTGCATGTTTGTCGCGTACGAAGCGCTCTTCTTCGGCGGCAGCGATCAGCTTGCCGTCGATATACAAGGCTGCGGAAGGATCATGGCTAAGGGCGCCGGACAGGCCAAGAATCGTCAATGCCACAGGGGTCTAGCCTCTTTTAGTCTGCATGCAGGCGCGTCACGCCTGAAAAAAGTGTGTTTCTCGCCTGGGCGAGAAACAGCTAAAGGGCGGGATTATAGCGTAAACACGGCGCGGGATGATCTAGGGATTGTGGCGACCGGTTGTCACTGCAGACCTAGCGGAATATCTCGATGCTGCCGTCCCTGTTCTGGCGGTAAACCGTGTAGGGCAGCACGAGGGTGTCGAGCAAGCCGGAGCCCACGAGCTCGGCGGCGAAGATCGGCAGGGAGCCGGAGGCATCGCGGGTGTGCTCTTTGGTGGTGTCGGGGGCGCCGTTCAGTGTGCAAAAACCGTAGATCACCCCACTGTAGATACGCGGCACGTTTTCACAATAACTGCGCGATTCCTTGAGGTTCTGGCTGGCAACGGCGTCCGGGCGAAACACCGTGTTGATGGTGCCGCAACCGGTGGTGGATACCAGTACAGCGGCGAGAAGACATTTGGTTGCAAGACTCACGGACAACTCCATTTGGCATAAGTGTGGGCGTTCATCCCTGGCCCATATAACCCTACTGGATCCGTTTATGAACCCGGGCGCCAATAAATACTGATGTTGCCATCGGTACCTTGGCGATAAACCGTGTAGGGCAGGGCTACTGTATCAACAATGCCCGAGACCGTTATATCCAATAGAACGAACGGCACCAGTATTCCAGTAGGGTCCGGCACGGCATGCAGCAGGCAGAAATCGAAGGCGACGCCACTGTAGACACGAGGAATCGACTGACAATAGGTTTTTTGCTTTCTGAGTTCACGTGCCGCTGCCGCATCCTCGCGCAATACCGTATTGGCCGTTCCACAGCCGCTCAACACAAGGATTCCAATGCTTAGCGCAGCAGTCATTTTTAGTGTCATGGCCAGCCCTCTGAATGGTCAGCAACGCTAACATCGGCCCTGTTCGTGCCCCAGACCCTGTGCACCGCCGCGCCATGTAGGAGGATTCCGAAATGGTAAAAGCTGGCTGAATCGTTAAACTCGCGCACTTTTGTGCGTCATGGATGCTGGTTTACTCATGAAAGTTGTTGCCCCCAAACGCTTCGCCCTGTTGCTTCCCGGCCTTCTGGGGCTGTGTAACGGCGCCCAGGCCGACGAGGCTCCGTTGATTCTCGACCCCAGCGTGGTCACCGGCTCGCGCAGCGCCAGCCCCTCGTTTGACCTGCCTTATTCCGTGGACAGCATCAGCCGTGAGCAAATCAGCGACGGCCAACTGGGCATCAATGCCTCCGAAGCCTTGTCCCGCGTGCCTGGCCTGGTGGTTCAAAACCGCCAGAACTACGCCCAGGACTTGCAGATTTCCTCCCGTGGCTTCGGTGCCCGCTCGGCGTTTGGGGTGCGCGGTATCAAGCTGATCGCCGACGGCATCCCTGCCAGCACCCCGGACGGCCAGGGCCAGGCCGCCACGTTCAACCTCGACACCGCCGAGCGCATCGAAGTCCTGCGCGGCCCGGCCGCTACGCTCTATGGCAGCAATGCGGGCGGCGTAATCCAGATGTTTTCCCGCAACGGCGAAGGCCCACCGCGCATCGGCGCCGAGACGCTGGTGGGCAGTGACGGCCTGAGCAAGAACCATCTGACCGCCGAAGGCGCGGCAGACGGCGCAGGCTTCGTGCTGGATGCCTCGCGCATGGACACCGATGGCTATCGCGACCACAGCAGCGCCCGCCGCGACCAGACCTTTGCCAAGCTGAATTTCGAGCCCGATGAAGACAGCAAGCTGGCGCTGATCTACAGCAGCCTGGAGCAGAACGGCACGCAGGATCCGCTGGGCCAGGCGTGGGAGGCGTACAAGGCTGACCCGCGCTCGGTCAGCACTGCAGCGGAGCTATACAACACCCGCAAAAGCATCGACCACCAGCAAGTGGGGATGAACTACGAGCGGTACTTTGGTGAGGCAACGCTGCAGGTGAATGCCTACACCGGGCGGCGGAGCGTGATTCAGTATTTGTCGATTCCAAAATTCACTGACAAGGGGGGCCTTAATCCAGCCAACGAACGCGGCGGCGGCGTGGTGCAGTTCGACCGCAAGTTCTACGGCGGCTCCGTGCGCTGGATGCAGCCAATCGACAGCGTGCCTGGCGAGCTGATGATCATCACCGGCCTGGATTTCGACCAGAGCGAAGACAGCCGCCACGGCTACCAGAACTACAGCGGCAACACCCTTGGCGTAAAAGGCCAGCTACGCCGGGATGAAATCGACACCGCCCGCAGCCTCGACCCCTACGTCCAGGCCAACTGGGCCATCGACCGCTGGACCCTGCAAGCCGGAGTCCGCCACAGCACCATGGAACTGGACGTCGACGACCAGTTCCTGAGTAACGGCGACTCCAGCGGCAACAAGACCTACCAGAAGAACACGCCGTCCGTCAGCGTGATGTACGCCTTCACGCCCGACCTGCACGGCTACATCAGTGCCGGCAAGGGTTTCGAGACGCCGACTCAGGCGGAACTGGCCTATGCGCCAGGCAATATCGAAGGGTTTAACTTCGGCCTGAAGCCGTCCGAAAGCACACAATATGAAGTGGGCTTGAAGGCACAGCTGAGCGACACCCGGATCAACGCCGCTGTCTTCCAGATCACCACCGAGGACGAGTTGGTGGTGGATCAATCGATCGGCGGCCGCACCAGCTACCAGAACGCCGGTCGCACCCTGCGTCGCGGCTTCGAGCTGGGCATCGAAAGCCAGCTCAGCGAACAGTGGAGCACCAACATCGCCTACACCCGCCTGCAAGCCACCTACGACAGCGACTTCATCGGCGGCGGCAAACCGGTGGACAAAGGCAACTACCTCCCCGGCGTACCGCAAACCACACTATTCGCCGAACTCAACTGGAAGCCCAGGGACTGGGTCAGCACCGCCCTGGAAGGCATGTACCGCAGCAAGGTCTACGTCGAAGACACCAACCAGCAACACGCGGCACCGGGCTACAGCGTATTCAACTGGCGGGCGCGGTTTGAGCAGAAGGTGGAGCACTGGACCTTTCACCAGACCTTGCGCCTGGATAACTTGCTGGATCGCCAATATGTGGGGTCGGTGATTGTCGGAGACGGCAATGGCCGCTATTACGAAGCAGCGCCGGGACGCTCGTGGTACGCCGGCGCAGGCGCCGAGTACACATTTTAGAAACTGACCATCGAACTTGTGGCGAGGGAGCTTGCTCCCGTTGGGCCGCGCAGCGGCCCCAAACCCCCTACCCCACTGCCTTTGGCAACCGCTGGTCAATCACCCGATACAACGCACTGCTCTCAGGCCAGTTACGCATAAACCTTGCCCGATCCCTGGCATATGCCGGAGCGAAGCTGCTCAAGGACGTGTGCTGACACATCGAATCAAGGTCGATAAGCGCCCAGCGATCCGTGTGCCAGAACAGGTTATGCCCCTTGAAATCCCCATGGCTGATGCGCTCGCGGATCAACTCTGCAAACAAGTAATCCAGGGCCTGCAATTCGGCCTCGGGCGCCTCGCCACTTTCAACGTACGGTGCAAACCGCTCGATGATGTCCGGCCCCGGCAGGTACTCGGTCACCAGGTACGCCCGGCTGCGCAGCCACAGGAAACGCTTTTCCAGCAACGCCAGCGGCTTGGGCGTGGCGATACCGAGGAACGCCAGGCGATTGCCTTCGCGCCACGAATGCCAGGCCCGGCTCGGCCGCCAGAAACGCTTGAGCCAATGGGCAAAACCCTTGATGTTGTAGCGTTTGATCACGAGGGGCCGACCGCCCACCTCGACCTTGGCGACACTGGCTGCACCACCGGTCTTATACAGGTGGCCCTGATCCAGCAGCGCGTCGGCCTGCTCCAGCACCGGCAGCATCGACGCTTCTTCCTCACGACGGGTCGCGCGCAACGCGAATGGCCCGCGCACCACACTGAACAACGTGCACTCACGGCCAACCTTGCTCAGGAAATCCTTCAAGCGCCAGGCACTGACTTTACGTACCTGCTTTTGCAGCGCTTCCAGCGGCAAGGCATGCTCGCCATTGCTCAGCAGATAATGCACCAGCAGCTCTTCGGTAAATGGCTCGAGGTTTTTCGGCAACTGTGCGAAAAACACCCCGAGGTTTTCCAGCACCCGGTTGCGCGACAGCGGCTTGCCCGCCTCTTCGACACAGATCCCGGCACCATCGATCAGATACAGCTTGCCGTCCTGGCGCAGCAGGTTGTCCAGGTGCAGGTCTTCCTGCCACAAGCCTTTGGCGTGCATCTGCGCAATCGCACCCAGCGCTTCGGCGAGCACCGCTTGCTGCTCGTCAGCCAGAGGCGGCAAGGCTTCGACGGCATGCCAGGCATCGGCCAGGCTGTCGGCGCCTTCCAGAAACTCGAACAGCAGCCAACCACCCTCACCTTCTTGCAGACCATCGGCCAGCAACAGCGGCGTGGTCAGGCCTTGCTCGGCCAACAACCGCACGCCCCTGAGTTCACGCTGAAAATGCCGCGCCGCCTTGCTGCCCACCAGCAGCTTGGCCAGCACCGGGCGCCCGCGCCACACGGCTGCGCCGACATAGCGCTGGCCCGGCAATACCCGCAGCAAACTGAGCAATTGCAACTGCCCAGGCCCGGCAGCGTCCGCCAGCTCGATGTTCAAGGGCAGGCTGGGTGTACGGCCGGCATTTTTCAGTTCGGACAAACGCATCAGCGCTTCTCCTTGTGAGTACGACGGGCTGCCAGGCGCTGATGCCAAGTGGCGACCAACGCGCTGCTCTCAGGCTGATCCAGATACGCCGCCAACAGCTGGCGCACCTGATCGTCCGACCATTGCGGCGCACGGCGCAACAGCGGTTCCAGGTCCTTGACCCGATCACGCCAGCCAAACAGCAGCGGGCGGGTTTTCTCCAGGTCGATCAATTGTGCCGCATACCCGTCGCCGGTGGCCTGCAGGAAAATATGCTTGGGATAAAAACAGCCATGCACCTGGCCCACGCTGTGCAACTGACGAGCAAGCTGACCGCAGGCCAGCAGGATTGCCCGCTGCTGCACGTCGCTCAACTCAGACCATTGCTCCAGCAATGAATCCAGATCATTCCAACCATCCAGCGCCCGGGTCAGCAACATCGCCCGATGCTCTCCGGCCACTTTGCGCTCACCGAAAAACGCCGCCTGCAACGCCGGAATACCCAACTGCCGATAGCGGCTGATGTTACGAAACTCGCGGGCAAAACTCGGCTCGCCAAACGGGCGGTGCAAGGTGCGCGTCAGGTAGTTGCTCTGGCGCTTGAGGTAGTAGCCCTGGCCTTCGAGTTCGAGGCGAAACACGCTGCTCCAGCCGCCGCGGCTGGTATTGGGCTCGTCCACGGCATCCAGTTGCTTGGCCCACAGCGCGTCGAAAGTGCCGAGGCCGTTGCGCTCAAGCAATGCTCGATCTTCGGCCGCCAGGAAATCACTCATTCTCGCCCCTCGAAAAACTTCACCACGTGGCGAATTCGCTGTTTGTCCGCCGCACTCAGGTGTTTGCGCTGACGGTATTGCATGTAGAAGCGCAGGCGCTGGGTAGCCGACAAGTGATACTTGGCGACCTTGTCCAGGCAGGCCAGGTCCTTGGTGATGCGGTACTTGAGCCAGAACCCGCGCCAGAAATCGCCGTTGGGGCAATCGATCAGGTACAGGGTTTGCTGGTCGTCCACCAACAAGTTGCGCCACTTCAAATCGTTATGGGTAAACCGGTGGTCGTGCATGGTCCGCGTGTATTCAGCGAGCTGCCGACTGACCTTGCTGACCCACACCGGGTCGGACAGTTGCGGGTCATTGCGCTCGGCCAATGCCGACAAGTCTTCGGTCTTGGGCAGCTCGCGCGTGATCATCGCCCCACGGTGATAAGCCAGGCCTTTGCGTTCCAGGCCCCAGGCGATCACGTCGGCGGTGGGAATACCCCACTTGGCGAAGCGCTTGAGGTTCTGCCATTCAGACTTGACCCTTGGCTTGCCCAGGTAGCGGCGCAACCCCTTGCCCGCGCCGACGTAGCGCTTGACGTAATAGTTGACCCCACCGCGCTCCACGCGAATCACTTCGGATAGTGGATCGCGGGTCAGCCGCTCGCCTTGCAGGGCGAACACTGCTTCCAGGCTACCAAAGTCATCCGCCAGGGCGGCGTAAGCGGGTTCCAGGTTCCAACCCGCCATCAGAGCGCATCCCCGTAGCGTTGCTTGCGGTCGTAGAGCTTGGCCGCCTTGCGTTCCAGCCATCCCAGCAAGGCGGCTTCTTCAGCGAGAATCTGGCGCAGTGGCTGCTGGAAGTAACCCTTGAGGAAGCGCAGTTTGTCGCGGCGGGTCAGGCCGATGTCCAGGGCCGAGAAGTACAGCGCGGCCAGGTCCTTGTTGCGCCAGCGCAACGGAATCTTCGAACGTACCTGGGCACGGTGCAGGTCGATCACCGACAGCTTGAAGTCATCGGCTACCAGCGGCTTGTCGGTGTGCAGCAGGAAATGGCAGATGTAGCAGTCACGGTGGTTGACCCCGGCGCGGTGCATCATGCCGGTCATGCGCGCCACTTCGGCGATCAGCGCATGCTTGATCACAGGCGCCGGCGGCTGCTTGACCCAGTCCATGCTCAGGTCTTCGAGGCTGACGGTCGGCGCCAGTTCTTCGGTGACGATGAATGAGTGCTGGTCCGCCGGGTTGCTGCCCTTTTCGCCGTAAGCGACGGCGGTCATGGTCGGTACGCCCACTTCCTGCAAACGCTGGATCGCCAGCCATTCCTGGCCCGCGCCCAATACCGGTAACTTGGCGGTGATCAGGTTCTTGAGGATTTCGGCCCAGCCGATCCCCCGGTGGATTTTCACGAAAAAGCCGTGGCCGTCCACTTCCGTACGCAAGGTACGGCGGGCGTCCAGTTCACGGTACACCTGACCGTCCAGCTTCTCGACTTCGGCGAACGCATCGCGTCCGGCCCACAGGGTCTTGAACGGTTCGGCAAGAATCAACTTCATCGGTTTGGCTCCGCCAGAATCAGGTCCGCAGCGTACTGCGGCATGCTATAGAGGTCGGCCGTCTCAGCGAAGGCCAGACCATTGCGGCTCCAGGCCGCGCGCGCTTGTGGATCGTCGAGCATGTCGACCAGGTACTGGTTGAGTTGGGCCTGCTCGAACGGCTCGTCCAATACCCGGCCATTCTGGGCCTTGTCGATGTAAAACGCGTAACCGCAGACCTTGCTCACCAGTACCGGGAGGCCGGCGACCACCGCTTCGATCAGCACCATGCCGGCCGCCTCGTTGTACGCGGGGTGGATCAACAGGTCCGCGCCCAGCAGAAAGCGCGGGATATCGCTGCGCCCCTTGAAGAACTGCACCTGATCGCCCAGGCCCAGCGCAGCACTCTGCAATTGGAATACTTTGGGGTCGTCCTGGCCGATTACAAATAGCCGGGTGCGTTTCTTCAGGTTCGACGGCAGCGCGGCCACGGCTTTGAGGCTGCGATCGACGCCCTTGGTCTTGAAGCCCGAGCCGATCTGCACCAGCAGCAAATCATCTTCGGCCAGGCCGAATTCGCGACGAAACTCAGCGCGGATCTCGGCAGCGTTGGGCGGCGCGCGGCGGTCGCGGGCGATACCCGGCGGCAACAAGTGAAAACGCTCGGCCTGGGTGCCGTAATACTGGGTGAACAGCTGCTGCTGGTGCTCGGACAGCACCATGATCTGCGTCTTGGCGTCCTTGTCGAACACCGCACGCTCGTATTCGGCAAAGTGCTTGTATCGGCCAAACCAGCGGTACATCGGGTTGCGCAGGGTCTGCGCCTTGTCTTCGAACACACCGTCGGCGGCGAAGTACAGGTCCAACCCCGGCATCTTGTTGAAGCCCACCACGCGGTCCACCGGGCGCTTGGCCAGGTCGGCCTGGATCCAGGCGTAGAGCTTTTCATTGCGCCGATGGTTGACCAACGCCTTGACCGGCGCCACCAGCACTTCGAAGCCCGGCGGCACGTCACCTTCCCAGATCAGCGTGTAGACGCGGATCTTGTGGCCGCGCTTCTGGCACTCCAGGGCAATGCGCATGAAGTCGCGCTGCAGGCCACCAAAGGGGAAATACTTGTAGAGGACAAAAGCCAGTTGCATCAGTGTTCCTCAGCCAATAACAACGTGCTTAATCGCGTTGCGACACGCTCAGGGTTCAGGCGAGTGAAGCACAGGGGCCACTCGCGCTTGAGATCAAACCGGCGCTGGTCTTCGGCAGTCGGTTGATAAGTGCATTTCTTTTGCAGGCACGGCGCACACGGAAAATCGCTGGCCAGGTGGACCTGCGCCTTACCGTAGGCGCCGGTCAGGCCTGGATTGGTGGGGCCGAACAGGGAAATCGTCGGCACATCCAGCGCGGCCGCCAAGTGACCAAGACCGGTGTCGACTGCGACACACGCCTTGGCACTCGCCAGCACTCGCGCCACGCCCGCCAGGTTCAGCTTGGGCAGCACTTCAGCGTTCTTCAGGCCGCTGGCCAAGCGTTCAGCCCGAGCCTTTTCGGCGGCATTGCCCCACGGCAACTTCACGTCCACGCCGAAGCGGTCCATGCGTTCGGCCAGGTCGCGCCAGTAGGCTTCCGGCCAGTGCTTGGTGTCCCAGGTGGTGCCGTGCAGCAGCAGTACAAACGGTTTTTTCGGCGGCAGGCCCAGCAGCTTGTCGACGCTGAGGCCGTAGTCGCCCAAGCCCTTGGGAAGGTCGTAGCCCAGTGCGACGGCAAACAGCTGGCGCAAACGCTCCACCGCATGCTGCCCACGGGCCACGGCCAAACGCCGGGAATAGAAGTGCGCCGCCAACGGTTCGCGAGCCGACTGCTTGTCGAAGCCGGCAACGGGAGCACGTACGTAGCGGGTCAGCCAGGCGCTTTTCAACAGGCCCTGAGCATCGATCACCAAGTCGTATTTGGTCGACTGCACGCTCTTTTTGAAGCACCGCCACTCGCCACTCTTGAAGGTCTGCCAGAGGTTCTTGCGCCAGCGGCGGATCGCCACCGGGATCACCTTGTCCACCGCCGGGTGCCAGGTGGGAATCTCGGCGAAGCCTTCTTCCACCACCCAGTCAAACCGGATGCCCGGGATCGCCCGCGCCGCGTCGGTCAACGCCGGCAAGGCATGAATCACGTCGCCCAGGGATGAGGTCTTGATTACCAGAACCCGCAACTTAACGGACCTCGACCACAGTGCCCTGCAACCGCTGCAACGCGTCGCTGACAGGTTGCGGCAGCAACTGGCGCAGGCAGTTGTAGTGGCCGAAGCGGCAGGTGCGATCAAAACACGGGCTGCAATCCAGGCCCAGGCGCACCACTTCGACCTTGTCGGCCAACGGTGGGGTAAACCCGGGAGATGTAGAGCCGTACACCGCTACCAGCGGGCGGTTCAGCGCCGCGGCCACGTGCATCAGGCCAGAGTCGTTGGACACCACCGAATCGGCGCAGGACAGCAAGTCGATGGCCTCGGCCAGGGACGTGTCGCCGCTGAGGTTGACGGCTTCTTCCCGCAGGCCCGGGATCAGACGCTGGCGAATGTCCTCGCCCACCGAATGATCGTTTTTCGAGCCAAACAACCAGACTTGCCAGCCCTCGCGAATCTTCATCTCCGCGACCTTGGCGTAATGCTCCGACGGCCAGCGCTTGGACTCGCCAAACTCGGCGCCAGGGCACAGCGCCAGCACCGGACGGTCCAGCTCCAGGCCGAACTTGGCCAGGGCTGCGTCGCGGGTAACCGGGTCGATTTGCAGGCTCGGGCGCGGATACGGTGCAAGCAGCTCGGCACCCGGCGCGTAGGCCAGGGCCATGAAGCGCTCGATCATCAGCGGGTAGCGGGCCTTGTCGAGCTTGCGCACATCATTGAGCAGGCCATAGCGAAACTCGCCACGCCAGCCGGTGCGCTTGGGAATACCGGCGAAGAACGGCACCAGCGCCGATTTCATCGAGTTGGGCAACAGTATCGCCTGATCGTACTGGCCAGCCAGGGACTTGCCGATACGTCGACGGGTCGCCAGTTCCAGCGCGCCATGGCCGAGCGGGAAGCTCAAAGCCTGACGCACCTCGGGCATACGCTCAAGAATCGGCCGGCTCCACTCGGGGGCGAGCACGTCGATTTGGCAGTCGGGATGGCGTTGTTTCAGGCACTGGAACAGTGTCTGTGCCATCACCATGTCACCGACCCAACTGGGCCCAACGATCAGAATATTCATGTAGTTTCCACAAACGATACGGGGAGGCTCATGCCTCCCCGCCTTATATAGTTTCAGCTTAACCCCAGTTCATGCCAGATTCGCTGCACCTGGCGCCGTTCGTCAGCGAACTGATCCCCGGCAACGGTCCCGGCCTCGTTCTGCAAGGCCTGGCGGTGAGCGGCGGAACGGTAGGCTTTATACACCTCGCGCAGCAAATGGGCATCGGCAGCGGGCATCAGCCCGACCTGCTCCAGCCCTTCCAGAATGCGGATATTGTCGGTGTAGCGCAGCAACGATGGATGTTGCGCAGACCACGCCAAAGCCGCGTATTGCACCATAAATTCAATATCGACGATACCTCCGGCGTCCTGCTTGAGGTCGAACGCCACCGTGGGTTCGAAGGCATTCGCCGCCGTTCCCGCCGCCGTGGACTTGGTACCCAGGTTGTCGCGCATCTTGGCGCGCATCTCGCTGACCTCCTGGCGCAGCTTGTCCAGGTCCTGTGCACGGCCCAGCACTTGCGCCCGCACCTGCTCGAAAGCACGCCCCACATCCTGACTGCCTACCAGCACCCGCGCACGTACCAGTGCCTGGTGCTCCCAGGTCCAGGCTTCGTTTTCCTGATAACGCGCAAATGCGCCCAGGGAACTCACCAGCAAACCGGATGCGCCCGAAGGCCGCAGGCGCATGTCCACCTCATACAATTGCCCGGAGTTGGTCTGGGTGGTCAGCAAGTGAATGATCCGCTGGCCCAGTCGGGTAAAGAACTGCGCGCCGTCGATCGGCTTGGCGCCGTCGGTTTCGGCTTGCGGGTCACCGTCATGGATAAATACCAGGTCCAGGTCCGAACCATGCCCCAATTCGATGCCGCCGACTTTCCCATAACCGACAATGATGAAGCCAGGATCGCACAAGGTGCCGTCCACCCGTTGCGGCGAGCCGTGACGGGCGACGGTCTGGCGCCAGGCCAGGGCCAGCACTTGCTCGAGGATGGCTTCGGCGAGCCAGGTCAGGTAGTCGCTGACTTTCATCAGCGGCAGGCTGCCGGCGATTTCCGAAGCGGCCACCCGCAGGCGGTGGGCCAGTTTGAAGTGACGCAGGGCTTCCATCTGCTGCTCAAGGTCATCTTCGGGGATACGTGTCAGGCGCTCGCGCAATTCGGCGGCCAGTTCCGGCGCCAGCGGCGGCTTGAACAGGCGTCCTTCGTTGAGCAATTCGTCCAGCAGCAGCGGGAAGCGGGTGATCTGTTCGGCAATCCACGGGCTGGCGGCGCACAGGGTCAGGAGGCGACGCAGGGCGTCGGGGTTTTCCGTCAGCAGCACCAGATAAGCGGAACGCCGGGCGACGGCTTCGACCAAGGGCAGGACGCGCTCCAGCACCAGATCCGGGTTGGCGTGCTCGACAGCCTGGGCCAGCAGACGTGGGATAAACGCATCCAGGCGCTCGCGACCCAATCGCTGCATGGCACGCAGTTGTGGACTGCTGCGCAGGCCGGCCAAGGCTTTCAAGGCCTTGGGCGCGTCGGCAAAACCACCCTCCTGCAACTGTCGGCAAGCCGCTTCTTCGTCCTGGGACTCCTCCCACAACGGCAACCACTCACCGCCCACCACCAGCTCGCTCTCTTCGCCCTCTTCTTCATCCGGGTCGGCAATCACCTGGCGGAAATGCCAGTCCACCCGGCCACGCCAGTACATCAGGCGCTCATGGAACTCAGCCCAGTCCGGGAACCCCATCATGAAGGCAATCCGCGCCTGGTCTTCGGTGCCGTCCGGGAGCATCTGCGTCTGGCGATCGGCAATCGCCTGGATCGCGTGCTCGGTGTAGCGCAGGAATTCATAGCCATCGCGCAGCTCAGCAATCACCGCCGGTGGCAGGTAGCCCTGGCCTTCCAGGGTGCCCAGCACTTTTAACAGCGGGCGTTGTTGCAGGCTCAGGTCGCGGCCGCCGTGGATCAGTTGGAACGCCTGGGCGATAAATTCGACTTCACGAATGCCGCCCGAGCCCAGCTTGATGTTCTCGGCCATGCCCTTGCGCCGCACTTCCTGCTGGATCAACTGCTTCATGGTGCGCAGCGCTTCGATGGCGGAGAAGTCCAGGTAACGCCGGTAGACAAACGGTCGCAGCATGTCGAGCAGTTGCGCGCCAGCCACCTGGTCACCCGCCACCACCCGCGCCTTGATCATGGCGTAGCGTTCCCAGTCGCGGCCCTGATCCTGGTAGTACTGCTCCAGCGCGTTGAAGCTGAGCACTAGCGCCCCGGCTGAACCGTAGGGCCGCAGGCGCATGTCGACGCGGAACACAAAGCCGTCGACGGTCATCGGGTCCAGGGCCTTGATCAGTTTTTGACCAAGACGGATGAAGAATTCCTGGTTATCCAGAGAGCGCTTCACGCCGACCGTGTCGCCGCCTTCGGGGTAGGCAAAGATCAGGTCGATATCGGACGACAGGTTCAACTCCACGGCACCGAGCTTGCCCATGCCGAGGATGACCATATGCTGCGGTTCACCGCTGCGACGACCAGTGGGGGTGCCGAACAAGGCGCAGTGGCGCTGGTACAACCACTGATACGCCTGGTCGATGCTGGCGTCGGCCATGTCCGATAGATCACGGCAGGTTTGCACCAGGTCCGCCTGTCGGGTCAGGTCGCGCCAGATGATCCGCACTTGCTGGCGCGTGCGCTGGCGTCGCAGAACGCGGCCCAGCTCGTCTTCTGTCTGGGCTTGCTGCACGGCAACCGCAATCTGCCCGCACAGCTCGCCGGGGGCAAAGCCGCGGTCCAGCTCGCCCCAGGCCACCAGTTCCAGCAACATCAAAGGGTCACGAACACTCTGTTCAATGACGAAATCACTGGCGGCGCACACACGGGCGAAGTCAGCCCAACGTTGCGGCGTCCACTCAGAAAGGCCATTATCGCCGTCCAATCCGGCCACGGCGTCACGAAATGACTGCTCGGCCCGCTTGGCAAATGGAAGCAGGATGGCCGGTAGTTCGGCCTGCATTGGAAGGCTCATGGTCTATCCTTGATCGGCGCGTAAAGGGCTTGTAGCTGTGAACGCAAGAACCACGCTCGGTGAAGGACTGTCGAACAAAGGTTAGAAATAGCTGAAAATTTTTCTTTTTTGGCAGTCAACATCAATTCTCTACCCTTTCCTGTTCGCAAAAGATCAACAATAACGATTATGCTCGCCAGCTAGACCGAGCAATCCGCTCAGTCTTGTGTAGTTTTACTACTCGTATATACATTCGAAAGGCTGAAATGGCCGACGATTTGTAGTAAAACTACAGGACGCCGAAGCAACCTTCGGCCATCCAAGAATTTATGTCGTCTGCCCACAAGGCCAGTCGCAAACTTCAGGCAACCGATTCTGGTAGCCTTTCCGCCCTGGAGCAAGCCATGCAAGACCTCGATCCCGTCGAAACCCAGGAATGGCTGGACGCCCTGGAATCGGTTCTCGACAAAGAAGGCGAAGACCGTGCTCACTACCTGATGACCCGTATGGGCGAACTCGCGACCCGCAGCGGCTCGCAACTGCCCTACGCCATCACCACGCCGTACCGCAACACCATCCCGGTAACCCACGAAGCACGCATGCCTGGCGACCTGTTCATGGAACGCCGCATTCGCTCGTTGGTACGCTGGAACGCCATGGCGATGGTAATGCGCACGAACTTGAAAGATTCTGACCTGGGCGGTCACATCTCCAGCTTCGCTTCCAGCGCAACCCTGTATGACATTGGCTTCAACTACTTCTTCCAGGCCCCGACCGAAGAACACGGCGGCGACCTGATCTACTTCCAGGGTCACACCTCGCCAGGCGTCTACGCCCGTGCGTTCATGGAAGGCCGCATCACCGAAGAACAAATGAACAACTTCCGCCAGGAAGTCGACGGCCAGGGCCTCTCGTCCTATCCGCACCCTTGGCTGATGCCTGATTTCTGGCAGTTCCCGACGGTATCCATGGGCTTGGGCCCGATCCAGGCGATCTACCAGGCACGCTTCATGAAGTACCTGGAAGCCCGTGGCTTCATCCCTGAAGGCAAGCAGAAAGTCTGGTGCTTCCTGGGCGACGGCGAGTGTGACGAGCCGGAATCCCTGGGCGCCATCTCCCTGGCTGGCCGCGAGAAGCTGGACAACCTGATCTTCGTCATCAACTGCAACCTGCAGCGCCTCGACGGCCCGGTTCGCGGCAACGGCAAGATCATCCAGGAACTCGAAGGCGTGTTCCGCGGTGCTCAATGGAACGTGACCAAAGTCATCTGGGGCCGTTTCTGGGACCCACTGCTGGCCAAAGACGTCGACGGTATCCTGCAACGTCGCATGGACGAAGTCATCGACGGCGAGTACCAGAACTACAAAGCCAAAGACGGCGCGTTCGTACGTGAACACTTCTTCAACTCGCCAGAGCTCAAGGCGATGGTTGCTGATCTGTCCGACGACGAGATCTGGAAACTCAACCGTGGCGGCCACGACCCGTACAAGGTCTACGCGGCGTACCACGAAGCGGTCAACCACAAAGAGCAACCAACCGTCATTCTGGCCAAGACCATCAAAGGTTATGGCACCGGTGCCGGCGAAGCGAAGAACACTGCGCACAACACCAAGAAAGTCGATGTCGACAGCCTGAAGTTGTTCCGCGACCGCTTCGACATCCCGGTCAAGGACGAAGAGCTGGAGAACCTGCCGTTCTTCAAGCCAGAACCAAACAGCGCCGAAGCCCGCTACCTCAGCGAGCGTCGCACTGCACTGGGCGGTTTCGTGCCACAGCGCCGCGCCAAGAGCTTCAACATCCCGACTCCGCCACTGGATACCCTCAAGGCTATCCTGGACGGTTCGGGCGACCGTGAAATCTCCACCACCATGGCCTTCGTGCGGATCCTCGCGCAGCTGGTCAAGGACAAGGAAATCGGCTCGCGTATCGTGCCGATCATCCCGGACGAAGCCCGTACCTTCGGTATGGAAGGCATGTTCCGTCAGTTGGGCATCTACTCCTCCGTCGGCCAGCTCTACGAGCCAGTCGATAAAGACCAGGTGATGTTCTACAAGGAAGACAAGAAGGGCCAGATCCTCGAAGAAGGCATCAACGAAGCGGGCGCCATGAGCTCCTTCATCGCTGCCGGTACGTCGTACTCCAGCCACAACCAGCCGATGCTGCCGTTCTACATCTTCTACTCGATGTTCGGTTTCCAGCGTATTGGCGACCTGGCTTGGGCAGCAGGCGACAGCCGTACCCGTGGCTTCCTGATCGGCGGTACTGCCGGCCGGACCACGCTGAACGGCGAAGGCCTGCAACACGAAGACGGCCACAGCCACATCCTGGCGGGCACCATCCCGAACTGCCGCACCTTTGATCCAACCTACGGCTATGAGCTGGCGGTGATCATCCAGGACGGCATGAAGAAGATGACCGAAGAACAGCAGGACGTTTTCTACTACATCACCGTGATGAACGAGTCCTACCAGCAACCAGCCATGCCGGCCGGTGTCGAGGAAGGCATCATCAAGGGCATGTACCTGCTCGAAGAAGACACCAAGGAAGCTGCTCACCACGTGCAACTGATGGGCTCCGGCACCATCCTGCGCGAAGTGCGTGAAGCGGCAAAAATCCTGCGTGAAGAGTTCAACGTCGGCGCTGACGTATGGAGCGTTACCAGCTTCAACGAACTGCGTCGCGACGGCCTGGCCGTAGAGCGCAGCAACCGCCTGCACCCGGGCCAGAAGCCTGCGCGCACCTACGTTGAAGAGTGCCTGGCTGGCCGTAAGGGTCCGGTTATCGCCTCTACCGACTACATGAAGCTGTTTGCTGAACAAATTCGTCAGTGGGTACCGTCCAAGGAATTCAAAGTCCTGGGCACCGACGGTTTCGGCCGTAGTGACAGCCGCAAGAAGCTGCGTCACTTCTTCGAAGTCGACCGTCACTTCGTGGTGTTGGCAGCCCTGGAAGCCTTGGCTGACCGTGGTGAAATCGAACCTAAGGTGGTAGCTGACGCTATCGTCAAGTTCGGGATCAACCCGGAAAAACGCAACCCACTGGACTGCTGAGGAGACTTTCTGTGAGCGAACTCATTCGCGTACCTGACATCGGCAGCGGTGAAGGTGAAGTAATTGAACTGTTTGTGAAGGTCGGCG
The DNA here is from genome assembly GCF_016650865.1 of Pseudomonas sp. TH34. NCBI lineage: Bacteria > Pseudomonadati > Pseudomonadota > Gammaproteobacteria > Pseudomonadales > Pseudomonadaceae > Pseudomonas > Pseudomonas sp. TH34. The sequence continues at coordinate 268,892 of NZ_JAEKFB010000035.1, forward strand.
ACACCGTCGAAGCCGACCAGAGCATCCTGACCCTGGAGTCGGACAAGGCGAGCATGGAAATTCCTGCTCCCAAGGCCGGCGTGGTCAAGAGCCTGAAAGTGAAGCTGGGCGATCGCCTGAAAGAAGGCGACGAACTGCTTGAGCTGGAAATCGAAGGTGCCGCTGATGCGGCCCCTGCGGCGGCCGCTCCTGCTGCGGCCCCTGCTGCCGCTGAAAAACCTGCCGCTGCTGCCGAGGCCCCTGCGGCCCCGGCTGCTGCACCGGCAGCGCCTGCCGCCGCTACTGTCCAGGACATTCATGTTCCGGACATCGGTTCGTCGGGCAAGGCCAAGATCATCGAGTTGCTGGTTAAAGTCGGCGACACCGTCGAAGCCGACCAGTCGCTGATCACCCTGGAGTCCGACAAAGCCTCCATGGAAATCCCTTCGCCGGCTGCCGGCGTGGTGGAAAGCATTGCCGTGAAGCTGGAAGACGAAGTCGGCACTGGTGACTTCATCCTCAAACTGAAAGTCGCGGGCGCTTCGGCTCCTGCTGCTGCCGCTCCAGCCGCCGCTGCTCCGGCCGCCAAGGCTGAAGCTGCACCTGCTGCCGCCCCTGCGCCTGCTGCAAAAGCCGAGGCCGCACCGGCTCCGGCGGCTGCACCTGCGCCAAGCGGTGCCAAGGTTCATGCCGGCCCTGCCGTGCGCCAACTGGCCCGTGAATTCGGCGTCGAGCTGAGCGCTGTGTCGGCCACTGGCCCACACGGTCGCGTGCTGAAGGAAGACGTGCAGGTTTACGTCAAATCCATGATGCAGAAGGCCAAGGAAGCTCCGGCAGCCGGTGGCGCTACCGGTGGTTCGGGCATTCCGCCGATCCGCACCGTCGACTTCAGCCGCTTTGGTGAAATCGAAGAAGTGCCGATGACCCGCCTGATGCAAATCGGCGCGGCAGGCCTGCACGCCAGCTGGCTGAACATCCCGCACGTGACCCAGTTCGACCAGGCCGACATCACCGACCTGGAAGCTTTCCGCGTTGCGCAGAAAGCCGTGGCCGAGAAGGCCGGCGTGAAGCTGACCGTGCTGCCCCTGCTGCTCAAGGCTTGCGCACACCTGCTCAAGGAACTGCCGGACTTCAACAGTTCGCTGGCACCTAGCGGCAAGGCGATCATTCGCAAGAAGTACGTGCACATCGGCTTTGCAGTCGACACTCCGGATGGCCTGCTGGTACCGGTCATCAAGAACGTCGACCAGAAGAGCCTGCTGCAGCTTGCCGCTGAGGCCGCTGCACTGGCTGCCAAGGCGCGCGACAAGAAGCTCACCCCGGACGATATGCAGGGCGCGTGCTTCACCATCTCCAGCCTCGGCCACATTGGCGGTACTGGCTTCACGCCAATCGTCAACGCGCCGGAAGTGGCGATCCTGGGTGTTTCCAAGGCCACTATCCAGCCTGTATGGGACGGTAAAGCGTTCCAGCCGAAGCTGATGCTGCCACTGTCGCTGTCCTACGATCACCGTGTGATCAACGGCGCGGCTGCCGCACGCTTCACCCAGCGCCTGAGCCAGTTGCTGAACGACATCCGCACCATCCTGCTTTAAGCCACAACAGGTCTTCTGCCCATGCAGGAGACCTGGCTTCACCGATTTCCGAGCGCCACGCTCGTACCTCAACCCCGCCAATTGGCGGGGCTTTTTTTGCCTGCTTTCCAGGCAAAACCTGGACACGGAAATCGAGGTTGTACACCGCCCATCACCCCGGTTGTAGAAAACCGTTCGCTGGCCGATAACCCACTTATAGCACTTAGCCTTCATCCTCTCTTGTCAGCCCGTGCCGCATGATGCAACCTTGCCGCAGGCAACAGTAAAGAGGGCGTGAGCCCGGCGCGAAGCGCATTTTTCCAAGCGAGTTTCCCCATGAAAAGCCAACCCGATGTCGCCCGTACGGCGGCCGAGGTAGTGACGCAATTACCGGTGCCCTCGCGCCTCGGTATGCTGCGTTTCGAGCGGCTTAATGAGGCAAGCTGGGCCCTGCTGTACCTCGACCCCAATTGCGAACGCCAATTCGGCCTGCCCGCCGTCGAACTGTGCGCCCTGGTCGGCTCGCCCTACGCCAGCCTGATGGAACCCCAGGCGCGTTATCAGCTGCATGACGCGATCCAGGAACAGCTGACCATCAGCCCCCATTATCTGGTGCGCTACACCCTGCACACCCATGACGGTCCGTTGAGCCTGCTGGAGCTGGGTGAGGCCTACAAACAACACAACCGTCACCTGCTGCGTGGCTACCTGATGGTGGTTGATGGCCTGTTCAGTGATATTTCACTGGCCCCTGCCGAGGATCTCGAAAGCCAGAACAGCCGATTGCAGATCGCCCTGGAACTCAACCAGCGCGCCCAGCAGGAACAGCTGCAACACCTTGAGCGAGTGCGCGCCCAGCAGGAACTGATCCTGCTGCTGGCCCGCCAGCGCTACAGCACCAACAACTCGCTGCAAGAAGCCGCCGAACTGATCACCCGCAGTGCCTGCGATATCTACCAAATCGACTGCGCCAGCATCTGGAACCTCGAGAACCAGCACCTGGTGCCGATTTCCGCCTATCACCGCGCCGATCAGCAGCACCACCTGCCCGAGCCTATCGATGCCAGTGGCTTCCCGGACTACCTGGAAGCCCTGCAAACCAGCCGCGCCATCGATGCCAACAACGCCCTTCGCGACCCACGCACCCGGGAAATGGTCGAGAGCCTGCGCCCGCGTGACATCCACGCCATGCTCGACGCCAGCATCCGGGTCGATGGCAATGTGGTCGGGGTGTTGTGCCTGGAGCAAAGTGGCAGCACCCGCGTCTGGCAGTCCGACGAGATCGCCTTTGCCGGCGAGCTGGCCGACCAGTTCGCCCAGGTGATCAACAACCACAACCGCCGTACCGCCACCAGCGCGCTGCACTTGTTCCAGCGGGCCGTGGAGCAAAGCGCCAACGCGTTCCTGCTGGTCAATTGCGACGGCGTGGTGGAATACGTCAACCCCAGTTTTACCGCGATCACCCAGTACAGCACCGAAGAAGTCCACGGCCACCAGCTGTCGGAACTGCCGGCGCTGGAGAACCTCAGCGAGCTGCTGTTCGACGCGCCGTCGAGCCTGGCCAAGAGCAACAGCTGGCAAGGCGAGTTCAAGAGCCGACGCAAGAACCTCGAACCCTACTGGGGCCAGCTGTCGATCTCCAAGGTCTATGGCGACAACCGTGAGCTGACGCACTACATCGGCATCTACGAAGACATCACCCAGACCAAGCTGGCCCAGCAGCGCATCGAGCGCTTGGCCTATACCGACAACCTTACCAACCTGGGCAACCGTCCGGCGTTCATCCGTAACCTGGACGAACGCTTTGCCCGGGACAGCGACAGCCCTATCAGCCTGTTGCTGGTGGACATCGACAACTTCAAGCGGATCAACGACAGCCTCGGCCACCAGACCGGCGACAAACTGCTGATCAGCCTGGCCCGGCGCCTGCGCAACAGCCTGACGGCCAGCGGTAGCCTGGCGCGGTTTGCCAGTAACGAGTTTGCCGTACTGCTGGACGATACCGACCTTGAAACCGGCCAGCAGGTCGCCAGCCAGTTGCTGGCCACCCTCGACAAGCCGATGTTCGTCGACAACCAGTTGATCAGCGTCACCGGCTCCGTGGGCCTCGCCTGCGCGCCGCTGCATGGCCGCGACCCGCAAACCCTGATGCGCAACGCAGGCCTGGCGCTGCACAAGGCCAAGGCCAACGGCAAACACCAGGTACAGGTATTTACCGAGGCGCTGAACGCCGAGGCCAGCTACAAGCTGTTCGTGGAAAACAACCTGCGCCGCGCCCTGACCCAGAACGAACTCGACGTGTTCTACCAACCCAAGCTGTGCCTGCGCAGCGGTCGCCTGCTGGGGATGGAAGCGTTGTTGCGCTGGAACCATCCGGAAAAGGGCATGATCCGCCCCGACCAATTCATCAGCGTGGCTGAGGAGACCGGGCTGATCATCCCTATCGGCAAATGGATCGCCCGTCAGGCCTGCCGCATGAGCCGACAGCTGACCGCTGCGGGCCTGGGCAAACTGCAAGTGGCAATCAACCTGTCGCCCAAGCAGTTTTCCGACCCGGACCTGGTGGCCTCGATTGCCACGATCCTCAAGGAAGAACAGCTGCCCGCCAACCTGCTGGAACTGGAGCTGACCGAAGGCCTGCTGCTGGAAGCCACCGAAGACACCCGCCTGCAACTCGACCAACTGAAGAGTTTTGGCCTGACCCTGGCCATGGATGACTTCGGCACGGGTTACTCGTCACTTAGCTACCTGAAAAAATTCCCGATCGACATCATCAAGATCGATCGCAGCTTTATTCATGAAATCCCGGACAACCAGGACGACATGGAAATCACCTCGGCGGTGATCGCCATGGCTCACAACCTCAAGCTCAAGGTGGTGGCCGAAGGCATCGAGACCGCCGAACAGCTGGCGTTCCTGCGCCGTCACCGTTGCGACGTCGGCCAGGGCTACCTGTTCGACCGGCCAATCCCGGGTTCCGAGTTGATCGAGAAGCTTAAACGCTATCCTCGCGGGCCAATCGCCTGACAGCGCGGTAACACTCGGGCAAACTGGCAGTCTGAATTCTTACCTGTAACTCAATCTGACTGAGAGGACTGATCATGGTCTTGCGCTCGGAAATTCTGGTGAACAAAAACGTGCTTCCTACTCAAGAACAAGCTTTGCCTGGCCGTGAAACCCCGATGTCCCTGCCCGAGACTCACTTCGTCAACGGCAACCCGCTGCTCGGCCCGTTTGTCGACAACGTAGAGTTTGCGATCTTCGGCCTGGGTTGCTTCTGGGGCGCAGAGCGCCGCTTCTGGCAGCGCGAAGGCATCGTCAGTACCGTAGTGGGTTATGCCGGTGGCTACACGCCGAACCCGACCTATGAAGAAGTCTGCTCGGGCCTGACCGGCCACAGCGAAGTGGTGCTGGTGGTGTTTGACCAGGACAAGATCAGCTACGAAGAACTGCTGAAGATGTTCTGGGAACTGCACAACCCAACCCAGGGCATGCGCCAGGGCAATGACATCGGCAGCCAGTACCGGTCGGTGATCTATGCGGTCAAGCCGGAGCACCTGGAGGCGGCGAAGGCCAGCGCGCAGGCTTATCAGAATGAACTGACCAAGGCCGGCCTGGGCACCATCACCACTGAAATCGAAGAAGCGCCGACGGTGTATTTCGCCGAGGCGTATCACCAGCAGTACCTGGCGAAGAATCCGCAGGGCTATTGCGGGATTGGCGGCACTGGCGTGACCTGCCCGATCTGATTGCACAAGATCGTTCCCACGCTCTGCGTGGGAATGCCGCTCTGGACGCTCCGCGTCTGCTCTGAAATTCGTGACGCAGAGCGTCACAGGATGCATTCCCACGCAGAGCGTGGGAACGATCAGTTACTCGGCGATAAGCCAATCCATCTGCCACCCACCCTGGGTTTGCCCAAGCTGCTTGGACAACCACGGCAGCAGCTCACGCAACTCTTCCTCCAAGCCCCACGGCGGATTGGCAATCGCCAGACCCGAACCGGTCAGGGTGTTCGGCGTGTCCAGCGGATGCACCAACAATTCCACCCGCAGCAACTTCGGTGCACCGGTACCGGCCAGGTCCTGGTAGAAACGACGCAACATGCGCTGGTCCTTCACCGGGTACCAGATCGCAGCCACTGTCTGGCGCATCCGGCTCACGGCTTCCTTGAGGGACGCGGCGCAGCGCTGCATCTCGTCGAGCTTTTCAAACGGCGGATCAATCAGCATCAGTGCACGCTTTTCCGGCACCGGCAGCAATGCCCGTGGCACGTGCCAGCCTTCGCCAAGGTGCACTTTCACCCGACGGTCGCCCTTCATGTTGTCCTTGAGCAGCAGGCCGTCTTCCGGGTGCTTCTCATTGAGCAACACGCGATCCTGAGGGCGAGTCAGACGTCGCGCCAGCTCCGGTGAGCCCGGGTAGTAGCGCAACTCGCCATCCGGGTTCATCTCGTGCAGCACACGCATGTAGTCGGCGGTCAGCGGCGGCAGGTCGGTCTGGCCCCACAGGCGGGCGATGCCTTCCAGGTATTCACCGGTACGGTTCGCCTGGTCGCCCTGCAGGTCGTACAGACCAATACCGGCGTGGGTGTCGAGATAGGCAAACGGCTGTTCCTTGCGCGACATCAGGGCGATGAGGCGGGTCAGGGTCAGGTGTTTGAAGACATCGGCGTGGTTGCCGGCGTGAAAGGCGTGACGATAATTCATGGTTGCTCCTGCGCAGGGGGCGAAGTTTACCTTTTACGCAGGCAAAGGTGCAGGGCTGCGCGTCAGGTGGTGCTTATGCCGCAAACACAGGGGCGCCGCCGAAAATAGTCTAATTGCCGGTACGAAAGCGGATTTATTGTGGCGAGCAATTATCCATGGAGGTCATAACAACTCATGAAAGACGCCACCATCGCCCTGCACCACGGCTTCAAGTCGGACCCGACCACCAAGGCCGTCGCCGTGCCGATCTACCAGAACGTCGCTTTCGAATTCGATAACGCCCAGCACGGCGCCGACCTGTTCAACCTCGACGTGCCCGGCAATATCTACACGCGCATCATGAACCCCACCAACGACGTGCTGGAGCAACGCATCGCAGCACTCGAAGGCGGCATCGCGGCCCTGGCGGTGTCGGCCGGCAGCGCGGCGATTCACTATGCAATCCAGACCTTGACCCGTGCCGGTGACAACATCGTCACCACCCCGCAGCTGTACGGTGGCACCTACACCCTGTTCGCCCATTTGCTGCCGAGTTTCGGCGTCGACGTGCGCTTCGCCCGTGACGACTCTGCCGCAGCCGTCGCCGAGCTGATCGATGACAACACCAAGCTGGTGTACTGCGAAAGCATCGGCAACCCGGCAGGCAATATCATCGACATCGAAGCCCTCGCCGACGTCGCCCACGCCCGAGGTGTGCCGCTGATGGTGGACAACACCGTGGCCACGCCGATCCTGTGCAAGCCGATCCAGTTCGGCGCGGACATCGTCGTGCATTCGGTGACCAAGTACGTGGGCGGTCACGGCAACTCGCTGGGTGGCGTGATCGTCGACAGCGGCACCTTTCCCTGGACTCAATACCCGGAGAAATTCCCCGGCCTCAACCAGCCCGAGCCGGCGTATCACGGCGTGGTCTACACCGAAAAATTCGGCCCAGCGGCGTTCATCGCCCGCGCCCGCACCGTCCCCCTGCGCAACACCGGCGCAGCCTTGGCTCCGATGAATGCATTCCTGCTGCTGCAAGGCCTGGAAACCCTGGCCCTGCGCATGGAGCGCCACACCGAAAACGCCTTGAAGATTGCCCACTTCCTGCAAGACCACGAGTTGGTGGAGTGGGTCAGCTACGCCGGCCTGTCGGATCACCCACACCACCATCTGGCGCAGAAATACATGCAGGGCAAGCCGTCGGCGATTCTGTCTTTCGGCCTGAAGGGCGGTTATGAGGCTGGCGTACGCTTCTATGACTCACTGCAAATCTTCAAGCGCCTGGTGAACATCGGCGATGCCAAGTCCCTGGCCTGCCATCCGGCGTCCACCACCCACCGTCAGATGAATGAACAAGAGCAGGCGAAAGCCGGCGTGAAGCCGGAGATGATTCGCCTGTCTGTCGGAATCGAGGCGATTGAGGATCTCATCGAAGACTTGCAACAGTCTTTGGCTTCAACCCAACTCTGAGCCGAGCCAGGCAGCCAGCGCCTGATGACTGACATCCGGCCGGTGCACGAAGTGAGCGACCTTGTGCTTCAAGGTCGCCGGCGCAAAGGCACCGTGCAGGTCCGGGCGTTGTTCTTCCAGCCATTGCAGCAGATTGTCCATCAGCGTGACGCTCGATTGCTCACTCAAGTGCTGGAGAACCTGCGGCGGCACTTGCCACCACGGGCTTGGCTTTGCCGCTCCCACCGTTGTGACTGCTACCTCAAGCTGGTGACCATTCATCCAGTAGCGACTGAACACCGGGAGCAACGCCTTTGCCTGCGGCCCCAGTGCCTGCAAAACAGGCAGTACATAGGCGCCGTCCCAGAAGCGAAAGAACAACGCCTGCCCTTCCGGCAACATTACCTTGGTCAGGCTGCGCAGATGCTCGACGACGGTTTGCACAGGACAGGACGATACAGCCAACCATCCCCAGTCAGTACCTTCGCATTCGCCGGCCCATTTCAGAAAAGCACTTTCAACGGCAACCACCGCAACGTAGGGCATGACTTCATCCCATGCCGCATATTCGCTTCCCGCCCAGATTGGACTGAGCGAGCCACCACTGGTACGACGCCAGGCTTCAAGCGGCTTGCAGTCGCTGGCATTGCCCAACACTGCAAACAACTGCTCGCCCTCCTGCAAGGGTGCAGCCTCAAGCCACTGCCCGGGGGCAATCATGGCGCACCTCCGGCGAGTGATGCGCTGCGATGTAGAGGCGTATCACACACCCCATTCCTGCAGCGCTCACACTCTTCGCAAAAGGGCGCACTGCGTTTCAGGCTGGACACCTGCACAGCACTCAGCGGTGCCGCTATGACAGCCAGCACCTTTTCCTGCAGCCCCGGCGTCAGCAGCGCTCCGGCCGATGCCGGTGAACCGCCAAGCTGGACCTCTGTGCTGCTGAAAATCCCGTCCGCTGAAACATTAATCCAGTGCCCGCCAGCCTGAAGGGTCACGCTGGCGCCTGCATCGATAACAATGCGTTGCCCGGCGCCGATGTGAACGGTGAACCCGGCACGCACCTGCTGGGAGCCGGCGATCATGAGGTGATCGTCCTGCTTGAGTTCGGTCAGTCGGTTGCCGTGGGTGGTGCGCAGTTCTTCGCCCTGAAGCTCGTGACGATCCAGGCCTTTGACGATTACGTTGCGCTGGTTGTCGACCTGCACGTGCTGGTCGTGCAGCACATGCTGGGTCCAGTTGCGCTGGGCACGCAGGTAGATTTCCTCGGCACCCTTGCGGTCCTCGATGCGCAGCTCGTTGTAGCCTCCGCCGCCGGGGCTGGTCTGGCTGCGGAAGATGCTGCGGGTCTTGTCCGCCGGCAGGTCCAACGGCACTGGCGTCGCCGCATTGGCCAGGCAGCCGACCACCAGCGGCGTGTCGGCGTCGCCATCGACAAAGCCCACCAGCACCTCCATGCCTACCCGCGGGATCAACACCGCGCCGTAATGCTCATGGGCCCAGCCACTGGCCACTCGCAACCAGCAGCTGGAATGCTCATTGTTTTCTCCGACGCGATCCCAGGCCAGTTGCACCTTGACCCGGCCGTATTCATCACAATGGATTTCACTGTCGACGGGGCCGGTAACCACCGCGTTCTGGTAACCGGAAATGCGAGTACGTAGCGGCGGCAGCGTGGGCCGAAACGCCGTGTCCCATGGCGTGGCGACGAAGGTGTTGCTGTATCCCTGGAGCGCCCCATTACCCACAGACTCCTCAAGTACTTGAGGCTGACTACCGAAGTGAACGACCCGAGTCACCAGCCACAGATCATTCCACTCCTCGCGCGGGTGCGCTGCCAGCCTGAAAAACTGACCACTGACCAACGACGGTTGATCACCACTGCCGTGGGCCTGGCGATAGTCGCCGCGCCGTCGCTCAAGAGCACGTTGTGCCAAGTGCTTGCCGTGAGCCCTATCAGTAAAGTGTCCGGGGTATTCCTGGTCTTCCAGGGACGGAAGCTGCTCGCCGAGTACTTCACTTTCCAGCTGCAGTCGCGGCTTGCGGAAGTCGTAATCCCGCAAGTTGACACCCGTCGTCCGGGCCTCCAGGCGGACCGAAAAGCGCTTGATTACGGGCGTATCGGCGACCATCCCGGTGCCGGGCGCATAGTCGGTTGGGTGCTCGTCCTGAGCGAATACCGCCTGGTCATCACCAAACACCAACAGGTGCCCGTCGGGGTTGTGATGGAAATGGTAGTGAATCCCCAACTCGGCACACAGCCGCTGGATAAACCCCAAATCGCTCTCACCAAACTGCACGCAGTACTCACGCTCGGGATACACACCACCCAATCTGAATTCGAAAGCATCACCGTGGATGCCCTGCCCCTCCAGCACCTGCTTGATGATCTGCGGCACGCTCTGGTGCTGGAAAATACGCTGGTGGCTGCTGTGTTGCAGGTACGCCAGGCGTGGTACCAGGCTGATCTGGTAGCGGGTCAGGCGCCTGCCGGAATCGCCCTGGGCAACGCGGTAGATTTGGCCGTGAATGCCATGCCCCTGGGCATCAAAGCTCAAGAAGGCCTGGCGGTGCAGCAGGCTTTCAAGGTCAAGGTCCGGCCGGTCGCTGACCAGTTCAAGGTCAAAGCGATAAGGCTCGCTGATGGCTTCGTTGCCCTTGAACTCAAAAACCTTGAGATCACTGGGCACGCCGTCGAGGGTCAGGGTAAAAGCACTTTGATTGGCAGGAGCGAACATCCGGTGTTTCTCTGCGAGTAGTGGGTGGCCGATTCTGCACCAGCCGTTTGCCGAGCTGAGTGTGCTGCAGGCAAATCAGTAAATCCCTACGCCGTGAGCACCCTGGTCCTATCCGTTCCCCTTGAATCCCGCCCATAAAAAACGGCCCGTCATCCATGGGATGCGGGCCGCTTTTTATGGGCGGGCATTCAAGCCCCCGCCGATTACTTGTTGAGGTTGTAATCCGCCTCGGCCGCGTCAAACCGCTGAAGCATGCCAGTCGTCGGAGCACCCAGCTTGCTCACAAAGTAGATCGCCAGGCTCGCGAAGATGAAGCCCGGGATGATTTCGTACAGGCCAAACAGGCTGAAGTGCTTCCACACGATCACAGTGATCGCACCCACCAGGATGCCGGCCAGTGCGCCATTACGCGTCATGCCTTTCCACAGTACGGAGATCAGCACCACGGGACCGAACGCAGCACCGAAACCAGCCCAGGCGTAGCTCACCAGGCCCAGTACGCGGTTTTCCGGGTTGGCGGCCATGGCGATGGCGATCAGCGCCACCAGCAGCACCATGGCGCGACCGACCCACACCAACTCAACCTGGGAGGCGTTTTTGCGCAGGAAGGTTTTGTAGAAGTCTTCGGTCAGGGCGCTGGAGCACACCAGCAACTGGCAGCTCAGGGTGCTCATCACGGCAGCCAGGATGGCCGACAGCAGCACACCGGCAATCCATGGGTTGAACAGCAACTTGGCCAGCTCGATGAACACACGCTCGTGGTTCTCGGTCACGGGACCAGCGACTTCCGGGTGCGCCGAGAAGTAGGCGATACCGAAGAAGCCCACGGCCACGGTACCGCCCAGGCACAGGATCATCCAGGTCATGGAGATGCGACGCGCCTTGGCAATCGACTTCACCGAATCCGCCGCCATGAAGCGCGCGAGGATGTGCGGCTGGCCGAAGTAACCCAGGCCCCAGCCCATCAGCGAGATGATGCCGATGAAGGTGGTGTTTTTCAGCATGTTGAAGTTGTCAGGGTTCTGCGCTTCGATCGCCAGGAAGGTGGTGTCGACGCCACCGGTGGCCAGCAGCACGATGATCGGCGTGAGCAACAGGGCGAAGATCATCAGCGTGGCTTGTACGGTGTCAGTCCAGCTCACCGCCAGGAAACCACCCACGAAGGTGTAGGCAATGGTCGCCGCAGCACCGGCCCACAGCGCGGTCTCGTAGGACATGCCGAAGGTGCTTTCAAACAGGCGGGCGCCGGCAACGATGCCGGAAGCGCAGTAGATGGTGAAGAACACCAGGATCACCACCGCAGAGATGATCCGCAGCAGGCCGCTTTTATCTTCGAAACGGCTGGAGAAATAATCCGGCAGGGTCAGGGCGTCGCCGTTGTGCTCGGTCTGCACCCGCAGGCGGCCGGCTACAAACAGCCAGTTCAGGTAGGCGCCGACGATCAGGCCAATGGCGATCCAGCTTTCCGACAGGCCAGACATGTAGATCGCGCCGGGCAGGCCCATCAGCAACCAGCCGCTCATGTCCGAGGCGCCGGCCGAGAGCGCGGTGACCACGCTGCCGAGGCTGCGACCGCCGAGGATGTAGTCGGAAAGGTTGTTGGTGGAGCGATAGGCCATGAAGCCGATCAGCACCATGGCAGCGATATAGATCACAAATGTGATCAGGGTAGGATTACTTACGCTCATTGAGTTACGCCCTGGCTTTGTTTTTATGTAGCGGCGGTCTGTCCGGACGGCCACCCACTTGGCTAGTGGATAGACGAAGCCTGACGCCGCGCATTTATGACTGACGTTTCCCCAGGAAAGCCATCAGCCGATGAACCGTCCGTAAGAGGTTGCACCTTGGGCGCGAATGCTATTCAACAAAGCAAATAAGGTGCAACCAGTTTCTTGAGAATAAGTTGCACCTTGATGTGTTTTACGGAAAACACCGTGTTTTTGCTCCTTTTCGGAGCAAGCGCAGCCAAAGTCAGAAGTAAATGCACCAAGGCGCAGCCGATTCGGCTGCGCCGATATTTTTTCCCGATCAACATCAAAAATTTCATGGATAAAAAGGGTTGCACCCGGTTGCACCTCTCTCGGCGCAAAGCTAATCTTGCCGCCAGCTGATGCCACGCAGTAGTGGCACCCATGAGGATAAAAAGATGGCTACGACCACCCTTGGGGTCAAACTTGACGACCCGACCCGCGAGCGCCTGAAGGCGGCCGCGACCTCCATTGATCGCACGCCGCACTGGCTGATCAAGCAGGCGATTTTCAATTACCTGGAGAAACTCGAGGGTGGTGCAACCCTGGCCGAGCTCAACGGCCTGGCCAGCAAGGACGCAGAAGAAGCCGGCGAGGTCCAGACCGACCACGCCCACCAGTGCTTCCTGGAGTTCGCCGAGAGCATCCTGCCGCAATCGGTGCTGCGCGCGTCGATCACCGCCGCTTACCGTCGCCCGGAACCGGAAGTGGTACCGATGCTGATTGAGCAGGCGCGTCTGCCTGCGGCAATGGCCGAAGCCACCAACAAGCTCGCCTCTTCGATCGCCGAGAAACTGCGCAATCAGAAAAGCGCCGGCGGCCGTGCAGGCATCGTCCAGGGCTTGCTGCAGGAATTTTCCCTGTCGTCCCAGGAAGGCGTAGCGCTGATGTGCCTCGCCGAAGCGCTGCTGCGCATCCCGGACAAGGGCACCCGCGACGCGCTGATCCGCGACAAGATCAGCACCGGCAACTGGCACCCACACCTGGGCAACAGCCCGTCGCTGTTCGTCAACGCCGCCACCTGGGGCCTGCTGCTGACCGGCAAACTGGTCGCCACCCACAACGAAGCCGGCCTGACGTCGTCCCTGAGCCGCATCATCGGCAAAAGCGGCGAGCCGATGATCCGCAAGGGCGTCGACATGGCGATGCGCCTGATGGGCGAGCAGTTCGTCACCGGCGAAACCATCGCTGAAGCCCTGGCCAACGCGAGCAAGTTCGAAGCCAAGGGTTTCCGCTATTCCTACGACATGCTCGGTGAAGCCGCACTCACCGAACACGACGCCCAGAAATACCTGGCCTCGTACGAACAAGCCATCCACTCGATCGGCAAAGCGTCCCACGGCCGTGGGATTTATGAAGGCCCGGGCATCTCCATCAAACTCTCGGCCCTGCACCCGCGATACAGCCGTGCGCAGTACGAGCGTGTGATGGACGAGCTGTACCCGCGCCTGCTGTCGCTGACCCTGCTGGCCAAGCAATACGACATCGGTTTGAACATCGACGCCGAAGAAGCCGATCGCCTGGAGCTGTCCCTCGATCTGCTGGAACGCCTGTGCTTCGAGCCGCAACTGACGGGCTGGAACGGTATCGGCTTCGTGATCCAGGCTTACCAGAAGCGTTGCCCGTATGTGATCGACTACGTGATCGACCTGGCACGCCGCAGCCGCCATCGCCTGATGATCCGCCTGGTGAAAGGCGCGTACTGGGACAGCGAAATCAAGCGCGCCCAGGTCGAAGGCCTGGAAGGCTATCCGGTCTACACCCGCAAGGTGTACACCGACGTTTCCTACATTGCCTGTGCACGCAAACTGCTCTCGGTCCCGGAAGTTATCTACCCGCAGTTCGCCACCCACAACGCCCATACCTTGTCGGCGATCTACCACATCGCCGGCCAGAACTATTACCCCGGCCAGTACGAGTTCCAATGCCTGCACGGCATGGGCGAACCACTGTACGAGCAGGTTGTAGGCAAGGTCTCCGAAGGCAAGCTGAACCGTCCGTGCCGCGTGTACGCACCGGTCGGCACTCACGAGACATTGCTGGCTTACCTGGTGCGTCGCCTGCTGGAAAACGGCGCCAACACTTCGTTCGTCAACCGCATCGCCGACCAATCCATCTCGATCCAGGAGTTGGTGGCCGATCCAGTGGCCAGCATCGAGCAGATGGCGACGCTGGAAGGCGGCTTCGGCCTGCCGCACCCGCGTATCCCGCTGCCCCGCGACCTGTATGGTGCCGAGCGCGCCAACTCCGCCGGTATCGACCTGGCCAACGAACACCGTTTGGCGTCGCTGTCCTGCGCCTTGCTGGCCACCGCCCACAACAACTGGAAAGCCGCGCCGATGCTCGGTTGCACCTCCAGCAATGAAGCCGCTGCGCCGGTGTTGAACCCGTCGGATCTGCGTGACGTGGTCGGCCACGTACAGGAAGCGACTGTTGAAGACGTCGACAACGCCATCCAGTGCGCCCTGAAAGCCGGGCCCATCTGGCAGGCCACCCCGCCCGCCGAACGCGCCGCGATTCTCGAACGCGCCGCTGACCTGATGGAAGGCGAGATCCAGCCACTGATGGGCCTGCTGGCCCGTGAAGCCGGCAAGACCTTCGCCAACGCCATCGCCGAAGTGCGTGAAGCCGTGGACTTCCTGCGTTACTACGCGGTGCAGGCCCGTAACGATTTCACCAACGACGCCCACCGCCCACTGGGCCCAGTGGTGTGCATCAGCCCGTGGAACTTCCCGCTGGCGATCTTCAGTGGCCAGGTCGCTGCTGCACTGGCCGCCGGTAACCCGGTGCTGGCCAAGCCTGCCGAGCAAACACCATTGGTGGCCGCACAAGCCGTGCGCCTGCTGCTGGAAGCCGGAATTCCGGAAGGCGTGCTGCAACTGCTGCCGGGCCAGGGCGAAACCGTCGGTGCCCGCCTGGTGGGTGATGAGCGCGTCAAGGGCGTGATGTTCACCGGTTCCACCGAAGTCGCGCGTTTGCTGCAACGCAACGTCGCCGGCCGCCTGGATGCACAGGGTCGTCCGATCCCGCTGATCGCCGAAACCGGTGGCCAGAACGCGATGATCGTCGACTCCTCGGCACTCACCGAACAAGTGGTGATCGACGTAGTGTCCTCGGCCTTCGACAGTGCCGGCCAACGTTGCTCGGCCCTGCGCGTGCTCTGCTTGCAGGAAGATTCTGCTGATCGCGTCATCGAAATGCTTAAAGGTGCCATGGCTGAATGCCGCCTCGGCAACCCGGAGCGCCTGTCGGTGGACATTGGCCCGGTGATCGACGCCGAAGCCAAGGCCGGCATCGAGAAACACATCCAGGCCATGCGCGACAAAGGTCGCAACGTTTACCAGGTCGCCATTGCCGATAGCGAAGAGATCAAGCGCGGCACCTTCGTGATGCCAACCCTGATCGAACTGGAAAGCTTCGACGAGCTGCAACGGGAGATCTTCGGCCCGGTGCTGCACGTGGTGCGCTACAAGCGCAAAGAGATCGACCAGCTTATCGGCCAGATCAATGCCTCCGGCTACGGCCTGACCCTGGGCGTGCACACCCGCATCGACGAGACCATCGCCAAGGTGATCGACAACGTCCATGCCGGTAACGTCTACGTTAACCGCAACATCGTGGGTGCCGTGGTCGGCGTGCAGCCGTTCGGCGGCGAAGGTTTGTCGGGTACCGGTCCTAAAGCCGGCGGTCCGCTGTACCTGTACCGTCTGCTGTCGACCCGTCCTACGGATGCCATCGAGCAATCCTTCGTTCGCGGTGATGCCGTGACAGCACCGGATGTTCGCCTGCGGGATGCCATGAGCAAGCCGCTGACCGCCCTGCGAGCCTGGGCCGACAGCAACAAGCTCAGCGACTTGAGCGCCCTGTGCGTGCAGTTCGCCGCGCAATCCCAAAGCGGTATCACCCGCCAATTGGCCGGCCCGACCGGCGAGCGCAACAGCTACGCCATCCTGCCCCGCGAGCACGTGTTGTGCCTGGCGGAAGTGGAAGGCGACCTGCTCACGCAACTGGCAGCGGTACTCGCAGTCGGCAGCTCGGCGGTATGGCCGGAGACTGAATTGACCAAGGCCGTGTTCGCACGTTTGCCGAAGGAGCTTCAGGCGAAGTTCAAGCTGGTGGCTGACTGGACCAAGGATGAAACCGTATTTGATGCCGTGTTGCATCACGGTGACTCCGACCAGCTGCGTGGGGTTTGCCAGCAAGTGGCCAAGCGTGGCGGGGCGATTGTCGGGGTTCACGGGCTGTCTTCGGGCGAAACCGGGATTGCCCTGGAGCGCCTGGTGATCGAGCGGGCGTTGAGCGTCAACACCGCTGCGGCGGGTGGTAACGCCAGCCTGATGACCATCGGCTAACTGACGGAACGCGGTCAAAATGTGGGAGCGGGCTTGCTCGCGAATGCGGAGTGTCAGTCGCCAGATGTACTGACTGATCCACCGCATTCGCGAGCAAGCCCGCTCCCACACTGACCGTGTTTGCAACTCACCGCTGTTGTTTGGCCCCTCCATCACCCAGATCAATCTTGCTATCCAGCCTCTATTTGCGCACTTAGACTCAGGCCCATTCCCACACAGGTAAGCCGCCATGTCCGAGACGCTGCTCAGTTCCCGCAATCTGGCTTTCGAGCTGTACGAAGTCCTCGATGCCGAGGGCCTGACCCAGCGCGAGCGGTTTGCCGAACATAACCGCGAGACCTTCGACGCCGCCATCGGCACCGCCCGCAGCATTGCCGAGAAGTTCTTCGCCCCCCACAACCGCAAGGGTGACGAGAACGAACCGCGCTACGAGAACGGTCAGGCGATTCTGATTCCTGAAGTGAAACCGGCGGTGGATGCCTTCCTCGAAGCCGGCTTTCTCAATGCGGCCCGCAGCTTCGAAGCCGGCGGCATGCAATTGCCTACCCTGCTGTCCCAGGCCTGTTTTGCACACTTCCAGTCGGCCAACGCCGCTTCCACGTCCTACCCGTTCCTGACCATGGGCGCCGCCAACCTGATCGAGAGCTTCGGCACCGAGGAGCAGAAACAACGCTTCCTGCAACCGATGATCGAAGGCCGTTTCTTCGGCACCATGGCCTTGACCGAGCCCCACGCCGGTTCGTCGCTGTCGGACATTCGTACTCGCGCAGAGCCGGCGGCTGACGGCAGCTATCACCTCAAGGGCAACAAGATCTTCATCTCCGGCGGCGATCACCCGCTCTCGGAAAACATCGTGCACATGGTGCTGGCCAAGCTGCCGGACGCGCCCGCCGGGGTGAAGGGCATTTCGCTGTTTATCGTGCCCAAATTCCTGGTCAACGACGACGGCAGCCTGGGCAAGCGCAACGATGTGCTGCTGGCTGGGCTGTTTCACAAGATGGGTTGGCGCGGCACTACCTCGACCGCGCTGAATTTCGGCGATAACGGCGAGTGTGTCGGCTACCTGGTGGGCAAGCCGCATCAGGGCCTGAGCTGCATGTTCCAGATGATGAACGAAGCGCGGATCGGCGTGGGCATGGGCGCGGTGATGCTCGGTTACGCCGGCTACTTGTACTCCCTGGAATACGCCCGCGAGCGTCCGCAAGGCCGCCTGCCCGACAGCAAGGACCCGAACACTGCGCCGGTGTCGATCATCCAGCATGCCGACATCAAGCGCATGCTGTTGACCCAAAAAGCTTATGTGGAAGGCGCCTTCGACCTTGGCCTGTACGCAGCACGACTGTTCGACGACACCACCACCCTGGAAACCGAAGCGGCGCGCAAACAGGCCCACGAACTGCTGGACCTGCTGACGCCTATCGTCAAATCCTGGCCGTCGGAGTTTTGCCTTAAAGCCAACGAACTGGCGATCCAGATCCTCGGCGGCCACGGCTACACCCGTGAATACCCGGTGGAACAGTACTACCGCGACAACCGCCTGAATCCGATCCATGAAGGCACCCACGGCATTCAGTCGCTGGATTTGCTCGGGCGCAAGCTGGCGCAGAACGGCGGTGCGGGCTTGAAACAACTGATCCGCCTGATCGCCGAGACCGGCGCGCGGGCACAGGCATACCCGTCACTGACTGCCTTGCGGGAACCGCTGGAACAGCTGGTAACGCGCCTGCAAGAGGTCACCCTCGGCCTGCTGACGGATCTCGCCCAGGGCAAGGTCAACAGCAGCCTGGCGAACTCGGCGCTGTACCTGAAAGTGTTCGGGCATACGGTGATTGGCTGGCGCTGGCTGGAACAGGCGATTCGCGCCGAGGAAGGGCTGGCCAAGGGCAATGCTGCCGATGTCGCCTTCTATAAGGGCAAGCTCCAGGCCGCCCGGTACTTCCTGACGTGGGAAATACCGGGCTGCCATCATGAACTGGCGATTCTCGAGGCACGTGATGACACGTGCCTGGGGATGCAGGATGAGTGGTTCTAAGGCTGTCCGATCGCCTTGGAAATCACTTCGACCGTGGCGCTGACTTGCTCTTGGTAACGGTCGAGTTCCTGCTGATGGTGCTTTTGCATTTCGATCTGCTCGGCGCACAGGTTCAGCGCCGCCAGCACCAATAGCTTGTCACCGATCAGCGTCGGGTACTTTTTCTTGGTGGTGGCCAGGGATGCCTTGAGCATCGTCACGGCGCTCATCAGGGTGTTGTCTTCCCCTTCCGGTGCCTTGATCGAGTAATCCTCACCGAGAATCGAAACGACCTTTATCCCTTCATTCATGCGCTGACAGGACCTGCGCTCACACGCTCAACCAACGCCTGGATACGGGCAGCGGTGGCGCCCTGCTTTTCTTCCTGCTCCATCAGGTTCAGCTGCAAGCTGTCGTTTTCATCCTTGGCGCGAGCCAGTTCGGCCTTGAGGGATTCGTTGGTGCCCAGCAGATCCTGGTTCTGCTGTACCAGGTCACTGACCAGTTGTTCCAATTGGCTGAGGGATGCTTCTAACATTTTGATTTCTCGGGCTTTTTCAAAGGGCGGTGACGATAAAGAAAAATCACCTCGGATGCCAGGGTTATCCCTGGCGCGGGGCCTTGATTTTACAGGGCAGGCCACGCTTTCGAGCCTTAGTGACTGCATTTATGGCATCTGGTTCCTGAATCCCGTCGGACCGTCCCGCACTGCGACAAAAGCGCGCACCCCCTCAAGACTTTAGTCGTATGACCGATAGGTCATGGACACCCCGCCCAAACCTCGCATGGATCGCGCTTCTCCCCAGGATCACAGCATGTCTCTTCGTAATATGAATATCGCGCCGCGGGCCTTCCTCGGCTTCGCGTTGATTGGCGCGCTGATGTTGTTTCTCGGCGTGTTCGCGTTGAACCAGATGAGCAAGATTCGCGCGGCGACGGAAGACATTACCCTCAGCAGCGTGCCGAGCATTCGCGCCCTGGACGAGTTCACCCAGCTGACCCTGCGCCTGCGGGTGCTGTCCTATCGCCTGCTGACCAACCGCGAGCCCGACGTCCAGCAAAAGACCCTCGAAGCGTTTGATGTGCGCAATCAACAGATTCGTACCGCGCAGGCGGTCTACGAGAAGCTGATCGACAGCAGCGAAGAGCGCGCCGCCTATGACGAGTACGTGCGTCTTTTGGGCCAGTACCATCAGATCGAAGAACGCATGAAGAGCCTGTCCCGGGCCAATCAGGTGGACGAACTGCGTACCCTGCTGAACACCGAGCTGCTGAACAACTCGGAACAGGTCAACGCCGTACTGAACCGCCTGCTGGACATCAATAACAAGATGGCCACCGCCACCAACCAGCAAGCCGCCGACCAATACGACATGGCCTTTGAGCTGGTGGTGATCCTGCTGATCCTGGCCACGGCGCTGACCATGCTGTTCGCCTGGTTGCTGACCCGCAGCATCACCCTGCCGATCGCCCAGGCCCTGGACGCTGCTGAGGAAATTGCCGAAGGCAACCTGACGCGCCCGATCAAGGTCGAAGGCAACGACGAAGCCGGCCGACTGCTGTTGGCGATGGCCAAGATGCAGGACAAGTTGAAGGACACCTTGCAGCGCATCGCCGGCTCGGCCACCCAGCTGGCTTCCGCGGCAGAAGAACTGAACGCCGTGACCGACGAAAGCGCCCGCGGCCTGACTCAGCAAAACAATGAAATCGAGCAAGCCGCCACGGCCGTCAACGAGATGACCAGTGCGGTTGAAGAAGTGGCCCGCAACGCGGTCAGCACCTCCGAAGCTTCGAAAAACGCGACCTCCTCGGCCGGCGATGGCCGTGACCTGGTGCAGGAAACCGTCGGCGCCATCGAGCGCATGAGCAGCGATGTGCAAGCCACCGCGACTTTGATCGGCAACCTGGCGGAAGAATCCCGGGACATCGGCAAGGTGCTGGACGTGATTCGTGGCCTGGCCGACCAGACCAACCTGCTGGCCCTGAACGCCGCGATTGAAGCGGCGCGCGCCGGTGAAGCCGGGCGTGGTTTTGCGGTAGTGGCGGATGAAGTGCGGGCGCTGGCCCATCGCACCCAGCAGTCCACCAGCGAGATCGAGCGGATGATCGGCAGCATCCAGGCCGGTACCGAGCATGCGGTGGATTCGATGCGTAACAGCACCGAGCGTGCGGAGTCGACGCTGAATATCGCCAAGGGTGCGGGGATGTCGCTGGATACCATCAACACCGCCATCGTTGAAATCAACGAGCGCAACCTGGTGATCGCCAGCGCCGCTGAAGAGCAGGCTCAGGTGGCGCGGGAAGTGGATCGCAACCTGGTGAACATTCGTGACTTGTCGGTGCAGTCGGCGACCGGCGCCAGCCAGACCAGTGCGGCGAGCAGTGAGCTGTCGCGTTTGGCGGTGGATTTGAACGGGATGGTGGGGCGGTTCAGGCTTTAACTGACACAGGCGATACTTTGTGGGAGCTGGCTTGCCTGCGATAGCAATCTGACAGTCACGATCTCCAGTGACTGACACACCGCAATCGCAGGCAAGCCAGCTCCCACATTTGACCTGTGTACATCCCCAACACCTTTTTTGACAGCACAGCAATTCAACAGGTTAGAATCGCTGGCACGCAGACTGCATGGTCAGTTTGCGCCTCGTCTTTCCTGCTCATGGAGTACTGCCTTTGAATGCGACGACCATCAACAGCCTGTTCTTGATCGGCGCGTTGCTGGTAGGTGCGAGCATTCTGGTGAGTTCTCTTTCGTCCCGCCTGGGCATCCCGATCCTGGTGATCATCCTGGCCGTGGGCATGATCGCCGGCGTCGACGGCGGCGGCATCATCTTCGATAACTACCCGACTGCCTACCTCGTGGGCAACCTCGCCCTGGCCGTGATCCTGCTCGATGGCGGCTTGCGAACACGGGTGGCGAGTTTTCGCGTTGCGCTCTGGCCCGCGCTGTCCCTGGCGACGGTCGGGGTACTGATTACCACCGGCCTCACCGGCATGGCAGCCGCTTGGCTGTTCAACCTCAACATCATTCAAGGCCTGCTGATCGGCGCCATCGTCGGCTCCACGGACGCTGCGGCGGTGTTCTCGCTGCTGGGCGGCAAGGGCTTGAACGAACGGGTCACCGCCAGCCTGGAAATCGAATCCGGCAGCAACGACCCGATGGCGGTGTTCCTCACCGTCACCCTGATCGACATGCTTGCCAGCGGCCAGACCGGCCTGCACTGGAGCCTGCTGGGCCACCTGATCCGTGAGTTCGGCATCGGCGGCATCATCGGCCTGGGCGGCGGCTGGCTGATGCTGCAGATGGTCAACCGGATCAACCTGGCCAACGGCCTGTACCCGATCCTGGTAATTTCCGGCGGCCTGGTGGTGTTCGCCCTGACCAACGCCTTGCACGGCAGCGGCTTCCTCGCGGTGTACCTGTGCGGCCTGGTGATCGGCAATCGTCCGGTGCGCAGCCGCCATGGCATCTTGCATATGCTCGACGGCATGGCCTGGCTGGCACAGATCGGCATGTTTCTGGTGCTCGGCCTGCTGGTCACGCCCCATGATCTTCTGCCCATCGCGCTGCCGGCCCTGGGCCTGGCGCTGTGGATGATTCTCTTCGCACGGCCACTGTCGGTGATCGTCGGCCTGCTGCCGTTCAAGGCCTTCCACGGTCGAGAGAAAGCGTTTATCGCCTGGGTCGGCCTGCGCGGCGCGGTCCCGATCATTCTGGCGGTGTTCCCGCTGATGGCCGGCCTGCCCCACGCGCAGCTGTACTTCAACCTGGCGTTCTTCATCGTGCTGGTGTCGTTGCTGGTGCAAGGCACGAGCCTGCCCTGGGTAGCCAAACTGTTGAAAGTGACGGTACCGCCCGAGCCCGCGCCAATTTCCCGCGCCGCCCTGGAAGTGCACGTCACCAGCGAGTGGGAGCTGTTCGTCTACCGCCTGGGCGCCGAGAAATGGTGCATCGGCGCCGCTCTGCGGGAACTGAAAATGCCCGAAGGCACGCGGATCGCCGCGCTGTTTCGTGGCCAGCAACTGCTCCATCCGTCGGGTAGTACGGTGCTGGAAGTCGATGATTTGTTGTGTGTGATCGGCCATGAACACAACTTGCCGGCCCTCGGCAAACTGTTCAGCCAGGCACCACAACGGGGCCTCGACCTGCGCTTCTTCGGCGACTTCGTACTGGAAGGCGACGCCCAGCTGGGCGCGGTTTCGGCGCTGTACGGGCTCAAGCTCGAGGGCATCGACCCGGACATGCCACTGAGCCGCTTCATCACCCAGAAAGTCGGTGGTGCGCCGGTGGTCGGCGACCAGGTGGAATGGAACAACACCATCTGGACCGTTGCGGTCATGGACGGGAACAAGATCGGCAAAGTTGGCGTCAGATTCCCCGAAGGAAGTCGCCCGGGCCCCGGACTCTTCCTCTAAACTGCGGGGCGACGGCGCGCCAGTCGATGTCAGGACGCCCCCTATTTATCACCTTGCTCGACCGGTCTCTATGACAACCCTGCGCACTTTTCTCGCCACTGCCCTGCTGGGCCTGACTCTCTGCGTCGGCACCGTACACGCTGCCGATCCGCCCAGCATCGACTCCGTCCAGCAAACCCTGGACAAGCTGCCGGACCGCAAACTGCCCGACGCCGACATGAAGGCGCTGCAAACCATCCTTCAGCAGACCCTCACCTTCCTGGGCAACCAGCAGGACTATCAGCAGCGCCTGGTAGACCTCAAGCGCCAGCTGGAAGACGCCCCGCGCCAGACCGTCGAAAACCAGCGCGAACTGACCCGACTCAAGGCCACCAAGGTGATTCCGGTCGCCCAGCGCTACGCCACCTTGCCTGTGCCGCAACTTGAACAACTGCTGGTGCAGCGCACCACCCAGCAAGGCGATCTGCAAAAGGAGCTGGCCGACGCCAACAGCCTGACCATTGCCGCCCAGACCCGTCCGGAACGCGCCCAGACTGAAATCAGCAGCAGCCAGACGCGTATCCAGCAGATCAACTCGACCCTCAAGGCCGGCAAAGACAACGGCAAGACTCTCAGCGGTGACCAGCGTAACCAGCTGAACGCCGAGTTGGCCGCCCTCAACGCACTGATTCCTTTGCGCCGCCAGGAACTGGCTGGCAACAGTCAACTGCAAGACCTGGGCAACAGCCAGCACGACCTGGTGCTGGAAAAAACCGGACGCCTGGAGCAGGAAATCCAGGACCTGCAAACCCTGATCAACCAGAAGCGCCTGGCCCAATCCCAGGAAACCGTGACCCAGCAGTCCATCGAAGCCCAGAAAGCCGGTGGCAGCAGCCTGCTTGCCACGGAAAGCGCGGCCAACCTGAAACTGTCCGACTACCTGCTCAAAAGTACCGACCGGCTCAATGAACTGACCCAGAAAAACCTGCAAACCAAGCAGCAACTGGACAGCGTGACCCAAAGCGACTCGGCGCTGGACGAGCAGATCAACGTGCTCAAGGGCAGCCTGTTGCTGTCCAAGATCCTCTACAAACAGAAGCAGGCCTTGCCGCGCCTGACCGTGGACCGCGACCTGGCGGACGACATCGCCAACATTCGCCTGTACCAGTTCGAGGTCAACCAACAACGCGAACTGATCAGCACCCCGAGCACCTATGTCGACAGTCTGCTAGCCACCCAGCCCGCCGACCAGGTCACACCCCAACTGCGCCGCACCCTGCTGGAACTGGCGATCACCCGCAGCGACCTGCTGGAGCGCCTGAGCCGGGAGCTGAGCGCGCTGCTCAACGAATCCATCACCCTGCAACTGAATCAGAAACAACTGCTGAGCACCGCCAGCACATTACGGGCGACCCTCGACGAGCAGATGTTCTGGATTCCCAGCAACAAGCCGCTGGACACCGAATGGCTGGAAACCGTACCGGCGCACCTGAGCAAACAGGTCACCACCTTGCCGTGGGCGTCCAGCGTCAGCGAGCTGTATGACGGCCTGACCCAGCGCCCGCTGCTGTTCCTGCCGTTGCTGTTGTTGATCGGCGCGCTGCTGTGGCGTCGCAGCTACCTGTATGCCCGGCTGAAAAAAATCCATATGGACATCGGCCACTTCAAGCGCGACAGCCAGTGGCACACGCCGGTGGCGATCCTGGTGAACATCGCCCTGGCGATGCCGGTGGCCCTGGGCCTGGCGCTGTGCGGCTATGCCTTGCAGATCGATGCCCGTGGGCAAAACGCCAACCTTGGCGCCGCCTTGCTGCAGATCGCCCAGGCATGGCTGGTGTTCTACACCGCCTATCGGATCCTCGCGCCCGGCGGCGTCGCCGAGCTGCACTTTCGCTGGGAAAAACCCCAGGTCGAATTCCTCCAGGGCTGGATCCGCAAGCTCGGGCTGGTGGTGCTGGCGTTGGTGGCCGTGGTGGCCATCGCCGAGCATCAACCGGCGGCGCTGGCGGACGACGTATTGGGCATCGGCGTGGTACTGACCTGCTACGCCTTGATGGCCTGGTTGCTCAGCCGCCTGCTGCTCAATAGCCCGACCCACGAAAAAGCCTCGCTGTTTCGCAAAGCCGTCGGCCTGATGTTTACCGCGCTACCGGTCGCACTGTTTATTGCCGTGTGCTTTGGTTACTACTACACCGCTCTCAAGCTCAGTGACCGGCTGATCAACACCCTTTACCTGCTGATGTTCTGGCTGGTAATCGAAGCCACCTTCGTCCGTGGCCTGGGGGTTGCCGCACGGCGCCTGGCCTATGCGCGGGCCTTGGCCAAACGCCAGGCCGCCAAGGAAGCGGGTGATGGTGAAGCGGTGATCGAAGAGCCGACCCTGGACATCGAACAGGTCAACGAACAGTCGATGCGACTGATTCGCCTGGCCCTACTCGGCGGCTTTATCGCCGCCCTGTATTGGGTGTGGTCTGACTTGATCTCGGTATTTTCCTACCTGGACAACGTTACCCTCTACGAATACACCAGCGGCACCGGCGCCAATATCAGTATGGTGCCCATCAGCATCGGCGACTTGCTGGGGGCGCTGATTATCATCGGCATCACCTTTGCCCTGGCGCGCAACCTGCCCGGGTTATTGGAAGTATTGGTGTTGTCGAAACTGGACCTGGCCCAGGGCAGCGCCTACGCCACCACCACCTTGCTGTCCTACGTGATTGCCGGTGTCGGCTTTGTTTCCACCCTGTCGACCCTCGGTGTGAGCTGGGACAAGTTGCAATGGCTGGTGGCTGCGCTGTCGGTGGGCTTGGGCTTCGGGATGCAGGAGATCTTCGCCAACTTCATCTCCGGCATCATGATCCTGTTTGAGCGCCCGGTACGGATCGGCGACACCATCACCATCGGCAACCTGTCTGGGACGGTGAGCAAGATCCGCATCCGCGCCACCACCATCACCGACTTCGACCGCAAGGACATCATTGTCCCGAACAAGACCTTCATCACCGGGCAACTGATCAACTGGTCGCTGACCGACACCATCACCCGGGTCACCCTGAAACTGGGCGTGGATTACGGCTCGGACCTGGACCTGGTGAAGGAACTGTTGCTCAAGGCCGCCTCCGAAAACCCGCGCGTCCTGAAAGACCCGGCGCCCCATGTGTACTTCCTCAACTTCGGTGAAAGTACCCTCGACCACGAACTGCGCATGCATGTGCGGGATCTGGGCGACCGTAACCCGGTGATCGATGAGGTCAACCGCTTCATCAACCGCGAGTTCAAGAACCACCACATCAACATCTCGTTCCGGCAGATGGAGGTTTACCTGAAAAACCTGCATGGCCAGGAATACAAGCTGGTACCGGTGGAAGAAGAAAACCGGACCATCCTGCCGCCCGCCCAGGACCAGGACCTGCCCGAGCCGCCGCCCGCCAAACTCGACTAAACGCGCTATCCCCAGCAGAATGGTCGGACATTCTGCTGGGAGATGGCCGTTGAAAGCCCTCGACGAACTGACCTTCGACAACCGCTTCGCCCGCCTGGGCGACGGCTTCTCAACCCATGTGCTGCCCGAACCCATCGACGAACCGCGTTTAGTGGTAGCGAGTGAAGCGGCCATGGCGCTGCTGGATCTCGACCCTGCCGTGGCCGAAACACCGGTATTTGCCGAGCTGTTCGGCGGGCACAAGCTGTGGGCCGAGGCCGAGCCGCGAGCGATGATCTATTCCGGGCATCAGTTTGGCTCGTACAACCCGCAGTTGGGTGACGGGCGCGGACTGCTGCTGGGCGAGGTTTACAACGAAGCGGGCGAGCATTGGGACCTGCACCTCAAGGGCGCCGGGCAAACCCCGTACTCGCGCATGGGCGATGGTCGTGCGGTGTTGCGCTCGTCGATCCGGGAGTTTCTGGCGTCGGAAGCACTGCATGCGCTGGGCATTCCAAGCAGTCGTGCACTGTGTGTGATCGGTTCCACCACACCGGTGTGGCGCGAGAAACAGGAGCGCGCCGCCATGGTGCTGCGCCTGGCCCACAGCCACGTGCGCTTTGGGCATTTCGAATATTTCTACTACACCAAGAAGCCTGAATTGCAGAAGCAATTGGCGGAGCACGTGTTGTCCCTGCACTTCCCGGAATGCATGGAACAGCCGGAGCCGTATTTGGCGATGTTCCGTGAAATCGTCGAACGTAATGCGGAGCTGATCGCCAAGTGGCAGGCCTATGGGTTCTGCCACGGAGTGATGAACACCGACAACATGTCGATCCTCGGCATCACCTTCGACTTCGGGCCGTTTGCGTTCCTGGATGATTTTGACGCGCAGTTCATCTGCAACCACTCGGATCATGAAGGGCGCTATTCCTTCAGCAACCAGGTGCCGATCGGGCAGTGGAACCTGAGCGCACTGGCCCAGGCGTTGACGCCGTTTATCAGCGTCGAGGCGCTGCGGGAAACGCTGGGGCTGTATCTGCCGTTGTTCCAGGCCCACTACCTGGACCTGATGCGCCGCCGGTTGGGCCTCACCACCGCCGAAGATGACGATCAAAAACTGGTGGAGCGCCTGCTGCAACTGATGCAGAACAGCGGCGTCGACTACACCCTGTTCTTCCGCCGGCTGGGGGATGAATCAGCCACGTTGGCCGTGGCGCGGTTGCGCGACGACTTTGTCGACCTCAAGGGGTTTGATGAATGGGCGGACCTGTACAAAGCCCGTGTGGAGCGTGACGCCAGCGGCACAGAAGAACAGCGACGTGAGCGGATGCATGGGGTGAATCCGCTTTATATCCTGCGCAACTACCTGGCGCAGAACGCCATCCAGGCGGCAGAGCTGGGGGATTACAGCGAAGCGCGCCGGCTGCATGAAGTGCTGACCAAACCGTTTGAAGAGCAGCCGGGGATGGAGCAATACGCCCAGCGGCCGCCGGATTGGGGAAAGCATTTGGAGATTAGTTGTTCTTCATAGCGCGACCTAGATAAAGGTTTCCACTGAAACCCCAAAGCGCTCCGCCAGCCAACGAATCTGCCGCAGGTTGAGCTGGCGTTTGCCACTAAGTACTTCAGAGACAACCGACTGCGCACCAACGCCCGGGAGATCACTTTGGGTCAAGCCATGCTCTCGCATCATTGAACGTAGCACTTCAACGCCACTGGCAACGGGCATCGGCCGGTGCTCGAGATCGTAGGCCTCGATCCAGTCACTGAGGATGTCCACTAGGCTCATGAGCGGGCTGGATTCATCTTCGCCTATCAGGTCGAGCAATTCGTCGAGGGCGCTGACCAAGGTATCGTAGTCCGCCTCGTTTCTTGGCTTGCGCAGCAATGGCGAAACAAATTGCCAGTGTTCGGCAGCCTGCCTGATGAGTGCGCTCATCTGATTTTCTCCTTCCATTTACCTTGCTCATATTCACGGTGATCGAACAGGTACTTGATATAAATCCGTTGTACTTGGTAATGAACGAAGGCAATCAACCTCAGCTTATTGCCCCCGATGTCAAACACATGGAACTGCCCGACTTTGTCTGTTGCAGGGAACATTCCTTTCATCGACGCAAAGTCGGCGGGACTGTTGCGTTTCATTCTGCGATACCACTCATCCAGTGCTGTGGCTGAATGCGGCCATCTTTCTTTCGCTTCCCATATCCTTTTTTCGCTGATCACTCGCATGCAACATCCTTATCGCATCTTGCTATGAAGGTTAGTCTTGCCGAAAAAATATCGCAATATGCGATATTCTTTGGCGGACCAGTGGCGCAATTCCAAGCGCTCTTCAACAGCCTAGATACGCCGCGATAGAAGTCACCACCAAAAATGTGAACGCGTACGTCACTAGCGTCGAACCTTGATAAACACCCTTCCCGGCTCCAAATAGAACCCATTGGCCACTTTCACGGAGCCCAGCATGTCCGACTCTCTAGTAATTCCCTGCCCCCACTGCAACGGTCTTAACCGCATCCCCAATGAACGCCTCGGCGATGCGCCTAAATGCGGGCGCTGCAAGCAACCGGTGCTGCTGAGCAAACCCTTTGAGCTGAAACAGGGCGACTACGCCAGCCAGATCAAGGGCGACCTGCCGTTGCTGGTGGATGTGTGGGCCGAATGGTGTGGGCCGTGCAAGTCGTTTGCGCCGGTGTTTGAGCAGGCCGCCGGGCAGTTGGCCGGGAAGTGCCGATTGGCCAAGCTCGATAGCGAGGCCAATCAGCAGTTATCCGCTCAGTTAGGGATTCGCTCGATTCCCAGCCTGATCCTGTTCAAGAATGGCCGGGAAGTGGCGCGTCAGAGCGGAGCTTTTCCGTTGCCGCAGTTGATGAGCTGGCTGCGCAGTCAGGGCGTTTGAGGTAACGGGACACCCCGGTCCATCACTTGCCCCATCAGCAATATGCCCAATTCGCTCAATTGATGAATGGCCAACGCGACATCGCGCTGCTTGCCGGTGAGGTCATCGGAAAGGTCGAGCAAGAGGGTGGTGACTGAGGAGAAGGTTTCGTAGGAGTTGAGGATCAGGGTTTCGGTGGCTTGGCCGGGGCTGACTGTAAAAAGGTACGACGGGGGATTTGGAGTAGCTTTAAACATGGTCGACATTCCTGATTGGAGCCGCCATCTGATCGCTACTAAACGAATTAGGGTGGCAGCTGTACGCAGGTTAGTAGACCGGGAAATGTCGAAGCCGGCGCGCCCGAAGACGCCCTACGCACAGCTACCATCAAGCACAGACTCAGCGCCTGAAAGATGAAGCTTATGCACTTAACGACAAACACTCGGGCTACTAAACCCGATCACTGAGAATTCAGCGACCGAGCAACCTTAGAGACGCCCATCCAGACGCACAAGCCGGCGGATTCTGGCGTAACTGTAGGCAACGACGCAAGACGACGATTTCCCTGTAGGAACAGAGACCAATGTGGGAGCTGGCTTGCCTGCGATAGCATCACCTCGGTGTAACTGACAAACCGAGTTGACTGCATCGCGGGCAAGCCCGGCTCCCACACAAGCAGGCTCCCACATGGGTGATGTGTTGCCTGCTGGATCACGCGTTTTCCAGCAAGTTATGCAGCTCCACAAATTGCTGTGTCAGCTTGTGCCGTGGGTCCAGGTGGATCAGCGGCATGTTCGCCTGGTGCGATTCACGCATGCGCACCGAGCTGGTCAGGTACACCGGCAGCACCGGCAAGCCTTCGGCAATCAATTCATCCAGCATCTGCTGCGGCAGGCTCGCCCGGGCCTGGAACTGGTTGACCACGATCCCTTCCACTTCCAGCCCTTCGTTGTGGTCTTCCTTCAATTCTTCAATCTCTGCCAGCAGGCCATACAGCGCCTGGCGGGAGAAGCTGTCGCAATCGAAGGGGATCAACACACGATCAGCGGCAATCAGCGCTGAAACAGCATAGAAGTTCAGCGCCGGCGGCGTATCCAGGTAGATCCGGTCGTAGTCCTCGCTCAATTCATCCAGCAGCTTTCGCAGCTTGTTGATCTTGTGCTTGGCTTCGAGCTTGGGCTGCAAGTCCGCCAGTTCCGCGGTAGCGGTGATGACGTGCAGGTTGTCGAACGGGGTTTCGTAGATATCCACCTGGTTCTTCTTCGAAAACGGCCCGGAAGACAGGGTTTGCTTGAAGAAATCGGCGATTCCCATAGGGATATCGTCGCCGGTCAACCCGGTGAGGTACTGGGTTGAATTGGCCTGGGCATCGAGGTCCACCAACAGGGTTCGATAGCCTTCGCTGGCGCTGACCGCCGCCAGGTTGCAGGCAATGCTGGACTTGCCAACACCGCCTTTTTGGTTGAACACCACGCGCCGCATGGAAAAACCTCCGTGTATCAATGAATGACCGAGTGTAGAGGGCAAAAGCGCCGGTTTGCTACCTCGTTCGCTTCTGTACTACAGCATCAGAGGCTCTATCTCGCACAACAATTTCCCACCAACCTGACAAAGTAGGAAATACCTGACACCCGGTGCCCCACTCCCACGACGGACAATCAGTAATTCATTTCAACGATTTTGTAATCAGTCGTGAACAATTCTTTACCAAAGTTTGCTAGAACCCCGCAGCACCGGGATAATGCGCGCCATTCGGCGATTGCACCCTGTCCCGGTATTCGGGGCCAATGGCCGCACAAGGAAGCCCGCAGGGGCGGGATAACTTCTCAGTGATCAATTTCAACATCGCCCAATGGCGTGCCTGGGCTCCCGGGCTCGAAAGCGCGGACGACTGGCGTGCATGGTGCCAGCAGCCAACAGTGCCCGCCCGCAGCGACGTGGCTCCCGACGTATCGTTCCTGCCGGCCATGCAGCGCCGACGCCTGAGCCGCCTGGCGCGCATGGCCTTCAGCGTGGGCTGGCCACTGGCCGAAGGTCTGCAACAACTTCCGCTGGTGTTTGTCTCCCGTCACGGCGAAACCCCGCGCACCCTCGATATTCTCAGCGACCTGGCCAACGACGAGCCGCTGTCGCCGACCCAGTTCAGCCTGTCGGTGCATAACGCGGTGATTGGCCTGTGGTCGATCCTGCGCAATGAAACCAGTGAAATGACGGCCCTCGCCGCCGCCGGCGACGGCCTGGAACACGGCATGCTCGAAGCCGCCGCCCTTTTGAATGAAGGCGCACCGGCTGTATTGCTGATCATTACCGAGGAACAACCGCCCGAAGCTTATGCTCGCTGGATCGACGACGTGCCCTTCCCCTACGCCCTCGGCCTGCTGCTGACACCGGGCGACGAGTGGCAACTGGAACTGAATACGGCCGCTGTCCAACCCACCACCAAAGCCCAGTGGCCCCATGCCCTGAACCTGCTGCGCACCCTGCTGAACGAAGAGGGCGCCTGCCAACATGCCTGGAAGAACCGAGTATGGAACTGGCAACGCAAGTCCTGACCGAAAAGCCTCGGAAGGCCTACTACTGGCGCCTGTTCGCCACTGCCGCTGCCTTCGCCCTGTTTGGCCTCGGCGGCCTGTGCCTGCGCGTGCTGGTATTTCCGCTGCTCAGTTGCCTGCCGGGTAACGCTAAACAGCATCAACGACGTGCGCGCCACACCATCAGCTGCCTGTTCTGGCTGTTTATTCGCATGATGTATCGCCTGGGCATCCTGACCTACAGCGTCGAAGGCGCAGAAAAGCTCGGCCGCCCGGGCCAGATGATCATCGCTAACCACCCATCGCTGGTGGACGTGGTGTTCCTGATCGCCCAGATGCGCCAGACCAACTGCGTGGTCAAGCAGAGCCTGTGGCAGAACCCGTTTACTCGCGGGCCGGTGCGCGACGCAGGCTACATCAGCAACGATGGCAGCGCCGACATGCTCGATGCCGCTGCCGATGCCCTGCGAGACGGCCAGACCCTGATCATTTTCCCGGAAGGCACCCGCACCTCACCGGGCCAGGCACCGACCTTTCATCGCGGCGCCGCCGCCATTGCCCTGCGCGGTGCGAGCATCATTACGCCGGTGGTGATCAAGGTCAGCCCCACCACCCTGACCAAGGCCGAACCCTGGTATCGCATCCCGAATCGTCGCTTTCACTTCAGTTTGCGCGTGGGTGCCGATATAGAACCACAGGCGTTTGCCGCACAAGGGCCCGCGCCCCAGGCTTCACGCAAGCTCAACGATTACCTGCACCAGTATTTTATTAAGGAGCTCGCCGAAGATGAGCAACCCACACAGCCTTGAGCACGACATAAAAACGCTGATCATCGAGGCCCTGGGCCTGGAAGACATCAGCGAGAGCGACATCGGCAACGAGCAAACCCTGTTCGGCGAAGGCCTTGGCCTGGATTCAGTCGACGCCCTGGAATTGGGCCTGGCGATCCAGAAAAAGTACGGCATCAAGATCGATGCCGACGCCAAGGACACCCGTAATCACTTCACCAACGTGGCCAGCCTCGCGGCGTTCGTCACGGCCCGACAGGCAGCTTGAGACCGTACCATGCAAACTCGTGACGATATTTTCAACACCTTGCGCGACGCCTTGGTGGAACTGTTTGAACTGGAACCTGAACGCGTCACGCTCGACGCCAACCTGTACCAGGACTTGGAAATCGACAGCATTGATGCGGTGGACTTGATCGACCACATCAAGCGCCAGACCGGCAAGAAAATCGCTGCCGAAGAGTTCAAGGCCGTGCGCACCGTGAACGACGTGGTCGAGGCGGTCTACCGTCTGGTTCAACCGGCCGCATGAGCCGGCTGATCGGCCTTGGCCTGTTGCTGGCGGGGCTGCTGTACCCTTTTGCGGTGTATTACGGCACGGAGCATTTTGCCCCCTGGCAATTTGGCCTGCTGCTGGGCAGCCTTTGGCTGTTGCGCGCCCTGACCGGCGCCAGGCGCCCGGGCAGCCGCTGGATGGCGGCGGCGATCATCGTCTTTTGCCTGTTGCTCGCCTGGTTCGATAACCCGCAGATGCTGCGCTGGTACCCGAGCCTGGTCAGTGCGTTCATGCTGGCGCTGTTCGGCCTGAGCCTGAAATACGGGCCGCCGATGGTCGAGCGCCTGGCCCGTATGACCGAGCCGCAACTGCCCGAAAAAGCGATTGTGTATACCCGCCAGGTCACCGTGGTGTGGAGTGTGTTTTTTCTGTGTAACGGCCTGCTCGCCGCCGCCCTCACCCTGTGGGCGCCGTTGAGCTGGTGGACGTTGTACAACGGCATGATCGCCTACGGGCTGATGGGGCTGTTGTTTGCCGTGGAATGGCTGGTACGACAAAGGGTTCGAGGCCGCGTATGAATTGGTTGAATCTTGAGCACTTGCTGCTTGAGCCTGTAGAGCAGCGTTGGGTGACCACCGAACCTGCCCTGGATCACCCACAGTTGTGGGAGAAGTCCCTGAGCCTGGCCGCCGGGTTGCAAGCCCGGGGCATCCAGCGCCTGGCGGTGCACCTTGAGGATGCCGGCGTGCTGGCGATCGCCCTATTGGGCGCGTGGCGTGCTGGCGTCAGCGTGTTGTTGCCCGCTGACCTGCAACCACAAACGCGCCAACGCTGGGACGATGCCGTCGATGCCTGGTTGACCGAAGCCGGCGACTTGGACGCGCTGTATCAAGCACCCTTAAGCGCCGCGGCCCTGGACTTGGACACCAGCTGCCTGAGCCTGTGCACCTCCGGCTCCAGCGGCGAGCCCAAGCGCATCGACAAAACCCTGCGGCAGATGGCCAACGAGGTCCAGGCGCTGGAAACCCTGTGGGGCGCCGACCTGGGCGAGGCGTGCATCATCGGCAGCGTCGCCACCCAGCATATCTATGGCTTGTTGTTCCGGGTGCTGTGGCCGTTGTGTGCCGGGCGCACCTTTGTGCGCCAGCAGTTGGCATTCCCCGAAGACTTGCAGCGCGCCAGCCGTGAGCATTCGCAGTTCGCCTGGGTCGCCAGCCCGGCGTTGCTCAAGCGCATGGGCGACAACCTCGACTGGCCAGCGCTCACGCCGGTCAAACGGGTGTTCTCCTCCGGCGGCGCCTTGCCCCTTGAAGCCGCCAGCAGCCTGCATCAGCGTTTGCAGCAATGGCCGACGGAAATCCTTGGCAGCTCGGAAACCGGTGGCATCGCCTGGCGCCAGGGCGAACAACCGTGGCAGCCGTTTGCCGACGTGCACCTGAGTCAGGACGCCGACGGAGCGCTGCGCATCGCCTCGCCTTACTTGCCCGCCGGCCATGTCGAACAGACCGCCGACGCCGCCAACATCCACGCTGACGGCCGCTTCGAATTGCTGGGCCGGCTGGACCGCATCGTCAAACTGGAAGAAAAACGCATCTCCCTGCCGATGCTCGAACAAGCGCTGATGAACCATGCCTGGGTTGCCGAAACGCGCCTCGGCGTGGTGCAGGAAAACCGCGCAGCCCTCGGCGCCCTCGTGGTGCTCAGTGCTGAAGGTTTGCACGCCCTGCGCAACCAGGGCCGGCGCACCGTCACCCAAACCCTGCGCCAGCACTTGAGCCAACACTGCGAAGCCCTGGCCCTGCCCCGCCGCTGGCGCCTGCTGCGCCAATTGCCGCTGAACACCCAAGGCAAGCTACCCCAGGCTGATGTCGAAACCCTGCTGCTGGCGCCCCGGCCGAAAGCGCCGGAAGTGTTGGGACAAGTCGAAACCAACGGAGAATGGACCCTGCAACTGGCGATCCCGCCGGACCTCGCCTACTTCAACGGCCACTTCCCGCAAACCCCGGTGCTGCCGGGTGTGGTGCAAGTGGATTGGGCGCTGAACCTGGGCCAGCAACTGCTCAACCTGCCGGGGCAGTTCGCCGGGATGGAAGTGCTGAAGTTCCAGCAACTGGTGCGCCCGGATGACCGGATCGAACTGCACCTGCGGTTCGACCAGGAGCGCGGCAAGCTGTACTTCGCCTACCGCAATGAGGCGGCGGCCTGCTCCAGTGGGCGCATTCTTTTGGAGCTGGCGAGTGAATAAGCTTCTGTTGTGGCGAGGGGGTGCCTGTTATGCATAACCCTTGCGCCCTGATCCCGGTCTACAACCACGAAGCCGCTGTGCCCGCCGTGGTCCGTACCGTGCTGGACAGCGGCCTGCCGTGCCTGCTGGTGGACGACGGCAGCAGCGCCGCCTGCGCCGCCGTGCTGACGCAACTGGCAACCCTCGACAACGTGTCCCTGCTGACCCTGCCCACCAACCAGGGCAAAGGCGCGGCCGTCATGGCCGGCTTTCGCGAAGCCGCGCGCCTGGGCTTCACCCATGCCCTGCAAGTGGACGCCGACGGCCAGCACGACCTGCGGGAAGTCAGCACCTTCCTCGATGCCTCCCGCGCCCACCCGAATGCAGTGATCTGTGGCTATCCGGAATACGACGACAGCGTGCCCAAGGGTCGCCTTTACGCGCGCTACCTGACCCACGTGTGGGTGTGGATCAATACCTTGTCGCTGCAAATTCGCGACTCCATGTGCGGCTTTCGCGTGTACCCGCTGCCACCGACCCTGGCCTTGATGGACTCGGCCAACATCGGCAAACGCATGGATTTCGACTCCGACATTCTGGTGCGCCTGGCCTGGCGCAACCAGCCGATGCGCTGGCTGCCGACCAAGGTGCACTACCCCGCCGACGGCCTGTCGCACTTTCGCCTGTTCCACGACAACGCGCTGATTTCCTCGATGCACACCCGGCTGTTCTTCGGCATGTTGGTGCGCGCGCCGATGATCCTCTGGCGCCGGTGGCAGGCATGACCCAGGACACCAAGCACTGGGCCGACCGCGAGGAACGCGGCAGCTTCTGGCTGATGAAATTCACCGCCTTCGCCGCCAAGGTCCTCGGGCGCCGGCTGCTGAGCCCGCTGCTCTACGGCATCGTTTTCTACTTCTTTCTGTTCGGCCGCACGGCCCGCCAAAGCGCCTGGCAGTACCAGCAGCGCCTGGCCGACTGGAGCCAGCGCGACGACCTGCGCCCTACCCACCGAAGGGTCTTCGGCCAGTTCATGGCGTTCGCCGACGCCCTACTGGACAAGCTCGACGTATGGAACGGCAAGTTGCGCCTGGGGCAGATCGAAATCATCGACCCAGCTCAACTGCGTGGCCAGTTGCGCAGCGAGCGCGGGCAGATGCTGGTGGGCGCGCACCTGGGCAACCTTGAAGTGTGCCGCGCCCTCGCCGAGCTCGGCGAAAAGGTCACCATGAACGTGCTGGTGCACACCAAGCACGCCGAACGCTTCAACCGCATATTGGGCGAAGCCGGGGCGACCAATTTGCGCCTGATTCAAGTGAGCGAACTCGACCCGGCGGTAATGATGATGCTCAGCCAGCGCCTGGACGACGGCGAGTGGCTGGCAATTGCCGGCGACCGCGTACCGCTGCATGGCGGGCGTACGGTGCGCGTGGATTTCCTCGGCCATGACGCCGCCTTCCCCCAAGGCCCATGGCTGCTGGCCGGCCTGCTGAAATGCCCGGTCAACCTGCTGATGTGCTTGAAGCATCAAGGCCGTTATCGCCTGATCATCGAGCCGTTCGCCCGGTTGATCGAATGGAAACGCAGCGATCGCCAGCAGGTGATCGCGCAATGGACCGCCCGCTACGCCGAGCGCCTGGGCCAGTTCTGCCTGGAAGCGCCCCAACAATGGTTCAACTTTTACCCTTTCTGGAAGACCGATGACGACGCATCTTGAGCCGGTAACCTTCGGCGAACTCCCCCTGCGCATCGAAGACGTGCTGGCCCTGGCCAACCGTCAGGCGCCGACTCAATTGCAAGACGATGCCAAGTACCGCCAGCGTATCGCCAAGGGCGCGCAGTTCCTCGATTCGTTGCTGGACAAGGAAGGCGTGATCTACGGCGTCACCACCGGCTATGGCGACTCGTGCGTGGTGGCGGTGCCGCTGGAGCACGTCGAAGCGCTGCCCCGCCACCTCTACACGTTCCACGGCTGCGGACTGGGCAAGTTGCTGGACGCGCAAGCCACCCGCGCGGTGCTGGCGGCGCGGTTGCAGTCGCTGTGCCACGGCGTTTCTGGCGTGCGCGTGGAGTTGCTGGAACGTCTGCATGCGTTCCTGGAATTCGACGTACTGCCGCTGATTCCGGAAGAAGGCTCGGTGGGCGCCAGCGGTGATTTGACGCCGCTGTCCTACGTGGCCGCGACCTTGTCCGGCGAGCGCGAAGTGCTGTTCCGTGGCGAACGTCGCCAGGCCGCCGACGTACACCGCGAGCTGGGTTGGGACCCGCTGGTATTGCGCCCGAAAGAAGCCCTCGCATTGATGAACGGCACCGCCGTGATGACTGGCCTCGCCTGCCTGGCCTTCGCCCGTGCCGACTACCTGCTGCAACTGGCCACGCGCATCACCGCGCTGAACGTGGTGGCGCTGCAAGGCAACCCGGAGCATTTCGACGAGCGCCTGTTTGCCGCCAAGCCGCACCCAGGGCAGATGCAAGTTGCCGCCTGGCTGCGCAAGGACCTGGCCATCGACGCACCGACC
The DNA here is from genome assembly GCF_016650865.1 of Pseudomonas sp. TH34. Taxonomy (NCBI): domain Bacteria; kingdom Pseudomonadati; phylum Pseudomonadota; class Gammaproteobacteria; order Pseudomonadales; family Pseudomonadaceae; genus Pseudomonas; species Pseudomonas sp. TH34. Next base: position 306,692 of record NZ_JAEKFB010000035.1, read on the forward strand.
GCGCCGCTGCATCGCCTGCAAGACCGTTACTCGCTGCGCTGCGCGCCCCACGTCTTGGGCGTGTTGGCCGACAGCCTGAACTGGCTGCGTTCGTTCATCGAGATCGAACTCAACAGCGCCAACGACAACCCGATCATCGACGCGGAAGAAGAGCGCGTGCTGCACGGTGGCCACTTCTACGGCGGCCACATCGCCTTCGCCATGGACAGCCTCAAGACCCTGGTGGCCAACGTCGCCGATCTGCTGGACCGCCAGCTCGCCCTGCTGGTGGACGTGCGCTACAACCACGGCCTGCCGAGCAATTTGTCCGGTGCGCCAGCCGAGCGGGCGATGATCAACCACGGCTTCAAGGCCGTGCAGATCGGCACCAGCGCCTGGACCGCCGAAGCGCTGAAAAACACCATGCCGGCCAGCGTGTTCTCGCGCTCCACCGAGTGCCACAACCAGGACAAGGTGAGCATGGGCACCATCGCCGCCCGCGATGCGATTCGTGTGCTGGAACTGACCGAACAAGTCGCCGCCGCCACCTTGCTCGCCGCCAACCAGGGCGTATGGCTGCGGGCCCAGGTTGAAGACGCGCGCCCGCTGCCCCCAGCGCTGGCCGCCATGCACATCGAGCTGGCCAAAGACTTCCCGCCGGTCATCGAAGACCGCGCCCTGGAAGGCGAACTGCGCCTGTGCCTCAAGCGTATTGCCGAGCAACACTGGAGGCTGCATGCGTAGCCCCGGCGTGTTGCACTGCGACACTGAAATCCTCGTGCCGTTTTTCGACATCGACACCATGAACGTGGTGTGGCACGGGCACTACGTGAAGTACCTGGAAGTCGCCCGCTGCGCCCTGCTGGACAAGCTCGGCCACAACTACACGGCGATGCTGGAAGCGGGTTATGCCTGGCCGGTGATCGATATGCAGCTGCGCTATGTGCGCGGTGCAACCTTCGGCCAGACCATCAACGTACGCGCCAGCCTGGTGGAGTGGGAGAACCGCTTGAAGGTCAATTACCTGATCAGCGACAAGGCCACCGGTGAGCGTCTGACTCGCGCCAGCACCGTGCAGGTGGCGGTGGAAATTGCCAGTCGCGAAATGCAGTTGGCATCGCCGAAAGTATTTGTCGACGCAGTCGAGAGGGCGCTGTCATGACACACAACCCTGTGGGAGCGGGCTTGCCCGCGATGGTCGTCAACGATAACGCGAGACGCCTGACACTTCTCGGCGCCCTCAGGTTCTTCGCGAGCAAGCTCGCTCCCACAAGGACCGCGCTAATCCTGTTGTTGGGCATTCCAGGCCTGGCCCACGCCTTCGACCTGCAACAACTCAGCGATCAGCTTGCAAAGCCAACGGTGATCCACGGCAACTTCATCCAGGAAAAACACTTGCGCGCCCTGCCGCAGCCGCTGACCAGCAAGGGCACCTTCGTCCTGGCCAAGGACCACGGCTTGCTCTGGCTGCTGAAAACCCCGCTGCAACAGGACTACCGCATCAGCGCCACCGGCATCGCCCGGCGTGACGCCAACGGCTGGCAATTGCTGCCGAACAAGAGTGCCGGTGCCGAGCAGAACCGTTTGTTCCTCGCCGTGTTGCAGGGCGACAGCAGCGGCTTGCAGCGTGACTTCGAACTGCAGCTGCAAGGCGAAACCACGCAGTGGAAACTCACGTTGATCCCGCGCTCGCTGCTGCTCAAGCAGGTGTTCACCCAGATCAATATCGACGGCGGCGAGCTGGTGCAAAAAATCGAGCTGCTGGAAACCCAGGGCGACAGCACCGTACTGCGCATGCAGGACAGCACCAGCAGCCAACCCTTGAGCGACGCGGAGCAACACGACTTTGCCGAGTGAACGCTGGTTGCCGCGCCTGTTCCTGATCCTGCTAATGGCCGTGTTGGCCCTGGCGGGTTGGCAATGGCGCCATGGCGCGCCGCTGTCGGCGAACCTGATGGAACTGGTGCCCGGTACCGCGCCGGATGCGCTGGAGCTGCGCGCCGAACAACGCATGCAGGAACCTCTGAACCGCGAAATACTGGTGCTGGTGGGGCATGCCGACCGGCAAAAAGCCGTGGCCATGGCGACGCAATTGGGCGAAGCCTGGCAAGCCAGCGGCCTGTTTGAGAAGGTCCAGTGGAACCTGCAAGCCGACCTGCCGGCCCTGCGTCAGCAGTTGCTGCAAGGCCGGCTGGCGATGCTCTCGGCCAAGGACCGCGAGCAACTGATCGACGAGCCCCAGGCGTTTATCCAGCAACGGGTTCAGGCGCTGTTCGACCCGTTCACCGGCTTCAGCCTGGTGCCGAGCCAGGACGATTGGCTGGGCCTCACCGGGCGTATCCAGAACAGCCAGCCGCAGCACGGTTCGGTGCAGTTGGATATCGGCAGCGGCGCGTTGATCGCCGACGCCGACGGCAAAAGCTGGGTGCTGCTGCGGGCCCGCACCACGGGTAATGCCTTCGACATGAAACTGCCGCTGCAAGTGGCTGATCTACTCAAGGCCAGCCGCGAGCAGGCCGACCAGCAAGGTGCGCAATTGCTCGCGGCCAGCGGCCTGTTGTACGCGGCCAATGGTCAGCAGCAGGCGACGCGGGAAATCACCTGGGTCGGCGGCGGCGCGACTGCCGGGATCCTGTTATTGCTGCTGTTGGCATTCCGCCGCTGGCGTGTGCTGTTGGCGTTTGTGCCGGTGCTGGTGGGCATGTTGTTTGGTGCGGTGGCCTGTGTGGCGCTGTTCGGGCATATGCATGTGATCACGCTGGTGCTGGGTTCGAGCCTGATCGGCGTGGCGGTGGATTACCCGCTGCATTACCTGTCCAAGAGCTGGAGCATGAGCCCTTGGCGCAGCTGGCCGGCCTTGCGCCTGACCTTGCCGGGCTTGAGCCTGAGCCTGGCCACCAGTTGCATCGGTTACCTGGCGCTGGCGTGGACGCCGTTCCCGGCGCTGACGCAAATCGCGGTGTTCTCGGCGGCGGGCCTCGTGGGCGCCTACCTGTCCGCCGTATGCCTGCTGCCGGCCTTGCTCAAGGGCGTAGAACTGCGTCCGGCCCAATGGCCGCTGCGCATTGCCGAGTTTCTGCTGAGCGTGCGCGAGTCGCTGCTCAAGCGCCTGCCCAGTCCGGTGTTATTGGTACTGGTGTTGGTGTTTTGCGCAGGCGGCCTATGGCACCTGAACAGCAAAAACGATATCCGCCAGTGGATCGGTGCGCCGCCGCAGTTGCTGCAGGAAGCCCAGGCCGTTGCGCGGATTACCGGGTTCCAGCCCACCAGCCAGTTCTTTCTGGTACGGGCGGACAATCAACCGCAATTGCTGGAGCGCCAGGCCGCGCTGAGTCAGCGTCTGGATCAGTTAGTGAACATGGACAAGCTCCAGGGTTACCTCGCGCTCAACCAGTTGGTCAGCCCGCCGGCTGAGCAACAACAGCTGCGTGAAGCCTTGAACCAACTGCCGCAGTACTGGCAGCCATTGCTGGACCTCGGCGTACCGGCCGCCGCGCTGCAAGCCGAGTTGGCCCAGTTGCAGTCACTGCCCACCGAAGACATCGACGCAGCGCTGGTCGGCCCGCTGGCTGAGCCGTGGCGCACGCTGTGGCTGGGGAATGTCGACGGTGGTGTGGCAGCGATGGTGAGCCTGCAAGGGTTGAACAATCCGGCCTTGCTGCGGGTACAGGCCCTGGATTTGCCCGGCGTGCAGTTGGTGGACCGCCTGGGCGACTTGAACCAGGTGTTTGCCGCAACGCAAATCAGCGCCGCCGAATTGAAATTGATGTCGTGCGTGTTGATCGTACTGTTGCTGATCCTGCCGTTCGGCTTCGGCGGCGCCCTGCGCATTGTTGCCCTGCCGTTGCTGGCGGCGCTGTGCAGCCTGGCCAGCCTCGGTTGGCTGGGGCAGCCGCTGACGTTGTTCAGCCTGTTCGGCCTGCTGCTGGTGACCGCCATCAGCGTCGACTACGCGATCCTGATGCGTGAACAAATTGGCGGCGCCGCCGTGAGCCTGTTGGGCACACTGTTGGCGGCCGTGACTACTTGGCTATCGTTCGGCCTGCTGGCTATTTCCAGCACACCGGCGGTGAGTAATTTTGGGCTGTCGGTGAGCCTGGGGCTGGCGTTCAGCTTCATGCTGGCGCCGTGGGCCAGCCCGTCCGGGACAAGGAAGATGAGATGAGCAGCCAATACCTGAGTAAAAACTACGTCGAAGAAACCAAATTCGGCTTCTGGTTCCTGCGCAGCCACACCTGGCAGCACCATGTGCTGCGCGTGGCCATCAACGACCTGCGCAGCCTGTTCAGCGACCCGCTGCCGGTTGCCCCGGTGCTGCTGGACGCTGGTTGCGGCCAGGGCAAGTCGTTCCAGTACCTGCAGCAGGTGTTCGCCCCCGAACGCCTGATCGGCCTCGACGCCGACCCCCACAGCCTCGACCTGAGCCGCGCCGAAGCCGCGCGCCAGGGCATCGCCATCGAGTTGATCGGCAGCGATTGCGCGACCCTCGACGTGGCCGACGCCAGTGTCGATGTGCTGTTCTGTCACCAGACTTTCCATCATCTGGTAGAACAACATCGCGCCCTGAAAGAGTTCTATCGCGTGCTCAAGCCGGGCGGCTACCTGCTGTTTGCCGAATCCACCGAGGCCTATATCGACACCTGGGTCATTCGCTGGCTGTTTCGTCACCCGATGCATGTGCAGAAAAGCGCCGAGGAGTACCTTGAGATGATTCGCGAGCAGGGCTTTGAGTTCGGCCCGCAGAACGTCTCGTACCCGTACCTGTGGTGGAGCCGCGCCACCGACTTCGGCCTGCTTGAGCGCTGGGGCCTGCGCCAGCCAAAACCGGCCGGCCAGCGCGAAGAAACCCTGGTCAACGTGGTTGCCCGCAAACCTCTGGCGAGCGCTGAAACATGATCCGAATGCTGTTGATCGGCTGCCTGTTGCTGCTGGGCGCGTGCGCCAGCCAGCCGCCGTTGCCGTCGAAAAACCCGGTGCTGAGCCTGCCGTTGCAACTGCATGTGCAGCGCGAACAGGATGGCCAACGCCAGGACTGGTTGCTGGTGATGCAGCGCGAAGGCGGCGGGATTCGCTGGTCGATGATGGACCCGCTGGGCATTCCCCAGGCTCGGCAGATGCTGATCAATGGCGCCTGGCAGGCCGACGGTCTGCTGCCGCCCAATCCCCAGGCGCGTGAACTGTTTGCCGCGCTGTTGTTCGCCCTGACCTCGGCGGATGAAGTTTCCAGGCTGTACCCCGGGACCCAGGAAATGGACCTGATCCGCACCCTGCCGTCCCACTGGAAGATCACCTATCACTCCTCCCTGGTGTTTCGCGTGGACGTGATCGGGCAACACCTGACCTACCACATCTCGCCGCTAGGGGCTGCCCGATGAGCGCCTACCTCAATGCCCTCGGCGTGATCTGCGCCCTGGGCCGCGACAAGCGCGAAGTCAGCCGCAGCCTGTTTGCCGGCGACTGCTCCGGCATGCGCGCCGAAAGCGGCTGGGTGCCGGAGCGTGTGTTGCCGGTGGCCGCTGTGCACGGTGAACTGGCGGCGATACCGCCCGGGCTGGAATCCCATCGCAGCCGCAATAACCAGTTGCTGCTGGAAGCCGCGTTGCAGATTGACGACGAGATCCGGCAAGCGATCCAGACGTTCGGCGCGTCGCGCATTGGCATCGTGCTCGGCACCAGCACCTCGGGCATCGATGAAGCCAGCCGTGGCATCGCCCACTATCTGCGGGAAAACCAGTTCCCCGCCGACTACGACTATCAGCAACAGGCGCTTGGCGCCCCGGCCGATTTCCTCGCCGACTGGCTGCAACTGAGCGGCCCGGCCTACGTGATTTCCACCGCCTGCACCTCCAGCGCACGAGCGCTGATGAGTGCCCAACGCCTGTTGGACCTGGGCGTGTGCGATGCGGTGATCTGCGGTGGCGTCGACACACTGTGCAAGCTGACCCTCAATGGTTTTTCGTCGCTGGAGGCGGTTTCGGCAGAGCGCTGCAATCCGTTTTCGCTGAACCGCAACGGCATCAATATCGGCGAAGCCGCCGTGCTGTTCCTGATGAGCAAAACCCCGGCGCCGTTCGCACTGCTGGGCAGTGGCGCCAGTTGCGACGCCCACCATATTTCCGCCCCCGAGCCTACCGGCAAGGGTGCGTTGCAAGCGATGCGCAAGGCCCTGGCCAGCGCACAACTGGCGCCCGGACAAATCGGTTACCTGAACCTGCACGGCACCGCTACCCAACATAACGATGCCATGGAAAGCCTGGCGGTCGCGGCCCTGTTCCCGGACGGCGTAGCCTGCTCCTCGACCAAACCCATGACCGGCCACACCCTGGGCGCCGCCGGCGCGCTGGAAGCGGCGTTCTGCTGGCTGAGCCTGGCAGAAGGCATAGTGCCGCCGCATGTCTGGGATGGCCAGGCGGACCCCGACCTGCCCGTACTGAAGTGGGCGTCGCCCGGCGACGCCCTGGAAAAACGCTGCCTGATGAGCAACTCGTTTGCCTTCGGCGGCAACAACGTCAGCCTGATTATCGGAGACGCCCCATGACTGATTGGCCGCTCGCCGAACTGCTGCCCCACGCCGGTGACATGATCCTGATCGATCAGGTCTTGAGCTTTGATGAAGAACAGATCCAGACCCGCCTGACGGTCAAGCCCGGCGGTCTTTTCAACCGCGCCGATGGCAGCCTGCCTGCGTGGGTCGGCGTTGAGTTGATGGCGCAAAGCGTCGCGGCCTACGCCGGTTGCCGTGCGCGCCAGAAAGGTGAAGCCGTGGAGTTGGGCTTCCTGCTGGGCACGCGCAAGTTTGAGTGCAACGTCGAGCACTTTCCCGCCGGCACCGAGCTGACCATCCACGGCCTGCGCTCCCTGGAAGACGACAACGGCATGGGTGTGTTCGAATGCCACCTCACCGGCGACGGCATCCAGGCCAGCGCGCGCTTGAACGTATTTCGACCGCCCCAGGCGGCCAACTATTTAGATGAATCGAAGGACACCACGCCATGACTGAATCCGTATTGGTGACCGGCTCCAGCCGTGGCATCGGCCGCGCTATCGCTGTGCGCCTGGCCCAGGCCGGGCACGACATCGTGCTGCACTGCCGCAGCGGGCGTGCCGAGGCGGATGCGGTGCAGGTCGAAATCGAAGCGCTGGGGCGCAAGGCCCGGGTGTTGCAATTCGATGTGGCGGACCGCGCCAGCTGCAAGGAGATCCTTGAAGCCGACGTGGAAGCCCATGGCGCGTATTACGGCGTGGTGCTCAATGCGGGCCTGACGCGCGATGGCGCGTTTCCAGCGCTGTCGGAAGACGATTGGGACGTGGTGATGCGCACCAACCTCGACGGTTTCTACAACGTGCTGCACCCGGTGATGATGCCGATGATTCGTCGTCGCGCCGCCGGGCGGATCGTGTGCATCACCTCGGTATCCGGGCTGATCGGCAACCGCGGCCAGGTCAACTACAGCGCGTCCAAGGCCGGCCTGATCGGCGCCGCCAAGGCCCTGGCCATCGAGCTGGGCAAGCGCAAGATCACCGTCAACTGCGTGGCCCCCGGGCTGATCGACACCGCGATGCTCGATGAAAACGTACCGGTGGAAGAGCTGATGAAAATGATCCCGGCCCAGCGCATGGGCACTCCGGAAGAAGTCGCCGGGGCGGTGAATTTCCTGATGTCGGCGGAAGCCGGCTACATCACCCGCCAAGTGCTGGCCGTGAATGGAGGCCTGTGCTGATGAAACGCGTGGTGGTCACCGGCATGGCCGGCGTTACGTCCCTGGGCAGCGATTGGGCAACCATCGCCGCCAACTTCCGCGCCAACCGCAGCGGCATCCGGCGCATGGACGAGTGGGAGCGCTTCACCGAACTGAACACACGGCTGGCCGGGCCGATTGATGATTTCGTGGTGCCCGCCCACTGGACCCGCAAGCAACTGCGCAGCATGGGCCGGGTGTCCCGGCTGGCGGTATGGGCGGCGGAACAGGCGCTGAAAGACGCCGGCTTGCTGGGCGACGAGTCGATCAAGGACGGGCGCATGGGCGTGGCCTGTGGCTCGTCCACCGGCAGCACCGACGAGATCAAGGCCTTCGGCAATATGCTGCTGAACTCGGTGGCCGAGGGGCTGAACGCCAACTCCTACGTGCGCATGATGCCCCATACCACGGCAGCAAACATCAGCATCTTCTTCGGCCTCACCGGCCGGCTGATCCCCACGTCCAGCGCGTGCACCAGCGGCAGCCAGGGCATCGGCTACGCCTATGAAGCCATCAAGTTCGGCCGCCTGCCGCTGATGTTGGCAGGTGGCGCCGAAGAGCTGTGCCCTACCGAAGCCATGGTGTTCGATGCGCTGTACGCCACAAGCCTGAAAAACGATGCACCACAAACCAGCCCGCGTCCCTACGACAGTGGCCGCGACGGCCTGGTGATTGGCGAAGGCGGCGGCATCCTGGTGCTCGAAGAGCTGGAACATGCACTGGCCCGCGGCGCGCACATCCACGCGGAGATCGTCGGTTTCGGCAGCAACGCCGACGGCCAGCACACCACTCGCCCGGAACAGGCCACCATGCGCCGCGCCATGGAGTTGGCCCTGGAAGATGCCGGGCTTTCGCCCGACGCCATCGGCTATGTGAACGGCCATGGCACCGCCACCGACCAGGGCGACATCGCCGAAACCCTGGCCACCAACAGCCTGTTCGGCAACCGCATGCCCATCAGTTCGCAGAAGAGTTTCCTTGGGCATACCCTGGGCGCATGCGGCGCGTTGGAGTCGTGGTTCAGCATCGAAATGATGAACAGCGACCAATACGTGCACACCTTCAACCTCGACGAGGTCGACCCGCGCTGCGGTGAGCTGGACTACCTGCAAGGTGAGTTCCGCGAGCTGCACAACGACTACGTGATGAACAACAATTTTGCCTTTGGCGGCGTCAACACTTCGCTGATTTTCCGCCGCTGGGTGTAAGTTTTTTTACTGACTGGAGAAATGGAATGTCTTCCCTGCTACGCGCAACACTGGTCGCTTTGGCCCTGCTCACCACCGCTGGCTGCACCAATAAACCGGTGCTCAACCCCCAGCACGACTTGCCGGCGAACCCGCAGGTCAACGAAGAAAAAATGAAGCAGACCATCGTTGCAGCCCTGAACAAACGCGAATGGGTCGTGCAACGCCTGAGCCCGCAGCTGGTGCAGGCCGAGATCAACGTGCGCAACAAATTCCACGCTGAAATCGACATCCGCTACACGGCCACCAGCTACGCCATCACCTACCGCGACAGCCGCGACCTGGGCTACAAGGACGGCAAGATCCACCGCAACTACAACCGTTGGGTGAGCATGCTGGACCGGGACATCCTGGCGGCGTTGCGCACCAATGGTGTGAGTGACAACGGGTCTGCCGCGCAGTTGTTCCAGCAGACCGGGACTTCGAAACAGAACTGACAGGCCAGAAACGACGAAGTGTGGGAGCTGTCGAGCTTTAGCGAGGCTGCGATAGCGGTAGGTCAGGCAACACACTGCTGACAGTGCCGACGCCATCGCAGCCTCGCTAAAGCTCGACAGCTCCTACACTTCGCTCGGCTTGGCCTACTGCCCCCTCGCCACAAGCAACTCGACAAACGCCTTGGCCATCGGCGTCTGCTGACCCTTACGCTGCACCAGCCACACCGCCGTCACCGCTTCCTGATCCAAAAGCGTGCGATACACCACGCCATCAATGCGTATCCGCTGATACGACGCAGGCAACACCGAAACACCTAACCCCGCCGCCACCAGGCCGATGATGGTCATTGCCTCCCCGGCCTCTTGGGCGAAGTGCGGGCTGAAGCCGGCATCGCGCGCCAGGTTCAGCAACTGGGCATACAAGCCGCTGCCATAAGTCCGCGGGAAAAATACAAACGGCTCTTCAGCCAATTGCACCAGGTGTAAACCACGCTCACTGCCCTCCACCAACGGATGCCCGGCGTTCAGCACGGCCACCAAGGGCTCGCGCATCAGTTCCACGACGCTCAGCGAATCAGCCAACGGTAGTGGCCGCATCAACCCCACCTGTATCGACTCATCCACCAGCGACTCGGCAACTTCCGTGCTGCTCATCTCCTGCAAATTCAGATGCACCGCCGGGAACGCCTGGCGAAACGCGAAGATCGCCTGTGGGATGCTGGAGTTGAACGGCGCGGAAGAAGTGAAGCCAATCTTCAACTCCCCCAGCTCCCCCAACTGCGCCCGACGCGCCACATCCGCCGCTTTATCCACCTGCGCCAGCACCAACCGCGCCTCTTGCAGGAACAACCGGCCCGCCTCGCTCAGCTCGACCCGACGATTGGTACGCTCGAACAACCGCGCCCCAATCTCCTGCTCCAGCGCCTGGATCTGCTGGCTCAGCGGCGGCTGGGAGATGCCCAGCACTTGCGCGGCGCGGCCAAAGTGCAGCTCTTCAGCCACGGCGATGAAGTAACGCAGGTGGCGCAATTCCATGAAAACCTCATTAGGTCGTAAAAGCTCTTAAACAGGTCGAACAATATATTGGAAAGAATCATTAGCGAGCTATATTCTTTTTTGCATTGCCAGCCCTGGCAGTCTTTCCTCCCCGAGGTCCCGCGTGAAATCTGCTGTCGCTCCGCTTGCTCAAGAAGTACCGCCTACCGCCCTCGATGAAGTGGTGGCACAGCTCAACGAGCAGTACATCGAAAAAGGCACCCCGATGTTCATGCGCACGGTGCTGGCGCTGTTTTCCGGCGGTTTCGCCACCTTTGCCTTGCTCTACTGCGTACAGCCGATGATGCCGGCGCTGTCCCACGAATTTTCCATCAATGCCGCACAAAGCAGCCTGATCCTCTCGGTGGCCACCGGCATGCTCGCCATTGGCCTGCTGATCACCGGGCCGATTTCCGACACCTTTGGGCGCAAGCCGGTCATGGTTGCCGCGCTGTTCTGCGCCGCACTGTGCACCATCGCCAGCGGCCTGATGCCGACCTGGGAAGGCATCCTGCTGATGCGCGCACTGGTGGGCCTGTCCCTCAGCGGCCTGGCAGCGGTGGCCATGACCTACCTGAGCGAAGAGATCCACCCGCAACACATAGGCCTCGCCATGGGCCTGTATATCGGCGGTAACGCCATCGGTGGCATGAGCGGGCGCTTGATCATCGGCGTGCTGATCGACTTCGTCAGCTGGCACACGGCGATGCTGATCATCGGCGCCCTGGCACTGATCGCGGCCACGGTGTTCTGGAAGATCCTCCCCGAATCGCGCAACTTCCGCGCCAGCACCCTGCACCCGCGCAGCCTGGTGGACGGCTTCACCATGCACTTCAAGGACGCCGGCCTGCCGTGGCTGTTCCTCGAAGCCTTCGTGCTGATGGGCGCCTTTGTGACGATGTTCAACTACATCGGCTACCGCTTGCTGGCTGACCCGTACGATTTGAGCCAGGCCGTGGTAGGCCTGCTGTCGCTGGTCTACCTCTCGGGTATCTACAGCTCGGCGAAAATCGGCTCCCTGGCCGACCGCCTGGGCCGTCGCCGCGTGCTCTGGGGCACCATCGTGCTGATGCTCGGCGGCATCGCCCTGACGCTGTTTACCCCGCTGTGGCTGGTAGTGCCAGGCATGCTGATCTTCACCTTCGGCTTCTTTGGCGCCCACTCGGTGGCCAGCAGTTGGATCGGCCGCCGCGCACTGAAAGCCAAGGGCCAGGCGTCGTCGCTGTACCTGTTCAGTTATTACGTCGGGTCGAGTATTGCGGGGACGGCGGGTGGTTTCTTCTGGCACTACGCCGGGTGGAACGGAATTGGCGGGTTTATCGTCGCGCTGTTGATCGTCGCGTTGCTGGTGGCGTTAAAGCTGGCGAAGTTGCCACCGTTGCAGGAAGCTAAGGCTTAAACACCGCTCACAAAAAAGCCCGGCATCTGCCGGGCTTTTTCATTGCCGCTCGATCACTCGTGATACTGCGCCGACAACTCATGCACAGCCCGCAGGAACGCGCCTGCGTGCTCTGGATCAACTTCCGGGGTGATGCCATGGCCGAGGTTGAATACGTGACCGCTGCCTTTGCCGTAGCTGGCGAGGATGCGGCCCACTTCAGTGCGGATGGCTTCCGGCTTGGCGTACAGCACGGTTGGGTCCATGTTGCCTTGCAGCGCGACCTTGCTGCCCACGCGGCGACGGGCTTCGCCGATGTCGCAGGTCCAGTCCAGGCCGAGCGCGTCGGCGCCGGCGTCGGCGATACTTTCCAGCCACAGGCCGCCGCCCTTGGTGAACAGAATGACCGGCACTTTGCGGCCTTCGTGTTCGCGGATCAGGCCGCTGACGATTTTGCGCATGTAGGCCAGGGAGAATTCCTGGTACGCCGCCGCCGACAGGTTGCCGCCCCAGGTATCGAAGATCTGCACCGCTTGGGCGCCGGCCATGATCTGGCCGTTGAGGTAGGAGGTAACCGACTGTGCCAGCTTGTCCAGCAACAGGTGCATGGCTTGCGGGTTGTCGTAGAGCATGGCCTTGGTCTTGCGGAAGTCTTTCGACGAGCCGCCTTCGACCATGTAGGTGGCCAGGGTCCACGGGCTGCCGGAGAAGCCGATCAGCGGCACGCGGCCGTTCAGCTCGCGGCGGATAGTGCTGACCGCGTCCATGACGTAGCCCAGGTCCTTGTGGGGATCGGGGATCGGCAGGGCTTCGATATCGGCCAGGGTGCTGACGACTTTCTTGAAACGCGGGCCTTCGCCGGTTTCGAAGTACAGGCCTTGGCCCATGGCGTCAGGGATGGTCAGGATATCGGAGAACAGGATGGCCGCATCCAGCTGTGGATAGCGGTCCAGTGGTTGCATCGTGACTTCGCAGGCGAACTCCGGGTTCATGCACAGGCTCATGAAGTCGCCGGCGTGGGCGCGACTGGCGCGGTATTCCGGCAGGTAGCGACCGGCCTGGCGCATCATCCACACAGGGGTGACGTCCACGGGTTGCTTGAGCAGGGCACGAAGGAAACGGTCGTTCTTGAGGGCAGTCATGTCGGCATCCGCAAAAAAAGTGCGGGCATTTTCTCAGAGCGCGACGCAAAAGGCACGGCAAGAGCCGTGCCTTTTGTCTATCGGGTCAATTTGTCGCGGATATGAAAGCACCACAAAACAAATGTGGGAGCGGGCTTGCTCGCGAAAGCGGTGGGTCAGCCAACACATCTGGTGACTGATATACCGCATTCGCGAGCAAGCCCGCTCCCACATTTTGATCCCATTTCAATCCGGGATCGGGGTCAGACCTGCAGGTAATCCAGGATACCTTCGGCGGCGTTGCGGCCTTCGAAGATGGCCGTCACTACCAGGTCAGAACCGCGCACCATGTCGCCACCGGCGAAGATTTTCGGGTTGCTGGTCTGGTGTTTGTACTGGCCTTGTTCCGGGGCTACAACGCGGCCCTGGCTGTCGGTCTGGATCTCGAACTGCTCGAACCACGGCGCCGGGCTTGGGCGGAAACCGAAGGCGATGACCACGGCGTCTGCCGGGATGATCTCTTCGGAACCCGGGATCGGCTCAGGGCTGCGACGGCCACGGGCGTCCGGTTCGCCAAGACGGGTCTCGACCACTTTCACGCCTTCGACACGGTCCTCGCCAACGATAGCGATCGGCTGGCGGTTGTAGAGGAATTTCACGCCTTCTTCCTTGGCGTTCTTAACCTCTTTGCGCGAGCCCGGCATGTTGGCTTCGTCACGACGGTAGGCACAGGTCACCGACTTGGCACCCTGGCGAATCGAAGTACGGTTGCAGTCCATCGCGGTGTCACCACCGCCCAGCACCACGACCTTCTTGCCTTTCATGTCGACGAAATCTTCCGGCGACTTTTCAAAGCCCAGGTTGCGGTTGACGTTGGCGATCAGGAAGTCCAAAGCGTCGTACACGCCCGGCAGGTCCTCACCGGCAAAGCCGCCCTTCATGTAGGTGTAGGTGCCCATGCCCATGAACACGGCATCGTATTCTTCAAGCAGTTGCTCCATGGTCACGTCCTTGCCGATTTCGGTATTGAGGCGGAACTCGATACCCATGCCGGTGAAGACTTCGCGACGATGGCTCAGTACGGTTTTTTCCAGCTTGAACTCGGGGATGCCGAAGGTCAGCAGACCGCCGATTTCCGGGTTCTTGTCGAACACCACCGGGGTTACGCCGCCACGTACCAGCACGTCGGCACAGCCCAGGCCCGCAGGGCCCGCGCCGATGATCGCGACGCGCTTGCCGGTCGGCTTGACCTTGGACATGTCCGGGCGCCAGCCCATGGCGAACGCGGTGTCGGTGATGTACTTCTCCACCGAACCGATGGTCACCGCGCCGAAGCCGTCGTTGAGGGTGCACGCACCCTCGCACAGACGATCCTGCGGGCACACCCGGCCGCACACTTCCGGCAAGGTGTTGGTCTGGTGCGACAGCTCGGCGGCGGCGAGGATGTTGCCCTCGGCCACCAGCTTCAGCCAGTTCGGAATGAAGTTGTGCACCGGGCACTTCCATTCGCAATACGGGTTACCGCAACCCAGGCAGCGGTGGGCCTGGTCGGCCGAGTGCTGGGGTTTGAAGGGTTCGTAGATTTCCACGAACTCTTTCTTGCGTTGACGCAACAGTTTCTTCTTCGGATCTTTGCGCCCGACATCGATGAACTGGAAGTCGTTATTCAGACGTTCAGCCATGTTAAAACCTCATCAAACTCTTCAGGCGCATATCACTGCGGGTTGGCACGGATGCTGGAAAGCAACGATTTCAGGTTGGCAGCCTTGGGCTTGACCAGCCAGAAACGACGCAGGTAGTCATCGAGGTTTTCAGCGAGGTTACGACCCCATTCGCTGTTGGTTTCCTCGACGTATTCGTCCAGCACATGCTGCAAGTGGTTGCGATAGGATTCCATCGCTTCGCCGCTGATCCGCTGGATCTCCACCAACTCGTGGTTCACCTTGTCGACGAAGGTGTTGTCCTGGTCCAGCACGTAGGCGAAACCGCCGGTCATGCCCGAACCGAAGTTGTAGCCAGTCTTGCCCAGCACCGCGACAAAACCACCGGTCATGTACTCGCAGCAGTGATCGCCCGTGCCTTCAACCACGGTGTGGGCACCGGAGTTACGCACTGCGAACCGCTCACCGGCCGTGCCGGCTGCAAACAGCTTGCCGCCGGTTGCGCCGTACAGGCAGGTGTTGCCGATGATGGCGCTGTCTTGAGTCTTGTAGACGCTGCCGACTGGCGGAACGATCACCAGTTTGCCGCCGGTCATGCCCTTGCCCACGTAGTCGTTGGCGTCGCCTTCGAGGTACATGTTCAGGCCACCGGCGTTCCACACGCCGAAGCTCTGGCCAGCGGTGCCCTTGAAGCGGAAGGTGATCGGCGCCTTGGCCATGCCCTGGTTGCCGTGCTTGCGCGCGATTTCGCCGGAGATGCGTGCGCCGATGGAACGGTCGCAGTTGCAGATATCCAGGGCGAATTCGCCGCCGCTTGCGTCGTTGATCGAGGAGCTGGCCATCTCGACCATCTTCTCGGCCAGCAGGCCCTTGTCGAACGGCGGGTTGCGGTCAACCTGGCAGAACTGTGGCTTGTCGGCCGGGATGTGATCGCTGCCCAACAGCGGCGTCAGGTCCAGATGCTGTTGCTTGGCAGTCTGGCCTTCAAGGATGTCCAGCAGGTCGGTACGGCCGATCAGCTCTTCCAGGGAACGCACGCCCAGCTTGGCCAGCCACTCACGGGTTTCTTCGGCAACGTAGGTGAAGAAATTCACCACCATGTCGACGGTACCGATGTAGTGGTCCTTGCGCAGCTTCTCGTTCTGGGTCGCCACGCCGGTGGCGCAGTTGTTCAGGTGGCAGATGCGCAGGTATTTGCAGCCCAGGGCGATCATGGGCGCGGTGCCGAAGCCGAAGCTTTCGGCGCCGAGGATCGCGGCCTTGATCACGTCGAGGCCGGTTTTCAGGCCACCGTCGGTTTGCACCCGGACTTTGCCGCGCAGGTCGTTGCCGCGCAGGGTCTGGTGCGTTTCAGCCAGGCCCAGTTCCCACGGCGCACCGGCGTACTTGATGGAGGTCAGCGGCGAAGCGCCGGTGCCGCCGTCGTAGCCGGAGATGGTGATCAGGTCGGCATAGGCCTTGGCCACGCCGGCGGCGATGGTGCCCACGCCGGCTTCTGCGACCAGCTTCACCGAGACCAGGGCCTGCGGGTTGACTTGTTTCAAGTCGAAAATCAGCTGCGACAAATCCTCAATGGAGTAGATGTCGTGGTGCGGCGGCGGCGAAATCAGGGTCACGCCCGGCACTGCATAGCGCAGCTTGGCGATCAGGCCATTGACCTTGCCGCCTGGCAGTTGCCCGCCTTCACCCGGCTTGGCGCCTTGGGCGACCTTGATCTGCAGCACTTCGGCGTTGACCAGGTATTCCGGGGTTACACCAAAACGGCCAGTAGCGACCTGCTTGATTTTCGAGCTCTTGATGGTGCCGTAGCGCGCCGGGTCTTCACCGCCTTCGCCGGAGTTGGAACGCGCACCCAGGCGGTTCATGGCTTCGGCCAGGGCTTCGTGAGCCTCAGGCGACAAGGCGCCCAGGGAAATACCGGCGGAGTCGAAACGCTTGAGGATCGATTCCAGTGGTTCGATCTCGCTGATGGCCAGCGGCGTGTCCAGGGTTTTCACCTTGAACAGGTCACGGATCATCGACACCGGACGGTTATCCACCAGCGCGGTGTATTCCTTGAACTTGGCGTAGTCGCCCTGCTGCACGGCAGCTTGCAGGGTGCTGACCACGTCCGGGTTGTAGGCGTGGTATTCGCCACCGTGGACGAACTTCAGCAGGCCGCCTTGCTGGATCGGCTTGCGCGCGCTCCAGGCTTCGGCTGCCAGGGCTTTCTGCTCGGCTTCGATGTCGACGAAACGCGCGCCCTTGATGCGGCTCGGCACGCCACGGAAGCTCATGTCGCAGACTTCTTCCGACAGGCCGATGGCTTCGAACAGCTGTGCGCCACGGTACGACGTGACGGTGGAGATGCCCATCTTCGACAGGATCTTCAGCAGGCCCTTGGTGATGCCTTTACGGTAGTTCTTGAACACCTCGTAGAGGTCGCCCAGGACTTCACCGGTACGGATCAGGTCGCCGAGTACTTCGTACGCAAGGAACGGGTACACCGCCGAAGCGCCGAAACCGATCAACACCGCAAAGTGATGCGGGTCGCGGGCTGTGGCGGTTTCAACCAGGATGTTGGAGTCGCAACGCAGGCCTTTTTCGGTCAGGCGATGGTGCACTGCGCCGGTGGCCAGGGAGGCGTGGATCGGCAGCTTGCCAGGGGCAGTATGACGGTCGGTCAGCACGATCTGGGTACGGCCGGCGCGCACGGCTTCTTCAGCCTGATCGGCGACGTTGCGCACCGCGGCTTCAAGGCCGAGGCTCTCGTCGTAGTTCAGGTCGATGATCTGCCGGTCGAAGCCCGGGCGGTCCAGGGTCATCAACGAACGCCATTTGGCCGGGGAAATCACCGGCGAGCTGAGGATCACGCGGGAAGCGTGCTCAGGCGATTCCTGGAAAATGTTGCGCTCGGCACCGAGGCACACTTCCAGGGACATCACGATGGCTTCGCGCAGCGGGTCGATCGGCGGGTTGGTCACCTGAGCGAACTGCTGGCGGAAATAGTCGTACGGCGTGCGCACGCGCTGGGACAGCACGGCCATTGGCGTGTCATCGCCCATGGAGCCGACGGCCTCATAGCCTTGCTCGCCCAACGGGCGCAGCACCTGGTCACGTTCTTCGAAGGTGACCTGGTACATCTTCATGTACTGCTTGAGCTGGTCGACGTCGTAGAAAGCCGAGCCGTGGTCGTTGTCTTCCATGGTCGCCTGGATGCGCAGGGCATTCTTGCGCAGCC
The DNA here is from genome assembly GCF_016650865.1 of Pseudomonas sp. TH34. NCBI lineage: Bacteria > Pseudomonadati > Pseudomonadota > Gammaproteobacteria > Pseudomonadales > Pseudomonadaceae > Pseudomonas > Pseudomonas sp. TH34. The sequence goes on from NZ_JAEKFB010000035.1 coordinate 324,509, forward strand.
ATTGCTTGTACGGATGACGGGACTTCAAGCGGTTGTCGATAGCATCGGTGTCGAGGATCTGACCGGTTTCGGTGTCCACAGCCAGGATCTGGCCCGGGCCGACGCGGCCCTTGGCGATCACGTCTTCCGGCTTGTAGTTCCACACGCCGATTTCCGACGCCAGGGTGATAAAGCCGTTGGTGGTGGTCACCCAACGCGCCGGGCGCAGGCCGTTACGGTCGAGCAGGCACACGGCGTAGCGACCGTCGGTCATTACCACGCCGGCCGGGCCGTCCCACGGTTCCATGTGCATCGAGTTGTACTCATAGAACGCCCGCAGGTCGGGGTCCATGGTCTCAACGTTCTGCCACGCTGGCGGAATGATCATGCGCACGCCACGGAACAGGTCGATGCCGCCGGTGACCATCAGTTCGAGCATGTTGTCCATGCTGGATGAGTCGGAACCCACGCGATTGACCAGCGGGCCGAGCTCTTCCAGGTCCATCAGGTCGTTGGCGAACTTGGTGCGACGGGCCACGGCCCAGTTGCGGTTGCCGGTGATGGTGTTGATCTCGCCGTTGTGGGCGAGGAAGCGGAATGGCTGGGCCAGCGGCCATTTCGGCAGGGTGTTGGTGGAGAAGCGCTGGTGGAACACGCAGATTGCGGTTTGCAGGCGCTCATCGCTCAGGTCTGGATAGAAGGCGGTCAAGTCCGCCGGCATCATCAGGCCTTTATAAATGATGGTCTTGTGAGAAAAGCTGCAGATGTAGTGGTCGGTGTCGGCGGCGTTGGCCACGGACGAACGACGACGCGATGTGAACAGCTTGATCGCCATGTCCTGGTCGCTCAAGCCATCGCCAGCGATGAACACTTGTTCGATCTGCGGCAGGCGCTCCAGGGCCAGGCGGCCGAGTACGCTGGTGTCGATGGGCACTTTGCGCCAGCCGACAAGTTGCAGGCCAGCGGCCAGAATCTCGCGGTTCATGTTCTCGCGAGCAGCTTCGGCTTTGACCGGGTCCTGGTTGAAGAACACCATGCCCACGGCGTACTGCTTGGGCAAATCGGCGCCGAAATGCTCCTTGGCGACTGCGCGCAGGAACTGGTCGGGCTTTTGAATCAGCAAGCCGCAACCGTCACCGGTCTTGCCGTCGGCGTTGATCCCACCGCGGTGGGTCATGCAGGTCAGGGCCTCGATGGCCGTTTGCAAAAGGGTATGACTGGGCTCGCCCTGCATATGGGCTATCAGGCCGAAACCGCAGTTATCCTTGAATTCATCGGGTTGGTACAGACCTGCTTTCATAGACACTTTCTCACCAGGCTGCCTCTTATTTCGAGGCAAATTTCTTTTCAATTCAACCGGTTACCTTCCACGCCGAACGTACGCCGGCTTAGCGGGGGCAAAAGGGAGGTCATTGTACACACCGACACAGACGCTCACAAATTTAGCGACGAAATGTCGCAAATCTATGTCGCATTTATGAAAGGTTTAAAGCGATATGCTGTGCTAGTCAAAACTTTTTTAATTCTGACCGCTACGACTCAAAAGCTACTGTGACGCAGACACCACAAAGCGCGCGGCCTTCAGGGCTGCACGCTTTGTTGTTTTTTTTGAGGTGCCGAGAGGGCGGCCTGGGTAAGGCCGCCGGATCTTCAGCGAGTTGTTGCCAGTTCTTGTTGAACGCTGGCGACAGTGCGAGGCCAAGGTTTACCAGCCTGAACCTTCGCTGGCAAGGCCTTGATAGCGGATTCCGCTGCTGTACGGCTGGAGAAGTTGCCGTAAGTGATCACGTAGAGCGGCTTGCCGTTGAGGACTTTCTTGAAATAACGGTACTCGCCGCCCTGCTCTTTCACGAACGCCTGGGCGTTGGCTTCGGAGCTGGTGCCCAGGATCTGCACCACGAAGTTACCGGTAGGCTGGCTGGTGTACCAGCTGCTGCCGGTAGCGCCGGCCTTGGCCACGGTCACCGGTTTTTCAGCAGGCTTGGCGGCAGGCGCTGGCTTGGCCACAGGCGCAGGGACTACTGGCTTCGCAACAGGCGCTGGCTTGGCGGTAGCGACTTGGGCCGGCGCTGGCGCTGGCGTCGGCGCAGGCTTGGCCGCTGGCTGACCCGCAGGCACGCCCGCAGGGGGCGCAGTGGTGGTCACGGTCGGCGGCGTGGCGCTGGAGCCTTCCACCGGCACGCCATCGTCGCCTTCGCTGATACCGCCAGCGGCTTCAGCCAATGGACCACGCATCACAGGCTGGCCGACCATCGGCAGATTGGTGGGCTGGCCGGAGTTGGCAAATTCAACATTCGGTGTTGGCTTGCCCAGTGGCAACTGCGCCTGTTCGGTTGGCGCGCCAGCGGTGGTCGGGGCCTTGTTGCGACCTGGAATCAACCAGGCGGCGGCGACAGCGACCACGACAACGGCAGAAATTGCCAATACGTGCTTCTTAGGCATAGTGAACCCCATCTTTGGACGCTTGACCGCAGAGCGGCTGGCAATCATGGCTTCGATCATGGCATCGCGGGCAACCTGGTTGATGGTGCCAGGCCAGCCGTCGGAGCTTTCGTGAATATCAGAGATCTGCGAAGCGGAGAAAAGTTCGATGCCCTGCCCTGCGCCTTCCAGCCGTTGGGCGAGGTATTCGCGGGTTTCTTCTTCTTCGTAAGGCTGCAGTTCGATGACGTGGAACAGTTCCTGTTCGCCGCTGATCTGCTCAAGTTCGGCAATCAGCGAAGACTCGCCAAACAGGAACACATGCGGACGACCTTCAGGCGTACCGGCCGCCAGGGCCAGCAACGCTTCCAGGGCAGATTCGTCGAGCTGCTCGGCGTCATCCACCAGCAGGTAGACTTCCTGGCCGGTCAGGCCCAGTTGCACCACTTGCTTGAGGATCGCATTCGGCTCGGCAGTGGACACGTCCAGGGCCTGGGCCACTTGGCGCAACACGCCCGCCGCATCACCGGCACCACGGGCGGAAACCACCACGCTCTGCACCGATTGCTTGTTGGTGCTGGCCACCAGCGCCTGGCGCAGCAAGGTCTTGCCGCTGCCCAACGGGCCGGTGACCACCAGCAACAGCTGGCTGTAGCGCGCGAGGTGGTGCAACTGCCCGAGCACCGGCTTGCGTTGTGCAGGGAAAAATTTGAAACCAGGCACCCGTGGAGCAAAAGGGTCGTGGCTTAACTGGTAATGGCCGAGGAACGCCTCGTCGGCATGCAAACTAGTCATCGGGATCTTATTAACCTTTAAGCTGGGCCAGGGCGCGGTAATCCGCTCCCAGCGTGGCCTGTAAAATCTCTTTCGGATAATCGTCGGTCACTACCGCTTCGCCCATTCGGCGCAACAGCACCAGTCGCAGTCGACCGTCGATCACTTTCTTGTCTATTGCCATATGTTCGAGAAAATCTGCCTCAGTCATCTCTTCAGGAGGAATGACCGGCAACCCGGCGCGCTGGAACAGGCGGATCCCGCGATCACGCTCTTGGGCACTGATCCAGCCCAGGCGTTGCGACATCTCCAATGCCATCACCGTGCCAGCCGCTACGGCCTCTCCATGCAACCACACACCATAGCCCATGTGAGTCTCGATCGCATGGCCGAAGGTGTGGCCGAGGTTCAACGTGGCGCGCACACCGGACTCACGCTCGTCGGCATTTACCACCAACGCCTTGGCAGCGCAGGAGCGGGAAATTGCTTCGGTCAGCGCCACCTGGTCGAGGGCGCGCAGGGCGTCGACATGCTCTTCAAGCCAGGTCAGGAAAGGCTCGTCGCAGATCAGGCCGTACTTGATGACTTCCGCCAAGCCTGCCGACAGCTCGCGGGGCGGCAGGGTATTGAGGGTGGCAGTGTCGATCAGCACGACATTCGGCTGATAGAACGCACCGACCATGTTCTTGCCCAGCGGATGGTTGATACCGGTCTTGCCGCCCACCGACGAATCGACCTGGGACAGCAACGTGGTCGGCACCTGGATAAAGTCCACGCCGCGCTGGTAGCAGGCGGCCGCAAAGCCGGCCATGTCGCCGATCACGCCGCCGCCCAGCGCCACCACGGTGGTGCGACGGTCATGACGGGCCGTCAGCAGGCCATCAAAGATCAGTTGCAGGGTTTCCCAGGTTTTGAAGGCCTCGCCGTCGGGCAACACCACCGAGATCACCGAGTACGCCGCGAGGCTGCGGCTCAGACGCTCAAGATACAGCGGCGCGACCGTTTCATTGGAGATGATCGCCACTTGCCGCCCGGCAATATGCGGTGCGAGCAACTCGGGCTGGTCCAACAAACCTTCGCCAATATGGATCGGGTAGCTGCGCTCGCCAAGATCGACCTTAAGTGTCTGCATGTGTCCCCGCGTTGAAGATGAAAGCAGGCGTCCTGCCCTACATTAACGTTGTCGGCATCGTCGGGATCTGACGTCGCCTGATGGCTCTACGCCACAACTCGGACGGTCATGACGCGCCGCCGAGGATAGCGCATTTCGGCTCTGGCTTTAACGGGGCGGCAACTGTGCCAGGCGCTCAAGAATGTCGAGAACGACCATTCGCGGCGGCCGCTCATCGGTTTCCACCACCAGATCGGCGATTTCCCGATACAGCGGGTCGCGCAGCGTCAGCAGGTCCCGCAGGGTTTTTGCCGGGTCGGCGGTACGCAACAACGGGCGGTTGCGATCGCGAGCGGTGCGGCCCACCTGCTGCTCGACAGAAGCATGCAGATAAACCACGCGACCGCCGGCGTGCAGCGCCCGACGATTCTCATCGCGCATCACCGCGCCGCCGCCGGTGGCCAATACCACGCCATCACAACCGCACAGCTCGGCAATCATCGCCTGCTCGCGGTCGCGAAAGCCCAGTTCGCCTTCCTTATCGAAGATCCACGGGATATTGGCACCCGTGCGCAATTCAATTTCCTTATCGGAGTCTTTGAATGGCAGGCGCAGCTCTTTGGCCAGCAAACGGCCGATGGTGCTTTTTCCAGCCCCCATCGGTCCTACAAGAATCAAATTTCGCACAGAATCAACGACTCACAGCAATCGCCTGGTTATTCATAATACGCGGAGTCAGGAATACCAGCAGCTCGGATTTTTTCTCCGAAACCACATCCCGCCGGAAAAGGCGGCCAAGATACGGCACATCGCCCAAAAATGGCACTTTATCTACCACTTTGCTTTGAGTATTGGAGAAAACTCCGCCAATCACGATGGTCTCCCCGTCCTGGACCAGCACCTTGGCATTGACCTCGTTTTTCTTGATCGGCGGCACATCGTTGAGCTTGTTCAGGTAGTCGGGTTCGTCCTTGGTCACCTTGACCTCCATGTTCACCCAGCCGTCCGGTGTGATTTGCGGCGTCACTTCCAGTGACAGCGAGGCTTCCTTGAACGACACCGAGGTAGCACCGGTGGAGCTGGATTCCTGATAGGGAATCTCGGTGCCCTTGAGGATTCGTGCGGTTTCCTTATCGGAGGTGACGACCTTGGGCTGCGAGACGATTTCACCGTTGCCGGTTTTTTCCATGGCGGTCAGCTCCAGGTCCAGCAGCAGGTTGTCGGTGATAAAGGCGATCCCCAGGCCGGCGCTGCCGTTGACCGTGCCCATATCTACAAACGGCGAGCTGGGCGGGTTTTCGGGAGGCTCGACGCCCTCGGCCAGCGGCTTCCTGATACCGCCAGCGCCCCAGTTACCCCGACTCATCTGCCCGCCCCAGCGTACCCCCAGGCTTTTGTCGTAATCCACATTGGCCTCGACAATCCGCGCCTCGATCATCACCTGCCTTACCGGAATATCCAGTTGCGCCACGATCCGACGCAGCTCCTCCAGCCGCTCCTGGGTCTGGTAGGCGATGATGTTGTTGGTGCGATCATCCACCGCCACCGAGCCGCGCTCATCGGTTGCACCTTCCAGGCCCACGGCCGACTGGAACAGCTTGGCCAGGTCCGACGCCTTGGCATAATTCACTTGCAGCAGTTCACGGCGCAACGGGGCCAGCTCCGTCATTTGCTTGCGCGACTCCAGCACCAGCAGCTCGCGGGCCGCCAACTCCTCGGCAGGCGCCACCAGCAGTACGTTGGCCGTCACACGTTTGTCCAGCCCCTTGGTTTGCAGCACAAGATCCAGGGCCTGGTCCCAGGGCACGTCCTTGAGGCGCAGGGTGATCGCCCCCTGCACGTCGTCGCTGGCCACCAGATTGAGGCCGGCGACGTCGGCAATCTGCTGCAGCACCGCACGTAACTCGATGTTCTGGAAGTTGAGGGACAGCTTGTCGCCGGTAAATGCCACGCGCTCGGTACTCAGGGGCGCATTGCCAGGTGGCGGAAGGTGAATCAGGTCGATTCGATTGGGCACAGCCATGACCATCGGTGCCGTGAACGCTATCCATAGCGCCACACCGAAGGACGAAAAAGTCCTTTTCATTGTTTGTTTCCGTTATGAATTCACGTTCAGGGCAAGGGTTTGCGAGCGTTCCAGCCAAGCGCCCTGGCCGTCCGGGAAAAGCTCGGCCAGTTCGACATGGGAGTCATGAATCGCCGTGATGCGCCCGTGGTCCGGGCCCAGGTAATCGCCGATTGCCAGCCGATGGACAGACGACGCTCCCCGCAGCAGGGCGAAGGTTTGGGCACCAAGGGACAAGGTCCCCACCATCTCGAACTGCTCAACAGCGAAGCCTTCGAGGATTCCGCGGGGCCTGGCTAAATCCGGTCCGGTAGCCGGTCGCCCAGCGGGCCTCACAAGCTGGCGAAAGGGTGGCTGGAAAGGATCGCGTAAGGATGCAAAATCGTAGGCAATTGGCTCTACGAAAGCAGACGACGGCTCGCGTAGGCCAACCTCAAGGTCATCGCTCGCCTGTCGGTTGTGCCGATAAGTCTTCGCCACCAGGCTGAGGCGCAACAGGGAGCGATCGACATGACTGAACGCCAAGTCATGGACCGTGACAATCCTTGGCAAGCCGGCCATGCCGTTGATGAACGCCGCCAGCTCGTGAAAAGTCCCGGTCACTCCAATCTGCAGGGGCGACTCGATGTACAAGGCCCGAGGCTGGTCATCCCGAAGTTCGATGGCCTCCAGCACCAAGCCATTGGCGGCACTCAGGTGGCCAATATCCTCAAGCAGGCCGGGCACCTGGGTATCAACAGGCAACTGCCGCAACAGGTTGGCGAAACGGCCTCGCATCGTTTCGAGTTCCCGGGCCTGGGATTCCAGGCCGGCAGACTGGCTGGTTTTCAGCGCGATCTGCTGCTCAAGCGTCACTTCCTGCGCCTCAAGCTGGCGCAGTTGCTCCCGCGTCCCGCTCAAGTAGAAGGTGTTGCCTACTGCCCACAGCAGGCAAAAAACCGCGCTCCCCAGTAAAGCCTTGCCCGGCAGGGGCCAGTCGAGAGCGTTTCGACAGAACTGGGTGATATCGGATTCCGTCAGCCCTGGCAGGCCTGACGCCCCTCTCATGGGCGCACCTCATCGGAATGACCATGGCGAACCGTCAGCTGAAAGCTATTGTCGTCACCGCCCTGCGCACCGCTAACCCGTTGAAGCCGGGGCGCCTGCAAGTCACCGGTTGCCTCAAGGCCACGCATCAACTGAGCAATATCACGGTTCGATTCGGCAGTACCGCTGATCGAAACAGATCCACCATCAACACTCACCTCACGCAACTGCACCCCATCCGGCATGGCACGAGCCAATTGGTCCAGCAACTGAACGCCCGCCGAACGATCGTCCTGCAAACCCTGCACAACTTTCATCCGTTCCATCAACTGCTGGCGTTGCTCATGCAGCTCGTCGATGGCCTTGATCCGCGAGTCGAGCCCGGTAACGCCCACCTTCAGTTGGCTGTTACGGGCCAATTGCCGATCAATCGCGCGGTCGATCACCTGGTCTGCCAGCCATACCGCAGCCAGCGCCACAGTTGCAGCCCCCGCCAGGAACACCAGAAAATATTTGCGCCGCCGCTGGTTCCGTTCTGCGCGCCACGGCAGCAGGTTGATTCGTGTCATCAGTCGAAACTCCTCAGGGCCAACCCGCAGGCCACTCCCATTCCCTGGGCATCCACGGCCCATTGCGCGCCATCGACACGACGGCCCGGCGTGATGCTGTCCGAAGCCTGCCTGCCCACGCGAGCCAATGCAAATGCTTCGACATCCACTATCCGTGTCGCCAGCCCCGCCAAGGCCAAAACCGCCTCACGGGCCTCTACCTGTTCCTTGAGGCAGGCAACCAGCAGCACATCGACGCTTTGCGAGTCATGGGCCGACGGGCCCTGCACCTGAAAGTCGATGGCCACATCCTCCAGCGGATAAGGAATGTACTGGTCGGCTTCCCCGTGGATTCGTTGCACCATTTCTGCATCAGTGAGCCCGGCGTCCATCTCGAGCACACGAGTGATCACCGAAGGCCCGGCGACGGCGACGGCGGCTTGTCGGAGCGAGGTATGCACCTGTGCCAGTGCTCTGGAAAGGGCCTGTGCGACGGCATCAAAATCCACCACGCTACTGTCGACCACCGCATGGGCCGGCAACGGCTGCATGGCGTAGCCGCGGACGCTGTAGCCGTTGCCTGAAACCTCGAGTTCCACCAGCTTGACGCCGGCGTCATTGATGTCGATACCCAGGACGGCATCGGCTTTTCGCCTGAAAAATCCCTTTATCATAAAACTCCCCAAAACTTTCCCTGTCTTACGGACTGATTGCTGCCAGGCTTCATGCATTCGGTCGGCTTGTATGAGCGGTGCGAATGACGCCCGAAGCCGAAAAATGCTTTAATGCCCAGCGTTTTTTCCCGCGTTTATCTGCTGGCCGGGTCGATCCACCGCTTGCCGTGCATGCCCCGACGCCTAACCCATTCTTTTCCTTGGAAATCCAAAAGCCTTGATTCGTCTGCTGAAGTTTTTCGGGTACTCCATTGTCGCGATCGTCTGCGGGCTGATGCTCGTGCTCAGCGGGGCCTATCTCTACCTTAGTCCGGGTTTGCCCTCCGTAGAGGCCCTGAGAAGTATCCAGTTGCAGATTCCTTTGCGGGTCTACAGCAGCGATGAAAAACTGATCGCGGAGTTCGGCGAAATGCGCCGCACCCCGATCCGTTTCGCCGACATTCCACCCAATTTCATCAACGCCCTGCTGTCGGCTGAAGACGATAATTTCGCCAACCACTATGGCGTTGACCCAAGCAGCCTGGTGCGGGCCGCCACGCAGTTGGTAAAAAGCGGACACATTCAGTCCGGTGGCAGCACCATCACCATGCAGGTCGCGAAGAACTTCTTCCTCACCAGCGAACGCAGCTTTTCCCGCAAGGCCACGGAAATTCTCCTGGCGTTGCAGATCGAACGTCAGCTGACCAAGGACGAGATCCTTGAGCTGTACGTCAACAAGATCTACCTCGGCAACCGTGCCTACGGCATCGAGGCGGCTTCCCAGGTTTACTACGGCAAGTCGATTCGTGACGCCAGCCTGGCGCAGATGGCGATGATTGCCGGCCTGCCCAAGGCGCCTTCGCGCTTCAACCCGCTGGCCAACCCGGCGCGCAGCAAAGAGCGCCGCGACTGGATCCTGGGCCGCATGTACAAGCTGGGCAAAATCGACCAGGCCGCATACGAAAGTGCGGTGGCCGAGCCGTTGAACGCCAGTTATCACGTGCCGACCCCGGAAGTGAATGCCCCTTATATCGCCGAAATGGCCCGTGCCGAGATGGTCGGCCGTTATGGCAGCGAGGCGTACACCGAAGGCTTCCGCGTGACCACGACGATTCCGAGCAACCTGCAGGAAATCGCCAATAAATCGGTACACGAAGGCTTGATCGCCTATGACCAGCGCCACGGCTACCGCGGCCCTGAATCGCGCCTGCCGGGCAAGACCCTGAGCGCCTGGACCGTCGAACTGGGCAAACAACGCCCGATCAGCGGCCTTGAGCCAGCCATCGTCACCCAGGTGAAAAAAGATGGCGTGCAGGTACTGACCCGCACCGGCGAAGAACATGTGTCGTGGGACAGCATGAAATGGGCCCGCCCGTTCCTGAACACCAACAGCATGGGGGCGATGCCCAAGCAGCCGTCGGACGTGGCCCAGGTCGGCGACCTGATTCGTGTGCAGCGCCAGAAGGACGACAGCCTGAAATTCAGCCAGGTGCCCGTGGCACAGGGCGCCCTGGTGTCGCTTGACCCGCAGAACGGTGCAATCCGCGCCCTGGTCGGCGGGTTTGCCTTCGAGCAGAGCAACTATAACCGCGCCACCCAGGCCAAGCGCCAGCCGGGCTCGAGCTTCAAGCCGTTCATCTACAGCGCCGCCCTGGATAACGGCTACACCGCCGCCAGCCTGGTCAACGATGCGCCGATCGTGTTTGTCGACGAGTACCTGGACAAGGTCTGGCGCCCGAAGAACGACACCAACACCTTCCTCGGCCCGATCCGCGTCCGCGAGGCGCTGTACAAGTCGCGTAACCTGGTGTCGATCCGCCTGCTGCAGGCGATGGGCGTAGGCAAGACCATCGACTACATCACCCGCTTCGGCTTCAACAAGTCGGACCTGCCGCCCAACCTGTCCCTGGCACTGGGTACCGCCACGCTGACGCCGATGGAAATCGCCACCGGCTGGAGCACCTTTGCCAACGGCGGCTACAAGATCACCCCGTACCTGATCGACAAGATCGAAAGCCGTAGCGGCGAAACCCTGTTTACCGCCAACCCGCCGCGGGTACCGGGCGACGTGGTCAATGGCGTCGCCGCCACTGACGGCCAGGCAGCACCGACCAACGGCGGCATCACCATCGAGCCGACGCCAGGCGAAGCACCGGCCGCCGGCGCCCCTGCCGCACCACAAGCGCCGGCGGTAGCCGAACGCGTTGTGGATGGCCGCACCACCTACATCCTCAACAGCATCCTGGAAGACGTGATCAAGAAAGGTACGGGGCGTCGCGCCCTGGCCCTGGGCCGCGCCGACATCGCCGGCAAGACCGGTACCACCAACGAATCCAAGGATGCGTGGTTCTCGGGCTACAACGGAGACTACGTGACCACCGTATGGACCGGTTACGACCAGCCGGAAAGCCTCGGTCGCCGGGAGTTCGGTGGCACCGTCGCGCTGCCGATCTGGATGAGCTACATGGGTGCTGCATTGAAGGACAAGCCGCTGCACACCCAGCCGGAGCCGGAAGGCATACTCAGCCTGCGGATCGACCCGGTCAGCGGCCGAGCAGCAGCGCCGAGCACGCCGAATGCGTACTTCGAGCTGTTCAAGAGCGAGGACACGCCGCCATCGGTCAACGAACTGGGCAACGGCGTTGCACCGGGCAGCCCGCTGCCGGCGGATGAGGCGGCACCGATCGACTTGTTCTAACCCGCAGATCCAATGTGGGAGCGGGCTTGCTCGCGAAAGCGGGGTATCAGGCTCAGATGGGCCGACTGACACACCGTCTTCGCGAGCAAGCCCGCTCCCACATTTGGATCACCGCCAGGCTCGAGCTAATTGCCAGCCACAAAAAAAGCCCCGACTCGCAAGAGCCGGGGCTTTTTGTTGGTGCGCTACAACGGCTTAGCCGTTGAACACATCGTCCACGCTTTTCAGCGGGTAGTTCTTCGGATACGGCAGGGTGGCCACACCGGTCTCGATCGCAGCTTTAGCCACAGCATCGGAGATCAGGGTGATCAGGCGCTTGTCCATTGGTTTCGGGATGATGTACTCACGACCGAATTCCAGTTTCGCACCGCCGTAGGCGTCACAAACGTCCTGCGGTACCGGCAGCTTGGCCAGTTCGCGCAGGGCGTTGGCGGCAGCTACTTTCATTTCTTCGTTGATGCGCTTGGCGCGAACGTCCAGGGCACCACGGAAGATGAACGGGAAGCCCAGTACGTTGTTGACCTGGTTCGGGTAGTCCGAACGGCCGGTGGCCATGATCACGTCGTTGCGGGTGGCGTGGGCCAGTTCCGGGGAGATTTCCGGATCCGGGTTGGAGCACGCGAACACGATCGGGTTGGCGGCCATGGACTTGAGGCCTTCGGCGCTCAGCAGGTTCGGACCGGACAGGCCAACGAACACGTCTGCACCGTCAAGGGCGTCAGCCAGGGTACGCTTGGAGGACGGATGCGCGAACATCGCCTTGTACTGGTTCAGGTCGGTACGCTCGGACTGCACAACGCCCTTGCTGTCGACCATGTAGATGTTTTCCAGCTTGGCGCCCATGCTCACCAGCAACTTCATGCAGGAGATGGCCGCAGCGCCGGCGCCCAGGCAAACGATCTTGGCTTCGCCGAGGGTTTTGCCAGCGATTTCCAGGGCGTTGATCATGCCGGCCGCGGTAACGATCGCGGTGCCGTGCTGGTCATCGTGGAATACCGGGATGTCGCACTGTTCGATCAGGGCCTTTTCGATCTCGAAGCACTCAGGTGCCTTGATGTCTTCCAGGTTGATGCCACCGAATGTGATGGAGATGCGCTTTACGGTGTCGATGAAAGCCTGCGGGCTTTCGGAATCGACTTCGATGTCGAATACGTCAATGCCGGCGAAGCGCTTGAACAGTACGCCTTTACCTTCCATGACTGGCTTGGAAGCCAATGGGCCGAGGTTACCCAGGCCGAGGATCGCGGTGCCATCAGAGATCACTGCAACCAGGTTGCCTTTGCCGGTGTACTTGTAGGCCAGTTCAGGATCGCGGGCGATTTCACGTACGGGCTCGGCAACGCCAGGGCTGTAGGCCAGCGACAGGTCGCGGGCGGTGGCAGTGGCTTTGGTGAGCTCTACACTCAGCTTTCCTGGACGAGGATGGGCATGATATTCGAGAGCGGCAGTTTTCAAATCAGACATATCGGCATTCCGCTTTTACTGTTGGTCGACGGACCGCCGAGGATACGCGTGTCGCAAAGTCCCCACAAGACTGGGCAGTCACAGGTGTCAAGGGCCTTGCCCTACGACTTTTGGCCAAGAGCCACGGGATACAAGGGCTCAACTGTTCACAATCACGCGAAAAAATGTCTACAATTTTTTCTTACGGCACCCGCTGAAGCATGCCGGGATCGGTCAGTGGCAGCAGCCAGCGTGCCTGGCCATTTTCCAGGCCACCGCGCCGGGAACGGTCCAGCACCCAGCCGCGCGCCTCGATGGATTGCCCCTGTAAACCCTTCAACAATGCACTGTCGAACGCGGCCACCCGATTGGGCGCAATGCGTAATACCAGTGAGCCCTGCAACTCAATCCAGACTCCACCGCGATTGCGTTCGATTTTGCTCACCTGGCCGCTGACCACCGCAAAGCCCGAACGCCGGATCTTCGCCGCATCGACCACCGGTGACTGGCGCCACAGCCCCAACCGGGCCTGCCGGGCACCGCGTTCGGCGGCTTGCTGGCAGGCCACCAGCTCCACATTCGGCGCGACGGCCACCTGGAAGCCGAGGCCTTCGGCGAGCAACTGCGCCTCCAGATTTTCGCCATTGGCGCCGTAAAGATGGGCCAGGGTGCGACCGTAACGGTCCTTGCTCTCCCGTCCGGGCACCACGCCAACGCGCCCACCGCTCGCATCCACCAGGCTTTGCAGGCGCTCGCGAGCGGCCACGGCGAAGGGCTCGTCAGTGCGGCCCTTCTTGCCGGTTTCCGGGGCATTGACGCCGATCATGCGCACGTTGCGGCCGTCCTTGAGGCGCACCGTGTCGCCATCCACCACCCGCTGCACGTCAAAAATAGCGACATTGCCGGGCGCCGGGCAGAAGACCTCGGCCTGGGCGGGCGCCAGCCAAATCGCAGACACAAAAAAGGCGCCCACAAGGGACGCCTTTTTCATCAGCGAGGACAAGCCATACAGGCCATCCAAGCGGACCAGCCTTACTCAGCTTTAGGAGCAGCTTTAGCGCCGAAAGCACCGAAGCGGGTCTTGAAGCGGTCAACACGGCCGCCAACATCCAGAGTCTTCTGCTTACCGGTGTAGAACGGGTGGCACTCGTTGCACACGTCGATTGGCAGAGCTTTGCCGAAAGTCGAACGGGTTTCGAACTTGTTACCGCAGCTGCAGGTAACGTCGATGGCAACATAGTTTGGATGGATATCGGCTTTCATGGTGTATTCCTCAGGCTAGCGTGCCGCCAATCAACACTATTGTTGAATACCGCACGTAATTAGGCCGCGGATTCTACCAGACCTTTTTAAACGCGCAAGAAGCACAACGGCCCCTTTCATCAGAAAAGCGCGGCATACACAAGGCTCTGTGGGAGCCGGGCTTGCCCGCGATGCAGACGCTGCGGTGTCGCAGGTGCACCGTATCGTTACTATCGCGGGCAAGCCCGGCTCCCACATCCACCGCTGGTCTGCTAGGCTCCCGCCCTTCTTCGCCGCCCGTCATATGAGAACCCCCGCGTGCCCGACGCCATTTTGCGCCTCGCCCTGCCCTCGCCCCTGCGCCGCCTGTTCGATTATCGGGCCCCTGCCGGTGTATTGCGGTCGCAGCTGCAGCCCGGCATGCGTGTGCGCGTGCCGTTTGGCCGGCGGGAGATGATCGGCATCCTGGTGGAAGTCGCCGATCACAGCGAAGTGCCCGCCGAGAAGCTCAAGCCCGCCGTGGCGATCCTCGACAGCACGCCGCCGTTGCCGCCCGCGCTGTTCAAGCTGTGCCTGTGGACCTCGCAGTATTACCAACACAGCCTGGGTGACACCCTGAGCTGGGCGCTGCCGGTGCTGTTGCGCCAGGGCGAGTTGGCCGAGGCGCGCCAGGAGCGTTTCTGGTCGATGGTCCCGGGGGCGCGCATGGACGACCCGCGCATCGCCCGCGCCCCGCGCCAGCGTGAAGCTCTGGCAACCCTGGCCCAGCATCCCCACGGCGTCGCCCATCAGCTGTTAAGCAAGCTGATGCTGAGCAAGGACAGCCTGGACTTGCTGCTCGCCAAGGGTTTGGTGCAGGTGGAGATCCGCAAGCACGCCCCCGGCGAGCGCCACGAACACTGGCTGGCTCAGCCGGAATTGCCGCTCAACCCCGAACAACGCGCCGCCTACGAGGCAATTCGCGCCGGCTTCGACAGCTTCCACGCGTTCCTGCTGGCCGGCGTCACCGGCAGCGGCAAGACCGAAGTCTATTTACAGCTGATCCGCGAAACCCTCGAGGCCGGCAAACAGGCGTTGGTGTTGATCCCCGAGATCAACCTCGGCCCGCAAACCCTGGCGCGTTTCGAGCAGCGCTTCAACGCGCGCATCGCCCTGGTGCACTCGGCGGTCAACGACCGCGAGCGCCTGGAATCCTGGCTTGCCGCCCGGGACGGCGAGGCCGACATTATTATTGGTACCCGCTCGGCGCTGTTCACCCCGATGAAAAATCCCGGGCTGATCATCATCGACGAAGAACACGACGGCTCCTATAAACAGCAGGAAGGCTTGCGCTACCACGCCCGCGACCTGGCACTGGTGCGGGCCCGCCAGGAAAACATCCCGATTGTGCTGGGTTCGGCCACGCCCTCCCTGGAAAGCCTGCACAACGCCTACACCGGTCGCTACGGCCTGCTGCGTCTCAACGAGCGGGCCGGCGGCGCCAAGCAGCCACGCTTCCTGCGCCTGGACGTGAAAAGTCGCCCGCTGGACAGCGGCATTTCCGGGCCAATGCAACAAGCCATCGGCCAAACCCTCGCGGCGGGCCAGCAAGTGCTGGTGTTCCTCAACCGCCGGGGTTTTGCGCCGACGCTGCTGTGCCATGACTGCGGCTGGATGTCCGAGTGCAATCGCTGCGATGCGCGAATGACCGTACACCAGCGCTCCGGCGAATTGCGCTGCCATCACTGCGGCCATGTGGAACGGGTGCCGCGTCACTGCCCGCAGTGCGGCAAAGTCGACTTGCGTCCGGTGGGCGCAGGCACCGAGCGCGCCGAGGAGCGGCTGGGCATTCTGTTCCCGGATTACCCGGTGCTGCGGGTCGACCGTGACAGCACGTCGCGCAAGGACGCGATGAATCAGCTGTTCGCCACGATCCAGAAGGGCCAGCCGTGCATTTTGGTGGGCACCCAGATGCTCGCCAAAGGGCATCACTTCCCGCGGGTGACCCTGGTGTCGATCCTGGATGCCGACGGCGGGTTATTCTCCGGGGACTTCCGCGCCAGCGAACGCATGGCACAGCTGATCGTGCAGGTCGCAGGCCGTGCCGGTCGGGCTGAAGAGCCCGGCAAGGTGATCATCCAGACGCACCTGGCCGACCATCCATTGCTGATTCAACTGACGGAGCAAGGCTACTTTGCCTTCGCCGAACAGGCCTTGAGCGAACGCCGCTCGGCCGGCTTGCCGCCGTTTGCGCATCTGGCGCTGCTGCGGGCCGAGGCGCACAAGCCGGGGCAGGCCGAAGGTTTCCTGGATGAAGCGTGCAGCGAGGCTGAACGTTTGCTGGGGGAGCTGGGTCTGACCGGCATCGAATTGCTCGGGCCGGTGCCCGCGCCCATGGAACGCCGCGCCGGTCGTTACCGCGCCCAGCTACTCTTGCAAGCCAGTGCCCGCGCCCCGCTGCATCGCTTATTAAGCAGCTGGTTACTTGCCCTGGAGCAAATGCCCAGCGGGCGACAAGTGAGATGGTCGTTGGACGTAGACCCGGTAGATTTGTACTAACCCCCTGTGGCGAGGGAGCTTGCTCCCTCGCCACAGGTTAATCGTCCGTCAAGGTCCAGCGAAGGTTGGCAAGCCCGCCCTCGCCACGGATAATGCCCAGTTTTTCCACCTGCGCATCGCGCGCCACCGCTTGCGGTCGAAAGAGAACACCATGAAAGACACCATTCGCCAGCTGATCCAACAAGCCCTCACCCAACTCGTCAACGAAGGTGTGTTGCCTGAAGGCCTGACGCCGGCGATCCAGGTGGAAAATACCCGAGACAAGACCCACGGTGATTTCGCCAGCAACATCGCGATGATGCTGGCCAAGCCGGCCGGCCTGAAGCCACGCGATCTGGCGGAAAAAATCATCGCCGCGCTGCCGGCCGACCCGCAGGTGACCAAGGCTGAAATCGCCGGCCCTGGCTTTATCAACTTCTTCCAGAACACCCAGGCCCTGGCTTCGCGCCTGGACGCGGCCCTGGCGGATGCCAAAATCGGCGTACGCAAGGCCGGCCCGACACAACGCGTGGCCATCGACCTGTCGGCACCGAACCTGGCCAAGGAAATGCACGTAGGTCACTTGCGCTCCACCATCATTGGTGACGGCGTAGCGCGGGTCCTGGAATTCCTCGGCGACGACGTCATCCGCCAGAACCACGTGGGCGACTGGGGCACCCAGTTCGGCATGTTGATGGCGTACCTGCAGGAAAACCCGATCACCAGCAACGAGCTGTCGGACCTGGAGAACTTCTACCGCGCCGCCAAGAAGCGTTTCGACGAATCCGAAGAATTCGCCGACCGCGCCCGTGGCCTGGTGGTCAAGCTGCAAGCCGGCGATGCCGAATGCCTGGAGCTGTGGGGCCGCTTCCGCGAGATATCCCTGTCCCACTGCCAGGAAATCTACGAGCTGCTCAACGTCAAATTGACCATGGCCGACGTGATGGGCGAAAGCGCCTACAACGACGACCTGATCAACGTGGTCAACGACCTCAAGGCCAAGGGCCTGCTGGTTGAGAGCAACGGTGCCCAGTGCGTGTTCCTCGAAGAATTCAAGACGGCCGACGGCGACCCGCTGCCGGTGATCATCGTCAAGGCCGATGGCGGCTACCTCTACGCCACCACCGACCTGGCCGCCGTGCGCTACCGCAGCGGCGTGCTGAAAGCCGACCGCGCCCTGTATTTCGTTGACCAGCGCCAGGCCCTGCACTTCCAGCAAGTGTTCGAAGTGGCGCGCCGCGCCGGTTTCGTCACCCATCCGATGCAGATGGAACACATGGGCTTCGGCACCATGAACGGCGCCGATGGCCGCCCGTTCAAGACCCGTGACGGCGGCACCGTGAAGCTGATCGACCTGCTGAACGAAGCCCAGGACCGCGCCTACAACCTGGTGAAGGAAAAGAACCCGGAGCTGGCCGAAGCCGACCTGCGCAATATCGCCCGCGTGGTGGGGATTGGCGCGGTGAAATACGCCGACCTGTCCAAGCACCGTACCAGCGACTACAGCTTCAACTTCGAGCTGATGCTCAACTTCGAAGGCAACACCGCGCCGTACCTGCTGTATGCCTACACCCGGGTGGCCGGTGTGTTCCGCAAGCTGGGCAAGGACTTCAGTGAAGTCGAAGGCCAGATCAACCTTGAAGCGCCGCACGAGCAGGAACTGGCGGCCAAGCTGGCGCAATTCGGCGAAGTGCTGAACAGCGTTGGTGAAAAAGGCACGCCGCACATCCTCTGCACCTATTTGTACGAAGTCGCCGGTTTGTTCTCCAGCTTCTACGAGAACTGCCCGATCCTGACCGCAGACGACGAAGCCCAAAAGCAGAGCCGCCTGCGCCTCGCCGCACTGGCAGGACGGACCCTCAAGCAAGGCCTGGAATTGTTGGGCCTGGAAACTCTGGAGCGTATGTAAGTTGGCTGCCAAGAAAAAACCTGCACCCAAGCGCGGCGCCAGCCGCTACCAGGCACCTGCGAAGAAACCTATTCCGGGCTGGTTGTGGATGGCGATCGGCCTGACGGTCGGCGCGTTTGTCGTGTTCCTGATGAAGCTGGACCCGGGCAAGGGCGATGACGTCAAACGGGTCAAGCAAGAGCAGCAGAGGGCCACGAAAATGGCCGAAGCGAACAAGACCGTCCCGAGCCCGACTGCGCCGGTGAAGCCGAAGTACGACTTCTACACATTGCTGCCGGAATCGGAAGTGATCGTGCCGCCGGATGCCGTACCGGAAAAAACCCTGCCGACACCACAGCCGGTGCCGACCACACCTGTGACTCCGGCGGAAGCGGCGAAAATCGACACTGCACGGGCCCAGGCGGCATTGGCCGGGATTACCCCGCCGCCGCCGCCGCCAGTCGCTACGACTAAAGCAGCGCCGGTGACCAAGTTCTTCCTGCAGGCGGGCTCGTTCCCGAAACAGGCGGATGCGGACCGTGTGCGTGCGCAGATCATTCTGTTGGGGCAGGCGGTGACGGTGGAATCCGGGACGGTTAAGGATGCGACCTGGTATCGCGTGCTGGTAGGGCCGTTCAGCAACCGTGAACAGCTGACCGTGGCCCAGAAACAACTGGCGGGTGCAGGGTTTAGCAACCTGTTGTTACAACAACGCCAAAGCCGCTGATCGGCCCCGACTCCGAGGTCACAGCAGATCAAATGTGGGAGCCGGGCTTGCCCGCGATGGCGGTGGAACAGTCAATATTTTCGGTGACTGACCCACCACCATCGCGGGCAAGCCCGGCTCCCACATTGGTTTTCATTGTATTTAAAACCTCGGTTCACACAGATTCACCACTCGTCCGCCCTCTCGTCCTACAGTTGAAATCCCCCCGCCACCCCCATATGAGTTCCATCAGGGCATTTTCGCCCCGCAGCGTGGAGACTCTCCCCTTGACCACCATCGTTTCAGTTCGCCGCCACGGCAAAGTCGTCATGGGCGGCGACGGCCAGGTTTCACTTGGCAATACCGTGATGAAAGGCAACGCGAAAAAGTCCGTCGCCTGTACCACGGCCAGGTCCTCGCCGGTTTCGCCGGCGCCACCGCTGACGCCTTTACCCTGTTCGAGCGCTTTGAAGGCCAACTTGAGAAGCACCAGGGCCACCTGGTCCGTGCCGCCGTCGAACTCGCCAAAGAATGGCGCACCGACCGCTCCCTCAGCCGCCTCGAAGCCATGCTGGCCGTCGCCAACAAAGACGCCTCCCTGATCATCACCGGCAACGGCGACGTGGTTGAACCCGAAGAAGGCCTGATCGCCATGGGTTCCGGCGGCGGTTACGCCCAGGCCGCTGCCAGCGCCCTGCTGAAGAAAACCGACCTGTCGGCCCGGGAAATCGTCGAGACTGCCCTCGGTATCGCTGGCGACATCTGTGTCTTCACCAACCACAACCTGACCATTGAGGAGCAGGACCTCGCCGAGTAAGCCGCAGGCTTATTCCCGCTTGAGGACCGCCAATTACTATGTCCATGACTCCCCGCGAAATCGTCCATGAACTCAATCGCCATATCATCGGCCAGGACGATGCCAAGCGCGCCGTTGCCATCGCCCTGCGTAACCGCTGGCGCCGGATGCAACTGCCCGAAGAATTGCGCGTTGAAGTAACCCCCAAGAACATCCTGATGATCGGCCCGACCGGTGTCGGTAAAACCGAGATCGCCCGGCGCCTGGCCAAACTGGCCAATGCTCCGTTCATCAAGGTCGAAGCCACCAAGTTCACCGAAGTGGGCTATGTGGGCCGTGACGTCGAGTCGATCATTCGGGACCTGGCCGACGCTGCCCTGAAGCTGCTGCGCGAACAGGAAATGACCAAGGTCAGCCATCGCGCCGAAGACGCCGCCGAAGAACGCATCCTCGACGCCTTGCTGCCACCGGCACGCATGGGCTTCAACGAAGACGCCGCGCCAAGCTCGGATTCCAATACCCGCCAGCTGTTCCGCAAGCGCCTGCGTGAAGGTCAGTTGGACGACAAGGAAATCGAGATTGAAGTCGCCGAAGTGTCCGGCGTCGATATCTCCGCACCGCCTGGCATGGAAGAAATGACCAGCCAGTTGCAGAACCTGTTCGCCAACATGGGCAAGGGCAAGAAGAAAAGCCGCAAGCTCAAGGTGAAGGAAGCGCTGAAACTGGTGCGCGACGAAGAAGCCGGGCGCCTGGTGAATGAGGAAGAGCTCAAGGCCAAGGCCCTGGAAGCGGTCGAGCAGCACGGCATCGTGTTTATCGACGAGATCGACAAGGTGGCCAAGCGCGGTAACTCCGGCGGCGTCGACGTATCCCGCGAAGGCGTGCAGCGCGACCTGCTGCCGCTGATCGAAGGCTGCACCGTCAACACCAAGCTGGGCATGGTCAAGACCGACCACATCCTGTTTATCGCGTCCGGTGCGTTCCACCTGAGCAAGCCGAGCGATCTGGTGCCGGAGCTGCAAGGCCGTCTGCCAATTCGCGTTGAGCTGAAAGCACTGACGCCAGGCGACTTCGAACGCATCCTCAGTGAGCCCCATGCGTCGCTGACCGAGCAATACCGCGAACTGCTGAAAACCGAAGGCTTGGGCATTGAGTTCCTGCCGGACGGTATCAAGCGTTTGGCCGAGATCGCCTGGCAGGTCAACGAGAAGACCGAGAACATCGGTGCCCGTCGTTTGCACACCTTGCTTGAACGCCTGCTGGAGGAAGTGTCCTTCAGTGCTGGCGACATGGCGGGCGCGCAGAATGGCGTGGCGATCAAGATCGACGCCGACTACGTCAACAGCCACTTGGGCGAATTGGCGCAGAACGAAGATCTGTCTCGTTATATCCTGTAAGCCACATATAGAACCGGCCTGCATAGCAGCCTGGCTTGTGTGGGAGCTGGCTTGCCTGCGATAGCCTCACCTCGGTGCAACTGATACACCGAGGCGCTGCCATCGCGGGCAAGCCCGGCTCCCACAGAGACCAGGCTCCTGCACGATGCCGGTTCCTTCAGGATCATCTCTGAGCGGTTCCCCAAATGACCAAACTGCCTACCGCCATCAACCTGCATAAAGCCTCCAAGACCCTGGGCCTTACCTACGGTCCTGACGAGGTGTATCAACTGCCCGCCGAATTCCTTCGCGTGCACTCCCCCTCCGCCGAGGTCCAGGGCCACGGCAAACCGATCCTGCAATTCGGCAAGCTCAATGTCGGTTTGACCAAGATCGAACCCGCCGGCCAATACGCACTGAAATTGACCTTCGACGACGGTCATGACAGCGGATTGTTCACCTGGGACTACCTCTATCAACTTGCCGTGCGTCAGGACGCGCTGTGGGCTGACTATCTTGCCGAACTGAAAGCCGCCGGAAAAACCCGCGACCCGAGCCAGTCGGTCGTACGGCTGATGCTCTAGCTCAGGCCTCTTGCTCATTAGTGGGCATTTTCTAATTCCATCTGCTTGAATGCCCCTCTGTCGTGGCCAACGATTGGCCCGCTTGCGAAAAAAATTAAACTCGGGTAACCAATGGAACTGGCAAGTTCCCTGCATTTGACGATGCGGTATTAACGGTCACCCGAGCAGTAGTACCAGGCTGTGCTGTGTGGCAAGTAGTGGTACACAGCGGTACCCGGTACTCGTCTGTCGGACAATGGAGCGTCGTAGATGAGTAACAAGAACAACGATGACTTGAAACGCCAAGCCTCGGAAAACACCCTGGGGCTGAACCCGATCATCGCGTTACGGAAAAAGGATTTACTGGCATCCGCTCGGATGGTGCTGACCCAGGCCATCAAACAACCGTTGCACAGCGTCAAGCACGTCGCCCATTTTGGCGTCGAATTGAAGAACGTGGTGTTCGGCAAATCACAGCTGACACCCGAGGCCGACGACCGCCGCTTCAACGACCCGGCGTGGACCCAGAACCCGCTCTACAAACGTTACCTGCAAACCTACCTGGCGTGGCGCAAGGAGCTGCACGACTGGATCGGTGACAGCAACCTGTCGGAGCACGACATCAGCCGCGGCCACTTCGTCATCAACCTGATGACCGAAGCCATGGCGCCCACCAACAGCGCGGCCAACCCGGCGGCAGTCAAACGCTTCTTCGAAACCGGCGGCAAGAGCCTGCTGGACGGCCTGTCCCACCTGGCCAAAGACATGGTGCACAACGGCGGCATGCCAAGCCAGGTCAACATGGGCGCCTTTGAAGTGGGCAAGAGCCTGGGCACCACCGAAGGCGCCGTGGTGTTTCGCAACGATGTGCTGGAGCTGATCCAGTACCGGCCGATCACCGAGCAGGTGCACGAACGCCCGCTGCTGGTGGTGCCGCCGCAGATCAACAAGTTCTATGTATTCGACCTGAGCCCGGACAAGAGCCTGGCGCGCTTCTGCCTGCGCAATAACCAGCAGACGTTTATCGTCAGCTGGCGCAACCCGACCAAGGCCCAGCGCGAGTGGGGCTTGTCGACCTATATCGAGGCGCTGAAAGAAGCGGTCGATGTGGTGAGTGCGATCACTGGCAGCAAAGACATCAACATGCTTGGCGCCTGCTCCGGCGGCATCACCTGCACCGCCCTGCTGGGCCACTACGCGGCGCTGGGCGAGAAGAAGGTCAACGCCCTGACCCTGCTGGTGAGCGTGCTGGACACCACCCTGGACACCCAGGTGGCGCTGTTCGTCGACGAGCAGACCCTGGAAGCAGCCAAGCGCCACTCCTACCAGGCCGGTGTGCTCGAAGGCCGCGACATGGCCAAAGTATTTGCCTGGATGCGCCCCAATGACCTGATCTGGAATTACTGGGTCAACAACTACCTGCTGGGCAACGAGCCGCCGGTATTCGACATCCTGTTCTGGAACAACGACACCACCCGCTTGCCGGCCGCGTTCCACGGCGACCTGATCGAGCTGTTCAAGAACAACCCATTGGTGCGCGCCAATGCCCTCGAAGTGTGCGGCACGCCGATCGACCTGAAGCAGGTCACCGCCGATATCTATTCGTTGGCCGGCACCAACGACCACATCACACCGTGGCAGTCCTGCTACAAGTCAGCACAGCTGTTTGGCGGCAAGGTCGAGTTTGTGCTGTCCAGCAGCGGGCATATCCAGAGCATCCTGAACCCGCCGGGCAACCCCAAGTCGCGCTACCAGACCAGCGACACGATGCCGGGCAAGGCACTCGACTGGCAGGAGAACGCTACCAAGCACACCGATTCGTGGTGGCTGCATTGGCAGGCGTGGCAGGCGGAGCGGTCGGGCAAGTTGAAGAAGGCGCCGACGGCGCTGGGTAATAAAGCGTACGCAGCGGCTGAAGCGGCGCCGGGCACATACGTTCACGAAAGGTAGGCTGGAATGGGATCAAATGTGGGAGCTGGCTTGCCTGCGATGGCATCAACTCGGTATGCCTGATACACCGCAGCGTCTGCATCGCAGGCAAGCCAGCTCCCACATTAACCGTGTTCCCGCAGGGAAATAGCGCCATTTTGCAGGGTAAGCCCATGCCGCAACCGTTCATCTTCCGTACCATCGACCTGGATGGCCAAGCCATCCGCACGGCGGTACGCCCGGGCAAGCCTCACTTGACGCCGCTGCTGATTTTCAACGGCATCGGCGCCAACCTTGAGCTGGTGTTTCCGTTCGTCCAGGCCTTGGACCCGGACCTGGAAGTGATTGCCTTTGATGTGCCAGGCGTCGGCGGTTCGTCGACCCCCAGCCGGCCTTATCGCTTTCCCGGCCTGGCCAAACTCACCGCGCGCATGCTCGATTACCTGGACTATGGCCAGGTCAACGCGGTAGGCGTTTCCTGGGGCGGCGCGCTGGCGCAGCAGTTCGCCTATGACTATCCGGAGCGCTGCAAAAAACTGATCCTCGCCGCCACCGCCGCCGGCGCCTTTATGGTGCCGGGCAAACCGAAAGTCTTGTGGTTGATGGCCAGTCCGCGGCGTTATATCCAACCGTCCCATGTGGTGCGCATTGCCCCGATGATCTACGGCGGCTCCTTCCGTCGGGACTCCAAGCTGGCCGCCGAACACGCCAGCAAAGTGCGTTCGGCGGGCAAGTTGGGCTACTACTGGCAACTGTTCGCCGGGCTTGGCTGGACCAGCATCCACTGGCTGCACAAGATCAAGCAACCAACCCTGGTGCTGGCCGGCGATGACGACCCGCTGATCCCGCTGATCAACATGCGCATGCTGGCCTGGCGCATACCCAACGCTCAACTGCACATTATCGACGACGGTCATCTATTCCTGATTACCCGGGCCGAGGCCGTGGCGCCGATCATCATGAAATTTCTCCAGGAGGAACGCCTGAGGGCAGTGATTCACCCGCAACCTGCGCTTTAGACGGCGGCGGTCAGGACGACCGCGCCGCGCAACTTGGCCAGAACCAACTATGGTTCTGAATTGGCGTGCTTGTTGATGGCTTGACGAAGGAGTGTTGGCGCATGCGAGAAAGACCCGTATCGAACCCGGTGCCCACACCCGCCGCGTTCATCAATGCACAAAGCGCGATCACCGGCCTGCGCGGCCGGGATTTGCTCTCGACCCTGCGCAGCGTCGCCGCACACGGCCTGCGCAACCCGGTGCATACCGCCCGCCACGCCCTGAAGTTGGGCGGGCAATTGGGCCGTGTGCTGCTCGGGGAAACGGTGCACGAGCCGAACCCGGCCGACAGCCGTTTCGCCGACCCTACCTGGCAGCTCAACCCGTTTTATCGGCGCAGCCTGCAAGCCTATTTGAGCTGGCAGAAGCAGACCCGTCACTGGATCGACGACAGTAACCTGAGCGCCGACGACCGGGCACGGGCGCACTTTGCCTTTTCCCTGCTCAACGATGCGGTGTCGCCTTCAAACAGCCTGCTCAACCCACTGGCCATCAAGGAACTGCTCAATTCCGGCGGCAACAGCGTGGTGCGTGGCGTCAGCAACCTGTTCGACGACCTGCTGCACAACAATGGCTTGCCGAGGCAGGTCACCAAGCAGGCCTTTGAAGTCGGCAAGACGGTGGCTACCACGCCGGGCTCGGTGGTGTTTCGCAACGAACTGCTGGAGCTGATCCAGTACAAGCCCATGAGTGAAAAACAGTACGCCAAGCCGCTGCTGATCGTGCCGCCGCAAATCAACAAGTACTACATTTTCGACTTGAGCCCGAACAACAGCTTCGTCCAGTTCGCCCTGAAAAATGGCCTGCAGGTGTTTATGGTCAGCTGGCGCAACCCGGATGTACGCCACCGCGAATGGGGCTTGTCCACCTACGTCGCTGCTCTGGAAGAAGCAGTGAACGTGACCCGCGCAATCACCGGCGCCCGCGAGGTCAACCTGATGGGCGCCTGCGCCGGTGGCCTGACCATCGCTGCGCTGCAAGGCCACCTGCAGGCCAAGCGCCAACTGCGTCGCATCTCCAGTGCCAGTTATCTGGTGAGCCTGCTGGACAGCCAGATCGACAGCCCCGCCACCCTGTTCGCCGACGAACAAACTCTGGAAGCCGCCAAGCGCCGCTCCTATCAACAAGGTGTGCTCGATGGACGCGACATGGCCAAGGTGTTCGCCTGGATGCGTCCCAACGACCTGATCTGGAATTACTGGATCAACAACTACCTGCTGGGCAAGGAACCACCGGCCTTCGACATCCTGTACTGGAACAACGACAACACCCGCCTGCCCGCCGCGCTGCATGGCGACTTGCTGGACTTCTTCAAGCACAACCCGCTCAGCCATCCCGGTGGCCTGGAAGTCTGCGGCACACCCATCGACTTGCAGAAGGTCACGGTGGACAGCTTCAGCGTGGGCGGGATCAACGACCACATCACGCCGTGGGACGCGGTGTACCGCTCCACCCAACTGCTGGGCGGCGACAAGCGCTTCATTCTGTCCAATAGCGGGCATATCCAGAGCATCCTCAACCCGCCAAGCAATCCCAAGGCCAACTACGTCGAGAACCTCAAGCTGAGCAGCGACCCGCGCGCGTGGTACTACGACGCCGATCATGTCGAGGGCAGTTGGTGGCCCAATTGGTTGACGTGGATCCAGCAGCGCTCCGGTGTGCAGCGCGAAACCCTGACCGCCCTGGGCAACCAGAATTACCCACCGATGGAAGCGGCGCCGGGCACTTATGTGCGGGTCCGCTGAGCCCAACGAAGACCTTAAGAAGACTGGATGAAGACCCGCGACCGTATCCTTGAATGTGCCTTGCAGTTGTTCAACCACAAGGGCGAGCCGAACGTGTCGACCATGGAGGTGGCGAATGAAATGGGGATCAGTCCCGGCAATCTCTATTACCACTTCCATGGCAAGGAGCCACTGGTGCTCGGGCTGTTCGAGCGCTTCCAGGCCGAATTGGCGCCGTTGCTCGACCCTCCTGACGACGCCCAACTGGCGGCCGAGGATTACTGGCTATTCCTGCACCTGATCGTGGAGCGTATGGCCCACTACCGGTTCCTGTTCCAGGACTTGTCAAACTTGGCGGGGCGTTTGCCGAAACTGGCCAAGGGCATTCGCAACCTGCTGACGGCGCTCAAGCGCACGCTGGCCTCGTTGCTGGCCCGACTCAAGACGGATGGGCAATTGGTCAGTGACACCCAGGCGCTGGGGCAGTTAGTGGAACAGATCACCATGACCCTGCTGTTTTCCCTGGACTACCAACGGATTCTCGACCGTGAGGGTGAGGTGCGGGTGGTGGTGTACCAGATCATGATGCTGGTGGCGCCGCATCTTTTGATGCCGGCGAGGCTGGCGACAGAGAGGTTGGCGCTCAGGTACCTGGACGACGCGGACTAAAAATATGGGAGCGGACTTGCTCGCGAAAGCGGTGGTTCAGTCACACATGTGTTGACTGACACTTCGCTTTCGCGAGCAAGCCCGCTCCCACATTGGATTTTTGTCGTTCTGTAGATTCCATAAAAAACGCCCGACCTTTGCAGGCCGGGCGTTTTTAGGCGTCCCGTAAAAATCAGGACTGACTGGTAGGCGTCGGGGTTGCCGGCGTTGCAGTCGGGGTAGCAGCAGCGTGGGTCGGTGGGGTCACCGAGTTGGTCGCTGGCGCAGGGGTTGCAGGCTTGGCCGCTACCGCTGGCTTTGGCGCTGCTGGCTTTTTGGCTACGGCCGGCTTCTTCGCCGCGGCCGGTTTGGCAGCCGGCTTGGCCGCTACAGGTTTTGCAGCCGCAGGTTTGGCGGCGGGTTTGGCTGCAACCGGCTTGGCTGCTGGTTTCGCAGCGGCTGGTTTGGCAGCAGACTTCGCTGCAGCAGGTTTAGCGGCAGCGGTTTTAGCCGCTGGCTTGGCTGCTGCTTTGGCTGCCGGCTTGGCTGCAGGTTTTGCGGCTGCTTTAGCGGCCACTGGTTTAGCGGCAGGCTTGGCGGCCGGTTTAGCCGCTGCGGTTTTAGCCGCAGGCTTGGCAGCCGGTTTTGCAGCCGCTTTGGCCGACGCCTTGGCGGCTGGCTTGGCTGCTGGTTTGGCGGCGGCCTTGACCAGCGGTTTAGCGGCGGACTTTGCAGCAGGCTTGGCCGCTGCAGTTTTCGCAGCCGGCTTGGCAGCCGGTTTAGCCGCAGCGGTTTTAGCCGCAACTGGCGCAGCTTTAAGGCCGGTGAGTTTTTCGATTTGCTTGGTCAAGGTATCGACCTTGCTGTGCAGCGCTTTCACTTCAGTACGGCTAGGTACGCCGAGTCGCGAAATGGCACTGTTCAGGCGCTTGTCAAAAGCCCCTTCCAGTTCGCCCCACTTATCGCTGATACGTGATTTGGCAGAACCGGCGGAAGCCTTTGCCGCATCGACTTGTTTACCCACTGTGCTCTTGGTCAACTTCTCGGCCTTCTCGCCGTCTTTAACCAAAGTCTCGAAGTATTTACCGCCGTCACTGCTCACCTTCGAGTACACGCCTAAACCGGCCAGCCAGATCTTGCGGGAGTATTTTTCAACTTCCCCGATCCACGAGCTGCCTTCTTTATCAGTAGTCTTTTTACCAGCCATCCCGTTGTCTCCTTAGTGTTTACGCGCGACACGTTCGAGCAATGCCGTCAGCTCATCGAGCTTAGCAGAGAGTGTCTCCACGTCATGTTTAGACGGAATGCCGATCCGATTCAAGGCACTTCCAACACGACTATCAAAAGCACGTTCAACTTTATCCAGTTGCACTTCGACTCGACCTTTGACGCCGAAGACTTCGCTCTTGACTTGATCAATCTGACTGTTGGCAGCATCAAGTTGTTCAATCACAACTTTTTTGCCTTTACTTTCAACATGTTGACCAGTCTTAACGAGCTCTTTGAAGTACTCGGCGCCCTCGCTTCCAACCTTGGCATAAGCCCCCAAACCGGCCAACCAGATCTTGCGGGCATAGGATTTAACGTCAGTCAGGGCGTTAGTTCCGGTAGCAATTTTTTTCTTCAAAATAACTTTGGCCATGGTGCACCTCACGCATAAAGGGGGGAGGAACTGCCCACAGAAGTTGAGGGCTTGGGCACAAAGTAGGCAGAAAAATTAGAATCGGCACCCTAAGAAGGACAAAAATCAGGCCAGGGCTTTATCCAGCGCCTTCTCGATTTCGGACTTGATGGTGCCACTCATGGCGGACATCAACAGGCCCAGTTCGACTTCGATCCGCAGGGAATCTTCAGCCACTTTCACGGTGCCTTTAACGCCCGAACGTTTGAGATTCAGTGTGTCGCCGGCCCACGAAGACTCCAGGCCATATTGATCCTTGAGTTTGCTCGCCAACTTGTCGGCTTTTTCTCGGGCAGCGTCTTTGCCCAGTGTGTGAGCACGTTCAACCTGTATACGGGCCATTTGAATGACTCCTCGTTATAGAGACTTGTCGACCCGCCATGCGGCAAAAGGTCTCGGTGACCACCTATCTTACCTTCAGCCTTGCCAAGACAAAGCATGCCTTGGGGATTAGAATGCCCCCATTCTCTTTTGGTGACAGCGATATGACTGATCAGCGCAAAGGCAGCGATGCCGAACCCACCACTCACTTCGGCTTCAAGAACGTCCCGGAAAGCCAGAAAGCGGAAAAAGTCGCCGAGGTGTTCCACTCGGTAGCCGCCAAGTACGACTTGATGAACGACGTACTGTCCGGCGGCATGCACCGCCTGTGGAAGCGCTTCACCATCGAGTTGTCGGGCGTACGCACCGGCAACCGCGTGCTGGATATCGCCGGTGGCACAGGCGACCTGGCGGCCAAGTTCTCCAAGCTGGTGGGCCCAACCGGCCAAGTGGTACTGGCCGACATCAACGGCTCGATGCTCAAGGTCGGCCGCGACCGCCTGTTGGATAAAGGCGTGGCGGGCAATATCGAATTCGTCCAGGCCGACGCTGAAAAGCTGCCGTTTCCGGACAACCATTTCGACTGCGTCACCATCGCCTTCGGCCTGCGTAACGTGACCCACAAGGAAGACGCGCTGCGCTCCATGTTGCGCGTGCTCAAGCCCGGCGGTCGCCTGCTGGTGCTGGAGTTCTCCAAGCCGACCAACGCGCTGATGTCCAAGGTCTACGACACCTACTCGTTCGCCTTCATGCCGTTGATGGGCAAGCTGATCACCAATGACGCCGAAAGCTACCGCTACCTGGCCGAATCGATCCGCATGCACCCGAACCAGGAAACCCTGAAGTCGATGATGGTAGAAGCCGGTTTCGACCGCGTGACCTACCACAACATGACCTCGGGCATCGTCGCCCTGCACCGCGGCATCAAGCCCTGATGCTGTTCGCAGGCCTTCTCGCCAGCGTTGAACACGGCCTCAACCGTGTACTGCGCCTGGACAGCACCGCCCTGGCACGGCTGGCGCACCTGAACGGCAAGATCATCGCCGTCGACTGCACCAGCCCCGCCTTGCAGCTGTTTATCCTGCCCAGCGATGAAGGCCTGTTGCTGGCGTCCCACTGGGCCGCCGATGCCGACTGCACTCTGCGCGCTTCCGGCTCAAGCCTGCTGCGCCTGGCCCTGAGCCGGGACAAGGCAGCGATCCTCCACGGCCCGGACGTGGAACTTGAAGGCGACAGCGCGGTGCTGATGGACCTGGCCGCCGTGCTGCAAGACCTGGAACTGGACTGGGAGTACGAGCTGTCACGCTGGCTCGGCCCGGTGGCCACCCAATTGATCAGCGGTCACCTGCGCAGCCGCACGCGCTGGTACCAGCAGGGTTTCGCCAGCCTGAACCAGAACCTCGCCGAATACCTGAGCGAAGAATCGCGCACCCTGGTCGGACAACGGGAAGCGGAAGCGCGCTTTCGTGAACTCGACCAGGCCAAACTCGACCTGGAACGACTTGAGGCGCGCTTCGAGCGCCTGAGCCGCTCCCTTGATTCAAGCGATAACGCATGAAGCTGCTCGCCGTCCGCCGTTTGTTTCGTATCCAGCGCGTCGTAATCCGCTACCGCCTCGATGACCTGCTGTTCGCCCTGCCGCTGCCGTGGTTCCTGCTGGCAGTGCGCTATGTCCTGCCGTGGCGCTGGTTCCCGCGCAAAACCCTCGAGCTGAGCCGTGGCGCGCGCCTGCGCCTGGCGTTGCAGGACCTGGGGCCGATCTTCATCAAATTCGGACAGATCCTCTCCACCCGCCGCGACCTGTTGCCCGAAGATATCGCCGACGAGCTGATGCTGTTGCAGGACCGCGTGCCGCCGTTCGACTCGCAACTGGCAGTCACGCTGATTGAAGAGCAACTGGGCAAGAAGATCAGCGAAGTCTTCAGCCGCTTCGATATCGCGCCATTGGCTTCAGCCTCGGTGGCCCAGGTGCATGCCGCGCAACTGAAAAGCGGCGAAGAAGTGGTGGTGAAGGTGATCCGCCCGGGCCTTAAGCCGATCATCGGCCAGGACCTGGCGTGGCTGTTCATCCTCGCCCGCGCCGCCGAGCGCTTCTCTGCCGATGCGCGCCTGCTGCACCCGGTGGACGTGGTGCTGGATTACGAGAAAACCATCTACGACGAACTCGACCTGCTGCGCGAAGCCGCCAACGCCAGCCAGCTCAAGCGCAACTTCGAAGGCTCGCAGCTGCTGTACGTGCCGCAAGTCTATTGGGACTGGTGCCGCCCGAAAGTGCTGGTGATGGAGCGCATCTACGGCGTGCAGGTCACCGACCTCGCGACCCTGGCCGACCAGCGCACCGACATGAAAATGCTTGCCGAGCGCGGCGTGGAGATTTTCTTCACCCAGGTGTTCCGCGACAGCTTCTTCCACGCCGACATGCACCCCGGCAACATCTTCGTCAGCACCGTGAACCCGTGGAGCCCGCAGTACATTGCGATCGACTGCGGCATCGTCGGCAGCCTGACCCCGGAAGACCAGGACTACCTGGCGCGCAACCTGTTTGCCTTCTTCAAGCGTGACTACCGTCGCGTGGCGCAATTGCACATCGATTCGGGCTGGGTACCGGCTGAAACCAAACTCAACGAATTCGAAGCGGCGATCCGCACCGTGTGCGAGCCGATCTTCGAAAAACCGTTAAAAGATATTTCCTTCGGCCAGGTGCTGATGCGCCTGTTCCAGACCGCGCGGCGCTTCAATATGGAAGTGCAGCCGCAGCTGGTACTGCTGCAAAAGACCCTGCTGAACATCGAAGGCCTGGGCCGCCAGCTGTACCCGGACCTGGACCTGTGGAACACCGCCCAGCCGTTCCTCGAGCGCTGGATGCGTGACCGCGTCAGCCCGAAAACCCTGCTGGGCAACCTGCAAAGCCAGGTCGAGCAACTGCCGCACCTGGCCAACATGACGCGCGACCTGCTGGAGCGCATGTCCCAGCCCCACGCCCAGGACCCGGCACCGCCGTGGCACAAGCGTAAAGACGACTGGTTCCTGCGCCTGTTGGGCGCCGCGCACCTGGTGGGCGGTACGATACTGGCCGCCGGCGGGCCGCTGAACGAACTGGGCCACTGGCCGGCTGGCATCATGGTCGCCGTGGGCGTGTATCTGATCGTGCGTCGATAGCCAATCCGGTTATACACTGTCGCAAATTGCCGGAGCCGAAAATGAAAGACTGGCTGGACGAGATCAAGTGGGACAGTGACGGCCTGGTGCCGGCCATTGCCCAGGACTACAAGACCGGGCGCGTGCTGATGATGGCCTGGATGAACCGCGAGGCCCTGAGCCTGACCGCCGCCGAGAACCGCGCCATCTACTGGTCACGTTCCCGTGGCAAACTGTGGCGCAAGGGCGAAGAGTCCGGGCACGTGCAAACCCTGCATGAGATGCGCATCGACTGCGATGCCGATGTGGTGATCCTCAAGGTCGAACAGATCGGCGATATCGCCTGTCATACCGGCCGTCACAGCTGCTTCTACCGCGTGTTCGAGAACGGCGAGTGGAAGACCGTCGAGCCCGTGCTCAAAGACCCGCACGCTATTTACTCGGCAGGACACTGAACATGACCGATACCCTGAACCGCCTGGCCCAGGTGCTGGAAGACCGCAAGGGCGCGGCCGCCGACAGCTCTTATGTCGCCAGCCTGTACCACAAGGGTCTGAACAAGATTCTGGAGAAACTCGGCGAAGAATCCGTCGAGACGATTATTGCTGCCAAGGACGCGCAAATCAGCGGCGACTGCAGCGACGTGATCTACGAAACTGCCGACTTGTGGTTCCACAGCCTGGTCATGCTCGCCCAACTGGGGCAGCATCCACAGGCAGTGCTTGATGAACTGGACCGTCGCTTCGGCTTGTCCGGGCATGCCGAAAAGGCCTCGCGCCCGTCCGCCTGACCAACTTTTACAGAGGAATTGCAGCATGGGCATTTTTGACTGGAAACACTGGATCGTCATTCTGGTAGTGGTTGTCCTGGTATTCGGCACCAAGAAGCTGAAAAACCTCGGCACCGACGTCGGTGAATCGATCAAGGGCTTTCGCAAGGCCATGAACGACGACGAGAAACCTGCCGACCCGGTCGTCAACCCGGTGCCACCGGCTCAGCCTGTGCACCCGCAGGCCACTCAGCCGATCACTGAACGTCGCACCTTCGACGTGCAGGCCGAGCACGTCAAAGAGCAGAACCAAAAAGACTCGTGAGTACTGAATAATGTTTGGTATCAGCTTCTCTGAACTGCTGCTCGTCGGCCTCGTGGCCCTGCTGGTACTGGGGCCGGAACGCCTGCCCGGTGCCGCGCGCACAGCCGGCCTGTGGATCGGGCGCCTGAAACGCAGTTTCAACGCCATCAAACAGGAAGTTGAACGGGAAATAGGCGCCGACGAGATTCGCCGGCAACTGCACAACGAGCACATTCTGTCGTTGGAGCAGGAGGCACGGAAGATTCTCTCGCCTGTGCAGGAAACCCCCAAGCCGGTTGAGCCTGTGGCCGAGCACTCGATTGCACCGCCCGCTGCACCTGCACCTGCACCGGTCGCTGAACCCGTGCATGCCGCCGCGCCAGCAACCCCGACCGAACCCGCGCCGACGCCTGCCGTGTCGCCCGCGCCCCACGACCCTACATTGCCGCCGCGAGCCCCATGAGCGCTGATAAACCGGAAACCGACCAGCACATGCCACTGGTCTCGCACCTCACCGAGTTGCGTACCCGCCTGCTGCGCTGTGTCGCGGCGATCTTCATCATCTTTGCCGGGTTGTTTGCCTTCACCCAGCAGATCTACACCTTCGTCTCCACGCCGCTGCGCAATTACTTGCCGGCCGGCGCGACGATGATCGCCACCGATGTGTCGTCGCCGTTCCTCACGCCGTTGAAGCTGACGATGATGGTCTCGCTGTTCCTGGCGATCCCGGTGATCCTGCATCAGATCTGGGGCTTTATCGCGCCGGGCCTGTACAAGCATGAAAAACGCATCGCCGTGCCGCTGCTGGTGTCGAGCATTCTGCTGTTCTACACCGGGATGGCCTTCGCCTACTTCCTGGTGTTCCCGCTGATCTTCAAGTTCTTCGCCGCCGCTACACCGGCCGGTGTGGAGATGATGACCGACATCACCAGTTACCTCGACTTCGTGATGACGCTGTTCTTCGCCTTTGGCGTGGCCTTCGAAATCCCGGTGGCCGTGGTGCTGCTGGTGTGGATCGGCGTAGTCGACGTCAAATACCTGAAGAAGATCCGCCCGTACGTGATCATCGGCTGCTTCGTGGTCGGCATGATCCTGACCCCGCCGGACATCTTCTCCCAGACCCTGCTGGCCGTACCCATGTGGATGCTGTTCGAGATCGGCATTCTGTTCGGCAGCCTGGTGAGCAAGCGTGGTGATCACCCGGATGACCAACCCGCCGACGACGACCAGCCGCCAGCGACCCAGCCGTGAACCTGCTGCTGCTTGAGGAGGCCGACTTTATCGCGGCCGACCGGGTGGTGCTGCGTGATCGGCGCCTGGTGCATATGCAGGAAGTCCACCGTGCCGCCGTAGGCGACAGCCTGCGGGTCGGGCGCATTGGCGGGTTGATGGGCAATGCGCAGTTGCTGCGCCTGGAAGCCCGGGAAGCCGAACTGGAAGTCACCTTCGACCAGCCGCCCCCGGCCAAACTGCCCCTGACCCTGCTGCTGGCCCTGCCCCGTCCGAAAATGCTCCGCCGGGTGCTGCAAACCGTCGCGTCCATGGGCGTGCCGCGGGTGATACTGGTCAACAGCTACCGGGTGGAAAAGAGCTTCTGGCAAACGCCGTTCCTGGAGCCGGAGGCGATTCGCGAGCAATTGATCCTCGGCTTGGAACAGGCCCGGGACACGGTGCTGCCCGAGATCGTGATCGAAAAGCGCTTCAAGCCATTCGTCGAAGACCGCCTGCCCGCCATGGCGCAAGGCACCCTTGGCCTGATTGGTCACCCTGGCGACTATCCGCCCTGCCCTCGCGGGCTGGATGAGCCGGTCACCCTGGCCATCGGTCCGGAAGGCGGCTGGATTCCCTACGAGGTGGATCTGCTGACCAAGGCCGGATTGCAGACGGTGCAGCTGGGGGCTCGGATCCTGAGGGTCGAAACCGCCGTCACCGCATTGCTCGCCCGCCTTTTCTAACACCGCCCTCTCCTGTAGGAGCGAGCTTGCTCGCGAAAAACTCAAGGACACCGCGCTCACTCAGAATGCCCGCGTTATCGTTGACGACCTTCGCGAGCAAGCTCGCTCCTACAGAAACATCCGAATCTGCCGATACGCTCTGAATAAGTCCAAGCCTTGTTCCAGGGGAGTTCGCAGCATGTATCGTTGGTTAGCCGAGAAACTGGGGAATGTCAGCGTCAACCGCAAGCTGAGCATAGGCTTCGGCCTGGTATTGGTCCTGACCCTATTGATCACCTTCACCGGCTGGACCGGCCTCAGCGGCGTGATCAGCCGTGGCGACAAGCTGGGCTATATTTCCAGCCTCAACGGGCTGACCAAGGACCTGCGCCTGGCGCGCCTGGACTTCGAAATGCGCCGTGGCGAACAAGGCACGGGGGCGGTCAACGACCTCATCACGCAACTGGACAATGGCCTGAAAACCGCCGCAGAGCTGATCGAACAACCCGCCGACAAGCTCGTCGTGGAACAACAACAGGACGCCTTGGGCCAATACAAAAAAGCCTTCGGCGCCATGGTGCAGGCCGGCCTCAAGCGTGAAGGCGCCCGCAGCAAACTCGGCGATACCGCCGACAACGCCGTGGCAAAAATCAACGAAGTGGAAAAATCCCTGCTGCAAGGCGACAGCGTCACCCTGTTCAACAGCGTGGTCGACCTGAGCAAACTGATCCAGCAAGCGCGCTTCCAGGTGCGCGGCTACACCTACAGCGGCAAGGTCGAAGCCGAACAGCCGGCCCTGGATGCCATCGACAATGCCCTGAAAAAAATCACCGACCTCAACGACCAATTGCCTGAGCAATATCGGGCCAACCTGCAAGAGGCCAGTGTCTCGCTGCAGGCCTACCGCGCCGCCGTCAGCCAGTACCGCGACTCCCAGGTAGCCACGGCCGCCGCGATGAAAATCATGGCCGAGCAAGGCGACATCCTGCTCGACCACAGCGACAAGCTCACCACCTCGCAAACCGTGGTGCGCGATACCGACACCGCCCACGCCAAGAACCTGCTGCTGTTGGCCACCGCCCTCGCGCTGGCCTTCGGCATCCTCGCCGCCTGGGCCATCACCCGCCAGATCGTCATTCCCCTGAGTCAGACCCTCAAAGTGGCCGAACGCGTAGCGGCGGGCGACCTCAGCCACAACTTGATCTCCGAACGCCGCGATGAGCTGGGCCAACTGCAACGCTCCATGCAGAGCATGACCGTAGGCCTGCGGGAGCTGATCGGCGGTATCAGCGACGGCGTCACCCAGATTGCCAGCGCCGCCGAGCAACTGTCGGCCGTCACCGAGCAGACCAGTGCCGGGGTCAACAGCCAGAAGGTCGAGACCGACCAGGTCGCCACCGCCATGAACGAAATGGCCGCTACCGTACAAGAAGTCGCACGTAACGCCGAGGAGGCTTCCGAGGCCGCCGTAGCCGCCGACCAGCAGGCCCGTGAGGGTGACAAAGTGGTCGGTGAGGCCATCGCCCAGATCGAGCGCCTGGCCAGCGAGGTGGGCAACTCCACCGAAGCCATGGGCCATCTCAAGCGCGAAAGCGACAAGATTGGCAGTGTGCTGGACGTCATTAAGTCGGTAGCCCAGCAAACCAACCTGCTGGCCCTCAACGCTGCGATTGAAGCGGCGCGCGCCGGTGAAGCCGGGCGCGGTTTTGCGGTGGTTGCCGATGAAGTGCGCAGCCTGGCCCAACGGACGCAGAAGTCCACCGAGGAGATCGAAGAGTTGATCGTCGGCCTGCAAAGCGGCACCCAGCAGGTGGCAACCATCATGGACAACAGTCGCGGCCTGACTGACAGCAGCGTCGAGCTGACCCGCCGGGCCGGTAACGCCTTGGAGAACATCACCCGTACCGTCTCGGCGATCCAGGCGATGAACCAGCAGATCGCCACCGCCGCCGAGCAGCAAAGCGCCGTGGCCGAAGAGATCAACCGCAGCGTGCTCAACGTGCGGGACGTTTCCGAACAAACCTCGGCGGCCAGCGAAGAAACCGCGGCTTCCAGTGCCGAACTGGCGCGCCTGGGGGTTTACCTGCAAAGCCTGGTAGGTCGCTTCAAGGTCTGACCCGCTTGCGGCGGCCATCAGGGCCGCCGCTCCGACAATATGTGAAATTTCCTACGCGTTTTTCAGGTCGTGGATCACACACCTGGCGCCGAATAAAAGTAGCGTTTCAACTCCCCTGACCGTTGTCGGCCGGACGCTTGAGACGCTCCTTTTGATTCGTTGGAGGTTCACCATGTTTCGTCCACTGACCCGCCTGCTTGGAAACATCAGCATCAGCCTCAAACTTGCCCTGGGCTTTGGCCTGGTGCTCAGCCTCAGCTTGATCATTGCGTCTACCGGCTGGCAAGCCTTGAGCGCATCCCTCGAGCGCTCACAAAAACTCACCACCCTCTCGCAATTGGCCATCGTCGGCGAAGAGTTGCGCGCTGATCGCATCGTCTATCGCACCCTTAACGATCCCGCGAGCCTGTCCAAAATAGAGCTGCACATGGACAAGATCGACCAGTTCCTGGTGGATCTTTCCCCACGATTTAACGACCCGGTCAACCAACAACAACTGCAGGAGAGCCGTCGCTTTGTCACCAGCTTCAAGACCGCATTAGGCGGCCTGGAGGGGCTGATCAAGCAACGTGAAAACGCCCGTGAACAGCTCAAGCGCAGTTCAATCCAGAGCAGCGACAGCCTCTCAGAACTGTCCAGCAACCTGCCCAATCAAGACGATGAAAAGGCCCTCGACGCCGTTGAACAATTGCGCCAAGCCATGGAACAAGCCGAAGATCGCGCCCAAAGCCCCGCGTGGGCCGCTGCGTCATTGGACGCCTATACCAACGGCGTGAGTGAAGCGCTACTGGCCCTGGATGGCGCCCAGGCGGCGGTAGGCGCGCTACCGGTTGATGCCAGCGCCCTGAAAAACGCCCTGCTCGACTTTCGGACTCATCTGACACGCCTCAAGGATGCCCAACTCAGCACCGAAACCACCCAGAACCAGCTTGAGCAGTGGCTGGATCAGTTGCTCACGGAAAGCGACCTGCTAAGCCAGGACCAGACCGCCAAGCGTGACAAGGAAGCCAGCCTCGCCCGCACCCTGCTGCTCAACGTCACCGCGGCGGCGTTGTTGCTCGGCGTCGTGGCCGCCTGGTTGATCGCCGTCCAGATCGTCGCGCCGCTGCGCCAGGCCCTGCATGTGGCCAACCGGATTGCCGAAGGTGACCTGAGCCACGACATCCAGACCTCGCGCCAGGACGAACTGGGGCAGTTGCAGCGCAGCATCGGGCTAATGACCCTCAACCTGCGGGGCTTGATCAGCGGCATCGGCCACAGCGCCCAACAGATCGCGAGTGCCGCCGAACAACTGTCTGCCGTCACCGAACAGACCCGCGCCGGGGTCGACGGCCAGAAACAGGAAACCGAACAGGTGGCCACCGCCATGAATGAGATGCTCGCCACCTCCCAGGAAGTTGCGCGCCATGCCGAGCAAGCTTCGCTTGCCGCTACCGAGGCCGATCAGCAGGCGGGCCAGGGCGATCAGGTGGTGGCTGAGGCGATCACCCACATCGAGCACCTGGCTCAGGAGATGGCGCGTTCAAGCCAGGCCATGCAAGGCTTGCAACAGGAAAGCCGGAAGATCGGCAGCGTGCTGGAGGTGATCAAGTCGGTGTCGGAGCAGACCAATTTGCTGGCCCTCAACGCCGCGATCGAAGCGGCCCGCGCCGGCGAGGCTGGCAGAGGCTTTGCCGTGGTCGCCGATGAAGTGCGCAGCCTGGCGCAACGCACCCAACAGTCGGCCGAGGAAATCGAGGAGCTGATCAGCGGCCTGCACCGGGGTACGCAGCAGGTCGCGGACATCATGGACAACAGTCGCAGCCTCACCGACAACAGCGTGCAACTGACCCGGCGCGCAGGAGAAGCCCTGGCGGGTATCACCCGTACCGTGTCAGTGATTCAGGAGATGAACCCGCAAATTGCCGCTGCCGCCGAGGAGCAAACGGCGGTCGCCGAGGAGATCAACCGCAGCGTGTTGAAGGTCAAGGATGTATCGGAACAGACCTGGGCCGCGAGCCAGGAGACTGCGGCGGCCAGTGTCGAACTGGCGCGCCTGGGGGCGGATTTGCAGGTGTGGGTGGGCAAGTTCAAGGTCTAGCGTTCAGAGAACCTGACGCAGAAAGGCTTGAGCCCGGGGGTCCTTCGGCGCATCAAAGAATTGCGCCGGGGCGGCGTCCTCCAGCAATTTGCCGTGATCGAAAAACAGCACTCGATCGGCCACTTCCCGGGCGAAGCCCATTTCATGGGTGACGCAGACCATGGTCATGCCTTCCAGGGCCAGGGTCTTCATCACGTCCAGCACTTCGCCGACCATTTCCGGGTCCAGCGCCGAGGTGGGCTCGTCAAACAGCATCACCTTGGGCTCCATCGCCAGCGCGCGGGCAATCGCCACGCGTTGCTGCTGGCCGCCAGAAAGTCGCGACGGGAACTCGTGGGCTTTCTGAGCAATGCCGACTTTTTCCAGAAGGGCCAGGGCCTTGGCCTCGCGCTCCTTTTTGCCGCGCTTGCGCACGACTTTTTGCGCCAGGCAGAGGTTTTCCAGCACGGTCATGTGAGGGAACAGGTTGAAGTGCTGGAACACCATGCCGACTTCGCGGCGGTAGGCGTTCACGTCGGTCTTCGGGTCTGCCAGTTGCAGGCCGTCGATGCTTACCGAACCGGAATCGAATTCCTCCAGGCCGTTAAGGCAACGCAGGAACGTCGACTTGCCCGAACCGGACGGGCCGATCACCACCAGTACTTCACCCTTGGCCACTTGGGTGGTCACGTTGTCCACCGCGCGCACGACGTGGCCACGGGTGTCGAAGACTTTTACCAGATCGCGGACTTCAATCACTTTGCGCGAGCCTCCGCTCAAGCCGGCTGGCGATTTTCGACAGCGGCAGGTTGATCAGCAGGTACAGGCCTGCGACGCAGAACAGGATTTCAAACGGCGAGAACGAGGTGGTGATGACCTCGCGGCCGCTTTTGAGCAGTTCGGTAATCGCAATCACCGACACCAGGGACGTGTCCTTCACCAGGCTGATAAATTGCCCGGCCAGGGGTGGCAGCACGCGCTTGAAGGCTTGCGGCAACACTACATGGCGCATCGATTGGCCAGCACTGAGCCCCAGGGAACGTGCCGCTTCATTCTGGCCACGGGCAATCGACTGCACGCCGGCGCGGATGATTTCCGCCACATAGGCGCCGGTAAACAGCGACAGCGCGGCGATCCCTGCGAACTCCCGGGACAGGTTGAGTACCGTGCCGATAAAGAAATAGAAAATGAAGATCTGCACCAACAGCGGCGTGCCGCGCACCAGTTCGACGTAGATCGTCGACAGATCGCGCAAAGTCGGGTTGTTCGACAGGCGACACAATCCGGTCGCCAGGCCAATCAACAGCCCCAGCACCCCAGACACCACCGACAACCACAGCGTGGTCCACAAGCCCCACAGCAGAGGGCCTGCAGCCCAATGCCGGGTGACACCGATCACATCGCCCTCGGCCACGTCATCGTCCTTGGCCACTTGCAGGCTGTTCTCCGCCACGGTCAGGTGCTGTTCGTTGCCCTCGCCATTACGCAGGGTGACTTCAGCCACATCGCCCTTGCGCACCAGCTCGCTGACGGTGGAAATGTCCGACGCCCGCTGGGACTCTTCGGCCTGGTACACGAAGTACTGCGGCACGCGGTTCCAGCGCCATTCGTAGGACATCAGCGAGGTGGCGTAATACAGCGCGCCGGCCAGGCCGACCAGCACCAGCACCGTCAGCAGGTGCCAGGGCCATTGGGCTTTTTTCTGTTTCATTTCAGGTTCCGGGATGTGTATCGCCTGGCAGGCCCTCATCGCGGGCAAGCCCGGCTCCCACATTTGAACGCATTGTCAGGACTGACATTGATCAATGTGGGAGCTGGCTTGCCTGCGATGAAGTCGACGCGGTATCGCGTTATTCCATGTCCTTGAGCCACTCGGAGCTCTTGAACCACTTGTCATGGATGCGATCGTAGGTGCCGTCGTTGCGGATCTGGTGCAGGAAGTTGTTGATGAAGTTGATGCTGTCGTAGTCGCCCTTCTTCAGGCCAAACGCCAGGGGTTCAAAGGTGAACGGCTGGTCGAGGAACACCAGCTTGCCGGCGCCGACCTTGTTCACGGCCACTACGTTGTAAGGGGCGTCATAGACGAAGGCGTCAGCCTTGCCATTGACCACGTCGAGCACAGCTTCCTGCTCGTTGTCATAGCCGTGGTACTTGGCTTTGGAGATCAGCTTCTTGGCGACCATCTCGCCGGTGGTGCCGAGCTTGGAGGTCAGGCGGTATTTCTCGTCGTTCAGGTCTTTGTAGGACTTGATGGTGCCTTCCAGCTCCTTGCGGATCAGCAGGGTCTGGCCGACCACGATGAACGGTTCGCTGAAGTTCAGGCGCAGGTTGCGTTCCTGGGTCAGGGTCATGCCGCTGCCGATCATGTCGAACTTGTCGGTCAGCAGGGCCGGGATGATGCCGTCGTAGCCAGTGGAAATCGGCTCGAACTTCACGCCCATGGACTTGGCCATGGCCTTGAGGATGTCGACTTCAAAGCCGATGATTTCACCGCGCTTGTTGGTCATCTGGAACGGCATGTAGGTCGGGTCCATGCCTACTTTCAGCGTGCCGCGCTTGACCGCATCATCGATGGCGCCGGCGTGGGCCGCATTGACCGCCACCAGTGCGGTGACGCCTAGCAGCAGCATCGAAAGATACTTTTTCATCATCAAGTCCCCTGAACTCATTTTATTGTGAGATCGGCGCGCAAAAGGGCTGCACCATTTCGGGGTGCGATCCTAACTCACTCACCGCCCGGTACAAAGGTTTCGCCGGAATTTGTTGCCAAGGGATGACAGAAAAGCCTCACAACCGCGCAGAGAACGGTACGGCTAGACACTTCAGCCCACAGATCGGCCAATTGCTTGATGTGTAAGCAGTTATGACTACCAGTCCACCTCTGCCATCCAGTCCGAGTCCTTGAACCACTTGTCATGCAGCCGATCGTAGGTGCCGTCCTGGGCCACCTGATTGAGGAAGTGATTGATCCAGTTGAGGCTGTCGTAATCGCCTTTTTTCACGCCGAACGCCAAAGGCTCATAGGTGAAAGGTTGCTCCAATACCAGCAACGCACTGTTCTGGGGTTTGGCGATGGCGATCAGGTTATAGGGCGCATCGTGGACGAAGGCGTCGGCCTTGCCCTCCACCACCTGGCGCACGCCTTCTTCAGGGGTTGGAAAACTGCGCAGCCGCGCGGTGCCGAGAAACCTTTTCGCCGCCGCCTCGCCCGTGGTGCCGTCAGCGGCCACGATCCGGTAACCGGCTTCGTTCAGGTCTTCGATGCTCTGGACCCTGTCGGCCAACCGTGGGTTCAGCAACACAGTCTGGCCGACGATGATGAACGAGTCGCTGAAGTTGAGGGTCAGGTTGCGCTCCTGCGTTACGGTCATGCCGCTGCCGATCAGGTCGAAGCGGCTGGCCAGCAGG
This sequence comes from Pseudomonas sp. TH34, assembly GCF_016650865.1. Lineage (NCBI taxonomy): Bacteria > Pseudomonadati > Pseudomonadota > Gammaproteobacteria > Pseudomonadales > Pseudomonadaceae > Pseudomonas > Pseudomonas sp. TH34. The sequence goes on from NZ_JAEKFB010000035.1 coordinate 367,404, forward strand.
CCGGGAATCAGCTCGGTATACGGCACCGAAACCAGCTCCAGCTTGACCCCAAGCGCCTTGCTCATCTCCCGCAACAGATCAATTTCAAACCCGACGATACGGCCTTTCTTGTCGGTCATCTCAAAGGGCACATAGGCCGGATTGGTGCCGACTTTCAGCACACCCCGCCGAACGGCCTCGTCTATGGCGCCGGCGTGCGCCAGGTAACCGTGGGAAAGCGTGACGATGCCGAGCAGCAGCATCGACAAATACCTTTTGATCATGAAAAGCCCCTGTTCCGTTAAACACACCCACGCCCAGCCACGCGTAAGTTCGCGTAGGCCAAGGGCTTCGAGTCAGATTTTGGGGGCGATGCTAACCCACTCGCAGGCAAGGCAATACGCCTCGGAGCAGGGTCTTTTGTTTCGAAATAACAAGGAGTTAGCAGAATGAAGCAGAAGGGAAAAACAGCGTAGGACGGTGACAACAAACGCCCCCGAGGTGTTACCTCGGGGGCGTCTGAATCAGGCCGGTTGAGCCTGGGACGACAGCGGTTTCAATGGCAGCAACGGCGCATGGGGATCGGCCTTGACCGATTCGCGCCAGGCGTTGAGCCATTCAGCGTGGCCGTCGTTCCAGACCTGCTCGTGCAAGCGTGCCAGGGCGACCGGGTCGCTGAGCAGAGCCAGGCGCTCGCCGTTGTTGAGGCCGGCCGGGCCGACTTTCAACGCGTGGCGAACACGGTCAACGCGCAGCCATTCGATCGGCTCCGCCTGCCCGTGACGGGAAGTCGCCAAGGCGCACGCCAGGGCGTTCTGCTGTGGATCGACCACCGCCCGCACAAAACCGTCATTGAGCGCATGCCAACGGTTTTCGTGGGTGTACTTGTCGGTCGACAACAGCGCCTGGGGCGGGTTGTATTCCTCAGGGATCAAAAACAGGCTCTCGTCGCGAGACTTGAGGCCCAGCTTGACCCGGCTGGAAATCACCGACACCGGAATCGACAGCATCAGCGAACCGACGATTGGCACCAGCCACCACAGGAAGCTTGGGTTCAACCACACCACCAGCAATGCCCAGAAGAAACCGAGCAGAGTCTGTGGACCGTGGCGCTTGACCGCCTCGCTCCATGGCGTGGAATCGTCGTCACGCTGCGGCGAGTTCCAGGTCGCAGCCCAGCCGAGGAACGCGGCGAGTACGAAACGGGTGTGGAAGATCATCCGCACCGGCGCCAGCAACATGGAGAACAGCATCTCCAGCAGCATCGACAAGGTCACCTTGAACTTGCCGCCGAACTCTTTCGCGCCCTTGGCCCAGATCAGGATGATACTCAGCAACTTGGGCAGGAACAGCAGCACGATGGTGGTGGAGAACAACGCCACCGCCTTGTCCGGATGCCATTGAGGCCACAGCGGGTACAACTGGCGTGGCGCCATGAAGTACTGCGGCTCCATCAGCGTGTTGACCGCCAGCAAGGCCGTCGACAGCACCAGGAAGAAGAACCACAACGGCGCCGAGAGGTACGACATCACGCCGGTCAGGAACACCGCACGGTGCACCGGGTGCATGCCTTTTACCAGGAACAGGCGGAAGTTCATCAAGTTACCGTGGCACCAGCGACGGTCGCGCTTGAGTTCGTCCAGCAGGTTCGGCGGCAGTTCTTCGTAGCTGCCCGGCAAGTCGTAGGCAATCCACACGCCCCAGCCGGCACGGCGCATCAGCGCCGCTTCAACGAAATCGTGGGAGAGGATCGCACCGGCAAACGCGCCTTTACCTGGCAACGGCGCGAGGGCGCAGTGCTCGATAAACGGCTTCATGCGGATGATCGCGTTGTGGCCCCAGTAGTGGGATTCACCCAACTGCCAGAAGTGCAGGCCGGCGGTAAACAGCGGGCCGTACACACGGGTGGCGAACTGCTGCATGCGCGCATACAGGGTGTCCATGCCCGACGCACGTGGCGCGGTCTGGATAATCCCGGCATCCGGCGTGGCTTCCATCAAGCGCACCAGGCTGGTCAGGCAGTCGCCGCTCATCACGCTGTCGGCGTCGAGCACCACCATGTACTTGTAGTCACCGCCCCAGCGACGGCAGAAGTCGTCGAGGTTGCCGCTCTTGCGTTTGACGCGACGGCGACGGCGGCGATAGAAGATCTTGCCGAAGCCACCGGCTTCGCGGCACACGTCGAGCCAGGCTTGCTGCTCGGCGATGCAGATGTCGGCCTCGTTACTGTCGCTGAGGACGAAGAAGTCGAAACGGTCCAGGTCACCGGTGGCGGCTACCGACTCGAACGTCGCGCGCAGGCCGGCAAATACCCGAGGCACGTCTTCGTTGCAGATCGGCATTACCAGGGCGGTGCGGGCGTCTTTCGGAATCGGCTCGTCACCGGCACTTTTACCGGAGATACGGTATTTATCGTGACCGGTCAGCAGTTCCAGGAAGCCCATCAGCGCGGTCCAGAAACCCGCCGAGACCCAGCAGAACAGAATCCCGAACAGCACCAGGATGCTGGTTTGCAGGGCGTAAGGCAGTACCTGGGTGGCAGTTTGCAGCAGGGTCTGGTTGCGGATCTCGTCGAAGTCGACGAAGGACCAGCCCTGGTACGGCATGATGCCTTTCATGTACCAGCCGGCGACGATCGTCTGGCCGAGCATCAGCACCAGCAGGATGTAACGACGGATCGAACCGACGGTGCGCCAGCGGGCAGCCGGCAACACGCGCTCATCCTTCGGCGGTGCCGGTGGATTGGTGCGGCCGGTCAGGCGGCGCCAGCCACGCACCAGGATATTGGTACGCCACGGTTCAGGCACGACCTTGGTCCGACGGATCGGTGGCGTGGCCTTGAGGCAGACCCGGCCGCTGGCGTCGAGCGCCAGCATTTCGGCGTCTTGCAGCTCTTCGGCGGTGTTGAGGGTCAGCCGCGCGCCGACCGACGCTTGGGCAGCGTCGGCAGGTGCGTCGAACGTGGACGATGACAGGCGCTTGTGCAATTCACTGAAGGACTCGCAGCCCGCCAGTTCGGCGCGCTGCTCATCGGTCATCGGTAGATGCGCCAGGTACTCGGCAAGAGTCTCTGGCTGGACTTGAGAATTACTCATCGGCAGGCAACTGATAGCTCCAGGTTTCGGTCAGGACTTGCTCTGTCTTGGCCGGCTCCGGTGTGGCTGGGGCAGCCGCTTCCGGCTGCTTGGCGTCCTTGTCCTTGGCGTCTTTCTTGGCTGCTTTTTCGTGCTGCTTGGCCAGGACCTTGTCGGCTTTCAACACTTGGGTCGAAACCTTCTCCGGCTCAGGCGCAACGATGTCCTGGACCAGGGCGGCACGCATTTCAGTCGGCTTGCCTGCGTCCTTGATCTTCATGCGCAGGGTCAGGCGCCAGCCTTGGGTGTGCGGATTGTAGCGCACGCTGTTTTCAACAATTTCGGCGTTGTCGCCCACGCTGACCTGGCTGCGAACCGGTGCGTCAGCTGGCAGTTTCTTCAGGGACGGGCCCTCGAAGTCCACCAGGTAAGCCACGCTGCCGTCTGGCTGACGGATCAGGTTGGATTGCTTGACGTCGCCGGTGGAACGCAGGGTCTGCTTGACCCAGGCGCTTTCTGGCGAATGGAACTCGGCGTCTTTCAATGTCCAGTGCAGACGGTAGGCAACGTCCAGCGGTTTGCCTGGCTCCGGCAGTGTTTCCGGGCTCCAGAACGCAACGATGTTGTCGTTGGTTTCATCGGCGGTCGGAATCTCGACCAGGTCGACGGAGCCCTTGCCCCAGTCGCCTTCAGGCTCGATCCAGGCGCTTGGGCGCTTGTCGTAGTTGTCGTCGAGGTCTTCGTAGTGGCTGAAGTTGCGACCGCGTTGCAGCAGGCCGAAACCGCGCGGGTTTTCCACGGTGAAGTTGCTGACCGACAGGTGTTTAGGGTTGTTCAGTGGGCGCCAGATCCACTCGCCGTTGCCGGCATGGATCGACAGGCCGCTGGAATCGTGCAGCTCGCGACGGTAGTTAAGGACCTTGGACGGCTGGTTGGCGCCGAACAGGAACATGCTGGTCAGCGGAGCGATGCCCAGCTTGGTGACCTTGTCACGCAGGTACATCTGGGATTTGACGTCGACAATGGTGTCGGTGCCAGGGCGCAGGGTCAGGCGATAAGCGCCGGTGGCCCGCGGCGAATCCAGCAGGGCGAAGATCACCAGCTGCTTCTCACCCGGTTTTGGACGCTCGATCCAGAATTCGGTGAAACGCGGGAATTCTTCGCCGGAAGGCAAGGCAGTGTCGATCGCCATGCCACGGGCAGACAGGCCGTAGACCTGGTCTTTACCCACAACGCGGAAATAGCTCGCGCCGAGCATGGTCATGATTTCGTCTTGCTTGTCGCCCTTGTTGATCGGGTACAGCACACGGAAACCGGCATAACCCAGTTGCTCGGTGGATTTGGGATCAAACTTGACGTCGCCGAAATCGAAACGAGACGGGTCGTACTTGATTTCCTGGACGCTGTCGGCGGTGACTTCGTTGATTTTCACCGGGGTGTCGAAGTGCATGCCCTGGTGATAGAAGGACAGCTTGAACGGGGTGTTCTGATCGGCCCACTCGGCTTTTTCATTGCGGAAACGAATTTTCTGGTAATCAGCGAATTTCATTTCGCGGAATTCGTTCGGCAAATTGCTGCGCGGAGCTTCGTATTTCTGCCCGGCCAGCTCTTTTGCCTTGGCCGACACATCATCCAGACTGAATGCCCACAGTTGACCCGCGCCGAACAGGCAAAACAGGGCAGAGCCCGTTACCAGTGCGTTTCGTAACCGTTTGGCAGACAATTTTGGTGCATTACAGGGACTAACAATCACGAGCAACCCTCGCCGAAAACAGATCAAAAAACCAACGGCCAGCTATCTATATGCCAGGTTGGCGAGCATTGTTCCGACTCCCATGGGGCTAAATGATTCCCCACTAGCGATCGGACAAGTCTCTACCTAAGTCAAAAATGGACCAATTAACGCTGATCCCCGTAGCGCGCGATTATCTAGTAGCCCGCGTGACAACGCATCAGGGTCAGCGAAGTATTTGTAGCGAAAACCCGGTTTTTTGGGCATTACAAGTCGTTTTCAGTACATTCACGTCTGTAACAGGAAGGTGACCGGCCCGTCATTGACCAAATGCACCTGCATATCCGCACCAAAACGCCCTGCCGCTACCGTGCCATGCAATTGTTGCGCTTGTAACAACAAGTAGTCGAAAAGGGCCTCGCCCAACGCCGGCGGTGCCGCCGTGGAGAAGCTGGGACGCAAGCCGCTCTTGGTGTCTGCCGCCAGGGTGAACTGCGACACCAGCAGCAAACCGCCGCCAATGTCTTTCAAGGACAAGTTCATCTTGCCCTCGTCGTCGCTGAACACCCGATAGTTAAGCAGCTTATGCAGCAGCTTGTCGGCGCAAGCCTGGGTATCTGAAGGCTCGACGGCCACCAGCACCAGCAAACCCTGGTCTATCGCACCCACCACCTGCCCTTCTACCTCGACCCGGGCGCCGCGCACCCGCTGTAAAAGCCCCTTCATGCTTCTTCAGGCGGCAGATCAAGCAGGCGCCGTGCCATTTCACTCGCCGCACGCACCAACGCATCGGTGATTCCGGGTTCGGACGCCGCATGGCCGGCCTCGCGGATGATCTGCAGTTCGCTGTTGGGCCAGGCTTGATGCAGCTCCCAGGCGTTATCCAGCGGGCAGATCATATCGTAGCGGCCATGCACGATTACGCCAGGCAGATGGGCGATCTTGTGCATGTCGCGAATCAGCTGGTCGGGCTCAAGGAACGAATTGTTGGTGAAGTAATGGCATTCGATACGCGCAATCGACAGGGCGCGCTGGGGCTCGGAGAAACGCTCGATCAATTGCGGGTTCGGGCACAGGCCCAACATGCGACCTTCCCACGTGGACCATGCCTTGGCTGCGTGCATCTGGGCGATCTGGTCGTTGCCGGTCAGGCGCTTGTGGTAGGCGCTGAGCAGGTCGTGACGCTCCTCCGCCGGAATGGGCGCCAGGTAGTCCTGCCAGTAATCCGGGAACAGGCGGCTGGCACCGGCCTGGTAGAACCAGTGGATGTCCTGGGGGCGAGCCAGGAAAATGCCCCGGACGATCAAGCCATGCACGCGCTCCGGGTGGGTTTGCGCGTAGGCCAGGGCCAGGGTCGAACCCCAGGAACCGCCGAACAACACCCATTTCTCGATGCCCAGGTGTTCGCGGATCCGCTCAAGGTCGGCCACCAGGTCCCAGGTGGTGTTGTTTTCCAGGCTGGCCCGTGGGGTGGAGCGCCCGCAGCCACGCTGATCAAAAGTAACAATTCGGTACAGATTGGGATCGAAATAGCAGCGGCTGTTGGCGTCACACCCGGCGCCGGGCCCGCCATGGATGAACACAACGGGCAAGCCTTCCGGGGAACCGCTTTCGTCGACGTACAGGACGTGGGTTTCATCGACGGCCAGATCGTGCCGGGCGTAGGGTTTGATCTGCGGGTACAAAGTCTGCATTGCGCGCTCCGTAAGGGGTCGAGTTCATCCCTGGGGGGACGTCTATTATTTTGCCGTCTGGCATCATAAACCCGAATTGTGCAATGAGCATGCCCTTGCGGATTTAGAGCTGTGTCAGCAAAACACCACGCAGATAATCCAGCAGATAAACGTAGAGCCTATCGACCTCCGCCACCTGACCCCGGGCCCGTAGACAGCCGTGGATCAGCCCTTTGCCGGGATACAGCGTGGCAGCCACCCCGGCGGCCTGGAGGCGTTCGGCGTAGAGCATGCCGTCGTCCCGCAACGGGTCGAACTGGGCGACAGCGATCAGCGCCGGTGGCAACCCGCTGAAATCCATTGCCAGCAATGGCATGGCGTAGGGCGACGGCTTGCCCGGCCCACGCAGGTAAAGGGCGAGATAGCACTCGGTGTCGGCGGTACTGAGCAACGGCGCGTCGACGCAGTCGCGGCGAGAGGGCAGGTCAGCAGGGCCGCCCAAGCCCGGATAGATCAGGATTTGCGCCAAGGGCTGCGGTTGATGGTCATCCCGCAGGCCCAGGCACAAGGCGGCCGCCAGGTTCCCGCCGGCGCTGTCACCGGCCACCACCACGCGTTGCAGGTTGACGGGGCAAGGCGCTTGACCCGCCAGAATCGCCTGCCAGACCGCACGGCAATCGTCGTAGGCCGCCGGAAACGGGTGTTCGGGTGCCAGGCGGTAATCGATGGCGATGACCAGCACCTGCAGCGCGTCGGCCAGCTCACCGCAGATAAAGTCGTGGGAATCCAGCCCGCCCACCACCCAGCCGCCACCGTGCATATAAAGGATGCATGGCCAGCCGCCATCAGGGGTTGGCGTCGCCGGTTGATAAATGCGTACGCCCACGCCATTCAGGGAAACGTCTGACACCTGTAACCCTTCGGGCCGCGCCGGGGTGAACGCCTGGCACATGCGGTCATAGCTCCGGCGCAATCCGGCCAACGATGTGTCGTCGCTGGTGAAGGATTCGGTTTTTTCGACGAAGGCGCACATATGCGCGGAAATCGGGTAATGGGACATCAGAAATTGCCCTGCTGCTGAAAACTTGAAGCACACCACAAGACAAATGTGGGAGCTGGCTTGCCTGCGATAGCGGTGTATCAACCAACGCCATCGTCGTCTGATACACCGCTATCGCGGGCAAGCCCGGCTCCCACAGTGGTGCTCTATTGTTTGATCTATCGTGTTCGCATCAGGGTTTGAGGCTGGCCTGCACCGCCGCCACGCCGTCTTTGCCATCCAGGGTCGTCACACCCGCCAGCCAGCGCTGCAAATCCTCAGGGTTGTCCCGCAACCATTGCTTGGCCACATCCTGCGGTGTCTTGCGGTCCATGATCGGTACCATCAACTGGCTTTCCTGGGCCGCGGTGTAGGTCAGGTTTTCCAGCAGGCGGGTCACGTTGGGGCAACGCTCGGCGTAATCCGGCGCCGTCACCGTGGAGACCGTGGCCATGCCTTCGTTGGCGCCGAACACATCCTCACTGCCGGTCAGGTATGCCATTTTCATGTTGATGTTCATCGGGTGCGGGGTCCAACCGACAAACACCACGAACTCCTTGCGATTCACCGCCCGCTGCACGGCTGCCAGCATGCCCGCCTCGCCGGAGGCCACCAACTTGAAGCCGCCGAGGCCGAAGCGGTTGCTGTCGATCATTTTCTGGATATCGGTATTGGCGCCGCTGCCCGGCTCGATGCCATAGATTTTGCCGCCCAGTTTGTCCTTGAAGCGGGCAATGTCGGCAAAGGTCTTCAGGCCTGCGTCCGCAACATACTGCGGCACCGCCAAAGTCGCTTGGGCGTCGGCCAGGCTCGGCTTGTCGAACACCTTGACCTGCTTGGCTGCGAGGAATGGCGCGATGTTGTTGTCCATCGCCGGTTTCCAGTAGCCCAGGAAGATATCCAGGCGCTTGTCGCGGATGCCGGCAAAGATGATTTGCTGCACGGCACTGGTTTGCTTGCTGTCATAGCCCAGGCTATTGAGCAGCACATCGGCCATGCCGCTGGTGGCGATCACGTCAGTCCAGCTGACCACGCCCATGCGCACGACCTTGCACGAGGCCGGGTCGGCGGCCATCGCATTGGCGCTCAGAAGTGCGATGCCGGTGAGAATCAACAGACAACGGTTGAACAGTCTTTTCATCGATGCGGTCTCACTCGGCAGTTTTTATTGTGGGAGTGGCGTCTGACGCGCCGTGCTCAACACCTTACCCAGCGAGACCTCGATCAAAGCGACCTGTGGCGACAGGGATTTGCACACAGACGACTTGGGAGGTGTGTTGCTGTTGAGGGCCTCTTCGCGAGCAAGCCCGCTCCTACATTCGACCGTGTTCCTCCTGAAGAAACACGGTCGAATGTAGGAGCGGGCTTGCTCGCGAAGGCTATCTCAGCAGCGACGCCACTCAGGAGTAATGCCGCTTGCCCCACGCCAGGAACCCTTCGAGCAGTTCCTTCAACACTACCCGCGTCGGCTCGGCCAGGTCGGCGCGATAACGGAAGGGCTCAAACTCATCCATGTAGGTGCACTGCCCCAACTCCAGCTGCACGGCGTGGATGTTCTCGGCCGGGTTGCCGTAGTGACGGGTGATGTGCCCGCCCTTGAAGCGCCCGTTGAGCACATGGCTGTACTGCGGGTGACCGGCACAGATGGCTTCCAGTTCGCTGGCCAGCTGCGGATCGCAGGCCGCGCCGTTGAAGGTGCCGAGGTTGAAGTCCGGCAGCTTGCCTTCGAACAGGTGCGGGATCACCGAGCGGATCGAGTGCGCATCAAACAGCAGCGCATAACCGAACTCGGCCTTGAGCCGGGCCAGTTCGTTTTGCAGAGTGCGGTGATACGGCGTCCACACCTGCTCCAGGTACGTGGCGCGCTCGGCCTTGGACGGTTCCAGGCCTTCTCGGAACAATGGCACACCGTCAAACAGCGTCGCCGGGTACAGGCCGGTGGTGGCGCCGACGTACAGCGGTTTGTCGTCGGAGGGCCGATTCAGGTCGATGACAAAGCGCGAATACTCCGCCGCCAGGGTGCTGGCGCCCAGTTCTTCGGCGAAGTCATACAGCGTGGGAATGTGCCAGTCGGTGTCCGGCAGGCTTTGCGCCTCGGGGATCAGCCCGGCTTGCACCGCCGGCGTCAGGCGCAGGCCCGCGTGGGGCATGCTGATCAGCAGCGGCACACGGCCTTGTTTGAAGTTCAGAACCTTATCCACAGCAGTACTCCTTAAACGGTGACATCGACGCCGTGGCGCACGACGCGTTTATCCAGCTCGCCACCCAGCCAGTAGGCCAGGTCAGCGGGACGATCAATCTGCCAGGCGACAAAATCCGCGACCTTACCCACCTCCAGCGAACCGTGGCTGTCCCCCAGACCCAAGGCGGTAGCCGCATGTTGCGTTGCGCCAGCCAGGGCTTCTTCCGGGGTCATGCGAAACAGCGTGCAGGCCATGTTCAGCATCAAGCGCACCGACAACGCCGGCGAGGTGCCCGGGTTGAGATCGCTGGCGATGGCGATCTTTACACCGTGCTTGCGCAGGGCGTCCATCGGCGGCAACTGGGTTTCCCGCAGGAAATAGAACGCCCCCGGCAGCAACACCGCGACGGTGCCGGAAGCGGCCATGGCGATGGCGTCTTCCTCGGTCATGAATTCCAGGTGGTCCGCCGACAGCGCCTGATAACGCGCCGCCAGGCTGGAGCCGTGCAGGGACGACAACTGCTCGGCGTGCAGCTTCACCGGCAAGCCAAGCTTGTGTGCAGCGATAAAGACCCGCTCCACCTGCTCCGGCGAGAACGCCAGGTATTCACAGAAGGCGTCGACTGCATCCACCAGGCCTTCCGCTGCCAGCGCCGGCAGCATCTCGGCGCAGATGTGCTCGATGTAAGCATCGGCACGGTCCACGTACTCCGGCGGCAACGCGTGAGCTGCCAGGCACGTGCTGCGTACGCTCACCGGCAGCTCGGCGCCGAGGCGGCGGATCACCCGCAGAATCTTGCGCTCGCTGGCCAGGTCCAGGCCGTAGCCGGACTTGATCTCCACAGTGGTCACGCCATCCCGCAGCAAACTGCGCAGGCGCTTTCGGCTACTTTCAAACAGTTCATCTTCGGTCGCCGCACGCGTGGCGCGCACGGTGCTGGCAATACCGCCACCGGCCGCTGCGATTTCGGCGTAGCTCACGCCTTGCAGGCGCTGCTCGAACTCGCCGCTGCGATTGCCGCCGAACACCGTGTGGGTGTGGCAGTCGATCAGCCCCGGCGTGACCCACGCCCCTTGCAGGTCATGGGTGGTCGCGTAGTCCGCCTTCGGCAGTTCGGCACGCGGACCGATCCACTCGATGAGCGTGCCCGAGGTCACGATGGCGGCATCCTCGATGATCGAGTATTTGCCCTGGGCCATGGTTGCGACGTGGCAGTGTTGCCAAAGCGTTTTCATCAACGCCTCCGTTGGGTTATCGATGAGACAAAGCCGGGTCGTAATGAACCTTGGCTGCTTGCCCGGCGGCGGGTTTGACCCACAGCAGATAGGCAACGATCAGCAAGACGATCCATACGGCACCGACCATAAGGGCAGCCTGGGTGTCCGGGAAGTAACCCAACACGCCGAAGATAAACAGCATGAACACGATGGCGGCCGCTGGCGCGTAGGGCCAGAACGGCACCGGGAATTTCAGTTCGGCAATCTGTTCCTTGGTCATAGAGCGACGCATGGCGACCTGAGTGACCAGGATCATCAGCCACACCCATACCGTGGCGAAAGTCGCAATCGAGGCGATCACCAGGAACACGTTTTCCGGGATCAGGTAGTTGAGCACCACACCGCCGAGCAACGCGGCGCCCATCACCACCACGGTCATCCATGGCACGCCCTGGCTCGACAGTTGGGCAAAGCCTTTGGGTGCCTGTCCTTGCTGGGCCAGGCCATACATCATGCGACCGGCGCCGAAGATGTCGCTGTTGATGGCCGAGACGGCGGCCGAAATCACCACGATGTTGAGGATGGTCGCCGCCGAGCCTATCCCCAGGTTGCTGAAGATCTGCACGAACGGGCTGCCCTGGCTGCCGATCTGCGGCCACGGGTAGATCGCCATCAGCACAAACAACGTCAGCACGTAGAACAGCAGGATGCGCAGCGGCACCGCGTTGATCGCCTTGGGGATCACCCGTTGCGGGTCCTTGGCTTCGCCGGCGGTGATGCCGATGATTTCGATGCCACCAAAGGCAAACATCACCACCGCGAAGGACGCAATCAAGCCACCCACGCCGTTAGGCATGAAGCCACCGTGGGCCCACAGGTTGCTGAGGCCGGTAGCCGGCGCTTCGCCCGCCGAGTGAATGCCGAACAGCATGATGCCGAAGCCGCCGAGGATCATCGCGACGATGGCGCCGACCTTGAGCAGTGACAGCCAGAACTCCATTTCGCCAAAGACTTTGACGTTGCACAGGTTCAGGCCGCCGATCAGCAACACGATGCCGAGCACCCAGACCCAGCGCGCGACTTCGGGAAACCAGAAGCCCATGTAGATGCCGAAGGCCGTGACGTCGGCGAGGCAGACGATGATCATTTCAAAGGCGTAGGTCCAGCCGAGGATAAAGCCGGCCATTGGGCCCAGGTAGGTGCTGGCGTACTGGCCGAAGGAGCCGGACACCGGGTTGTGCACGGCCATTTCGCCGAGGGCGCGCATCACCATGAAGACGGCGGCGCCACCGATCAGGTAGGCCAGGAGTACGGCAGGGCCGGCCATCTGGATGGCCGAGGCGGAGCCGTAGAACAGCCCGGTGCCGATGGCGGAACCGAGCGCCATGAAGCGAATATGTCGGGCGGAGAGCCCGCGTTTTAGCGTCTTTTCTTGCTGGTGCATTTCTCGTCCTTAATTATTTTTATCCTGAGAAAATTCGAATCTGTAGAAGATCAAATGTGGGAGCCTCACCGGGGCTCGACAGCTCCCACACTGGATCGGTGTCGCTCTTACAAGCTCGGCAGCAACTTCGCCGGCACCAGCTCATTCAGGCAACGCGTCGCCAACAATTCACTGGCGGCATTGATGTCCGGCGCAAAGAACCGGTCCTTCTCATAAAACGCCACTTTGCTGCGCAGGATCCCGCGCGCCTTTTCAAGGGCAGGTGAGGTTTTCAAGCCATTGCGCAGGTCCAGGCCCTGACACGCCGCCAACCATTCCACCGCCAATACACCGCGGGTGTTTTCGGCCATTTCCCACAGGCGTTTGCCCGCAGCCGGCGCCATGGATACGTGGTCTTCCTGGTTCGCAGAAGTCGGCAGGCTGTCGACGCTATGGGGATGGGCCAGCGCCTTGTTCTCGCTGGCCAATGCCGCCGCGGTCACCTGGGCGATCATGAAGCCGGAGTTCACACCACCGTTGCCCACCAGGAATGGCGGCAGTTGCGACATGTGCTTGTCCATCATCAACGAGATACGACGCTCGCTCAGGGAGCCGATTTCCGCGATGGCCAACGCCATGTTGTCGGCGGCCATGGCCACCGGTTCAGCGTGGAAGTTGCCGCCGGAAATCACGTCACCTTCAGCCGCAAACACCAACGGGTTATCCGATACGGCGTTGGCTTCCACCACCAGCACTTCGGCCGCCTGGCGGAACTGGGTCAGGCAGGCGCCCATGACTTGCGGCTGGCAACGCAGGGAGTACGGGTCCTGGACCTTGTCGCAGTTCTCGTGGGATTGGGACACTTCGCTGCTGTCACCCAGCAGGGCGCGATATGCGGCCGCAGAGTCGATCTGGCCACGCTGGCCACGGGCAGCGTGAATGCGTGCGTCGAACGGCGAGCGCGAACCCAGTACGGCTTCCACCGTCAGGGCGCCACAGGCCAATGCACCGGCGAACAGGTCTTCGCCTTCGAACAGGCCGCGCAGGGCATAAGCGGTGGACACCTGAGTGCCGTTGAGCAGGGCCAAGCCTTCTTTGGCGGCCAGGGTCAGCGGCGTCAGGCCGGCGACTTTCAGCGCCTCGGTGGCTTCCAGCCATTCGCCTTTGTAACGGGCCTTGCCTTCGCCCAGCAGCACCAGCGACATGTGGGCCAATGGCGCCAGGTCACCGGAGGCACCCACCGAACCTTTCAACGGAATGTGCGGGTACACCTCGGCGTTGATCAGGGCGATCAGCGCGTCGATGACCTGCCGGCGAATCCCGGAGAAACCACGGCTCAGGCTGTTGACCTTGAGCACCATGACCAGCCGCACCAGCGCATCGCTGATGGGCTCACCCACGCCAGCGGCGTGGGACAGCACCAGGGAACGCTGGAGGTTTTCCAGGTCTTCGCTGGCGATGCGAGTCGAGGCCAGCAGGCCGAAACCGGTGTTGATGCCGTAGGCGGTGCGGTTCTCGGCGAGAATCTGCTCCACACAGGCGACACTGGCTTCGATCTGGGCCGAGGCGCTATCATCCAGGCTGAGGGTTACCGGCTGCTGGTAGATGGCCCGCAGTTGGGCAAGGCTCAGTTGGCCTGGAATCAGATTTAGCGCAGTCACATTCATACTCCTTTTGAATTAGGTTTCAGTGCAAATTCGGTAAAACACGGTTCAACAAATCGGAAGCCTTGAGCAACGCGGCGGTGGCTGCGATATCCGGCGCCAGCCAGCGGTCCTGGTCGTAGGCCGGGACGTGTTCACGCAACAAACCCCAGGCGGCGTCGGTGCCGGCGCCGAAGCGTTGCTCCTGGAGAAATTCGAACGCCTGGGCCGCCAGCAGGTACTCGATGGCGAGGATCTGGGTGACGTTTTCCAGCACCGAATACAGCTTCAGCGCGGCGTTGGTGCCCATGCTCAGGTGGTCTTCCTGCAAGCCTGAGGTGACGAAGTTGTCGAGCACCGCCGGTTGCGCCAATTGGCGGTTTTGCCCGCACAGCGAGGCCGCGACGTACTGCACGATCATCATCCCGGAGTTGACCCCGGGGTTGCTCACCAGGAACGCCGGCAAGCCACTCACGTGCGGGTTGATCAGGCGGTCCAGGCGGCGCTCGGCGATGGAGCCGATTTCCGCCATGGCGATGGCCAACATGTCTGCCGCCAGGGCCACAGACTGCCCATGAGGGTTGGCCTGGGACACCACGCGGTAGTTGTCCGGCGTGCCGAGCACCAGTGGGTTATCAGTGGCGCCGTTGAGTTCGGTTTCGATCTGGCGGGTGGCGTGCTCCAGTTGGTCGCGGGCGGCGCCGTGCACCTGGGGAATCGAACGGATGCTCAGGGCGTCCTGGGTACGAATGCCTTTGCTGCTGGCGATCACTTCACTGCCGTCCAGCAACGCCCGCAGGTTGATGCCCACTTGCTGCATACCCGGGTGCGGTTTGAGGGCAATGATTTCTTCGTCGAAGGCGTCGATCTGGCCACGCTGGGCTTCAAAACTCATGGCACCGATTACGTCGGCCCATTGCAGCAGGCGGTGCGTATCCGCCAAGGCCAGGCAACTGAGGCCGGTCATGCATGGCGTGCCATTGACCAGGCACAGCCCGTCCTTGGCACCGAGCACCACCGGCTGCAAACCTTCTTCGGTCAGCGCCTGATGCGCCGGAACGATACGGCCCCGGTAGCTGACGTCGCCGACGCCGAGCAAGGCGACGCCAATGTGCGCCATGTGGGTCAGGTAACCCACCGAGCCCTGGGACGGCACTTGCGGCGTGATGCCATGGTTGAGCAGCCCCAGCAGCGAATGCACCACCTGCGGATGCAGGCCGGATTTGCCGTGGCTGTAGTTGATGATCGCCGCGCAAATGATCGCGCGGGTTTGCTCCACACTCAGTGGCGCGCCGACGCCGCAGGCATGGCTGAGCAAGGTGTTGCGCGACAGCCGGCTCAGCTGTTCGTCCTTGAGCGACACATTGCACAAGGCGCCCAGGCCGGTGTTGATACCGTAGGCGCGCTCGCCGCTGCTGACGATGCGCTGGACGATGGCCTGGGCATTGTCGATGCGAGCCCAGGCGTGGCCCGAGAGTTCGAGGATCGCACCGTGGCGGGCCACGGCGACCACGTCCTGCCAACGCATCGGGGCGTCAGCGATGATGATTTTTTCAGCCTGGGACATCGTTGTACCTTCTTCAATTCTTGTGCAGCCTTACCGGCCTCTTCGCGGGCAAGCCCGCTCCCACAGGGGAATGCATTTCAAATGTGGGAGCTGGCTTGCCTGCGATAGCGCCAGTCAACTCACCACACATCGCGGGTCAAACCACCGCAGCCCGCCGCTGAACAAACCGGTCCACATATTCATCCGCCGGCGAATGCAGGATTTCCCGGGGCGTGCCGACCTGGATAAGCTTGCCGTCCTTGAGGATCGCAATGCGGTTGCCGATGCGCACGGCCTCGTCGAGGTCGTGGGTGATAAAGACGATGGTCTTGTGCAGGGTTTTTTGCAGCTCCAGCAACTGGTCCTGCATCTCGGCACGGATCAGCGGGTCGAGGGCACTGAACGCTTCGTCCATCAGGATGATGTCGGTGTCGGCCGCCAGGGCGCGAGCCAGGCCCACCCGTTGGCGCATGCCGCCGGAGAGCTGGTGCGGGTATTTGTTTTCGTAGCCTTTGAGGCCCACGGTTTCGATCCAGTGCAGCGCACGCTCGGTGCACACTTGCTTGGTTTCGCCGCGCACTTTCAGACCGTAGGCGACGTTGTCCACCACGCTCTTGTGGGGCAGCAGGCCGAAGCTCTGGAACACCATGCTGATCTTGTGCCGGCGGAATTGGCGCAGGGCTTCCATGTCCAGTTGCAGGATGTCTTCGCCGTCCACCAGGATTGCGCCACTGGTGGGGTCGATCAGGCGGTTGAAGTGGCGCACCAGGGTCGACTTGCCGGAACCCGACAGGCCCATGATCACGAAGATCTCGCCGGTGCCGATGCTCAGGGACAGGTCGTTCACACCCACCACGCAACCGGTCTCGGCCAGCACCTGGTCCTTGGTCTTGCCCTGGCCAATCAGCGCCAGCGCTTCCTTGGAACGATTGCCGAAGATCTTGAATACGTTTTTGACTTCAATCTTGCTGACGGTAGTCATTTGCTCGCCTCATGCCGTGGACGACCATAGGCCTGGGTAATGCGGTCGATGACCACTGCGAGAATCACGATCGCCAGACCGGCTTCAAGGCCACGTCCAACGTTAAGCGTCTGGATACCGACCAATACATCTTCACCCAGGCCACGAGCACCGATCATCGAGGCGATGACCACCATCGACAGGGCCATCATGGTGGTCTGGTTGATCCCGGCCATGATGCTCGGCAGGGCCAGCGGCAGTTGCACGCCGAACAGTTGCTGCCAGCGGTTGGCACCGAAGGCGTTGATCGCTTCCATGACTTCGCCGTCTACCTGGCGAATGCCCAGGTCGGTCAGGCGAATCAGTGGAGGAGCGGCGTAGATCACGGTGGCGAAAATCGCCGGGACCTTGCCCAGGCCGAACAGCATCAGCACCGGGATCAGGTACACGAAGCTGGGCATGGTTTGCATGATGTCCAGCAGCGGCATCAGCACCGAACGCAGGCGATTGCTACGGGCCGACAATATTCCCAGGGGAATGCCGATCAGCACCGAGATCACCGTGGCCACCATCATCAGCGCCAGGGTTTGCATCAGCTTGTCCCACAGGCCAACAGCGCCCACCAGGAACAGCAAACCGACGATTACCGCTGTAGTGACGACCTTGCGCGTGGCGTGCCAGGCGATACCGCCGACAATTGCCAGCATCAGCCACCAGGGTGCTGCGCGCAGCACACCTTCAAGATTGACGATGGCCCACAACAGGGTGTCGGAGATGTGCCGGAACACATCGCCGTAGTTGGTCACCAGCGAATCAACCCAACTGTTGACCCAATCGGCGATGGAAAACGTAAAACTCTCAGGAAACATAGTGTGCTCTCGATCCAGTGGGTTGTGGCCGGGCGTCCGGTTGCCTGCGAGGGCAACCGGAAACGCTCAACCTACAAGGCCGCGTCGATTTTCTTGGCTGCGTCGTCGCTCACCCATGCGTGCCAGACTTCAGGATGTTCCTTGAGGAAAATTTTCGCCAGTTTTGGTGATTCAATTCGTTCTTTGGCCATGCGGCCCAGGTTCTGGTTCAGCAGGTCGATGGGCAGGTTGACCTTCTCCAGCACAGCCACCAATTCCGGGGCTTGCTCGTGGAAGGTCTTGGACAGACCGACCTTGATGCTCACGCTTTTATCCACACCGGGCTTTTCTTCCAGCTTCACCAAGTCGACCTGGCCCATCAACGGGGTTGGCGACCAGTAGTAGAACAGGATCGGCTCGCCACGCTTGTAGCTCGACAACACCGCCGCATCCAGCGCCGGGCCGGTGCCTGGGCGGAAGTTGGTGTAGGTGCTTTCCAGGCCATAGCTTTTCAGCATCTCGCTGTTGTCCAGCTCACAGGTCCAGCCGGCCGGGCAGTTATAGAAACGGCCCTTGGACGGCTCTTCCTGGTCCTTGAACACCGAGGCGTATTTGGCCAGGTCGGCGATGCTTTTCAGGTCCGGTGCCTTGGGTTCCAGCTTGCGCTTGGCGTCGCCTTCGATCACATAGCGCGGCACGTACCAACCTTCGACAGCACCCACGACCGGAGCACCGACACCGACGACCTTGCCGGCCTTCTCAGCCTTGTTCCAGACTTCGCTGCGGCCTACCCACTCCTCGGCGAATACCTGGATGTCATTGCTGCTCAGGGCGTTTTCCATGGTGATGGAGTTACCCGGCAGGCTGTCGGTTTTGCAGTCATAGCCTTTTTCCAGCACGGTTTGCAGGATGTCGGTCAGCAACATGCCGCTTTCCCAGTTCAAACCGGCAAATTTCACCGGTTTGCCGGACTCGCACCAACCGGCCGCCTGGGCGCCAGCAGAAGCCAGCAAGCCTGCCGAAAGCAAAGTGGCCAACAGGGTCTTATTCATTTTCATTGTTGTGACGCTCCCAATCTTGAAATGGATTACGGCAGTCAGTAGGCATCCTGCCCTGTCCACGTCCCATCAGGCCTGTGCAGCCAGCCCGTTTGTCGTTGGTGCAGCGCCCTGCTCTACCGGCAGGATCAAGTGTTCAGGTATTGCGCTGTGCCACTTCTTGGCAGCCCAGTAGTACAGCGCAGCCGGTACCACCAGGCCGATGATCCAGGAGATATCGGTGTCGCCGAGGCTGGCGACCAGTGGCCCGGTGTAGAAATGCGTGGAGATGAACGGCATCTGAATCAGCACGCCAAACACGTAGATGCTGATGCCCATCAGGTTCCAGCGACCGTAGCGGCCGTCGGGATTGGACAGCGCCGGGATGTCGTAGCGTTCTTTGGTGATGCAGTAGAAATCCACCAGGTTGATCGCGCTCCAGGGCGTGAAAAACGCCAGCAGGAACAGGATGAACGCGGAGAAATCCTTGAGGAACGAGTCCTTGCCCAACAACGCCAGCGCGGCGGCAAGCGACACCATGACGAAGATGTACAACAGGCGCGTGCCACTGCCGATATGTCGGCTGCCACGGAAGCCGCTGATTATCGTCGCGATGGACATGAAGCTGCCGTAGGCATTCAGGGTGGTCACGGTGACCTTGCCGAAGGCGATGCTGAAATACAGCAGCGCGGCGACGATCCCGGTACCGCCCAGGCCGACGATAAACGACACTTCGTGGTGAGCGAATTGCGAACCGGCCAGGGCCGCTGCAAATACACCAAACACCATCGAAGCCTGCGCGCCGATCACTGAACCCAGGCCCACGGCCCAGAAGGTTTTCGACGCTTGCGTGCTGCGTGGCAAATAGCGCGAGTAGTCCGCCACGTAAGGGCCGAACGCAATCTGCCAGGACGCCGACAGGGAAATCGCCAGCAGGAAACTGCTCAGGGAAAAATGCTTGTTGCCCAGCAACGCACCGATGTCGTTACCGGCCAGCAGCTTGTAGAACAGGTACACGAAGGCAACCACCCCCAGCACGCTGGCGATGCGACCGATACCGTGGATCACCCGGTAGCCGAAGATCGTGAACACCATAATCAGCCCCGCGAACAACACGATGCCGACCCAGTCTTCGACGTGGAGCAACTGCGCCACCGCCTGCCCCGCCAGCAATGAGCCGCTGGCGGAGAACCCGATGTACATGAGACACACCAGCACCAGCGGGATGACCGCGCCATACACGCCAAACTGCACGCGGCTGGAGATCATTTGCGGCAAGCCCAATTGCGGGCCCTGAGCTGCGTGCAGCGCCATGACGCCGCCCCCCAGCAGTTGACCGATCAACAGACCGATCAACGACCAGAACACATCACCGCCCAACACCACGGCCAGGGCCCCGGTGACAATCGCGGTGATTTGCAGGTTGGCACCCAACCACAGGGTGAACTGACTCAATAGACGGCCGTGTCTTTCCGCTTCCGGGATGTAGTCGATCGAACGCCTTTCGATCAACGGGGTGGTGCTTGCACGAGCGTCTGTTACAGCCATTTATGTTCAACCTCTGATGGATTGTTCTGGATGCGGATTGCTCTTCTGTGGGAGCTGGCTTGCCTGCGATGGCATCACCTCGGTCTTACTGAAAAACCGAGTCGTCTGCATCGCGGGCAAGCCCGGCTCCCACAGGACCGAGCCTGTCTTTACTTGATCATCGGGAGATTGAGGCCCTGCTCTTTGGCGCAGTCGATGGCGATCTGGTAACCCGCATCGGCATGACGCATCACGCCGGTGGCCGGGTCGTTGTGCAGTACGCGGGCGATGCGCTCGGCCGCTTCGTCGGTACCGTCGCAGACGATCACCATGCCGGAGTGCTGGGAGAAGCCCATGCCGACGCCGCCGCCGTGGTGCAGCGAAACCCAGGTCGCGCCGCTGGCGGTGTTGAGCAAGGCGTTGAGCAGTGGCCAGTCGGACACGGCGTCGGAACCGTCCTGCATCGATTCGGTTTCACGGTTGGGGCTGGCCACCGAGCCGGAGTCCAGGTGGTCGCGGCCAATCACGATCGGCGCCGACAGCTCGCCGCTGCGCACCATTTCGTTGAATGCCAGGCCGAGCTTGGCGCGCTGGCCCAGGCCAACCCAGCAGATACGTGCCGGCAAGCCCTGGAAGCTGATGCGCTCGCGGGCCATGTCCAGCCAGTTGTGCAGGTGGGCGTCGTCCGGGATCAGCTCTTTGACTTTGGCGTCGGTCTTGTAGATGTCTTGCGGGTCGCCCGACAGCGCAGCCCAGCGGAACGGGCCGATGCCACGGCAGAACAGCGGGCGGATGTAGGCCGGTACGAAACCCGGGAAGTCGAAGGCGTTTTCCACGCCTTCTTCCTGGGCCATCTGGCGGATGTTGTTGCCGTAGTCGAAGGTCGGCACGCCCATTTTCTGGAAGTCCAGCATCGCCTGAACGTGCACCGCCATGGATTGCTTGGCGGCCTTGATCACCTCGGCCGGTTCGGTCTTGGCGCGGGCGCGGTATTCGTCCCAGGTCCAGCCGGCGGGCAGGTAGCCGTTGAGCGGATCGTGGGCGCTGGTCTGGTCGGTGACCATGTCTGGGCGCACGCCGCGCTTGACCAGTTCCGGCAGGATTTCCGCCGCGTTGCCCAGCAGGGCGATGGAGATCGCGCGGCCTTCCTTGGTGTATTTCTCGATGCGCGCCAGGGCGTCGTCGAGGTCGGTGGCTTGCTCGTCAACGTAGCGGCTGCTCAGGCGGAAATCGATGCTGACCTGCTGGCATTCGATGTTCAGCGAGCACGCGCCGGCCAGGGTGGCGGCCAGCGGCTGGGCGCCGCCCATGCCGCCGAGGCCGGCGGTCAGGACCCAACGGCCCTTGAGGTCATCGTTGTAATGTTGGCGGCCAGCTTCGACGAAGGTTTCGTAGGTGCCCTGCACGATGCCCTGGCTGCCGATGTAGATCCAGCTGCCAGCGGTCATCTGGCCGTACATGGCCAGGCCCTTGGCGTCGAGTTCGTTGAAGTGTTCCCAGCTGGCCCAGTGCGGCACCAGGTTGGAGTTGGCGATCAGTACGCGCGGGGCGTTGCTGTGGGTCTTGAATACGCCGACGGGTTTGCCGGATTGCACCAGCAGGGTTTCGTCGTCGTTGAGGTTGGTCAGGCTTTCGACGATCTGGTCGTAGCACTCCCAGTTGCGCGCGGCCCGGCCGATGCCGCCGTACACCACCAGCTCTTTCGGGTTCTCGGCCACCTGTGGGTCGAGGTTGTTCATCAGCATGCGCAGCGGCGCTTCAGTCAGCCAGCTTTTGGCGGTGAGCTTGTTGCCACGGGCAGCGCGGATTTCAACGTCACGGTACTTGGTAGGCTTGGTCACAAAAAATTCCTCAACGATCAATGCGCGAACATGATTGGTGCGAAGAGGATGTTCATGGACTCTTACGCACACATCTTTACTTGTACATACAAGCATATGCAATCAAGCGGCCAACTTGGCTGAGGGCCGCTGCAGATTTTTTGCGAACGGGAGCGCAAGCCTTTAAGAACAAGGCTTAGCAGCTTGATGAATTTTCTTGCAGGAGGTTTTTACAGCGAGGGAGGCTTGTTACTCAGGCAGGCTTTTGCGCCATGCTGGGGCATTCGGTAACAAGTTGGTGCGGGGTCTTGGAAACACGATGTGGGGGGAAGCCCCCACTTGTTCAAGCCCGTGCAGTCAGTTCGATGACGCAGCAACGGCCGGTGACGCTGACGTCCAGCAGGCCGGTGTTACCGTCCAGTTGCAGGCAATCGTGACGGTTCAGCCGCTCACCGAGCACCTTCACTTCATCGGCCACGCTGAACACCAGCACGGTGTGGGCGGCGCTGAAGAAGCGCTGCGTACCGTCCATCCATTGCAACCGCGCTTGATAGCGTTGCGGCGAATAGATGAGGTTGAAATCGCGGATCGGCCCGCCGATCAAGCGGCAGGCCACCTGGCTGTCACCCTTGAACGGGAATGGCTGCAGCGGTAACAACCCGAGTTGTTCCTCGCCGTCCACCGTCAGCACCATGCCCGAGCCTTGCAGCACGGTGATGATCCGCTGGTACCCGGCAAAGGTGGAGAACCCGCCCGACTCGGCGATATCGGCAATCGACAGGCGCCAGCCGAAACCGTCCAGGCCCTCGCCCGCGTCACGGGTGATTTCTTCAGTGCTGCCGCCACCGTTTTTCCACGGCATGCGGATGTAATCGGCGGCGCGCCAGACTTTCATCGAACTCATTTACTGAAACGTCCTTCCAGGCTATGACGGGAACCGGGGTGGATCAAACGCGCAGCCGTGACCGGCTGGCGGCCAGACCAGGTGCGGCGGCGAATCAACAGGCATGGCTCGCTGGTTTCGATTTGCAGCAACGTGCATTCATCGGCGTCGGCCAGGATTGCCTCCACCACGTGCTCGCCTTCGGTCAGCGGCGCCACCTGGTTGAGGTAGGCATAAGGCGTTTGCTGGGTGAAATCCTGCTGCAGGTATTCCGGCGCGACCAGGGCGTTGACGAAGCGGTCTTCGATTTGCACCGGGATGTCGTTTTCGTAGTGCACGATCAACGAGTGGAACACCCGACCGCCTTCGCGCATTTCCAGGGCGACAGCGCGCTCGGAACCGGCGGCTTCTTCACCGAGGGTGATGACTTTGCACGTATGACGATGACCGCGAGAGGCGATCTCATCGGCAATGTTGTGCACTTCAAACAGCGCCGATTGACTCTTGGGCTCGGCGACAAAGGTGCCCACACCTTGCATGCGCACCAGCAGGCCTTCGGCGGTCAATTCGCGCAGCGCGCGGTTGATGGTCATGCGGCTGAAGCCCAGCTGGTTGACCAGTTCGCTTTCCGACGGCACGCGATAATGCGGCGGCCAATTGCCGTTGAGAATCTGCTGGCTGATCATCTGTTTGACGCGGGCGTACAAGGGCGCCGGACTTTCGTCCATGTGGGCAGCCAGTGGAGACTTGGCAGGCGGAGTCGGCACGAGAAATCCTTGTAGGTGAAAAAGAAGCATAGCTTGCCGGAGTTTACCGAGCAGGCAAACGTCTGTATATGTATATACAAATAAACACACGACCGGGGTGCCTGAATCATGTCCGCTTTCTTTGCCGAACGCGCGCTGCTGCCTAATGGATGGGCCAACGATGTACGTCTTGAAGTCAGCGCCGATGGCCTGCTGATCAAGGTTGAGCCCAACGCCAGTGCAGACGGTGCCGAACGGCTCAGGGGCCCGGTGCTGGCGGGCATGCCGAACCTGCATTCCCACGCGTTCCAGCGGGCGATGGCCGGGCTGGCGGAAGTGGCCGGCAACCCGAATGACAGCTTCTGGACCTGGCGTGACCTGATGTACCGGATGGTTGGCAAGATCAGCCCCGACCAACTGCAGATCATCGCGCGCCAGCTGTATATCGAAATGCTCAAGGCCGGCTACACCTCGGTGGCCGAATTTCACTACGTGCACCACGACGTCAGCGGCCAGCCTTATGCAGACCCCGCCGAGCTGTCGCAACAAATCAGCCAGGCCGCCGCCAGCAGCGGTATCGGCCTGACCTTGCTGCCGGTGCTCTACAGCCACTCCGGTTTTGGCGGCCAGGCACCCAACGAAGGCCAGCGACGCTTTATCAACAGCACCGAGCATTACCTGAACCTGCAATCACGCCTGCAACCGATTCTGGCTGCGCAACCGGCGCAACAGCTGGGCCTGTGCTTCCACTCGCTGCGCGCGGTAACACCCCAACAGATCAGCGACGTGCTGGCCGCCAGCGACAAGACGTGCCCGGTGCATATCCATATCGCCGAGCAGCAAAAGGAAGTCGACGACTGCCTGGCCTGGAGCGGCCAGCGTCCGCTGCAATGGTTGTATGACCATGTTGAAGTGGATCAGCGCTGGTGCCTGGTGCACGCCACCCACGCCAACCCGGAAGAAGTGACGTTGATGGCCAAGAGCCGGGCGATTGCCGGGCTGTGCCTGACCACTGAAGCCAACCTGGGGGACGGAATTTTCCCGGCGGTGGACTTCCTGGCCCAAGGCGGGCGCATGGGGATTGGTTCCGACAGCCATGTATCGCTGAGCGTGGTGGAAGAATTGCGCTGGCTGGAATATGGGCAGCGGCTGCGGGACCAGCGGCGCAACCGGCTGTATCGCAGCGATCAACCGATGGTCGGCCGTACGCTGTTCGATGCCGCGCTGGACGGCGGTGCCGAAGCGCTGGGGCAGCCGATTGGGCGCCTGGAAGTCGGCAAGCGTGCGGACTGGCTGGTGCTGGATGGCAACGATCCGTACCTGGCGACGGCAAACGAAGACGGGATTCTCAATCGCTGGCTGTTTGCCGGTGGTGATCGCCAGGTGCGGGATGTGCTGGTGAACGGCCAGTGGGTGATTCGCGACGGGCATCACGCCGCCGAAGAAGACAGCAGCCGGGCGTTTACCCAGGTCCTGCGGGATTTGCTGGGCTAACAGACGACACATAACAAAATGTGGGAGCTGGCTTGCCTGCGATAGCGATGGTGAATCCAACACCGCTATCGCAGGCAAGCCAGCTCCCACATTGGAACGATGGCGTTCTTCCGTTACTGCGAAGTCTTCGCCATCTGCTTGTCCGACGTACGCCAGATCAAGCGCGTGGTGTCATACCCCTGTTGTCGCGCCCTGCTCAGCAGGTCTTCGCGGGTGTCGGCGCTGACCGTCGGCGTGCGCGACAATAACCACATGTAGCGCCGGCTAGGGCTGCCGACAATGGCGGTCTTGTAGTCATCGCTGACGTACAGCACCCAGTAATCGCCCTTGGCCACGCCCGGCAACAGCGAGGTGAACCAGTTATTGAATTCCACCCACAGTTTGTCGGTCCTGCCGGCGACCTGCGGCGTGGCCGTGCCCTTGGCTTCTTGCCATTTCCACTCAGGCGTCAGGCAGCGGTTGAATACCGACATATTGCCGTCGGGCAACAGCGTGTAGCGGGCTTCGGACTGTGCGCAATTGCGCTGGAAGTACATCGGCAAACGGGCCAATTCATACCAGGTGCCCTGGTAACGCTTGAGGTTGACGCTGCCGACAGTCTTGGGTTGCAGATCATCGCCAGAATGGCTGGCGCAGCCCGCCAAAAACAGGCTGGCGCAGAGGTATAGAACGAAACGCATCATGTTGTTTTTCTCCCGCAGGCTTTCGCCCCGGTTTACTTCAGGCCTTGCCCGGAAAAAATCAGTACTTTGTCACCGGCGTATTGCACGCTGATAAAGCTGTTTTTATCGCCCCAGGTGCAACTGGACATACCCAGCGCGCCAGAGCAATCAGTCGGCTTACCCAGCAACGACTCCACTTCGGCCTTGGGCATGCCGGCCGACAGTTTTGCGTAATTTTCTTGGGTGACCTTGCTGCAAGCGGCCAGAAGCACGCAAAACGACAACAGGGCGAGACGGCGTAACGACATGGAATAACTCCTGGAGAGACGAAGCAGCTTGGGGGTCTGCCAGAAGCTTAGAAGGGAAAAGGGGTGTCTGGTTCCCGACGAGCGAAAACAAAAAAGCCCCGAAAACGCTGAAACGTTTCGGGGCTTTTGCTTACCGCAAAGACTTACGCCTTGTGGTAGCCGGTCACACGCTCAACTTCTTCCTTCGACCCCAGGAACACCGCCACACGCTGGTGCAGGCCTTCAGGCTGGATGTCGAGGATGCGCTGGTGGCCGTCGGTGGACGCACCGCCCGCCTGTTCAACCAGGAACGACATCGGGTTGGCTTCGTACATCAGGCGCAGCTTGCCCGGTTTGGAGGGCTCACGGCTGTCACGTGGGTACATGAACAAGCCACCACGGGTCAGGATACGGTGCACGTCGGCAACCATCGCAGCCACCCAGCGCATGTTGAAGTTCTTCTTCAACGGACCTTCTTCGCCGGCCATCAGCTCGCTTACATAGCGAGTGACCGGCTCTTCCCAGTGGCGCTGGTTGGACATGTTGATCGCAAATTCCTGGGTGGACACAGGAATGGTGATGTCTTCGTGGGTGAGCACGAAGCTGCCCATTTCACGGTCCAGGGTGAAGCCTTTGACGCCGTCGCCCAGGGTCAGCACCAGCATGGTCTGCGGGCCGTAGATCGCGTAACCGGCAGCGACCTGCTCGGTGCCTGGCTGCAGGAAGGCCTTTTCGTTCAGGGCTTCGTTCTGGCTCAGGTATTCGTTCGGGCAACGCAGTACCGAGAAGATGGTGCCAACCGGCGCGTTGATGTCGATGTTCGACGAACCGTCCAATGGGTCGAATACCAGCAGGTAGGCGCCTTTCGGGTACTTGCCCGGGATCTGGTAGGCATTGTCCATTTCCTCGGACGCCATGCCGGCCAGGTGACCACCCCATTCGTTGGCTTCCAGCAGGATTTCGTTGGAAATCACGTCGAGTTTCTTCTGCACTTCGCCTTGTACGTTTTCAGTGCCCATGCTGCCCAGGACACCACCCAACGCGCCTTTGGAGACGGCGTGGCTGATTTCCTTGCAAGCACGCGCCACCACTTCGATAAGGAAGCGCAGATCGGCAGGCGTGTTGTTGCTGCGGGTCTGCTCGATCAAATAGCGACTCAGGGTAACGCGGGACATGGAAGGCTCCGGAAAGTGGGGGCTAAAAACCCGCGCAGTTTAACGCGAGTCGGGGCGTATTTCCTCCTATCAGAGGATTTAAACCCAATAGAGTTCATGGACTTTATTTAACGTGCCACCGGCGGCTTGCGCAGCAAACTGTAGGCCATGGCGCCCAGCGCCGCCACACCGAGCAGCAGCACGGCCCAAAGACCGAGCTTTTTCCAGTTCGGCCCGGCATCAACAGGGGTCGCAACCGCAGGCGAAGTCACCACCGCTTCGCCCGCCACGTTGGCCTGCCCAAGCGTGGCGAAGCGTTCAGCACTGTAATCCGGGATCAACGTCGACAGCGGCAAATTCGCGCCTTTCACCGACGGATTGCCCAACGCCAACGTGAACGGTGGCTCGCCCCGTGCCAGAAAAACCAACTGCGTGGCCCGCACCGCAAAGCTCAGCGTCGGCGCCTCCACACCCAAGCCACCGCCGCGTTCGTCCACGTTGAGCTTGAGCTGCGCAACGGCCTGCCCGGGCAACTGCAATTCGTTCTGTAAAACGTCCTGGCCATTTTGCGTCAGTCGATAGAGTAAGCCACTGCTCAAAGGCTGCCAGGCCTGATTGCTCTCTCGGCGGCCCGACAGAGTGACCGGTGCGAGGCTGTTGGGTTGGCTCAGGTCGATACGCAGACGTTCGACATTCAGTGCGCTGGGCAACTGCCAGCTGTATTCCCCGGCCTTGAGACGGCTGCCCGACAATGGCTGCGACCACACCAGCGGCAACGGCAGGCTATGGGCGCTGACACTCTCCAACTGCGCCGACGTCAGTGTCGGTGCGGCCTGGCCTTTCCAGAGCAGGCGCAGGTACCGCGCCGACTGCCCAGGCAAACTCACTTCGTGCTGCTCGACCCGCTCATCGGCAAACGACAGTCGCGCCACCTGCCCTTCGCCCCAGGCACGCCAGTGCTGCAAGTCGTCGCTGGCTTCGATGCTGAAACGCTGGAAGCCGTCGCGCTCACTGGTCCAGTCGAGGACCAGTTGCTGCAACGGCGCCTTGATCCCACTGGCGTCGAGCAACCAGCCGCGCAGGACCTCTTCGCCTGCCTCCAATTGGCTAGGCGGCTGCACTTGCACCAACGTGCCGGTGGAAGTGGATTGCACACGCACGCTGGGCACGGCTTCAGCGGAGTCGGCCGCGGCGTACAGCGGGAACCACTTCACGTTGGACAGGCTGCGGCTTTCGGTGCTTCGCACCGACTGCCGCGCCAGCGCGTAGGCCTGGGGTTCGCCGGCTGCGTTGAACACCCGCACATCACTCAGGTCGGCCTGACGGGCGCTCAATTGCACCGCCAACGGCAGCTCCAGGCGGTACCACGGGCCTCCACCACTGACCGTCAGCGGCACCCGCGTGGTGAAGTCGGCGGGCGTTTCCTGGGCCCAGGCCGATAACGTAGTGCACAACCCCAAAAGCGCCACACTCAGCTTGCCCATCAAGAGGCCACTCCTTCAGTTTCAACCACCGGCTCGGGGCGCTTGGGCGGCAGCGGGGCGAAATAGCCCACCACCAGCAACAGCCCGCCCACACCGATAAACGATACGATCCGCGCCAGCCCGCCGCGGTTGCTCAATTCGACGAAGAACAATTTGGCGACCACCACGGCAATCAACGCCGCACCGATCAACCACACCTCACGCCGGTGACGCAGATGGCCACCGATCATCAGGCTCAGGGCAATCAAGGTCCAGACGATCGACAACCCGGCCTGCACCAGCATCGACTCCAGCAACGCATCCAGATGGAACGGCACGCCGCCCCAATGGTGAGCCGTGCGCATCACCAGCGCGGTGAAGAAGGCGAACAACGACGCACCGGCGACCGCCTGGGCGACCAGCTCGGCGCGCGGCCCGCGTTCTGGTGCGGCACTGCGAGACCATAGGTACACACCCAGCAGTGCGAACAACAATCCCAGATCCAACGGGTTAAGCAGCGGTACATAAGGCAACGGCTCGGCGGTGCCGTCGCTGAAGATATTCGCCAGCCAGAACCAGCCGAGCATCAGCACCGCCAACGGCAGCGCGGCATACAACCGGTACTCGCGTGGGTACGCCGACACCGGCCACGGCCAACTGCGCGGCGCAGCGGCCAGCACCAGATACAGGCTCGGCAGAATCGCCCAGCCCAGCCAGCGCCAGGCGTTGTATTCCTCGGACAGCAGCAACAGGCCGTAGCGCAACTCCAGCGCCAGCACGCCGATCAGCAGCCAGCAACCGAGCACGTGCGCGGCGCCCAGGGCTTTTTCCGGGATGACCAACGCCAGGCGCCGCAGCGACATGAAGTGCACCGCAAATACCGCTGCCCACGCCAGCCAGGCGAAATTCGCCGCCGGGTGATAACGCGAGCCCCACGCGCCCAGCAACACCACGCCCGCCGCCGGCATCAACAGCGTGCAAAGCAAGCCCAGCGACGCCCATTGCAGCCGCAAGGCCAATACGGCCCAGATCGCCACACTCACCGCCGCCACCGCCAATAGCCAGGTACCTTGCAGCATCGACGGCGCAAAACGCAGCACTTCACTGACCAACGCCAGCGTCCACCAGCCCGCGCCCCACACCAGCAGCACGTCGGACAGCCGCTGCAAACTCAGCGTTTCGAACACCGGTGCATGTGGCCGGCGCTGCAAGCGCCAGGCACCGACCAGCGCTGCCAGCCCGAGCACCATTGGCGTCCAGAAACCGCTATGGCCCAAAGGACGCAAACCCTCGCTGGCCAGCGGCCCGAGCAGGTCCGGCACCGCGATCAGGAACGAAGCGCCACCGATCACTTGCAGCAACAACCCGAAGATAAAACTGACGCGTTGTTGCAGATACAGGCTCAGCCAGATGATCAACAAACCACTGGCCGCCCACACGCCGCTGGCGGTTTCCCACGGCAGCACGAACAGCACCGCCAGGTTGATCAGCACCAGCCCGGCCAGCAACACCACCGACAGGCCACGCAACAACCGCGCATCGCTGCGCACCATGGTGTCCCGCGCGGCCAGCAGCATGCCGCCAATCAACGCCAGGCCAATCAGCGAAGCCGTGAGCAGCCCGCTCCAACCCGCACTGAACACCGCGCCGGAATCGGCGCCCGTCCGCAACCGCAGCAGGAATAGCGCCCCACCCAGCAGTTGCACGGCAAACGCGGTAAAGAGGAACGTGCGCGAGCCGATGCGCAGCCCGACCAGCAGGGTCGCAAGACCCGCTATCGCCCAACTGATGGCGGTGCCTTGGGTCGACAGCAACAGCGGCGCAAGCAGATACAAGAAACCCAGGCCGACGCTGGCCAACACCGGCAAGCCACGACGCTCCCACTGCGCCGCTTGCTCCACCGGCGCCTTGCGCAACTGGAAGAAACTGAACAGCAATGCCGCACCCAGCAACAACGCACCCAACGGTGCGCCATCCAACAGACTGGTCTCGCCCACCCGCAATTCGCTGAGGAAAGCCAGCGCGGAGCCGACTTGCAACAGCAAGCCAAACGCCCGCGCCAACGGCCGTTGCTGGCGCAGGCCGAGCCAGAAGATCCCGGCGCCTTCCACGGCCCAGGCCGCCGCGGTCCAGCGTACGTCGAGGCCCAGGGGAATCGCCAGGCTGGCAAAGATCACGCCCAGCGCCAGGCAGGTTTCCGCCAGCAGCAGGGCGCGCCCGCCGCTCAACAAACGGGCCAGGCCCATGTAGATAATGCCCAGGGCCAGCGCGCTGAACGCGGCGGCAAACTCCAGGTGCTGCACCAGCGCAAACTGCAAACCGAAGCCCACCAGCGGCGGACCGAACAGCATGCTGCCGTCAACGTAATCACCTTTGGCCGCTGACCAACGCAGCAGCGCGCCACGGCTGTCATCGTCCGGCGCGTCGCGCATCTCCAGCAACTTGCGCCGGGCGAACAACAGGCCGATGCCCAGGTACATCAGGAAAAATAGAATCAGGAACGGCTCGGTGCTCCACAGCAACTCCGGCGTATAAGAGCGCATGCCCCAAGCGAAGCCGATACCGAAGGTGCCGACAAAGCCGATCAGGTTGAGCAGGCGCCAGGCCTTGAACCAGGCGATGGCGAGAATGCCCGCGTTAAGCAGGGCGAAGTAACTGAACAGCGCCACATGATTACCGGCGCCGGTAGACGTAAGGATAGGCGCGGCAAAACCGCCGAGGGCGGCGGCGCAGGCCAGGCCGAGGGCGTCCTGGGTAATCGCCAGGATCGCCGAGAACACCGTGACAGCCACCAGCAAGCCGAGGGCTGCACCGGGATCAAGCAACGGATGCAGGCGCATCGCGGCGAATACCGTCAGGTACAACACGGCAATACCGGTGCCTTGCAGCATCAACCCGTAGTTGCTATTGCGCAGCCGCAGCCACCAACCCAGGCCCAGCAAGGCCAACGCACAGCCGGCAACACCGGCATAACGCAGCTCGATCGGCACCACCATGCCTTCAGTGGCATAACGCAGCAGGAACGCCAGGCCGAGGAACAACAGCACCACGCCGACCCGCAGCACGGTGTTGCCACCGAACAGCCAGTTGCGGGCACCGCTGATGGCGCGTTCGATGAAGTTGGGGCCGCGAGGTAACGCAGGCGCGGCGGGTTGTTCAGGAATGCTGGCGCTCGGCTCAGCCCTCCACACGTCAGCCGGCAATGGCTGGCTGGGCTCGGCCGCCACGGTTGCGTAGGCAGGTTCCAGTTCGGCGGGTAATTCCCAGACGAGTTCGGGCGGCGCCGCTACCGGCAGCGGCTCTTCGACAAAGACAGGTTCAGGGGCTTCAACGGCGGCAGGCCTTTCCAGCAGAGCCAGGCGTTGCTCGACCACCTTCAGGGCGTTCCGGGCCGACTCCAGCTGACGGCCTTGCTCCTCCGTACGCGAGGCAAGCATCGACAGGCGAATCGCCTGGCCAATGCCCAAACCGAGCAACGCACCAATGCCCGCATCACTGAACGACTCATCGAGCGTCCAGCCGAGCACCAGGCCAATCAGCATGAAAATCCATTGCATGGTGGATATCCCTAAGCAGCCCGAAGCGGGCAAAGGCGATGCTCAGTATATCGACACGGACCCCATGTGGGAGCGGGCTTGCTCGCGAAGGCGGTGGATCAGTCACAAATTTGTCGACTGGTCCACCGCCTTCGCGAGCAAGCCCGCTCCCACATTTTGTATTGCGGTGTCTAATCCAACGCTTTCCAGATCTCCGTCGCATACTCCCGGATGGTCCGGTCCGACGAGAACCACCCCATGCGCGCGGTATTGAGCACCGCCGAGCGCCACCATTCCTTGGAATCGTGCCAATGAGCCTCGACCCGCGCCTGGGCATCCCAGTAGGAATCAAAGTCGGCACAGACCAGGAAGCGGTCGTAGTCGATCAGCGAATCCACCAACCCGGCATAACGGCCCGGATCATCCGGCGAGAACACCCCGCCGCGAATCGCTTGCAGTACGTCATTCAAGCGATGAGACGCGGCAACGTCTGGCCCGGCATTGAACT
Organism: Pseudomonas sp. TH34; assembly: GCF_016650865.1. Taxonomy (NCBI): domain Bacteria; kingdom Pseudomonadati; phylum Pseudomonadota; class Gammaproteobacteria; order Pseudomonadales; family Pseudomonadaceae; genus Pseudomonas; species Pseudomonas sp. TH34. The sequence goes on from NZ_JAEKFB010000035.1 coordinate 399,839, forward strand.
CTCCGGCATGCTTGCGCGCTTCAACCTGCTCGGCACTGAGGCCGAAGATAAACATGTGATCCGCGCCGACACGCTCGTGCATCTCGACGTTGGCGCCGTCCATGGTGCCGATGGTCAGTGCACCGTTGAGGCCGAACTTCATGTTGCTGGTGCCCGACGCCTCAAAGCCGGCAGTGGAAATCTGCTCCGACAGGTCAGCCGCCGGAATGATGCTTTCCGCCAGGCTGACGTTGTAGTTGGGCAGGAACACCACCTTGAGCAACCCACGCACGGTGGGGTCGTTGTTGACGGTGCGGGCGATGTCGTTGGTCAGCTTGATGATCAGCTTGGCCTGGTGATAGCTGGCCGCTGCCTTGCCGGCGAATATCTTCACCCGCGGCACCCAATCGGTGCCCGGCTCGGCACGGATCGCCTGGTACAGCGCGACGGTGTGCAGCAGGTTCAACAGCTGGCGCTTGTACTCGTGGATCCGTTTGACCTGCACATCGAACATCGCCGCCGGGTTGACCGAAACCCCCAGGCGCTCGTGAATGATGTCGGCCAGCGCCCTTTTGCTATGCAGACGCTGCTCGGCGAAGGCTTTGCGGAACGCTTGCTTCTCGGCGAAGGTTTCCAGCTCAACCAGACGGGTTTCGGTGTTGTCGAGAATGTCCGGACCCAGCGCTTCCACCAGCATCGCGGTGAGTTTTGGATTCGCCTGGAACAACCAGCGGCGAAACGTAATGCCGTTGGTTTTGTTATTGATGCGGTCCGGGTAGAGCTTGTGCAGTTCAGAGAACACCGTGCTGCGCATCAGTTGGGTGTGCAGGCCCGACACGCCGTTCACGCTGTGGGAGCCGAGGAACGCCAGGTTGCCCATGCGTACGCGGCGGCCGTTGTCTTCCTCGATCAACGAGACGGCGCGCAGTACGTCGAAGTCGTGGATGCCTTTGGCCCGGAGCGAGTCGATGTGCTGGGCATTGATCAGGTAGATGATCTGCATGTGCCGCGGCAGCATGCGTTCCATCAGGCCGACCGGCCAGGTTTCCAAAGCCTCGGGGAGCAAGGTGTGGTTGGTGTACGACAGGGTTTCGACGGTCACGTCCCAGGCGGCATCCCACGGGATGTCGTGCAGGTCCACCAACTGGCGCATCAACTCGGCCACCGCAATCGACGGGTGCGTGTCGTTGAGCTGGATGGCCGCGTGTTCGCCCAGGCTCAGCACCGAGCCGTGCATGTTTTTGTGGCGACGCAGCAAGTCCTGCAACGAGGCGGAAACGAAGAAGTATTCCTGGCGCAGGCGCAGTTCCTGCCCCGCTTCGGTGCTGTCGGCCGGGTAGAGCACTCGGGAGATGCTTTCGGCGCGGGCCACTTCGGCGACAGCGCCCAGGTGGTCACCGGCGTTGAAGCGTTCCAGGTGCAGGTCTTCCACCGCACGGGCACGCCACAGGCGCAAGGTGTTGACACTTGCGCCGCGCCAGCCGACCACCGGGGTGTCATACGCTACCGCGCGTACAGTTTCATTCGGTGACCACACCTGAATCGACTTGCCGGACGCGTCCAGCACGGTTTCCACACCACCGCCAAAGCCGATCGGGTAGATCACTTCGGCGCGCTCGAACTCCCAAGGGTTGCCGAAATCCAGCCAGCGTTCGGTTTGTTCCTGCTGCCAGCCGTCGACAATTGCCTGGCGGAACAGCCCATGCTCATAACGAATACCATAGCCGTGGCCGGCAATGCCCAGTGTCGACATGCTTTCCATGAAGCACGCCGCCAGGCGGCCAAGACCACCGTTGCCCAGGGCCGCGTCGGGCTCCAGCAGGCGAATGCGCTCCATGTCCACACCGAGCTCACTCATGGCCTCACGGGCCACGTCCAGCAAGCCGAGGTTGCTCAGACTGTCGTAGAGCAGACGGCCGATCAGGAATTCCAGCGAGAGGTAATAGACCCGCTTCTGTCCCTTGCGGTAGATGTGTCGCGTGTGGTCCATCCAGTGGTCGACCATGTGGTCGCGGGCGGCCAGTGCGATAGCTTCGAACCAGTCGTGGTCGAAGGCATGATCGGGGTCCTTGCCCACCGCATAGGTCAGTTTGGTCAAGACGGCATCGCGAAATGCGGCTACCTCTGCTTCTCGTACAAGCGGTTCCTGAGACATCGATGCGACCTCGGGCGAGATAGAAGGAGTTGCTAGAGCCTAGACGGTCTGACAGACGGTAGACGCTCTGGTTCGGCAGTTTTTTAACTCATTCACCTTTGCATGATTTAGATGCAGGGGCCGTGCCCGTTTGTGGCCCGTCACAGCCTTCGAGCTGAAACCTGGAAGATATTGTTCAAAAAACCACCAGTTCCGGTATGATCCCGCGCCGGATAACACCCCTCTTGGAAACCTGATGAAGCCTCAACTGATCGCCGCCGCGGAACTCGACCGTCTCGAGACCTGGCAGAAATACTCAAGCCATATGTGTGGCGGCTGTGTGTCGAGCTGCTGCACCCTGCCGGTTGAGGTGAAGATCAAGGACCTGATCCGCATCGGCATCGTCGATGAATTCGAGCGTGGCGACCCGCCGAAGAACATCGCCAAGCGCTTGCAGAAGGAAGGTATCGTCGAGCGCTTCAATGCCAAATCCGAGATCTTCACCCTGCAGCGCATGAGCAACAACGATTGCCTGTACCTGGATCGTAAGAGCCGCTTCTGCACTATTTATGACAAGCGCCCGGATACTTGCCGCAATCACCCGAAAATCGGACCGCGTCCGGGGTATTGCGCGTACAAGCCGAAGGAAGTGGTGCGCGAGACCAATCATCGGACACTCGATAAGTTCTGATCCAAATTTTTGTGGGGGCCTTGAGGGCCCTATCGCAGGCAAGCCAGCTCCCACAGTTGAATGTGTGCACATATCAAAATGTGGGAGCCGGGCTTGCCCGCGATGAGGCCGTCGCAGTCACTACAGATATTGCAGGCATAAAAAAACGCCCCCGACCTTGCGGTCGGGGGCGTTTTTTTGCAGCTAACTAAAAGACTTAGTTACCAGCTTTTTTCGCAGCGCGGGTACGCTCGCTTTCGCCCAGGATCTTCTTACGAAGACGGATGGACTTAGGAGTGACTTCGCACAATTCGTCTTCTTGAACGAATTCCAGAGCCTGCTCCAGGGTGAAGCGAATAGGCGGAACCAGAGCGATGGTTTCGTCTTTACCCGAAGCACGCATGTTGTCGAGCTTCTTGCCTTTGGTTGGGTTAACGCCCAGGTCGTTGTCGCGGCTGTTGATGCCGACGATTTGACCTTCGTACACGTCTTCACCGTGACCCAGGAACAGTTTGCCGCGAGCTTGCAGGGTTTCCAGCGAGTAAGTCAGCGCCTTACCGGTAGCTACCGAAACCAGCACGCCGTTCTGACGGCCGGACATGTCGCCGGACTTCATCACGTCGTAACGGTCGAAGATCGAGGTCAGGATGCCTGCACCGGAGGTCAGGGTCAGGAACTCGTTACGGAAACCGATCAAGCCACGAGCCGGGATGTTGTACTCAAGGCGCACACGGCCCTTGCCATCCGGAACCATGTTGGTCAGGTCGCCTTTACGGATACCGATCTGTTCCATGATCGAACCTTGGGATTCTTCCGGCAGGTCGATGGTCACGTTTTCGTACGGTTCGTGCTTCACGCCGTCAACCATACGGATGATCACTTCCGGACGACCAACACCCATTTCGAAGCCTTCGCGACGCATGGTTTCGATCAGTACCGAGAGGTGCAACTCACCACGGCCGGAGACTTTGAACTTGTCAGCCGAGTCGCCTTCTTCAACGCGCAGAGCAACGTTGTACAGCAGCTCTTTGTCCAGACGCTCCTTGATGTTCCGGGAGGTCACGAACTTGCCTTCTTTACCGCAGAAAGGCGAGTCGTTTACCTGGAAGGTCATGGAAACGGTTGGTTCGTCAACGGTCAGCGGCTTCATCGCTTCGACGTTCAGTGGGTCGCACAGCGTGTCGGAGATGAACAGCTGGTCGAAGCCGCTGATGCAGACGATGTCGCCGGCAGCTGCTTCTTCAACGTCGATGCGGTGCAGGCCGTGGTGACCCATCAGCTTCAGGATACGACCGTTGCGCTTCTTGCCGTCGGCGTCGATAGCGACAACCGGAGTGTTCGGCTTGATGCGGCCACGAGCGATACGGCCAACGCCGATAACACCTAGGAAGCTGTTGTAGTCCAGTGCGGAGATTTGCATCTGGAACGGACCATCGCGGTCGACTTTCGGCGCAGGTACGTTGTCGACGATCGACTGGTACAGCGGGGTCATGTCTTCAGCCATGTCGGTGTGTTCCAGACCGGCAATGCCGTTCAGGGCCGAGGCGTAGACGACTTTGAAGTCCAGCTGTTCTTCGGTGGCACCCAGGTTGTCGAACAGGTCGAAGATCTGGTCCAGAACCCAGTCCGGACGCGCGCCTGGACGGTCAACCTTGTTGATGACCACGATTGGACGCAGGCCGGCTTCGAAAGCCTTCTTGGTCACGAAACGGGTTTGCGGCATAGGGCCGTCTTGAGCGTCAACCAGCAGCAGAACGGAGTCAACCATCGACATTACGCGTTCAACTTCGCCGCCGAAGTCGGCGTGGCCCGGGGTGTCCACGATGTTGATGTGGTAGCCGTTCCAGTTGATGGCGGTGTTTTTCGCCAGAATGGTAATACCGCGCTCTTTCTCCTGGTCGTTGGAGTCCATCACGCGCTCGTCGTTGAGCTCGTTGCGCTCCAGGGTGCCGGATTGACGCAAGAGTTTGTCTACCAGGGTGGTCTTACCATGGTCAACGTGAGCAATGATGGCGATGTTGCGTAGATTTTCGATCACTTGTGTATCTCGATCAGAGGATTCGGTGTGCTGACAGGTCGTGGCAGCGATTAACAGTAGAGTCAGGCCTTGCCGTTACAGCTTGACGGCAGAGTCGGGGGGCCGGTGACGCAGGCCACAGGCAAACAGCCCCGGGCTCTTAGCTCGGTCGATAAACGCGCACATTGGCATGCCCCTCACTGAGCAAATGGTGGGCATGCAGGCGACTCATCACGCCTTTGTCGCAATACAACAGGTACTGACGGCTGTCATCCAGTTCCTTGAAACGCGCATTCAATGCATAGAACGGCAGCGTTTGTACGTCGATGCCAGCAATTTCCAGCGGCTCGTCTTCAGCGGCATCCGGGTGACGGATGTCGATGATGATCTGACCGGCCAGAGCCTCGCTGACTTCTTCGATCTGCAAATCCTGGCCCAATTCGTCGATAACCCGATCGATCGGCACCAGTTTGGCGTTCTCAAGCGCTCGCTCGAGAACTGCCATGTCGAACTGTTGTTCTTCGTACTCCACGCGGTTGCGTTTGGCGTGGGTCTTGGGGTTCACCGAGATGACCCCGCAATATTCCGGCATGTGCTTGGCGAAATCCGCCGTGCCGATCTGGGTCGCCAGGTCGATGATGTCTTGCTTGTGACTGGCGATCAGCGGGCGCAATACCAGCTTCTCGGTCACAGAGTCGATCAACGACAGGTTCGGCAGGGTCTGGCTGGACACCTGGGAAATCGCTTCACCGGTGACCAGTGCGTCGATTTCCAGCCGATCCGCGATTCGGGACGCAGCGCGCAACATCATACGCTTCAATACTACGCCCATATGACTGTTATCGACTTTCCCGAGAATTTCTCCCAGGACTTCCTCGAACGGTACGCTGACAAACAGCACCCGTTGCGAGCTGCCGTACTTCTTCCAGATGTAATGCGCGACTTCCATCACGCCCAATTCGTGTGCACGCCCGCCCAGGTTAAAGAAGCAGAAGTGGCTCATCAGCCCGCGGCGCATGATCTGGTAGGCCGCAACGGTGGAATCGAAACCGCCGGACATCAAGACCAGGGTCTGTTCCAGGGCACCCAGCGGGTAGCCGCCGATGCTGTCGTGCTGGCTGTGGATCACAAACAACCGTTGGTCGCGAATTTCCATCCGCACTTCAATTTGTGGCGCTTTCAGGGAAATTCCGGCGGCGCCGCACTCGCGACGCAGCTTGCTGCCCACGTATTTCTCGACATCCATGGAGCTGAACGGGTGCTTGCCGGCGCGTTTGCAACGCACCGAAAAAACCTTGCCCGCCAGCACATCGCCGTAGTGCTGTTTGCACTTTTCGGTGATGTCGTCGAAGTCACCCAACGGGTACTCGTCGACCTGCAGGAAATGCGCGATGCCCGGCACGCAGCTCAGGCGCTCGGTCATGTCCTTCAAGGCCTTGGGGTCTGTGAGGCGGGTTTCCAGTTCGAGATTGTCCCACACACCGTTCACCACCACAGCCGGGTCCAGATCGCGGAGCACGGCACGGATATTCTTGGCCAATTGACGGATGAAACGCATCCGTACCGGTCGGCTCTTGATGGTGATCTCGGGGAAGACTTTAACGATTAATTTCATGAAAACAGCGCGCGCAGGCCCAGCCGAAAAAGGGGGGCGCGGATTATAGCGGAAATCGCTCAAGGTTTAACCAGTTAATATGCATCAAACCTTTCGCGCACCAAAACGGGTCATAAACGAAAATTCGCGCTACATTGCGGTGCGCATTTTCTTCCGCTTCAGCGGATTGCACCTTTATAAGGGCGTTTTTGTGGCAAAAAACCCATGTCGGGGCACTGGCATGCAATTTGCTCTCTTGTGAGGCAGGTTGCCTTGGTCGAGTATTCGCGCCGGCATCACCCACATTCTAAGGGCTACTCCACTACCCCAGCCCGAAGCCACCCGGAGGACACTATGTCGAAGTCGGTTCAACTCATCAAAGATCATGACGTCAAATGGATTGATCTGCGCTTCACGGACACCAAAGGCACTCAGCACCACGTGACCATGCCGGCTCGCGACGCGCTGGATGACGCCTTCTTCGAAGAAGGCAAAATGTTCGACGGCTCCTCCATTGCCGGCTGGAAAGGCATCGAAGCTTCCGACATGATTCTGATGCCGGACGACAGCACCGCCGTACTCGACCCGTTCACCGAAGACCCAACGCTGATCATCGTCTGCGACGTGATCGAGCCTTCGACCATGCAAGGCTACGACCGTGACCCACGTGCGATCGCCAAGCGTGCCGAGGAATACCTGAAGTCGACCGGTATCGGCGACACCGTATTCGTAGGTCCGGAACCAGAATTCTTCATCTTTGATTCGGTAAAGTTCAAGTCCGACATCTCTGGCTCCATGTTCAAGATCTTCTCCGAACAAGGTTCGTGGATGTCCGACCAGGACGTGGAAGGCGGCAATAAAGGCCACCGTCCAGGTATCAAAGGCGGCTACTTCCCGGTTCCTCCGTTCGACCACGACCACGAAATCCGTACCTCCATGTGCAACGCCATGGAAGAGATGGGCCTGGTCATCGAAGTTCACCACCACGAAGTGGCGACTGCCGGCCAGAACGAAATCGGTGTGAAGTTCAACACCCTGGTTGCCAAGGCTGACGAAGTACAGACCCTGAAGTACTGCGTTCACAACGTGGCTGATGCCTACGGCCGTACCGCTACCTTCATGCCTAAGCCTCTGTACGGCGATAACGGTTCGGGTATGCACGTTCACCTGTCCATCGCCAAAGAAGGCAAGAACACCTTCGCTGGCGAAGGTTATGCCGGCCTGTCCGACACCGCCCTGTACTTCATCGGCGGCATCATCAAGCACGGCAAGGCCCTGAACGGCTTCACCAACCCGTCGACCAACTCCTACAAGCGTCTGGTCCCAGGTTTCGAAGCGCCAGTGATGCTGGCCTACTCGGCTCGCAACCGTTCCGCTTCGATCCGTATTCCTTACGTGTCCAGCCCTCGCGCTCGCCGTATCGAAGCCCGTTTCCCGGATCCAGCAGCCAACCCATACCTGGCCTTCGCTGCCCTGGTCATGGCCGGCCTGGACGGTATCCAGAACAAGATCCACCCAGGCGACGCCGCCGACAAAAACTTGTACGACCTGCCGCCTGAAGAGGCCAAAGAGATCCCACAAGTGTGCGGCAGCCTGAAAGAAGCCCTGGAAGAGCTGGACAAGGGCCGTGCGTTCCTGACCAAAGGCGGCGTGTTCAGCGACGACTTTATCGATGCCTACATCGCCCTGAAAAGCGAAGAAGAAATCAAGGTCCGCACCTTCGTACACCCACTGGAATACGAGCTGTACTACAGCTGCTGATCCGGTAGCGCTGCTTAACGTGGCGTGATGAAAAAGGCCTCCTTCGGGAGGTCTTTTTTTTGCCTCGGGATAGCGCAGAGTCAGCCATCTGTTGTATTGACTGACACACCGTCATCGCGGGCACGCCCGCTCCCACAAGGAGATCACCGTTGAAACGTCGACTTGCGTTCGCCCTGCTGTGCTTCAGCGCCAATGTATTCGCCGCACCACCCACACTCGCCCCACTGCTCGACAGCATCGCCGAACGACTGGCGATTGCCGACCAGGTGGCCCTGAGCAAATGGGACAGCCACAAGCCCGTCGAAGACCGCCCGCGGGAGCAGGACGTGATCGCCAGCGTCGTCGCCCAGGCGCCGAGCTACAAACTGGCACCGGCGCAGGCCGAGCAGTTTTTCTCGGCCCAGATCGAGGCGAACAAATTGGTGCAGTACGCCCACTTGTCCGACTGGCAACTGCAAGGCAAAGCGCCTAACGATCCACGCCCTGATTTGGTCGGGCAAATCCGCCCTAAACTGGACCTGCTGCAAAAACGCCTGCTGCAACAGCTGGCAGACTTCACCCCGGAGCGCAGCAACCCGCAATGTCCACAATGGCTGGCCCAGGCCAATCACGCGGCTGCACATGACCCACTGCACCAACTGGCGATGATCCGCGCCACCGCCGAGCTGTGCCTCTATAAAATCTAAAATTGCGAACCCCATCAAAATGTGGGAGCGGGCTTGCTCGCGAAGGCGGTGTGTCAGTTGATATATGCATGACTGACACGCCGCCTTCGCGAGCAAGCCCGCTCCCACAATTTAGATCAGACCCATTCAGTCAATCAGTCGTTGCCACCAGCTTCCTGAACAGATCTTTCAAAACCGCACTATATTGGTGCGATACGCTGCACCCTTCCCACTTACGCAACCCATTTTGGTTCGAAACTTCCCGCGCAAGCTGGCAGAACGCCACAGTTTCGCGCCTTAACCTCCCATTTCAGGGCTTTAACGCTTCTTTTCGGAGCTTTGGTTTGGTTTTTGCATTTTCCTTGTATCAGCGCACGCCTCAAGGCCGCGCCTTGCTCCAAAAGAGGTCCTAATGACCATCAGCGACGCACTGCACCGCCTGCTACTCGACAACCTGACCACCGCGACCATTCTGCTCAATGACGAACTGCGCCTTGAGTACATGAACCCGGCGGCGGAAATGCTGCTGGCCATCAGCGGACAGCGCAGCCATGGGCAATTCATCAGTGAACTGTTCACTGAGTCGGCCGAGGCCTTGAGCTCATTGCGCCAGGCCGTGGAGCAGGCGCACCCGTTCACCAAGCGCGAAGCGATGCTCACCGCCCTCACCGGCCAGACCCTGACGGTCGACTACGCGGTTACACCGATCCTGAGCCACGGTGCCACTTTGCTCCTGCTGGAGGTGCACCCCCGGGATCGCCTGCTGCGCATCACCAAGGAAGAGGCGCAACTGTCCAAGCAGGAAACCAGCAAGATGCTGGTGCGCGGCCTGGCCCACGAGATCAAGAACCCCCTGGGCGGGATTCGCGGCGCCGCACAGTTGCTGGCCCGCGAGCTGCCGGATGAGAACCTCAAGGACTACACCAACGTCATCATCGAGGAAGCCGACCGCCTGCGTAACCTGGTGGACCGCATGCTCGGCTCCAACAAGCTGCCGTCGCTGGCGATGACTAACGTCCACGAAGTATTGGAGCGGGTTTGCCAGTTGGTAGAGGCCGAAAGCCAGGGCTGCATCACCTTGGTGCGCGACTACGACCCGAGCATTCCCGACGTATTGATCGACCGCGAGCAGATGATCCAGGCGGTGCTCAATATCGTACGCAACGCCATGCAGGCCATCAGCAGCCAGAACGAACTGCGCCTGGGCCGCATCAGCCTGCGCACCCGCGCGCTGCGCCAGTTCACCATCGGCCACGTGCGCCATCGCCTGGTGACCAAGGTCGAGATCATCGACAACGGCCCGGGCATCCCTGCAGAACTGCAGGAAACCATCTTTTTCCCAATGGTCAGCGGCCGCCCGGACGGTACCGGGCTCGGTTTGGCCATTACCCAGAACATCATCAGCCAGCACCAGGGTTTGATCGAATGTGAGAGCCATCCCGGTCACACCACCTTCTCGATCTTTCTGCCACTGGAACAAGGAGCCCCATCGACATGAGCCGTAGTGAAACTGTCTGGATCGTCGATGACGACCGTTCTATCCGCTGGGTCCTGGAGAAAGCCTTGCAACAGGAAGGCATGACCACCCAGAGCTTCGACAGCGCCGACGGGGTGATGAGCCGCCTGGCTCGCCAGCAGCCCGACGTGATCATCTCCGACATCCGCATGCCCGGCGCCAGTGGCCTGGACTTGCTGGCGCGGATTCGCGAGCAGCACCCGCGCTTGCCGGTGATCATCATGACCGCGCACTCGGACCTGGACAGCGCTGTCGCGTCCTATCAGGGCGGTGCCTTTGAATACCTGCCAAAACCGTTCGATGTGGACGAAGCGGTGGCGCTGGTAAAACGCGCCAACCAGCACGCCCAGGAACAGCAGAACCAGGAAGCTCCGCCGGCCCTGACCCGTACCCCGGAAATCATCGGCGAAGCGCCGGCGATGCAGGAAGTGTTTCGCGCCATCGGGCGTTTGAGCCACTCCAACATCACCGTGCTGATCAACGGCGAGTCGGGTACCGGTAAAGAACTGGTGGCTCACGCCCTGCACCGTCACAGCCCACGGGCCGCGTCGCCGTTCATCGCATTGAACATGGCGGCGATTCCGAAGGACCTGATGGAGTCGGAACTGTTCGGCCATGAAAAAGGCGCGTTCACCGGCGCGGCCAACCTGCGCCGCGGCCGTTTTGAGCAGGCCGATGGCGGCACGCTGTTCCTCGATGAAATCGGCGACATGCCGGCCGACACCCAGACGCGCTTGCTGCGGGTCCTGGCCGACGGCGAGTTTTACCGCGTAGGCGGGCACACGCCGGTCAAGGTCGATGTACGCATTATCGCAGCGACCCACCAGAACCTGGAAACCCTGGTGCATGCCGGGAAATTCCGGGAAGACTTGTTCCACCGCCTGAACGTGATCCGTATCCACATCCCACGGATGTCGGACCGCCGCGAAGACATCCCGACCCTGGCCCGCCACTTCCTCAGCCGCGCCGCCCAGGAGTTGGCTGTCGAGCCGAAGCTGCTGAAAAGCGAGACCGAGGAATACCTGAAGAACCTGCCATGGCCGGGCAACGTGCGTCAGTTGGAGAACACCTGCCGCTGGATCACGGTGATGGCTTCGGGTCGCGAAGTGCATATCAGCGACCTGCCGCCTGAGCTGCTGAGCCTGCCGCAGGATTCGGCACCGGTGACCAACTGGGAGCAGGCACTACGCCAGTGGGCCGATCAGGCCCTGGCACGTGGCCAGTCGAACCTGCTGGACAGCGCTGTGCCGGCTTTCGAGCGGATCATGATCGAAACCGCCCTCAAGCATACCGCCGGTCGTCGTCGCGATGCTGCCGTGCTGCTGGGCTGGGGCCGCAATACCCTGACTCGCAAGATCAAAGAGCTGGGGATGAAGGTCGACGGCGGTGACGATGATGAGGGTGATGAAGGCTGATTGATCCCTCAAGTACACCGAAGATCCAGTGTGGGAGCGGGCTTGCTCGCGAAGGCGATGGTTCAGTCAACATACGTATCGACTGACGCGCCGCCTTCGCGAGCAAGCCCGCTCCCACATTTGGATCTCCACAAGGTTTGAGCACTGTGCACCGCTTCAATGCACCACGAACCGGCATCGCGCACTTATTCACTCCTTGAAACACATGCCTTGCTAAAAAAATATTAAAAGCTGAAAACGCCAAAGCCCCGTATTTCGGGGCTTTGCGCTTTCTTGAGAAATTTTTTGGCACAACTTCACAATTCTGGCACGCGCCCTGCAATAACCCTGTTACTACCCAGTTTCGGGGACCTTGGTACAGGCAGGCCGAGAATCCCCTCTTTACACCCGGGGTGCTTGATGCGAATCGCGTCGCGCCCCACACCCGTTTCGGGAACCTCGGTACAGGCAGGCCGGGGATTCCCTCTTTAACACCGAAGCCTTTGGCTTCACCCCGTTTTGGGAGCCCTGGTACAGGCAGGCCGGGAACTCCCTTCTTTACACCCGGGGCTTATGAGGCAACGCGCCCATAGCCCCAGCCCGTTTTGGGAACCTTGGTACAGGCAGGCCGGGGATTCCCTCTTTTATTGCTCCTGGAGATGGATCTCCACCCGCCAGCGTCCCTCAACCTTCTCCCCCGACCACTCCCCGCGCAACGGCCGAGCCGCCACCAGGTTCAGCAGCAAGCCGCCATCGGTCTTGCGTAAGCGCCAGTTCACGTCCTTGTCATTGACCTTCAGTTGCCCGCCCTGAGCCTTGCCGAGCGCATCGAACAGCAGCGCCACCGTGCCGTCGATATGCTCTCCGTGCAGCTTGGGCTCGCTGTTGAACCACACCACCAGGGCATCGGCCGCAGGCTCCACCTGCTGCAGTTCAACCGGGTCTGGCGTGGTCAGACGGCCGATCATCAGGCCCACCATCAAGCCGACAATTGCCAACGAGCCTAAAACCCGTGGCAATAGCTTCGGCCTGGGGTCTTCTTCAGGGGTAGAATGCAGCGCATCTTTGCCTTCGGAGCCGTGCATGTTTCACGTCATCCTTTTTCAACCAGAAATTCCGCCGAATACCGGCAACGTTATCAGGCTGTGCGCCAACAGTGGCTGCCACCTGCATTTGATCGAGCCCTTGGGTTTCGACATGGACGACAAGCGCCTGCGCCGCGCCGGGCTGGACTACCACGAGTACGCCACCCTGCAACGCCACGCGGACCTCGCCAGCTGCCTGGAAAGCCTGAACCACCCACGGTTGTTCGCGTTTACCACCAAGGGCTCGCGGCCATTCCATGATGCCAGCTTTGCCGAAGGCGACGCCTTCCTGTTCGGCCCGGAAAGCCGGGGCCTGCCGGCGGACGTCCTCGACGCCCTGCCCGACGGCCACCGCCTGCGCCTGCCGATGCGCGAAGGCTGCCGCAGCCTGAACCTGTCCAACACCGTGGCCGTCGCCGTCTACGAAGGTTGGCGGCAACTCGGTTTCAAGTAACGCACATAACAAATGTGGGAGCGGGCTTGTGTGGGAGCCGGGCTTGCCCGCGATGCAAACACCTCGGTGTGTCAGTCACACCGCGGTGATGCTATCGCAGGCAAGCCAGCTCCCACACAAGCCCGCTCCCACATTTAGTCCTGCGTCAGGTTCGAAATTACTGAACCGTTGGCGAACCTTCCTGTTGCATGCGCTGCAGCTCTTGCGCGTACAGGGCATCGAAGTTCACCGGAGCCAGCATCAGCGCCGGGAACGAACCACGGGTGACCAGGCTGTCCAGGGTCTCACGGGCATACGGGAACAGGATGTTCGGGCAGAACGCGCCCAGGGTGTGGCTCATGGACGCTTCGTCCAGGCCCTGGATCAGGAAGATACCGGCCTGTTGCACTTCAGCAATGAAGGCCACTTCTTCGCCGTTCTTGACGGTGACCGACAGGGTCAGCACGACTTCGTGGAAGTCACCTTCCAGCGCCTTTTGACGGGTGTTCAGGTCCAGCGCAACACTCGGGGTCCATTCCTGACGGAAGATGGCCGGGCTCTTTGGCGCTTCGAACGACAAGTCACGTACGTAAATACGCTGCAGGGAAAATTGTGGGCCTTGAGCCTCTTCTGCTGCCGCTTCGGTGTTCTGTTGGTCAGTCATCGCAGATCCTTCGTGATCTTGGGGTCTTTTAGGGGTTAGGAGTCAGACGTGAAGCAGCGCATCCAGTTTACCGGCGCGCTCAAGTGCGAACAGGTCATCGCATCCACCGACATGCTTGTCACCGATCCAGATCTGCGGCACGGACGTGCGTCCCGCTTTCTTGGTCATCTCGGCGCGCACCTGGGGCTTGCCATCAACCTTGATCTCTTCGAAGGCAATGCCCTTTTTCTCAAGCAGGGCCTTGGCCCGCATGCAATAAGGGCAATAATCGCTGGAATAAACGACAACCTGGCTCATATCACTTCACCAGCGGCAGGTTATCGCCACGCCAGCTGGAAATACCACCCGACAGTTTGGCGGCGTTGAAGCCGGTCTTCAGCATCTCGCGGGCGTGAGTGCCGGAGTGCTGGCCCTGGGCATCGACCAGGATGATGGTCTTGGCCTTGTGCTTTTCCAGCTCGGCCAGGCGCGAAATCAGCTTGTCCTGGGGAATGTTCAGCGCGCCGACAATGTGACCGGCGGCGAAATCCTTGGCGGGACGAATGTCCACCACCACGGCCTCATCCTTGTTGACCAGGGCGGTCAGCTCGGACGTGCTGAGGCTGCGGCCACCGCGGCTCATTTCGTGAGCGATCAGCAGCGCCAGCAGTACGACGAACGCACCAGCGAGCAAATAGTGGGTAGTGGCAAATGCAATCAGGTGATCAACCATCAAGGAGGTTCCAGGGCGTTAAAATGGCGGTAAGTATACACAGCCGTCATGGTCGGCCAACCCCCGTAAAGCGGTGACGTGGTCGGAACTTCGCTTTAAACTGCCACTCCCTTTTCAATTGCCTTCATTCATTACCGCCGCGAGAGGATCTATGACTACTACGCCTAAACCTTTGGTCCTGATAATTCTCGATGGCTTCGGACACAGTGAAAGCCACCACGACAACGCTGTGTACTCGGCCAAGAAGCCAGTACTGGACCGTCTGAGCGCTACCGTACCGAACGGCCTTATTTCCGGGTCGGGCATGGATGTTGGCCTGCCGGACGGCCAAATGGGCAACTCGGAAGTCGGCCACATGAATCTCGGTGCCGGACGAGTGGTATACCAAGACTTCACCCGCGTGACCAAATCGATCCGCGACGGCGAGTTTTTCGAGAACCCGACTCTTTGCGCGGCAGTGGATAAGGCAGTCAAGGCTGGCAAGGCCGTGCACTTCATGGGCCTGCTGTCGGACGGCGGCGTCCACAGCCACCAGGACCACCTGATCGCCATGGCCGAACTGGCCTTCAAGCGCGGCGCCGAGAAGATCTATCTGCATGCGTTCCTCGACGGCCGCGACACCCCGCCGAAAAGCGCCCAGTCCTCCATCGAACTGCTGGACGAAACCTTCAAGACCCTCGGCAAGGGCCGCATCGCCAGCCTGGTCGGCCGTTACTTCGCGATGGACCGTGACAACCGTTGGGATCGCGTGGCCCAGGCCTACAACCTGATCGTCGACGGCCAGGCCGAATTCAACGCCGCCACTGCCCAGGAAGGCCTGGAGGCCGCTTACGCCCGTGGCGAGAGTGACGAATTCGTCAAGGCCACCACCATCGGTGAACCGGTAAAAGTCGAAGATGGCGACGCCGTGGTGTTCATGAACTTCCGCGCCGACCGTGCCCGCGAGCTGAGCCATGTGTTTGTCGATGCCGGTTTCAAGGACTTCGAGCGCGCCCGCCAGCCGAAAGTCGAATTCGTGATGCTGACCCAATACGCCGCCAACATCCCGGCCCCCTCGGCATTCGCCCCGGGCAGCCTGGAAAACGTGCTGGGGGATTACCTGGCGAAAAACGGCAAGACCCAACTGCGCATTGCCGAAACCGAGAAATACGCCCACGTGACCTTCTTCTTCTCCGGCGGTCGTGAAGAACCGTTCCCGGGTGAAGAGCGCATCCTGATCCCGTCGCCGAAAGTCGCCACCTACGACCTGCAGCCGGAAATGAGTGCCCCGGAAGTCACGGACAAGATCGTCGACGCCATCGAGCACCAGCGTTACGACGTGATCGTGGTCAACTACGCCAACGGCGACATGGTGGGCCACAGCGGAAACCTGGAAGCGGCGGTAAAAGCCGTGGAATGCCTGGACCTGTGCGTCGGCCGCATCGTCGACGCCCTGGACAAGGTAGGCGGCGAAGCACTGATCACCGCCGACCACGGCAACTGCGAACAAATGTCCGACGAATCCACCGGCCAGGCCCACACCGCCCACACCACCGAGCCGGTGCCGTTCATCTACGTCGGCAAACGCGACCTGAAAGTGCGTGACGGCGGCGTACTGGCCGACGTGGCACCGACCATGTTGATGCTGATGGGGCTGGAGAAGCCGAAAGAGATGACTGGCACTTCGATATTGGTTTAATAGCAAAACCGCCCGATTAAATCGCCCGAAACGGCTTTTTATGACGAACGCCTCAAAGCAGTTGGCTTTGAGGCGTTTTTTTTGCAGCGCTTGGCGGGCATACTAGGCCGTCCCTTTCCCTGGTGTCGCCCGCCTCTATGCTTCGCGCCTTGATTACCCTTGCTCTTGTCTGCTTGCTCCAACCGGCATTTGCCGATGAGCGCGCACAAACCCAACAACAGTTGGACGCTACGCGTCAGGACATTACCGAGCTGAAGAAGCTGCTCGGCAAGCTCCAGGAAGAGAAATCCGGTGTGCAGAAAGACCTGCGCGGCACGGAAACCGAGATGGGCAAGCTGGAGAAGCAAGTCCAGGAGCTGCAAAAAGAACTAAAGAAGAGCGAGTCGGAACTGGAGCGACTCGACGCTGAGAAAAAAAAACTCCAGAGCGCCCGCGTTGAACAGCAACGCCTGATCGCGATCCAGGCCCGCGCCGCCTACCAGAATGGCCGCCAGGAATACCTCAAGCTGCTGCTCAACCAGCAGAACCCGGAAAAATTCGCTCGTACCCTTACCTATTACGACTACCTGAGCAAGGCCCGCCTGGAGCAACTGAAAAGCTTCAACGAGACCCTGCGCCAGTTGGCCAATGTCGAGCAGGAAATAGCTAACCAGCAGTCGCAGTTGCTCGACCAGAAAAGCGCCCTCGACAGCCAGCGCGACGAGCTGGACAAGGTTCGCAAGGAGCGCCAGCAGGCGCTGGCCAAGCTGAATGACGACGTAAAGGCCCGGGATGCCAAGCTCAAGAATCGCGAGCAAGACCAGGCCGACCTGGCCAAAGTCCTGAAAACCATCGAGGAAACCCTGGCTCGCCAGGCCCGCGAGGCCGAAGAAGCGCGGCAAAAAGCGCTGATCGCCCAGCAGGAAGCCGAAAAAAAGCGCGAGCGTGAGGCGGCCGAGGCCGTTGCCAGCGCCACCGAAGCCCCGGCCCCGCGTAAACCGGCGCGTGCAGCGCCTGGCCCGCTGGTTTCCAGCGCCGGCGAATCGTTTGGCGGACCTTTTGCTTCAGCCCGGGGAAAACTTCCATGGCCAGTTGATGGTCGATTACTGGCACGCTTTGGTGAAACCCGTGGCGATGACACCCGCGCCAAGTGGGACGGTGTGATGATCAGTGCCGGTGCCGGCACTCAGGTCCACGCCATTCACGGCGGCCGTGTGGTGTTCGCCGATTGGCTGCGCGGCGCAGGTTTGTTGGTGATTCTTGACCACGGTAATGGCTATTTGAGCCTTTACGGCCACAATCAAACTTTGCTTAAAGCGGCAGGTGATGTTGTAAAAGCCGGTGAATCCATCTCCACTGTCGGTAACAGTGGTGGCCAGGACACTCCGGCGCTGTACTTCGCTATTCGTCAGCAGGGCCGCCCGAGCGACCCGGCACAATGGTGCCGCACCCAAGGATAAGGGGCGCATCTACATTAGGAGTTCGTTCGACATGCTGCATTTGTCCCGCCTCACATCGCTGGCCCTGACGATCGCCCTGGTGATCGGCGCGCCTTTGGCATTCGCCGACCAGACCGCCCAGTCAGCCACGGCCGCGACCACCAAGGCCCCGCTGCCGCTGGACGAGTTGCGCACCTTCGCCGAGGTCATGGACCGGATCAAGGCCGCTTATGTCGAACCTGTGGACGACAAGACCCTGCTGGAAAATGCCATCAAGGGCATGCTCAGCAACCTTGACCCGCACTCCGCCTACCTGGGCCCGGAAGATTTTGCCGAGCTGCAGGAGAGTACCAGCGGTGAGTTCGGTGGCCTGGGCATCGAAGTCGGCGCCGACGACGGCAACATCAAGGTGGTCTCGCCGATCGATGATACCCCGGCGTCCAAGGCCGGCATCCAGGCCGGCGACTTTATCGTCAAGATCAACGGCCAGCCGACCCGCGGCCAGACCATGACCGAAGCCGTCGACAAGATGCGCGGCAAGATCGGTCAGAAAATCACCCTGACCCTGGTGCGCGACGGCGGCACGCCGTTCGACGTGACCCTGACCCGCGCCACCATCACGGTCAAGAGCGTGAAGAGCCAGCTGCTGGAGTCGGGCTACGGCTACATCCGTATCACCCAGTTCCAGGTCAAGACCGGCGACGAAGTGGCCAAGGCCCTGGCCAAGCTGCGCAAAGACAACGGCAAGAAACTCAGCGGCATCGTGCTCGACCTGCGGAACAACCCGGGCGGCGTGTTGCAGGCGGCGGTGGAAGTGGTCGATCACTTCATCACCAAGGGCCTGATCGTCTACACCAAGGGCCGTATTGCCAACTCCGAACTGCGCTTCTCGGCCACCGGTAACGACCTCAGCGAAGGCGTGCCGATGGTTGTGCTGATCAACGGCGGCAGCGCCTCGGCCTCGGAAATCGTCGCCGGCGCCCTGCAAGACCAGAAGCGCGGCGTGCTGATGGGCACCACCAGCTTCGGCAAAGGCTCGGTGCAAACCGTGCTGCCGCTGAACAACGACCGCGCATTGAAGATCACCACGGCGCTGTACTACACGCCGAACGGTCGCTCGATCCAGGCCCAGGGCATCGTGCCGGACATCGAGGTGCGCAAGGCCAAGATCACCAACGAAGCGGACAGCGAGTTCTACAAGGAAGCTGACCTGCAGGGCCACCTGGGCAATGGCAACGGCGGCGCCGACCAGCCAACCGGCAGCGGCTCGAAAGCCAAGCCGATGCCGCAGGACGACGATTATCAGTTGGCCCAGGCGCTGAGCCTGCTCAAGGGCCTGAGCATTACGCGCAGCCGTTGATATGCGCCGTGGCCTGATCATCGCTTTGCTGTGCTGTCTGGCGGGAGCTGCCCAAGGCAACCCCGCCAGTGCAGCCCCCGCTGAACACAAAGCCTACCTGACCCTGATCATCGACGACCTCGGGCAAAACCTGCCCCGGGATCGTCGTGTGCTCGCCCTGCCCGGCCCGGTGACCACGGCGATCATGCCCGACACACCCCACGCCGCCGAATTCGCCCGCGAAGCCCACAAGGCGGGCAAGATCGTCATCCTGCACATGCCCATGGACCCGGCTACCGGCCCGTTCGCCTGGCACCCCGACCTGCCCATCGAAGAACTCGGAAAACGCCTGGACGCGGCCTTCAAGGCCGTGCCTTATACCGCCGGCATCAACAACCACATGGGCAGCCGCATGACGGCGCAGCCAGAGGCCATGGCCTGGTTGATGGGTGAGCTGCAACGGCGCCACAAGTTCTTCGTCGATAGCCGCACCAGCGCTAAAACCGTCGCTGCCGCCGAGGCGCAGAAGATTGGCCTGGCCAGCGTCTCGCGGGATGTGTTCCTCGATGACGAACGCACCGAAGCGGCCATCACCACTCAATTGCAGACCGCGATCAAGCTGGCCCACAAACAGGGTTCAGCGGTGATGATCGGCCACCCTTATCCACAGACGCTGGCGGTACTGGAACGAGAGCTGCCCAAGCTCAAGGCCCAGGGCGTCGAGTGGATCGACATCAAGTTGATGATCAGCCTGCGCAGCAACCAGGCCATGGCCGGGCACGGAAAAAACGGCACTTACCGCTAGTGCTATATAGCTACCGCGCCTGACCGAGCGGACTCTCCGATAGTCGATCTTCTTATCAACTGGAGAGTCTGTACATGAACTCACTGCAATACAAAGACCTGCTGATCAACTTCACCACCGAGTTCGTTCCTGTATGGAACGACAAAGGCACCCGCGCCGAAAAGCCCGTGACCTTCTGGCGCCCGAGCACATCTTCCGACGCGCTGGGCAACTTCGTCTCGCTGGGTGATGTGGCGGTAGCGGGTTACCACAACATCAATCAACTGAAAATCGTGGCCGTTGTCAGCGAAGTTGACCGGGAGAATGGCACCGCGTTGCGGCCCCCCGTCGATTTCGAGAGGGTCTGGGAACATTCAGGACCAAGGGCACGCGCCAATTTCTCAATCTGGCAGCCCACCGCTCCAGAAGGTTATGTGGCGATGGGGCTGGTCTGTGGCCTCGGTAATGACAAACCACCACGCAATACCATCCGCTGTGTCAGAGAAGACCTGGTGACTCAGGCCTATGTCGACCAGTTGATCTGGAGCGACCAAGGCAGCGGCGCCCACCAGGACTTCAGCGCCTGGGGCGTTTCCCCGTCGCAGGCAGCTCCTGGACAAGCCTACCTGGCACCGGGCACCTTTACCGGCGCCGAGGGCTATGCCAAGCCAACCAGGCAAAGCCCGGTGCACGCCCTGCGGCTGGACCTTGCGCTCCATTCCGAGGATCTGCCGCCACTTCCACGCGAAATGGCACCAGGACGCACGATGCCGGAGCAGGTAACAGAAGGCACTCATGTGTGCGAACTGCCCTGGTTTACCGTGAACGACCCGACCTTGACGCCCTTGGAAAAACTGCAAACGTGCCCGGTTTATCGGCTCAAAAGAATCGACCAATACAGCTTGGTGGCCAGCGGTCAAAACACCACGCCAGCAAGCCAAACCTTCAGTTGGGTCTTCGCAAAAGGGGAAATCAGTGACTTCTCCATGGGTCTGCGCTACGTGACCGATATCGATATAAAGGCTGCATGGACACCCCGTCATTCGTTGAGTGTCAGTGCCAGCCTCAATCGCGACTTCACGCATACGGGCTTGACCGCACAAGGTTGGGAACGGGAGAGCGTGGCGGATGTGATGGCTTACATCCCGGCGAATAAATCCATCGCTGCCTACCTGGTCAAAAGCCGATACGAGCTATTGCGGGTTGACGGCAGCCAGCTCGGGCCAACCCTTACCTATGCCAGCGGAGATAACGTCTACTTCAGCGAGCTGCTGCAACCTGAAGCGGCAGTTACTGCTGTTGAGGAACCACAGGAAGTACCAGAAGAGGTGCCCGAGCCCACAGAAAACAACCTAGAGATAACGCCCCATGATGGCATCGACGACACCCTCCTGCCGTAACTGATCGAGGGCCGCCTGGAGTTTCGCCACTACCTCATCCGGCACGTTCTTGTTCAGTGCCAGGTACAACTGCGCGCTGTTGAAGCGCAGAACGGTCTTGAGCCCGGTCACCCCGACCTGGCGTGCCAGATAACGGCCCGCCGGGTCCCCGGTGGCCCACAGGTCGATCTGGCCATCCACCAGTTTTTGCGCATTGTCCTGATCCCGCAGCACGATCACCGGCTTGAGCCCCTGTTTCTCCAGGCTTTCCGCGATGGCATCGCCCTTGTAGGCGCCGATCTTGTAGCGCCGCGCCTGCTCAAGGTCGCTCAGTTGGATCTTGCTGTCAGCCTTGGCCAGCAACACCCAATCGTCCGGGCCGATGGGGCCGACCCATTTGAACAGCGCCTCACGGTCCGGCAGGCGCGCCATCACGAACACGCCGTAGCCGGGTTTTTCCAGGGCGAGTTTGTAGATTCGTTCCCAGGGGAAACGCAGAGTGAGGTTGTAGGAAATGCCGGCACGCTTGAAGGTCTCGCGGACGATGTCCACGGCGATGCCTTCGATGTTCTCTTCCTTGGCGAAGTTCTTGCCGTTTTTCGCCATGTTGTACGGCGGGAAGTTTTCCGTCAGCAGCACCAGGGAAGCGCCGTCGGACGGTTCATCGGCATGGGCCGAACCCGTCAATAGAACGGTGGTACTGGCGAGGGCGAGCAGCAGGTCTCTGAACATGAAAGTTACCGGAATCCATGGCAAGCCCAGAGAGTGCCGCGAGCCTGCCATGGTGTCCAGTGACGTTTAGCGTACGACGATACCGCGCGCCGCCATGTAGGCCTTGGCCTCAGGAACGGTGTATTCGCCAAAGTGGAAAATACTCGCTGCCAGTACCGCGCTGGCGTGGCCTTCGATCACACCGTCGGCCAGGTGCTGCAAGTTGCCTACGCCGCCGGAAGCAATCACCGGGATACCCAGCGCATCGCTGATGGCACGGGTCACGCCCAGGTCGAAGCCGTTTTTCATGCCGTCCTGGTCCATGCTGGTCAGCAGGATTTCACCGGCGCCCAGGGCTTCCATCTTCATCGCCCACTGCACGGCATCCAACCCGGTCGGCTTGCGGCCGCCGTGGGTGAAGATCTCCCAGCGTGGGGTTTCGCCCGGACCGGAGACTTTCTTGGCGTCGATGGCGACGACGATGCATTGCGAACCAAAGTGCTGCGCGGCTTCGCCGACAAATTCCGGGTTGAACACGGCGGCGGTGTTGATCGAAACCTTGTCCGCGCCGGCATTCAGCAGGTTGCGAATGTCCTGCACGGTGCGCACGCCACCGCCCACGGTCAGCGGGATAAACACCTGGCTGGCCATGCGCTCGACGGTATGCAGCGTGGTGTCGCGACCATCGACACTGGCGGTGATGTCGAGAAAGGTAATCTCGTCAGCGCCCTGTTCGTCGTAGCGACGGGCGATTTCCACCGGGTCGCCCGCGTCACGGATGTTCTCGAACTTGACGCCCTTGACCACGCGACCGTTGTCGACGTCCAGGCAAGGGATGATGCGTTTGGCCAGCGCCATGGTCAGTCCTCAGCCGTTGTAGGCGTCGCAGTAAGCCTGGGCTTCAGCGACGTCCAGAGTGCCTTCATAGATCGCCCGGCCGGTGATGGCGCCGATGATCCCTGGCGCCTTCGCGTCCAGCAGCGACTTGATGTCACCCAGGTTGTGGATACCGCCGGAAGCGATCACCGGGATTTTGGTAGCAGCGGCCAGCGCAGCGGTGAACGGTACGTTGCAGCCTTGCATCATGCCGTCTTTGGCGATGTCGGTATAAACGATGGCGGAGACGCCGTCGGCTTCAAACTGCTTGGCCAGGTCGATCACCTGGACGGTGCTGATTTCAGCCCAGCCGTCGGTGGCGACAAAACCGTCTTTGGCGTCGAGGCCGACGATCACCTTGCCCGGGAACGCGCGGCAGGCTTCTGCGACGAAGGCCGGGTCTTTCACGGCCTTGGTGCCGATGATCACGTAGCTCACGCCCGCTTTCACGTAGTGCTCGATGGTTTCCAGGGAGCGGATGCCGCCACCAATCTGGATCGGCAGGTTCGGGTAGCGCTTGGCGATCGCCGTCACCACCTCGCCGTTGACCGGCTGGCCCTCGAACGCACCGTTCAAGTCCACCAGATGCAGACGACGGCAACCGCCTTCCACCCACTTGGCAGCCATGCTCACCGGGTCATCGGAGAACACCGTGGAATCTTCCATGCGGCCCTGGCGCAGACGTACGCAGGCGCCGTCCTTGAGATCGATAGCGGGAATAATCAGCATCTGGCAAACCTTATTCGATATTCAGCGTTGCTCGGGAATTCAGGGTTTCTCGAGCGCCCACAAGTCGCTTTCGATGCTTTCGAACCTTTCTTTAAGGTGCGTCTGCACGTCGAAAATCGCCCTGTTGTAATAGTGCGGAGCAATTTCAGTGGTGAACAGTTCGAGGATTTCTGCGACCTCGAACGAGCCGAGGTTGAGCTCGAAGCGGTCTTCCATGAAACGCTTGATCTTGTCGGTGGCCTCACTCTCCTGCTGGGGAGTGAGGTTCAAGATCGGCGGCTTGACCTTCTTGGCCATTACCAGCGCCCGTCCCACGCGGCGAAGTTCTGCAGCAATTGCAGGCCATGGGTATGGCTCTTCTCCGGGTGGAACTGCACGGCAAAGCGCGAACCGTCGGCCAGGGCAGCGGCGAAGTCGACGCCATAGTGCCCGCCACCCACCACCTGGCGCGGGTTACCGGCGGCGATGTAGTAACTGTGCACGAAGTAGAAACGCGCCAGGTCCGGCACGTTGTGCCACAGCGGGTGGTCCACGGTCTGGCGTACTTCGTTCCAGCCCATGTGCGGGACCTTCAGGTGTTCGCCGTCTTCGTGCAGGTCCTTGCCGAAAAACTTCACCTGGCCCGGAAACAGACCGATGCAGTCGACGCCGTCGTTCTCTTCACTGCTGTCGAGCAAGGCTTGCATGCCCACGCAGATGCCGAGGAACGGCCGGTCCTGGCTGACTTCACGCACCAGGCTGTCGAAGCCCAGGCGGCGGATCTCGGCCATGCAGTCGCGAATCGCGCCAACCCCCGGGAACACTACCCGGTCGGCTTCGCGAATCACGTCGGCATCGCTGGTGATCAGCACCTTGCCGGCACCTACGTGCTCGAGGGCCTTGGCCACCGAGTGCAGGTTACCCATGCCGTAATCGATAACCGCGACCGTCTGCATTACAGGACGCCCTTGGTCGACGGCATTTGCCCGGCCATGCGGTCATCCAGCTCCACGGCCATGCGCAGGGCACGACCGAAAGCCTTGAACACGGTCTCTATCTGGTGGTGGGTGTTGGTGCCACGCAGGTTGTCGATGTGCAGGCTGACCAGGGCGTGGTTGACGAAACCCTGGAAGAATTCCTGGAACAGGTCGACGTCGAAGCCGCCCACGGTGGCGCGGGTGTACGGCACGTGCATCTGCAGGCCTGGGCGGCCGGAGAAGTCGATGACCACACGCGACAGCGCTTCATCCAGCGGGACATAGGCGTGGCCGTAGCGACGGATGCCTTTCTTGTCGCCGATGGCTTTGGCAAATGCCTGGCCCAACGTGATACCGACGTCTTCCACGGTGTGGTGGTCGTCGATATGCAGGTCGCCCTTGCTGACGATATCCAGGTCGATCAGCCCGTGACGGGCGATCTGGTCCAGCATGTGCTCAAGAAAAGGTACACCGATATCAAATCGGGCCTTTCCGGTGCCATCCAGGTTAATCGAGGCTTTGATCTGGGTTTCCAGAGTGTCGCGCTCGACGGACGCCTTACGTTCGGCCATCACCAGCTCCGCAAAATCATTGGGCGAAAAAGGCAGCCATTATAGGGGCGCGGGCGCTAAACAGAAACATCGGAGGGGATAAGACTGATGGAGTGTCGAGGATAGACATGTCAGTACAAGCGTGGGAGCAGCTTTGTGTGGGAGCGGGCTTGCTCGCGAAAGCGGTGTGTCAGCCAATACATGTGCTGCCTGATCCATCGCATTCGCGAGCAAGCCCGCTCCCACACAAGCCCGCTCCCACAAGGTTTACGCGGTGTTAGTGGAACAATACTGCGGTTTTCTGCAGGGTGACCCACACGCCCCACGCCAACGGAATACCCACCACCAGCCAGGCGGCAACCGCCAATGGCACGCTGCCGGATGAGGCTTTCCATTCCAGCACGGTGCTGGAATCGGCGCCCTTGTCGTGGCCAAGCGCCTGTTCGGCAGCCAGTTCCGCGTCGGTCATGAAGTACTTGTCTGCCACCGGCCGTACCAGCAGGTTGCAGATAAAGCCCAGCACCAGCAGGCCGGCGAGGATGTACAAGGTGATGTCGTAGGCCGCAGCGCGTTCAACGCCGATGCTCAACTGGTACTCACGCAGGTAGTTCACCAGTACCGGACCCAACACACCCGCCGCTGCCCACGCCGTCAGCAGACGACCATGGATCGCGCCCACCATTTGCGTACCGAACAGGTCCGCCAGGTAAGCCGGGACGGTCGCAAAACCACCGCCGTACATCGACAGGATGATGCAGAACGCAGCCACGAACAGCGCGACGTTGCCCAGGTGGCCCAGGTTCGGGATCAACGCGTACAGGGCAAATCCCAATGCGAAGAACACGAAGTAGGTGTTTTTACGGCCCAGGTAGTCGGAGAACGATGCCCAGAAGAACCGGCCACCGATGTTGAACAGGCTCAACAGACCGGTAAAGCCGGCGGCAATGGCTGCGATGGACGCCAGTTGACCGGCATCCAGCTGGCCAAACGTCAGGCCGTTACCCAGCAATTTGCCGCCGAACACTTCCTGCAGCAGCGGCGAAGCCATGCCGAGGATGCCGATACCGGCCGATACGTTCAGGCACAGCACCAGCCACACCAGGCGGAATTGCGGGGTTTTCCAGGCCACGTTTACGTGCACGTGACGGTGGGTAATCATCGCGTTGCTGGCTTTTTTCGCCGGGGCAGTCCAGCCCTCGGGCTTCCAGCCGGTCGGCGGAACGCGGTAGGACAAGGCACCGCCGATCATGAACACGAAGTAGATCGCGGCCATGACCACAAAGCTCTGCCACACGCCCACGCTGGTCGGCGAGGCAAAGTGGCCCATCAGGGCGGCTGCCAACGGGGCACCCACCATCGCGCCGCCGCCGAAGCCCATGATCGCCATGCCGGTGGCCATGCCGCGCTTGTCCGGGAACCACTTGATCAGGGTCGACACCGGAGAGATATAGCCCAGGCCCAGGCCGATACCACCAATGACCCCGGAGCCGATCCACATCAGCCAGATCTGGTGGGTATAGATCCCCAATGCGGAGATCAGCAGGCCGCCGCACCAGCACAACGCCGACACGACACCGGCTTTACGTGGCCCGGCATGTTCCAGCCAGCCGCCCCAAATGGCTGCCGAGCAACCCAGGAAGATGAAGAACAGGGTGTAGATCCAGCCCAGCATGGAGATGGGCCAATCGCATTGCGACGAGAAGACCTGGCTGATAAAGCTCATGTCCGGCGCACAGGCGACCGGTGCGGTGATACCCAGCGCCTTGGACAACGGCAACCAGAACACCGAGAAGCCGTAGGCCATGCCGATACACAGGTGGATGGCCAGGGCGGCCGGTGGTACCAGCCAACGGTTGAACCCGGGCTTGGCGATAATGCGCTCCTTGGACAGGAACGCAGGCTGTGCAGCAGTATGACCCGCCGCAGTGCTAGTGCTCATTGGTGTTTCCCCCAGTTATTAGTATGTGTCCGTCGGGCGCTCTCTCCTTCAGCCTTGCACGCAAAGCGTGGCCGTTTTTTTGAGTAAAGCTCCATTTTGGCGCGACGTTTAGCCGCAGAAGGCGGACGAACACGCAGAGATTAGCATCTGTGGATGACAGAAAAACCAAACTGCCATCACCTTTTCCAGGTTATCTGACTTATTTGACGCCAAAATCCCGTTTTTTCGACCGTGGATACAATGTAACTATCCGCGAACTGACGTAAGCCTTCGGGCGTTATACTCTTCGGCTAAATTTTAAATCGACATACAAGGACTCGCCCATGAAAGCGTTCGGCAAAATCCTGGGTCTGGTACTTCTCGGGCTGTTGCTGATCATTGTGGCTCTAGGCTTTGCCCTGACCCATCTCTTCGATCCCAACGACTACAAAGACGAGATTCGCCAGATTGCCCGCGACAAGGCCCACATCGAGCTGACGCTCAATGGCGACATCGGGTGGAGCCTGTTCCCCTGGCTCGGTCTTGAATTGCACGAGGCCAGCGTTGCGACCCTGACCAACCCGACCCAACCGTTTGCCGATTTGCAGATGCTCGGCCTGTCGGTTCGCGTGTTGCCGCTGCTGCGCCGCGAAGTGCAGATGAGCGACGTGCGTGTCGAAGGCCTGAACCTGCGCCTGAACAAAGACGTGCATGGCCACGGCAACTGGGAAGACATCGGCAAGAATGTGCCGGACCCGACCACCGCCGCCAGTGCGCCCACCGTCACTGAAGCGGCCACGGCGCCCAAGCCTGAAAAGCCACCGCAGCCGATCCGCCTGGACATCGACAGCCTGACCATCAACAACGCCCGCGTCGAATACAACGATGAGCAGACCGGCAAGCAGTTCAGCGCCGAAAGCATCCAGTTGAGCGCCGGCGCCGTGCACGAAGGTGCAAGCATCCCACTGAAACTCACCGCATTCCTCGGCACCAACCAGCCACTGATGCGCGTCAAGACCGAGTTGAACGGCAACCTGCGCATTCAACGCGCCCTCCAGCGTTACCAGTTCGAAGACATGAGACTCAGTGGCGAAGCCACGGGCGAGCCGCTGCAAGGCAAGACCGTGACCTTTTCGACCCAGGGCCAATTGCTGGTGGACCTTGCCGCCAACATCGCCGAATGGACCAATATGAAGCTGTCGCTGAACCAACTGCGCGCCTTGGGCGAGCTGAAGGTCAACGACCTGGACAAGACTCCGCAGCTCAATGGTGCCCTGTCGATTGCCCAGTTTGACCTGGCCAAGTTCCTCGACAGCGTCGGCAACCCGCTGCCACCGATGGCCGCAGGCAGCCTGAGCAAGGTCGAACTGGTCAGCCGCCTCAAGGGCACGCCGACCAGCCTGGCGCTTGAAGACCTCAACCTGAAACTCGACGACAGCACCTTTACCGGGCGCGTGGCCGTGGATGATTTCGCCAAGCAATCCCTGCGAGTACAGCTCAAGGCCGACACGTTCAACGCCGACAACTACCTGCCGGCCAAGTCCGAAGCCGCCAAAGGCGCTGCGGCCGCACGCCAGGCTGAAGTGCAGAACAGCGAAGCCGGCGCCATGGCGGCCGGTGGCACCACACCACTGCCGGATGCGCCGACCAAGGCCGCCTGGAGCACCGACAAACTGCTGCCACTGACCCGCCTGCGTACCCTGGACGTGAACGCCGACCTGTCCTTCGGCCAACTGACCCTGAGCAAGCTGCCGATCCAGAACGCCGCCCTGAAAGCTTCCGGCCTCGATGGTCAGCTCAAGCTCGACACTTTGAGCGGCGGCCTCTACAACGGCACCTTCCAGGCCAACGGCAACCTTGACGTGCGCCAGGACGTCCCGCTGCTGGCGCTGCAAACCCGCATCAAGCAAGTACCCGTCGAACGCATCCTGCAAGCCCAGGGGCAAAACCCGCCGGTGAAGGGCCAGCTCACCCTCGACAGCAACCTCAACGGTCGCGGCAATAGCCAGAAAGCCCTGATCGACAGCCTCAACGGTACCGCCAGCTTCGCGATCAACAATGGCGTGCTGCTCAACGCCAACATCGAGCAACAGCTGTGCACGGGCATCGCCCTGCTCAACCGCAAGACCCTCAGCGGCGACCAGCGCGGCAAGGACACCCCGTTCCAGGAGCTCAAGGGCAACCTGACCTTCCGTAACGGCGTGGCCAGTAACCCTGACCTGAAAGTGCGCATCCCGGGCCTGGCCGTCAACGGCAACGGCGACATCGACCTGCGCGTGCTGGGTATGGACTACCGGGTCGGCATCATCGTCGAAGGCGACCAGCGCGACGTGCCGGACCCGGCTTGCCAGGTGGGCTCCAATTTCCAGAACATCGAAGTCCCGTTGCGCTGTCGTGGCCCGCTGGAACTGGGCGCCAAGGCTTGCCGCCTGGACAAGGACGGCTTGAGCCAGGTCGCGATCAAAGCGGCGGGCAACAAGCTCAGCGAGAAGCTTGAGCAGAAGCTCGACAAGGTCAATCCACAGTTGAAAGACGCTTTGAAAGGCCTGTTCAATCGATGAGAAACGAGGAATTTTCAACGGCGGTGCTGGACTGGTACGACCGCCATGGTCGCCACGACCTGCCCTGGCAACAGGGCATCACGCCTTACCGGGTGTGGGTCTCGGAGATCATGTTGCAGCAGACTCAGGTCAGCACGGTGCTGAACTACTTCGATCGGTTCATGGCGTCATTGCCGACGGTCGAAGCCTTGGCTGCCGCGCCGGAAGACGAGGTGCTGCACCTGTGGACCGGGCTGGGTTACTACACCCGAGCGCGCAACCTGCAAAAGACCGCAAAGATCGTCGTGGCCGAATACGGCGGCGAGTTTCCCCGTGACGTCGAAAAGCTCACCGAGTTACCGGGCATTGGCCTGTCCACCGCTGGCGCAATTGCCAGCCTGAGCATGGGCCTGCGGGCGCCGATCCTCGATGGCAACGTCAAACGCGTGCTGGCGCGCTTTACCGCGCAAGAGGGTTACCCGGGCGAGCCGAAGGTCGCCAAGCAGCTGTGGGCCACCGCAGAGCGCTTTACGCCCCACGACCGCGTCAACGCCTACACCCAGGCGATGATGGACATGGGCGCCACCCTTTGCACCCGCAGTAAACCCAGTTGCCTGCTGTGCCCGCTGGAAAAGGGCTGCGAAGCCCACATGCTCGGCCTGGAAACCCGCTACCCGATCCCCAAGCCACGCAAGACCGTGCCCCAGAAGCGCACGCTGATGCCGTTGCTGGCCAATGGCGAGGGCGCGATCCTGCTTTACCGTCGCCCTTCCACGGGCCTGTGG
Source organism: Pseudomonas sp. TH34 (assembly GCF_016650865.1). NCBI lineage: Bacteria > Pseudomonadati > Pseudomonadota > Gammaproteobacteria > Pseudomonadales > Pseudomonadaceae > Pseudomonas > Pseudomonas sp. TH34. Next base: position 430,127 of record NZ_JAEKFB010000035.1, read on the forward strand.
GGCGGTTTGTGGAGCTTGCCCGAGCTGGATGACCTGAGCGATCTGGAGCACCTGGCCAACCAGCACTCGCTGGCGCTGGGCGAGCAACAGGAACTGCCGAGCCTGATCCACACCTTCAGCCACTTCCAACTGGCTATCGAACCCTGGCTGGTCCAGGTCCAGGAGTCTGCCCATCACGTGGCCGAGGCTGACTGGCTCTGGTATAACCTCGCCACCCCGCCGCGCCTGGGCCTTGCCGCCCCGGTGAAAAAACTGCTGAAGCGCGCGGCTGAAGTATTGAACGCAGGAGTTCCGTCATGACCCGCACCATCATCTGCCGCAAGTACCACGAAGAACTGCCCGCCCTGGAGCGCGCCCCGTTCCCTGGCGCCAAGGGCCAGGACATTTTCGACAACGTCTCCGCCAAGGCCTGGGCCGACTGGCAAAAGCACCAGACCCTGCTGATCAACGAAAAACGCCTGAACATGATGAACGCCGAAGACCGCAAATACCTGCAGGGCGAGATGGACAAGTTCTTTTCCGGCGAAGATTACGCCAAGGCCGACGGCTACGTGCCACCTGCTGAATAATTGATCAAATGTGGGGGTTGGCCCGTAAGCGACGGTAATAATTAAATATTTTTTGAAAACTTGCTTGACGACCCCCTGAAAAACCCGTTTAATGCGCCCCGTTGCCCAGATAGCTCAGTCGGTAGAGCAGGGGATTGAAAATCCCCGTGTCGGCGGTTCGATTCCGTCTCTGGGCACCACTAATACCGAAAAACCCCAAGCGAAGATGATTCCTTGGGGTTTTTTATTGCCTGCGATTTAGTGCTTCCCCGTGCACCCAGCACACACAAGATCAAGCCGACCTGCAGCGCCGCAAAATAATGGCACTATGATATGATTCAGGCGAATGCCATGGCAGGCGAGCGATACTAGAAGGATGCACCCCTCCCGTACTCCCCGCCGACCTTTGGTATTTGCAAACCAAAACAGGTCTACGCGTTTGCGCCTCCCCTGCCAGTTCCCAAAGCCCTCGACGTCAATCGACACGGAAGAGTTATGCCCACCATCAACGATCTAAAAGACAAAATCGACACTAAAACCGTGAACATGGTGTTGCTCACCATCGCAACGGCCGGGCTGTACCTTCTGCTGTGGGTGTACAGAAGCAACCTGATCATCAGCGAAACCACAAAAATTCGCCTGGTCGACAACACCTACATCATCTGGCTGGCGGTATGCATTGGCTTGAGCGGCGCCTTTACCAAGACCGGATCGTCCCTCGATCTGGTGGGCCTCATTCTTTCCCTGGCAGGCGGCGCGTTGTACGTCGTCTGGGCATTCAAAGCCAGGAAAGCATTGTCGGAATATGCGCTGAACGAATTCCAGATCGACCTGAGAATGAACGGCTTCTACACCTTCTTCCTGAGCGTCTACTACATCAACTACTGCATCAACGACCTGCCTGAAGAGCAAAGAAAGCAAAACATTCTGCGCGGCCACACCCAGCAGGCTTGACCCCTGAACGGGCGCAGGACAGCGCCCGGCACGCCCAATCAAGGACACCCGGATGATCCGCACAACAGGAAGTCTCAAAGCCGCATTGGCACTCTCTGCGTCCCTGCTCTGCCTCGGCACCGCTCATGCCGCCAATGAAGAACTTGCCCAAGAGGTCAGGGAGAGCATTCAGGAAGAGTGGGATAAATCCACTTCGCCTGGCGAGAACAAGATCAAGGAGCTGACGCTGATCAAACGCGGAGAAAACAAATACCGCGGGCTTCTTGAGGTCGACGGCCCCGATGGCGAGGAAAGCCTGATCCTCAAAGTGATGGTCGATGACGACAACATCATCTGGGAAGTCGTCGATTAACACCGATAAACACGCACCCGGTTGCACTACCCGGTATTGCGACAGCCCGGCGCACTGCTACCCCTCAGGGCATATGGAGAAGTAAATGGCATACACATCGATCATTTTCAAAAACCCGAACACGGGCTCGATGAAGGAAGCACCTGTCGGATTTTCGTGGACGACGTTCTTTTTCGGTTGCTTCCCGGCACTGTTCCGCGGCGACCTCAAATACGGCCTGCTTCAATTCGTGATCGCGATAATCACGATGGGCTTCAGCAACATCGTGTTTGCGTTCATCTACAACAAGTTCTACATAAAGGACTTGATCGGCCAAGGCTTCAAGGCACAGTCGATTGCCAGTGGCGACATCAACTTTGCCTCGGCAAAAATCGGCATGCAGATCCCGACGCTGGAAGCGGCGTGATCGATGGCTGCCTGTCACCGCAGCCAAAAACATCGCCTGCAAAAAACCTGCCCCGTGCAGGTTTTTTTATGCCGTGTGATTGCGACGTGATGTCGATCACCACGAAAGTACCAAAGCCTGGCAGGTAGGCTGCAAAGCGCTTTAATCAGGCCAGCCGGTCATCCAGGCGGCGACCAGGGCAACGGGTTACTTCACCAGGAACACCAATAATGGGTTGTCATTCAACCGCCCATTGAACACAGGCGCCATATGCTCCAGCGGCGTGCCGCTCAGCAATGCGGTTTGCTTGCGCTCCACAATCACCCAGGCGGGGCGCGGCAGCGTGTCCACTAGCAACGGTTCGTTGCGCCCAATGAACAACGGCTTCTCGTCGTGATCCAGGTTCATGATGTAGCGAATCGCCCAGGTGTCTTTGGCGAGATCCACAAACACCAGGGTTCCAGGCGTATCGGCACGCAGCTTCTCCACCGCGCCAACGAAGTTCTTGGTGTCGTATTGCAGGTCCTTGGCCGGCTCCACCACCACGACGAGCACCAGCCATTGGGTGACCAACGCAACAAGGCTGAGCACCACCAAACGCTGGCCGAGACGGCCCTGCAAACGGCGCCAGGCAATCACCGCTGCCAGTTGCAACACAATCAGCACACCCACCAACGCAGGCACTGAAACGTCCGGCCAGTAACCGTGCTTGTGCCACAGGTGCCGACAGACAAACACCACCACAATGCCCAGCACCGGCAACACAGCCACCAGCCACTCATAGCCACGACGCACCCCAAGCAGCCAGCCTTGGGCCTGGAGCAGGCCATAGGCGGCTACCGCAGCAAACATCGGGACCATCGGCACGATGTAATAGGCGCGCTTGAAGTGCGGGATGGACAAGCCCACCAAAATCATCAGGCCGCAGGCGGCCAGGCGCAGCATCAGCTGCACGTCGGCATCTTCGTTACGCATCGACCATTTGTGGCGCAGGGCAATCATCGTTGCCAGTGCCAGCGGTACCACCGGGAAGTAACGGTACAGGCTCAGCTTGAAGTAGAAGTAGAACGCCTCACCGGATTCGTCGAGGCGCCCGGCGAACTGCATCCGCAGCACATCATCGACGAAGGCTTCGCCACCGCTGATCCGCGCCAGCTTCAATAGCAACCACCAACAGCCGGCCAGCAGGATCAAGCCGATCACGCCATGGGCAATGACCTTTTTCAGCACGCCAATTCGTTCTTGCCGCGTACGAACGGGGCCCAGTGCCCAGTAGACACACACCACCCCGCACACCTCGATCAGCCCCAGCGGCCCGCGAATGGCAAACGCCACCACGAACAACGGAAAGACCGCATATTGGCGCAGCCTCGAACCCATGCGCTCGCCGGTATGCAACAGGTAGAAAGCACCGAGGCACAGCAACGAGACCATCTGGTCCAGGCACACCGAGCGCGACTTCTCCAGCAATTGCGCGGTCAATGCGGTGAGCAGCACCGTCAGCAGCGCCCACGCCCGGCCGGACGGCACCAGCAAGCGGTAAATCAGCGCCATGACCCCGGCAGACGCCAAGGCGGTGGGCATCACGTTAGCCAGGTCGTTGGGCGCGCCGAACAAGCGGGCAAAAAGGTAGCTGAGGTAGGTCGCGGTTCCCGGGTAGTCCGGGTAAGGCTCACCGTAGGTGGTAGGAAACAGGCTCGCGCCGTGGCGAAACATCTCTTGCATGAACACGGCCCAGCGGCCGTCGAAGCCTTGTGGCTGCTGGTCCCAGATACCCAGGGTAAACAGCAGCAAGGCGATAACGAAAATGCCCAGCGATTCCATTCGAAAGCGATTGTGTTGATCCATTATTCAGCCTGTCAGGTGGGGTAAACCGGTCCATGTTGCCGAACCCCACCCTGAATGCCCCCTGAACGGAATCAAACATTCATCCGCCTAACGACGAGCGGGCCAGATCAGCAGCGGAATCAGCCGGATGTAGAGTAGCTCTCCCACCAGTTCCACCAGGGTTTGCGTGATCACCGCAGCGGCGGCAAGCCCGCGGATGTCTTCAGGCAATGCCAGCGCCAGCGGCAATACCACCAGGGAATTGCGCGTGGAAGCGCTAAAGGTAACCGCCCGCGCCGTGGTCGCCAGTAGCTTGAACATTCGCGAAGCCAATGCCCCCATCAGCGGGGCCAATAACAGGAAGCCGATATACACCGGGATCACCGGCGCCAGCAGGCCGATATCGCGGACCACCGCGGTGATCTGCGAACCGATCACCACCATCAGCACCAGCGCCATGGCGGGTACGGGTAACCAGGCCCAGGCATCGTTCCACGCACTGATGACTGTGGATCGCCGGGACAGGGAAGTCGTCAGCACCGCCAGAATCATGGGGGCAACGATCAGCAGCAGGAAGGCCTCGACAAACGGTCCCACCGCCACCACCACTTGCGACTGCGCGTCCAACATCACCCCCAGGTACACCGGCAACAGCAACAGTTGCAGCAACAACAGAACCGGGGTCGCCGCAAGCATCAGCCGCGAGTCACCCTTGCCGATATGAGTGAACACCACCACGTAGTCGATGCATGGCGTCAGCAGCACCAGCAACGCGCCGATCAGAATCGCCGGGTGTTCCACCAGGCCACGGGTCAACGCCCACACCAGCAGCGGGATCAGGATGAAGTTGGCCAACAGCAACGCGACCATGAAGCGTTTGTTGCCCAGACCCTGGCGCAGGTGCAGAAACGGGATTTGCAGGAACATCGCATACATCAACACGGCGATGGCAGGTGTCACCAGGGTGCCCAGGCCTTGGGCCATGGATGGCGCCAACAGGCCGACAACGGCAGCCAGCAGCACGGTGGCGAAGTAGATCGGGATCTGGTTTTGTTCGAGGGTGTCGCGGTTCATGGGCCGGCTCTGGTGGGCGAAAGGGTCTAAGCCTAGGCATCTGTGCCGCTCAGGTCGAGCCTCAGAAAAATCCCCGGGGTGTTCGTAGCGGAAATTTGTTAGTTTCGACTTCTTATAAAACTGCGCACGGGCCGTTGACACCCCATCGAAAGCGCAATGATCGAGCCTGCTCATGAACCTGCCAATCCGACCTCAAGCCGAAGCATTCCGCGAGCCCACAGCCGATGGGCATTCCATCGGAGGCTTCACGTGGCGCCATCCGCGCACAGACTTTGAACGCCCGGTCGTCGTCATCAACGCCGCCACCTCTGTACGCTGCCGTCACTACTCACGGTTTGCCGATTACCTGTTTGCCAATGGCTTCGACGTCATCACCTACGACTACCGCGGCATCGGCGAATCCCGCAGCGGCTCGCTGAAGGGGTTCAAGGCCTCATGGTCGGATTGGGGCGTGCTGGACTTCGAAGCGATCCTGCAGCGAGCACAGCGGGAGTTCGCTGGCCAGCCGATTGATGTGGTCGGGCACAGTTTTGGCGGATGTGCGGCGGGACTCGGGGCTTCCGGCGCGGTAATTCGGCGCCTGGTGACGGTAGGCGCGCAGTTTGCCTACTGGCGCGACTACGAGGCGAGCGGGCGCTGGCGGATGTTTGCCAAATGGCATGTGGTGATGCCATTGATAACTGCGTTTTTTGGCTACTTCCCGGGCAAGCGCATGGGCTGGCTCGAGGATACGCCGGCGGGTGTGGTACGCGATTGGAGCACGCCGACGCCGGGTTATGAACAGCGCCCCAGCGGGCGAGCCTTGGGTGAGTTGCCGTTTTCCCGGGTGAAGGCCCAGGTATTGGCCATCAGCATTACCGATGATCCGTTTGGCACGGTGGCGGCAATCGAGCGCCTGCTGGGTTATTTCAAAGGCAGCGAGCGCACGCATCTGCGGATCGCCCCTGAAGATATCGGCGAAAAAGAGGTCGGGCATTTCGCGTTCTTTCGCAGCCAGTATCAGGATCGGTTGTGGCCGATTGCGCTGGCATGGCTACAGCGGGGAGAGCTGGCCCAAGGCACTCCGGGGCGCCAAGTGACGGATCGCACTTAGAAAGCCTTGGGATTTCCCCAGACCTGCGCTTCAATACCCCATTCCCAGATCCTGACACCAAGGACGTGAGCCCATGGCCTCGCCGAACAAGCAGCAAAAACGCGCCCACCGGGCAAAAGCCAAGGCCAAGCAGAACCGCACCCAGCGCGCCGTCGCTACCAAGCCGGATGCCTTTGCCGGCGATGACAGCCGTATTGATCTTGAGTCGGTGGATTTGACCGAGCTGTTCCTGGAGATGCGCACCGCTGGCGAAACCAGCCAACAGGCACTGTGTGCTGTGTTCTTGGCGCACCCGCTGTTGGCGGTGGTGCTGGAGCAGGAAGGTGAAGAGGAAGCGACCGACTTTATCCTCGCGGCACTGATCGAGTATCGCCAGTGGGCCACGGATACCGAGGATGAAGCGGCAGCGCTGGCGTGGATTGAATCGCCGGAGTTCCAGGCCGATTACGTCGCGGCGTCACAGGCGCTGGTTAGCTCCGAAGACTGATACAAAACGAAATGTGGGAGCCGGGCTTGCCCGCGATGGCGGTGTGTCAGTCGATACATGTGTTGACTGACACACCGCCATCGCGGGCAAGCCCGGCTCCCACAGTTTTTTGCAGTGTTTGATGAATCGTATTTCAATCCATCAATTCAGCACCGCAGCCCCAACCTTCCGGCCCTTGCGCCGACGCGACACCATCAGCCCGGCCGCAACCACCAGCAAGCTCAGAATCCCGGTGGCCATGATCTCCACCTGATGCGCGTCCTGGAACAACATGATCGTCAGCACGCCCACGATGAACACGATCACCGCATACGTCAGGCCCGGGAACAGCCACATCTTGAAGGCAATCTTCTCGCCCGCTTCCGTGCGCTTCTGGCGCATGCGCAGTTGCGACACGGCGATCACCAAGTACACCAGCAGCGCGATGGCGCCGGAACTGGCCAGCAGGAATTCAAACACCGCCGCCGGTGCCACGTAGTTGGCGAATACCGCCAGGAACGCCGCGCCGGTAGACAGCAACACCGCCCAGTAAGGCGTGCCGCTCTTGTTGGTGATCTTGGACACCGCCGGCGCATCACCGCGACGGCCCAGGGAGAACATCATGCGTGAAGCGGTGTACAGCGCCGAGTTCAGGCAACTGGTCACGGCCACCAACACCACCAGGTCGACGATCAGCTTGGCATTCGGGATACCCATGCGTTCCAGCACCGTCTGGTAGGAACCGACCGCTGCCAGCGCAGGATCATTCCATGGCACCAGGGCCACGACGATGAAGATCGACACCAGGTAGAACAAGCCGATCCGCCAGATCACCGAGTTGGTGGCCTTGGAGATCTGCTGGCCAGGGTTCTTCGATTCAGCGGCCGCGATGGTCACGATCTCGGTGCCCATGAACGAGAACATCGTGGTCAGGATCGCCGCCAACACCGCGCCCATGCCGTTTGGCAGGAAGCCCTGGGTGTCGAACAGGTGCGAAACGCCGCTGACCTGGCTGCCCGGCAAGAAGCCGAAAATCGCCAGGATGCCGAGGATCACAAAGCCAATGATCGCCACCACTTTGATCAGCGCAAACCAGAACTCGAACTCGCCGTAGTTCTTCACGCTGAACAGGTTGGTCGCGGTCAGCAGCAAAGTGATGATCAGGGTGAAGGCCCAGATCGCCACGTTGGGGAACCAGGCGTGGAGGATGGTCGCGGCGGCGTTGGCTTCCAGCGGAATCACCAGCACCCAGAACCACCAGTACAGCCAGCCGATGGTGAAACCGGCCCAATGACCAATCGCACGGTCGGCATAAGTAGAGAACGAACCCGTGTCCGGGGACGCCACGGCCATCTCGGCCAGCATGCGCATCACCAACACCACCAGCGTACCGGCGGCCGCATACGCCAGCAGCACGGCCGGGCCTGCGGCAGCAATCGCGTGGCCGGAGCCGACAAACAACCCGGCACCGATAACGCCGGCAATCGACAGCATGGTGACGTGACGCGGTTTGAGCCCCTGTTCGAGGTCATTGGAGCTTTGCGTACTACTCATTGACACACCTTTGCGAGGAATTGCGAATACGGTCCACCCGGCCTGAGGTCTTTCTCGTGAAAAGAAACCAACGGGGCGTTCTTTATTTTTTACGCAAGATTTGCGCCAAAATGTTACAGGGCCGCGATTGACGCGGCCTGTAGGGAAACTCAACAGCTCTCGTAAGTCACTGACACTAATGGCATTCCGCTATAGCGTTACTGTGCGACCCACTTGAAGTACGAACAGGCGCACCAAAAACACACACAAATTGTGCGTGACGCCCCATTAGAGGGCTGATAAGGACCGTTCGCCGGTTTAACCCTTCCAACACCCGGCCAAAGCTGGCACCATCGCGCCCTTTTTTACGCGAAGCCTGTAGGCATCCGGGTTCAAACGGCTGTTCGGTTGTTGATGGCGCGACACACTGCTGTGCCGATGCGACACCCTGCCGCAGACCGTCTGTTTACCGCCTGCAGGGCTGTTGGCTGTCATCCAAACGCTATGCTAGCTTGGCGCCTCGCCAGGAAGGCGGGCCAACAGCAGGAGCGCAATGAACACAATGAGGACCGCACATGGCTGAGGCCACGCCCGCGCTTGAAATCCGCAACTTGCATAAACGCTATGGTGAGCTGGAGGTGCTTAAAGGTATCTCGCTGACCGCCCGCGACGGCGATGTGATCTCGATCCTGGGTTCCTCCGGTTCCGGCAAGTCCACGTTCCTGCGCTGCATCAACCTCCTGGAAAACCCGCACCAGGGGCAAATCCTGGTGGCTGGCGAAGAACTCAAGCTCAAGGCCGCGAAAAACGGTGAGCTGGTAGCCGCCGACGGCAAACAGATCAACCGCCTGCGCAGCGAAATCGGTTTTGTGTTTCAAAACTTTAACCTGTGGCCGCACATGAGCGTCCTCGACAACATCATCGAGGCGCCGCGCCGGGTGCTCGGCCAGAGCAAGGCCGAAGCCATCGAAATCGCCGAAGCCTTGCTGGCCAAGGTCGGCATCAGCGACAAGCGCCACGCCTACCCGGCGCAACTGTCCGGCGGCCAGCAGCAACGCGCCGCGATCGCCCGCACTCTGGCCATGCAGCCCAAAGTCATCCTGTTCGACGAGCCGACATCGGCCCTTGACCCGGAAATGGTTCAGGAAGTACTTAATGTGATCCGCGCACTGGCCGAAGAAGGCCGCACCATGCTGCTGGTCACCCATGAAATGGGCTTCGCCCGCCAGGTGTCCAGTGAAGTGGTGTTCCTGCACCAGGGCCTGGTCGAAGAGCAAGGATCGCCACAGCAGGTGTTTGAAAACCCGCTTTCGGCGCGCTGCAAACAATTCATGTCCAGCAACCGCTAACGGAGCAACATGCATGCAGAACTATAAAAAATTCCTCCTGGCTGCCGCCGTTTCGATGGCGTTCAGCGCCACGGCGATGGCCGAGACCTTGAAAATGGGGATCGAAGCGGCCTACCCGCCGTTCAACAATAAAGATGCCAGCGGCAACGTTGTCGGCTTCGACAAGGACATCGGCGACGCCCTGTGCGCGAAGATGAAAGTCGAGAAGTGCGAAGTGTATGTCTCGGACTGGGACGGCATCATCCCGGCCCTGAACGCCAAGAAGTTCGACTTCCTGGTCTCCTCGCTGTCCATCACCGATGAACGCAAGCAGGCCGTCGACTTCACCGACCCGTACTACTCCAACAAGCTGCAGTTCATCGCGCCTAAAGCCACCAAGGACTTCAAGACCGACGCGGACTACCTGAAGGGCAAGATCATCGGTGCTCAACGCGCGACGCTGGCCGGCACCTACCTGGAAGACAAGCTGCCGGACACCACCGCCAAGCTCTACGACACCCAGGAAAACGCCTACCTCGACCTGACTTCCGGCCGCCTGGACGGGATGTTGGCCGACAAGTACGTGCAGTACGAGTGGCTGAAAAGCAAAGACGGCTCCGCCTACGAATTCAAGGGCGACCCGGTGGTCGAGAGTGACAAGATCGGTATCGCCGTACGCAAAGGCGACCCACTGCGTGAGCGCTTGAACAAAGCCCTGGCAGAAATCAAAGCCGACGGCACCTACAAAAAGATCAACGACAAGTACTTCCCTTTCAGTATCGAGTGATTCTGAATGGCCTGCCCGGCGCGCTCGCTTGAGTGCGCCGGTCCTGAGCTTTGCCTTGCGAAACGACTAAACCATGAATTTCGACCTCTACGGATTCGGCCCGGCGCTTGCCGCTGGTGCGCTGATGACCGTCAAGCTGGCGCTCACCGCCCTGTGCCTCGGGCTGGTGCTCGGCCTGGCCGGCGCCCTGGCCAAGACATCCCCGTACAAGCCGCTGCAATGGCTTGGCGGCGCCTACTCCACCCTGGTTCGCGGCATTCCGGAACTGCTGTGGGTACTGCTGATTTACTTCGGTACGGTCAACCTGATGCGCTCCCTCGGGGAGTATTTCGGCAACCCCGACCTGTCCCTCAGTGCCTTTGCCGCCGGTGTTATCGCCCTGGGCCTGTGCTTTGGCGCCTACGCCACGGAAGTGTTCCGCGGCGCGATCCTGGCCATTCCCAAGGGTCACCGTGAAGCCGGTGTCGCGCTGGGCCTGTCGAAGTTTCGGATCTTCACCCGGTTGATCATGCCGCAGATGTGGCGCATCGCCCTGCCCGGACTGGGCAACCTGTTCATGATTTTGATGAAGGACACCGCGCTGGTCTCGGTGATCGGCCTGGAAGAAATCATGCGCCACGCGCAGATCGGCGTGACCGTCACCAAGCAGCCCTTCACCTTCTTTATGGTTGCGGCCTTCATGTACCTGGGCCTCACCGTCCTGGCGATGACCGGCATGCACTTTCTGGAAAAACGTGCCGCGCGCGGCTTTGCGAGGAGCACGCAATGAGTGGCGACTACAGCTGGCTGTCGCATTTCGACCTGGGCCTGAACTGGGCCGTCATCATCAAGTGGCTGCCCCGGTTGGCCCAGGGCGCGACCCTGACCCTGGAACTGGTGGCCATCGCCGTGATCGCCGGCCTGCTGCTGGCAATCCCGTTGGGCATCGCGCGTTCTTCGCGCCTGTGGTATGTGCGCACCCTGCCCTACTGCTACATCTTTTTCTTCCGGGGCACGCCGCTGCTGGTGCAGCTGTTCCTGGTGTATTACGGGCTGGCGCAGTTCGACGCCGTGCGTGAAAGCTTCATGTGGCCGTACCTGCGGGACCCGTTCTGGTGCGCCACCGCCACCATGACTCTGCACACCGCCGCCTATATCGCCGAGATCCTGCGCGGCGCAATCCAGGCCATCCCGCCGGGTGAAATCGAAGCGGCGCGGGCGCTGGGCATGTCCAAGCCCAAGGCGCTGTTCTACATCATCCTGCCGCGTGCAGCGCGCATCGGCCTGCCGGCCTACAGCAACGAAGTGATCCTGATGCTCAAGGCCAGCGCCCTGGCCAGTACCGTGACCTTGCTGGAACTGACCGGCATGGCCCGCACGATCATTGCCCGCACCTACCTGCCGGTGGAAATCTTCTTCGCTGCCGGGTTGTTCTACCTGCTGATGTCCTACGTCCTGGTGCGCTTCTTCAAGCTGCTGGAGCGTTGGTTGCGGGTTGATGCCTGCCAAGGGCGCTGATGCCGTGTTGACGGGTGAGCCGTTGCTCGCCCGCTTCCAGGCACTGGACGCGTTTCTCACCGAGCATCAAGGGCTGTGGCGACCACGGCCCTTTACCCACCTGCAATTGCCGTGGGAAGCCCAGCATCCCGAGCTGGCCCACTGGCTGCGCGGTCGCTCACTGGCTGAGGCGGAAAGCAGCCATAACCAACCTCATTACCTGCCGGCGCCCGCGCCGTTTCCCGAGCTGGCGGCCCAGTCGCTGAGTCTCGGTGCTGTGGATAACTTACCGTCCACTGCGCTACCGGCCGCCCACCACCGCTTAAACGTCGATGTACCCGGCCGTAAATGGCAGCAGATAGAAGCCTTCGGCGCCGCCCTACAATTTTCTAAAACACCCCAGCACTGGCTCGACTGGTGCGCCGGCAAGGGCCACCTCGGCCGTCGCCTCCTGCAACCCGGGCAGCAACTGACGTGCCTGGAATACGACCCGGCCCTGATTGCTTCAGGGCGAGCCCTCAGCGAACACCATCAATTGCCCGCCACCCATCGCCTGCAAGACGTGATGGCCGACGGGCAGATCAACCGTGACCAAACCCCAGTGGCCCTGCACGCGTGCGGCGACCTGCATGTGCGCCTGCTCCAGCTGGCCAGCGCCGCCGGCTGCCAGCAACTGGCCGTGGCGCCCTGCTGCTACAACCGCATCCGCACTGAGGAATATCAGCCGCTGTCGATTGCGGCCCAGGCTTCATCACTGCGTTTATCAGTGGAAGACCTCAGCTTACCGCTGAGCGAAACCGTCACCGCAGGCGCGCGCGTACGCCAGCAGCGAGATGCGTCGATGGCCAGGCGTTTGGGTTTTGATGTGCTGCAACGGCACCTGCGCAGTAGTGACGAATACCTGCCCACTCCGTCCCTGCCCGCGAGCTGGCTGGCCAAGTCGTTCGCCGACTACTGCCGCGAACTGGCTGCACTCAAGGGATTATCCACAGGTGAACAGGATTGGTCGGCACTGGAAGCCCAAGGCTGGCGGCGCCTGGCCCTGGTGCGAAACCTGGAATTAGTGCGTGATCTGTTTCGGCGCCCGCTGGAAATGTGGCTGGTACTGGACCGGGCATTGTTTCTCGAAGAAAACGGTTACAGGGTTCAAGTCGGCAGCTTCTGCGAAACACCGCTCACCCCACGCAACCTGATGCTGCTCGCCGAGCGCAATTAAAGGGCATTTTGTCGCAGCATGCCCTGTGGATAAGTCTGTTGATGGAATTCTGACAGAGGCCCTGCCTGCAAGCTTTACAGGGCAAAATGCTGACTGGTCATTTTTTGTTCACAAAATAAAACGCACGCAAAACAGGCAGTTGCGGCGTGTTGAGAACCGCTCCGCAAAATTGCGGTTTCATGACATGTCAAACCAATCGATTGTGCATAAGCATCTGGCGTTAGCGGCATAACCCGGTCTTTTCAGCGGGTAATCAACAGGCGGCAAAGCTCGTTGATATCGTCACAGGCCATGCTTGCGGCGTCGCCATCCAGCGGGTCGCTGCCAAAGGCCAGAGCCTCGCTGATCGCCGAATCCCGGTGCACCACTTCCAGCAGGTTTTCACCCAGGCGCTTCTTGAACACCTCGACCATGTCGAGGCTGAAGCCGGAAGTCTCGTCGAGTTGGTTGATCACAAAGTGGCACCGCAGCGCCGGCTGACGATCAACGTGTGGCGCCAGCAACTGCTCCATCTGCTCCAGAGTGCCGAGGGAGGCCGCATCCGCCTGGGCGATGACCAGCACCACATCGGCCACGTTCAGTGCCTGATGCAGGTAGACGTTGTTGCCCGCCGGGGTGTCGATGATGACTGTATCCTGCTCGCTCAGACCGAGGGCCGAGAGGTGCTGCGCCAACCACTGCGGTTCCTGCTTGAGCCACCGCTGCAGGTCTTCCTGTTGGCGAATATCGGTTTCGCCAAAAGTGATCACCTGGCAACCGGCGAAGCCCGAATGAAGGATCTGGCTCCAGCGCTCGTTCTGCAGGCTGGTGCGCCCGATGCCGGGCAAGCTGTGGCTCAGACCAAAGTGGTGATAGAGGGCATTTTGCGGGTCCAGGTCCAGCGCCACCACCGGCCGCCCTAGGCGCTGTAAACCGCTGCTCAGCGCCGTGGCCAGGGTGCTGCGACCGACGCCGCCATTGACCGACACCAGCGCCACCACATTCGCACGAATGGTCGCGGCCTCGCGAGACTGCTCGTTGGCACAGGGGGAATGCCGGGAGAACGACGCGCCGCTGCCCATGTTGAGACTGGCGCTGTCGTCGATGGGCATGTCTTCGAAGAATTGCAGCATCGAATCCATTCCCTGGACATCATTGGCAGTTGTCTTATTAAACAACTCAAAAAGTTCGTCAGTACGGCTCATCGCCAACACTCCATCACGACGCATCTTAAAGACGTGAAAGGTCAGCTGTACTGATGCTTACCGCAGGTCTTTTTGTGGGCGCCTTTGTGTACGCATTCTGTGACAAAGGAATGAAAGTGTCATTATTTTGGTGTTTCTGAACAAATCTTTAAGACGAACGGTAAAAAGTCAATTAAATGACTGGTCGTTGTCGGATCGCGATACGTCTGAAATGCCTCTAATGGCTGCACTCGTGTAACAAGCTGTATGAAATCCACCTCCTATACATACCGAGGCAAAACCCAGAGGTGCGTGACACAGGCCGGATACCTCCCAGGCGCTCAATAGGCTCCAACGCAAAACACCCTATTGAACCTCAGAGGACACCACCATGAACCGGAACACCTTCATTGCCAGCTGCCTGTTTGCCTTGCTCAACATCGCCGCCCTTTCGGCCCAGGCCGAAGCCAGCCCCAAGCTGGATATTCAGCAAGTGCTGTCGACCGTGGACGATGGCGGCGCGGCATGCGGCGTTGTGAATGCGCGGATGACCTACCTGGATTCCCATGGGCAGAAGCAGGTATTTGAGTACATGAAGTTTGCGGATTCGTGTAACGAAGGCAGCTGATCGGTCCACATTCTTTTACGGGCTGAACCTGGATGGCCTTCGGGCTGAGGATGCCATCCACAGTGGCCAAAATGAGCTGGATGCAAGAAAACCTCTGTGCCTGCAAAAATAGTCAGAATTCAGGGGTTTACAGAAGCTTGCCAATCGCTATAATCGTCGCCCTAACACGCCGGTATAGCTCAGTTGGTAGAGCAACTGACTTGTAATCAGTAGGTCCCGGGTTCGACTCCTGGTGCCGGCACCATACAAAACGAAGCCCTCGCAGAAATGTGAGGGCTTTGTTGTTTCTGGGGGGTGTTCTTACCGCAGATCCTGATCTGGCAGCCTCACTACTTTCCTGCTGATCACCTACCTGCTCCCACGTCCATCTGCAAACCTTTCTAAAGCCCCGACTCCTGTAACCACGCTCGCATCGATCTTTGTATGCGAAATTTTGGGTTTAGGCGGAACCGTGCAGCGCGATAAATAAATCCGGACCCTTCACGCTTAAAAAGGCATACCGCACGAGCAGCATGATTTTGCGTCCGGAACGGGCGGTAGAAATGGCGCACCAGCCCTTTAACCTCCGCTTCCTGAGAAAACGCGACAGACTCATCTTCCCATCCCCAAAACCGAACATTGCGGCAGCAAAACCAAACAACTATTTCCCCAGTTGCACCCACCCCACCACCACGCTACCCTCCTCCGGTCGCTGCCAATTCAGCGACCGGGCCTGAGAACCCGACATGATGCAGGCGCAACAGCGCCACCAATCACGATTTGCAGGCGTTTTTTTATGCCCGCAGTTTCGTGCAATGGCGGCTGTGCGTGGGAGACCTTCGGGTCTGCCGGGTTCCTGTATCTCCGGTTCTCAGCCTGCGCACAGCTGCCACCCATTCGCCTGAGAACGAACGTGGTAGCTCTCACTTGATATGGGAGTTTTACCGATGAGCGCTCCAAATCCGTCTGGCCTCACTACCCTCGGCGTTACCCCTTTCTCGTTTCACTCTGATCAGCCTTTGTTCCGCGTTAACAGCGGGGTTTCCCTGAGCGAAGCGCTGTCTCACGTTTCCGATTTGCTGCATGTGGCCAAGCTGCTGGCAGAAGATGCGGCGATGATTCGGAATACGGACCGATACGCCTGGGCTTCGCACTATCTGCAAGAGATGAGCAAGGCGGTGATTGATGATGTGGTGAAGGTGTTGGAGTCGCCGGGCAATAATCTGTAGGTGTGTCAGGTTGTGGATGTGTTGGCTGGGCCATCGCCATCGCGGGCAAGCCCGGCTCCCACATTTGATCTTTGTTGTTTGTTCTAGAGTGCCTGGCTTGAAGCCGTCACCCACGAAAACGCCCCGAACCATCACGGTTCGGGGCGTGTTTTATTCAGCCGTATCGCTTAGTGCCCAGCACTCTGCCCACCGTCCACATGCAGAATTTCCCCCGTCACAAACCCAGCCGATTCCAGATACACAATCGCCTGCGCAATATCCCGCGCCTCTCCCATATGCCCAACCGGATGCAGGCTACCCAACGCCGCATGCGTCTCTTCGCCATGCATCGGCGTCTTGATAATCCCTGGGCTCACCGCGTTCACGCGAATCCCGCGCTTGGCGTATTCAATCGCCAGCGATTTGGTCGCCGAGTTCAGCCCGCCTTTGGTCAGCGACGCCAGCACCGATGGCACGCCATCAATCGCGTGGTCCACCAGGCTGGTGGTGATGTTGACGATGTGCCCGGCGCCCTGTTTCAGCATCTCGGTAATCGCCAGTTGGGTGATGTAGAAGAACCCGTTGAGGTTCACGGCCAGGACGTTCACGTAGTCTTCGTGGGTGTAGCTGGTGAAGGGTTTGGCGACGAAGATCCCGGCGTTGTTGATCAGGCTGTCAATGCGGCCAAAACGCGCCACGCCTTCGCGGATCACGCGCTCGGCGGTGGCCGGGTCGGCGATGTCGCCCGCCACGGTGAGGATGTCCGGATCCGTCGACGGTTTGATCGACCGGGAGGTGGCAACCACGCGGTAATCCAGCTCGCGGTAAGCCTTGACCGCAGCCGCGCCGAGGCCTTGGGATGCGCCGGTAATCACAACGACTTTTTTCGAATTGCTCATGATGAAGCCTCTATATAGAAAAGGGGATGGTTCAAGCAGCCACGGCGGACATTTCCCGCAGCATCTGTTCGTAGTAACTGACGGATTGCGACCCGGAGACCAACTGGCGGCCGTTGAGGACCATGGCCGGTACCGAGTTGATGCCGTGCTCGCGGTAGAACGCTTCAAGCTCGCGCACTTCATTGCCGTAGGCGGCAGAGCCCAGCACCCGTCGTGCGCCTTCGATTTCCAGCCCGGCTTCGGCGGCTAAATGGGCCAGGGTTTCGTGGTCGCTGATGTTTTGGCCATCGGTGAAATACCCATGCAGCAGCGCCTTTTTCAGCTCGATCTGTCGCCCTTGCTGCAACGCCCAAAACAGCAACCGATGAGCGTCGAAGGTGTTGTAGAAGTGGCTGCGTTTTTCCAGGTCGAAGGTGAAGCCGATGGCATCGCCGCGCTCCATCAGCATTCTTTTCCCGCTGGCGACTTCTTCAGCGCTGCGCCCGTATTTGCGCATCATGTGGGCGACGGCGTTTTCACCTTCGGCCGGCATGTCGGGGTTGAGTTCGAAGGGTTTGAAGGTCAGTTCAACCTTCACTTCGCCCGCCAGGTTGTCGATGGCTTGTTCCAGGGCAGTGGCGCCCAGGGCGCACCATGGGCAGACCACGTCAGAGATGAAGTCGATGGTGACGCGCGTGCTCATGACGGATTTTCCGCGAGCTGTTTGCGGTACTGGGTGGTGGTAATGCCGGCGTAGCCCCAGTTATCGGTGTCGACTTCTTCGATGACGATGTGGGTCAGGTCGGGGCGTTTGTTAAGGACGCGCTCGAGGGTTTCGGTGATTTCGGCAATGACCTGGGCTTTCTGCTCCGAGGTGACGCCGTCGCGGGTGATACGTACGCTGACAAATGGCATGACAAGGCTCCAGTGACTTGCCCATCGGTGTGTTGGGCAGGCAGTGAGGCCAATTTATGAGGTTGCTTGAAGTGGATAAAGGTGGGGCTGAGTACTTCATTAGTGATGTGATGTAATCAATAGCCCGGATCGCAGGCGTAAAAAAACCCCGAACCAGTCGGGGTTTTTTATTGCCTTGAATCAGGCACGACACCGAATCAATTAGAAAACGTTGATTGGGTAGTCGGCGAACAGGCGGATCTCGTTACCACCCACGTTGTAGTTGCTGGCGTTATTGGAAACGCGCAACCACGACGCACGGGCACGCAGGCTCAGGTCTTTAGCCGGGCCGCTCTGTACCACGTATTTGAACTGGTTGAAGATCTCACGCTCGGTGCCACTGCCGCGGTTGGAACCGTCGTCAATGTTGGTGCCGCGCACGTAGGCGATGTTGTAGGTCAGGCCAGGCACGCCGAAGGCGCTGAAGTCCAGGCCGTAGCCTGCTTGCCAGGAGCGCTCGTCCTTGCCGTTGAAGTCAGACCAGTAGGAGTTGGCCAACAGGATGGTGTTGCCACCGTCGCCGATGCCGCCTGCGTTGCGGTAGCCGCCGTACAGGTAACCGGTGTCACCGGTGCTGCGCTGGTGAGCCACGGTGAAGCTGTGCGGGCCAACGGCCCATGTGGCGCCCAGGCTCCAGATTTTGTTGTCGCGAGCGTCGGCGTCACCTTGGTTTTCCAGGGCGAAGCTGCGGTCCAGCTTGGTTTTGTAGCCGTTGAAGTCAAAGGTCAACGATTGCTTCTCTGGCAGGGCCAGCACGTAGTTGACGTTGACGTATTGCTTCTTCAGCACGTCCTGCATGTTGGAAGCGTAGAGCGCTGCCGACAGGCTTTCGGTGAATTTGTAGCTACCGCCGATGTAGTCGATGCTTTTCAGCGCGCCACTGTCGGAACCCTCGGCGCTCTTGCGAGCTTCCTTGGTGAAGTGACCAGCGTCCAGTTGCAGGCCGGCGATTTCTTTGGAGACGATCGAGGTACCGGTATAGGTTTCGGACAACAGGCGGGAGTTGTCGTATTCCAGGACCGGCACGGCTGGCATCTGATCACCGTACTTGATCACGGTGTTGGAGATGCGTGCCTTGACGGCACCGCCGCCCTTGGCCAGGTCGTTAGCTGCTTCGCCGCTGTCGCCTTGCTTGAAGAAGTCGATACCGCCAGCGCCGCTGCGACCTTTACCACCATCCAGGCGAATGGCGTATTGACCGATCACGTCCACACCCACACCGACGGTGCCTTGGGTGAAGCCGGACTCGAACTTGCCGATGAAACCCTGGCCCCATTCGGCTTTGTCTTGCTTGCCGTTTTTGTAGTCGCGGCTGATGTACGCGTTGCGTGCCGCGATGTTCAGGTGGCTGTCTTCAACAAAACCCTTCGATTGGGATTGGTCGTCAGCCATTGCTTGCGTAGCGCTCAAAATCCCCAGAGCGATCAGCCCCATCCGTTGCTTCAACATTTTCTTATATTCCTTATTACTGGTTGAGTACGCGCTGTGACACCAGGCTCCGTGTTGCTTTTCTGGTGTCGACTCTCCCAGATAAAAAAAGGCCCGCGGACGACTGAATATGCCGCGGGCCTTTTTTTATTGGAGAAGTCATGGCGGTTAGCCACAGGCGTTGGGGCGAATCCTATCCGCGCCCTTTACTGTGTGTCAATTTCGTGAATCTTCTGTATTTAGGCTAAAAAAGTCTAAGAAACATTAAATAGCCATCATCGCGCAAGGCTCTATCAAGCGCTTCTTGGATCTTCACACCCCTGCAGGCCACACATTGGTGCACTCGATTGGGTGGGTTGAATCGAAATTGCGACTCTTTGTCTCAGCCATTCAGAAAAGGCTTCGGGCTTACCGAGCCAAGGGCTGATGTCGAGCAATTGCAGCTGCCCATTCTGCTCCAAGGCCAACGTGGGAAAGCCCTGGCCACCGATTTTTGCCAGCCATTGGCGGCTGTCGTTGATGCGCGCGCGAGTTTCAGCACCCAGGATTTCATTGAAGGCGGCGTTGAAGGCCCGGGGATCCAAACCGATGGATTCGGCCAGGGTCAGCAGCACGTCGTGATCGGCGATTCGGCGACCTTCGACGTAGTGGGCCGTTTGCAAACGTGCCAGCAGTTCAAGGCCTCGACCTGCGATTTTTTCTGCGGTCAGCACGGCGCTGATCGGCGGGGCGGAGTCGAACACCGCGTCGTGGTCCCGCAGCAGGCCTTCGAAATACGCCTCGCCAAACGGTTGCCCGGTGTACTCGGCGATGCGTCGGTCATGAGGCATGACGTAGTCACGCAACTGTGGCGATACGGATTGGCGATTGGCGCCGGTCATCATCCCGCCGCCGTGCAACTGGATCGGTAACACGCTACGGGCGGCGTTCAGCAGCGGCTCGGCGCCGTAACACCAACCGCACAGCGGGTCGTAAATGTAGTGAAGCGTGGCTGCCGACATGACGGGCTCCGATGGACGTTGATGCCCGCCAGATTAGTCTCACGCACAGTTAGGAAAAACCCTGGATTGGCTTTCAGACTGTTTCGAGAATCGGTCGAATATCCCTGTCCTCTTCAGTCTTGCATCAACTCACACAACGCCTGCACTTCATCCTCGCTGAACAACCCCACCGGGTACCGTTCGCTCATCACCCGGCGCGGGTCGGGCGTCCTGATCTGCCTCGAACCGTTTTCCTTCAACCAGAGCGCCAGCGCATGAATCGCGTCACCGTTCACCCGCAAAGGGTGGAACGTGCGCGTGTACATCAGGTTGATATCGGCATTCATTTCAGCGCTCTCTCCGACTGCTTGAGCGGCTAACTTACTCAAGGTTTATGACAGAACCGCTTAGTCATACACCGTGCTCTATGTCCCAACAGCGATACAAGAGCTATGCCAATGTGCCCGGTTTGTGGGGACCTGGACACAAAAAAGCCCACGAACCTGACGGGCCGTGGGCTTGGTGTGAGCGCGCATACCGTAGCGCGCTCGATTGCCGTTCAACCCGGCATCAGGCTGTTACAAGTGCACTCAGTTTTTGTGCGGGGCCGGCTGTTGCTGGGTCAGGCAGTGGATATTGCCGCCCCCCAGTAACAGTTCGCGGCCCGGCACCATCACCACTTCGTGCTGCGGGAACAGGCTCTGCAGGATCTCCCTGGCGCGGCTGTCCAGCGGGTCATCGAAGCTCGGCGCGATGATGCCGCCGTTGACGATCAGGAAGTTGACGTAGGAACCCGCCAACCGCACCGTGGGATTGCGTTCTTGGGTGCCGTCTACCGGGTCGACACCGGCGCATTCTTCCTCGGTGGCGTACAGCGGCCCCGGGATCGGCATTTTATGCACTGTGAACGAGCGGCCCTGAGCGTCGGTGCTGCTTTGCAGTACGTCCATGGCGGCATGGCAGCGTGCGTAGTTCGGGTCTTGCGGGTCGTCGGTCCAGGCCAGCAACACTTCGCCTGGGCGCACGTAGCAGCAGAAGTTATCCACATGCCCGTCGGTTTCGTCATTGAACAGGCCATCCGGCAGCCAAATGATCTTATCCACAGCCAGGTTGGCGCTGAGTACCGCTTCGATTTCCTCACGCTGAAGGTGCGGGTTGCGATTGCGGTCGAGCAGGCATTCTTCGGTGGTGATCAGGGTGCCTTCGCCGTCGACATGGATCGAACCGCCTTCCAGCACAAAACCCTCGGTGCGGTAACGCGGGCTGCGTTCGATCTCGAGGATCTTGCCGCCCACCTGGGCATCGCGGTTCCACGGCGAGTACAGGCCGCCGTCGAAGCCGCCCCAGGCGTTGAAATCCCAGTTCACGCCACGCACTTCGCCGATGTTGTTGATCAAAAAGGTCGGCCCGGTATCGCGTACCCATGCGTCGTCGCTGGACATTTCCACCAGGCGGATATTCGGGACGTCCAGGCGCGCACGGGCGTTTTCGTACTGGCCGGCCGAGACCGCCACGGTCACCGGCTCAAAGCGTGCAATGGCCTTGGCCACCGCCACGTGGGCGGCCTGCGCTGGCTTGCCGCCCAGGCGCCAGTTGTCCGGGCGCTCGGGCCAGATCATCCAGGTTTGGGTCTGTGGCGCCCATTCGGCAGGCATGTAGAAGCCGTCGGCGCGGGGGGTGCTGTGCAAAGTGGTCATGGCGATTCAGGACTCCAGGGAACCGTCGAGGGTTTTAAGCGCACCATACAGGTTCGGACGGCGGTCGCGGAACGAACCCCAGGCGCTGCGGATGTGTTCAAGCTCATCGAGGTCGAAGTGGTGCACCAGAATGCCCTCTTCGGTTTCGTTGAGTTCTGCAACTTTTTCGCCGAACTGGTTGGCGATAAATGACGAGCCATAGAAGGTGATGTCGTAGCCGTCCTGCTCTTCATTGCCGATGCGGTTGCTGGCGACCAGCGGCATCAGGTTGGCGCCGGCATGGCCTTGCTGTACCCGCTGCCAGTGGTCGCGGGACGAAATTGTCTTGTCATGGGGCTCGCTGCCGATGGCGGTCGGGTAGAACAGGATTTCCGCGCCTTGCAGCGCCATGCTGCGGGCGGCCTCCGGGAACCACTGGTCCCAGCAGATGCCCACGCCGATCTTCGCGTAGCGGGTATTCCACACCTTGAAGCCGGTGTCACCTGGGTTGAAGTAATACTTTTCATGGTAGCCCGGGCCGTCCGGGATGTGGCTTTTCCGATAAATCCCGAGGTTGGAGCCGTCGGCATCGATGATCGCGATGCTGTTGAAACGCGCGCGGCCGGCCAGTTCATAGAAACTGATGGGCAGCACCACCTGCAATTCCCGGGCGACTTTCCGGAAGTGCTTGATCGCGATGTTATCTTCAACCGTGGTCGCCAGTTGCAGGTAGTCCGGGTTCGGCTTCTGGCAGAAGTACGGCGCCTCGAACAGCTCCTGGATCAGGATGATCTGCGCGCCCTTGGCTGCGGCCTCACGCACCAGCCTTTCAGCGGTCTCGAGATTGGCTTCAAGGTCCCAGGAACAGGCCATCTGGGTCGCGGCAACGGTAACGATACGGCTCATGAATCATCTCCTCGGCGGCGGGCAAGTGGACGCCTTTATAGCGGATAAAAATCGGCTTTTGAAGCTAATAAATATCCGCTTATCGAAAAATGTTAAAAGTTTACCGATAACAATCGAGTTTATTGTTACAGCCGCTCCTCCAGAACCTTTGCCAACATATGAGATCACCTTGAGCCCCCGTACATCCGACTGTTCCCTCAGATGCTTGAGGGCCGCGTGCTGGTCCTGCAACTCGACGGCCGCGTAATTGCTCCGACAGATTTTCAGCACAAAGCGGCCCCGGTCGCTGTCAATTCGGTAGTTGGGGTCTTGCCGGCAGCCGAGGGACTGCAACGCCCCACCGAGGCCGTAATGCTGCTCAAGTAACCGTGCTGCAGACCCCGGCCCGACGTGCGGGCATGGCTGACCGGCACGATGAATCAACGTGGCGAGCAACATGTGACGCCCCCTGGTGTCTTTATCAGGCGCTTATATCGCCATTGTTAACGGGGGGTTATGCAACCCCTGCAAATGCGGTGTTTCGGCACGCAAATTGCCATCACCCCTTGCACCGTCTCGCGCCACAACTCAAGCTATGCTCCATTCGCTTAATGTCCGTCTAAGGAAAAGGGCTTCCGACATGCGCATTCTCATCACCGGCGGCGCCGGATTCATCGGTTCCGCTCTGATCCGGCACCTGATTAAACACACCGAGCACGAAGTGCTCAACCTGGACAAACTCACCTATGCAGGCAACCTCGAGTCGCTGACCAGCGTCGCGAACAACAGCCGCTATGAGTTCGTCCAGGCCGACATCATCGACCAGGCCACCGTCAGCGCCGTGCTGGCGCGCTTTGAGCCCGACGCGATCATGCACCTGGCGGCCGAGTCCCATGTGGACCGTTCCATCGACGGCCCATCGGATTTTATCCAGACCAACATCGTTGGCACCTACAGCTTGCTGGAGGCTGCGCGCGGCTATTGGCAGAAGCTGGAAGAGCCAGCGAAAAGTGCCTTCCGCTTCCACCACATTTCCACCGATGAAGTGTATGGCGACCTGCACGGCGTTGATGACCTGTTCACCGAGACTACGCCCTACGCGCCCAGCTCGCCGTACTCGGCCAGCAAGGCTGCGTCCGATCACCTGGTCCGTGCCTGGCAGCGCACTTATGGCCTGCCGGTATTGCTGACCAACTGCTCGAACAACTACGGGCCGTTTCACTTCCCCGAGAAGCTGATCCCGCTGGTGATCCTCAACGCCCTGGCCGGTAAACCGTTGCCGGTGTATGGCGATGGCCTGCAAGTGCGCGACTGGCTGTTCGTTGAAGACCACGCCCGCGCGCTGTTCAAAGTGGTAACTGAAGGTGTGGTAGGCGAGACCTACAACATCGGCGGCCATAACGAGCAGAAGAATATCGACGTGGTGCGCAGCATCTGCGGCCTGCTGGAAGAGCTGGCCCCTCAGCGTCCGGTCGGCGTTGAAAAATTTACCGACCTGATCACCTTCGTCAAGGATCGTCCGGGCCACGACCAGCGCTACGCGATCGATGCCAGCAAGATCGAACGCGAACTGGGCTGGGTGCCCGAAGAAACCTTTGAAACCGGCCTGCGCAAAACCGTGCAGTGGTACCTCGATAATCTGGAATGGTGCCGCAGGGTCCAGGACGGCAGTTATCAGGGCGAACGATTGGGCAACACTGACGTTAAGGATTTGATCGCATGATGAAGGGAATCGTATTGGCCGGTGGCTCCGGCACTCGTTTGCACCCTATTACCTTGGGCGTATCCAAGCAGCTGTTGCCGGTGTATGACAAGCCGATGATCTACTACCCGATCTCGGTGCTGATGCTGGCCGGGATCAAGGACATTCTGCTGATTTCCACCCCGGTGGACTTGCCGCAATACCGCAATCTGTTGGGCGACGGCAGCCAGTTTGGCGTGCGCTTCACCTATGCAGAACAGCCGTCCCCGGACGGTCTGGCACAGGCGTTTTTGATTGGCGAAGAGTTTATCGGTGATGATCCGGTGTGCTTGATCCTGGGCGACAACATCTTCCACGGCCAACACTTCGGCGACCAACTGCGCACGGCTGCTGAGCGCCCGTCCGGTGCGACCGTGTTTGGTTACTGGGTCAACGACCCGGAGCGTTTCGGCGTAATCGATTTCGACGCACAAGGCCGAGCCCTGTCCATCGAAGAAAAACCGGCCAAGCCAAAATCCAGCTATGCGGTGACCGGCCTGTACTTCTACGATAACGACGTGATCGAGATCGCCAAGGCGGTCAAGCCATCGCCGCGCGGCGAACTGGAGATCACCGACGTCAACAACGCCTATCTCAAGCGCGGCGACCTGCATGTCGAACGCTTCGGCCGTGGTTTCGCCTGGCTCGACACCGGCACCCATGACAGCCTGCTGGAAGCCTCTCAGTACGTACAGACCATCGAGCACCGCCAAGGCTTAAAAGTGGCGTGCCTGGAAGAAATCGCTTACGAGAACGGCTGGATCGACCGCGACCACCTGCTGGAGCGAGCTAAATACTTTGGCAAGACCGGCTATGGTCAATACCTGTACTCACTGGTCGGGGAGCGTAAATGAAAGTCACCGACACCTCGTTGCCAGGCGTACTGATCATCGAACCGAAAGTGTTCGGCGACGAGCGCGGCTTTTTCTACGAAAGCTTCAACGCCCGGGCCTTTGAAGAGGCCACCGGGCTCAAGCGTGATTTCGTGCAGGACAACCACTCCCGCTCGCAAAAAGGCGTGCTGCGCGGTCTGCATTACCAACTCGAACATACCCAGGGCAAACTGGTGCGCGTCACTGCTGGCGAAGTGCTGGATGTGGCCGTCGACATTCGCCGCAGCTCGCCCAATTTCGGGCAGTGGGTGGGCGTGCGGCTTTCAGCCGACAACCATCGCCAGCTGTGGGTACCGGAAGGCTTCGCCCATGGTTTTGTGGTACTGAGCGACTACGCCGAGTTCCTCTACAAGACCACTGATTACTACCAGCCGAGTGCCGAGCGCTGCATCCTCTGGAACGACCCGACGCTGGCCATCGACTGGGAACTGGCCGAGACGCCGCAACTGTCCGCCAAGGACCTGGCCGGTAAAAGCTTGCAAGAGGCCGACCTCTTTCCATGAACGCACCGTTGAAAATCCTCATCAGCGGCCAACACGGCCAGGTCTCCCGGGAGCTGCAACAGCGCCTCCAGGGCCTGGGCGAGTTGATCGTGCTGGGCCGCGACCAGCTGGACCTGAACCACCCCGAGCAGATCCGCCAGCAAGTGCGCGCCCATCGCCCCGGTCTGATCATCAATGCCGCCGCCCACACGGCGGTGGATCAAGCCGAGAGCGAACCGGACGTGGCCTTCGCCATCAACGCCACCGCGCCCGGCGTTTTCGCCGAGGAAGCCAAGGCACTGGGTATTCCGCTGATCCACTACTCCACCGACTACGTGTTCGACGGCAGCAAGGCCGCGCCCTACAACGAAAACGACGCCACCCACCCGCTGGGCGTCTACGGCGCAAGCAAGCTGGCCGGTGAACAGGCGATCGCCGCAGTCGGCGGTGAACACCTGATCCTGCGCACCAGTTGGGTCTACTCGACCCATGGCAAAAACTTCCTGCTGACCATGCAACGCTTGCTGCAGGAAAAACCGCAGATGCGCATCGTTGCCGACCAGATCGGTGCGCCGACTTGGGCCGGGACCATCGCCAACAGCACCCGTGCCCTGATCGAACGCTGGCAAGCAGGCCAGGCCGGGGACTGGGGTGTCTATCACCTGACCGCCCAAGGCGAGACCTCGTGGTTCGGTTTTGCCCAGGCCATCGGCGAGCAACTACAGGCCAACGGCCGTGCCTGCGCCGAACTGGAACCGATTCCGTCCAGCGCCTATCCGACCCCGGCAAAGCGCCCGCTGAACTCGCGCCTCGATTGCAGCCGCCTGCAACAGCAGTGGCACGTCTCGCAACCGCAGTGGCACGACGCATTGCGCGAGTGTCTTGCCGAGCAGCACTAGGCATAATGCGCCTGTACCCACAGGCGCATGACTTCCATGACTCCACCCCTTCCGCGAAGACCCCGCTGGCGCAGCCTGGCGTTGCTGGCGCTGTGCCTGGCACCGTTGTTGTGGCCGCTGGAGCACCTGGCCGAGCGTTATTACCGCAGCGAACTGGCCGGTCAGAACCGTCAGACGCTGGACCTGTACGTCGCCAACCTGCTGGGCACCCTGCACCGCTACGAAGTGTTGCCACAAATTCTCGGCGACCTGCCGGCCCTGCGTACCGCCATCGACGCCCCCCAGGTCAGCACCAACCTAGTCAACGCCAACCACCTGCTCAAGGACGTCGCCGCCCAAGCCGGGGTGGAAGTGATGTACCTGATGGACACCACCGGCAAGACCCTCGCCGCGTCCAACTGGGACAAGCAGGACAGCTTCGTCGGGCGTAATTTTTCCTTTCGCCCGTACTTCAGCGAAGCCATGGCCGGGCGCCTGGGACGCTTCTTCGGACTGGGTACCACCTCGGCCAAGCGCGGCTACTTCTTCGCCGCCGCCGTGCGCAATGGCGACAGGATCATCGGCGTGCTGGTGGTCAAGGTCGACCTGGACCACACCGAAAGCCTGTGGGGCAACACACCGGAACAACTGCTGGTGACCGACCATAACGGCGTGGTGATCCTCACCTCGCGCCCGCAATGGCGATTCCGCGCCACCCGGCCGCTGACGGACGAAGAACGCCGCGCCATTATCGCCATCCAGCCCTATCCGACCCGCGACCCGCAGCCGCTGAGCCTCAGCCCGACGGCGTGGGTGCGCCAATCCACGGACATCGCCGAAACCGGCTGGAAAGTCGAGATTCTCGCGCCCCGTACCTTGATCAGCCGCCCGGTGCGTACCGTGGTCGCTGTGGGTGGCGCCGCCCTGCTGGTGCTGATGCTGTTGCTCGGCCTGATGATGCAGCGCCGTCGTCACTACCTGGAACGCATCGCCTTCGAAGCCAAGGCCCGTCGCGAGCTGGAGATGCGCGTGATCGAGCGGACCAGCGACCTGGAAGGCCTCAACCGGCGCTTGAAACAGGAAGTGCTGGAACGTGAACATGCCCAGCAGGAACTGGTGCGTGCCCAGGATGACTTGGTGCAGGCCGGCAAATTGTCGGCGCTGGGTACCATGTCGGCGAGTATCAGCCATGAACTCAACCAGCCCCTGGCGGCGATTCGCAGCTACGCGGAAAACGCCGAGATCCTGCTGGACCACCAACGCACCGACGACGCCCGTGGCAACCTCAAGCTGATCAGCGAGTTGACCGGGCGCATGGCCTCGATCATCGCCCACTTGCGCGCCTTCGCCCGACGCGACCGCCACGCACCGGAAAGCGTGGCCCTGCAACCGGCCCTGGACGATGCCCTGGCGCTGCTGGCCAAGCGCAGGCGGTCCATGGAAGTCGAGTTGATCCGCGATTTGCCCGAAGCCACCTTGTGGGTCGCAGCCGGCGAAACCCGCCTGCGCCAGGTGCTGGGCAACCTGCTGGCCAACGCTTTGGACGCCCTGACCGAAAAAGGCCCGCCGCGCAAACTCTGGTTGAGTGCCCAAACCACCGAACAGGGCGTCAACCTGTACATTCGCGACAACGGCCCGGGGTTCTGTATGGAAGCCTTGGGCCGCGCCAGCGAGCCCTTCTACACCACCAAGACCCGCACCCAGGGCCTGGGGTTGGGCCTGGCGATCTGCGACACCCTGATGCGCGCCTTTGGCGGTGAACTGTTGTTCGCCAACCACAAGGAAGGCGGCGCGCTGTTAACCTTGAAACTGCGCGCCGGAGCACCGGGCGTCAGTCTGCAACCGTCCGAGGACCGCAGTGTATGAGTATCGATAACCAGATTCAGGTGGTGTTGATCGACGATGATCCACACCTGCGTCAGGCCCTGTGCCAGACCCTGGACCTGGCCGGGCTGAAGGTCCTGACTCTCGGCGAAGCCCAAGGCTTGACCGCGCGCCTGTCCCGGGACTGGCCGGGGGTTGTGGTGAGCGACATCCGCATGCCCGGCATGGACGGCCTGGAACTGTTGAGGGAGCTCCACGCCCAGGACCCGGAACTGCCGGTGCTGCTGATTACCGGCCACGGCGACGTGCCACTGGCGGTGCAAGCGATGCGTACCGGCGCCTATGACTTCCTGGAAAAACCTTTCGCCAGCGACGCCCTGCTCGACAGCGTGCGCCGTGCCTTGGCCTTGCGCCGTTTGGTGCTGGACAACCGCAGCCTGCGCCTGGCCTTGAGCGACCGCCAACAATTGAGCACCCGCTTGGTGGGACACTCGCCGCAAATGCTGCGCCTGCGCGAGCAGATTGGTGCGCTGGCGGCGACCAAGGCCGACGTGCTGATCCTCGGCGAGACCGGCGCCGGCAAAGAGGTGGTGGCCCGTGCGCTGCACGATCTGTCGAACCGGCGCACCGGCCCATTTGTGGCGATCAACGCCGGCGCACTGGCCGAGTCGGTGGTGGAAAGCGAGTTGTTTGGCCATGAGCCAGGTGCCTTCACCGGCGCCCAGAAGCGGCGCATCGGCAAATTCGAATTCGCCAATGGCGGCACGCTGTTTCTCGACGAAATCGAAAGCATGAGCCTGGATGTGCAGGTCAAGCTGCTGCGACTGTTGCAGGAGCGCGTGGTGGAACGTCTTGGCGGCAATCAGCTGATCCCGCTGGATATCCGCATCATCGCCGCCACCAAGGAAGACCTGCGCCAAGCTGCCGACCAGGGGCGATTCCGGGCCGACTTGTATTACCGCCTCAACGTCGCGCCGTTGCGCATTCCGCCGCTGCGTGAGCGGGGTGAGGATGCGTTGATGCTGTTCCAGCACTTTGCCGACGAAGCCAGCACCCGCCACGGGCTACCGATGAAAGAGCTGCAACCGGGGCAACGCGCGCTGCTGTTGCGTCACAGCTGGCCGGGCAATGTGCGCGAGCTGCAAAACGCCGCCGAGCGTTTCGCCCTGGGCCTTGAGCTGGCGCTGGACAGCACCTCGGACAGCCCTTCAGCCAGTCTCCTGACCAGCACGCCCGGGGGGTTGAGCGAACAGGTTGAGCAGTTTGAAAAAAGCCTGATCGCCGCAGAGCTGGCACGCACCCACAACTCCATGCGCAGTCTTGCCGAAGCCCTCGGTGTGCCGCGTAAAACCCTGCACGACAAACTGCGCAAGCACGGACTGAATTTCGCTGACAGCGGCAACAGTCACGCTGACGACGAATGACCCTTTTCCACCTGACACGAGGCCACCATGAGTCGCGATAGCCGTTACCTGGAGTCGATCCTTCACCACGACATTCCCTTGACCCGGGAAATGGGCCTCAAGGTTATCGACTGGCAGGACCGGCGACTGCAACTGCACTTGCCGCTGGACGCCAACATCAACCACAAGAGCACCATGTTTGGTGGCAGCCTGTATTGCGGCGCCGTGCTTGCGGGTTGGGGTTGGTTGCATTTGCAGTTGCGTGAGGAAGGGATCGAAGACGGGCACATCGTGATTCAGGAAGGGCAGATCAGTTATCCGCTGCCGGTGAGTACCGATGCGACGGCGATTTGCCCGGCACCTGATGAGAAGGTGTGGAAGCGGTTTTTGGCAACCTATAAACGGTATGGCCGGGCGCGCTTGGCGCTGGAGACATGGATCGTCAACGAGGGCAGTGAAGAGCGAGCCGTGGCCTTTACCGGGCAGTACGTCCTGCACCGCTAGAAGCCATTACCCATAACCACTGTGGGAGCTGGCTTGCCTGCGATAGCGTACTGTCAGTCGATATTTTTGTTGGCTGGCCCACCGTTATCGCAGGCAAGCCAGCTCTCACAATTGATCGGTGTTTGGTTTAAGAGCGGGCAAGAGTCAGTAACCGCTCACGCCACTCCGCTTTAGCCGGTAATGCCAAAAAGAACGGATTCAGTAGCGACTCTCGCGCCGGATAGCTGAACGGCTGCCCATTCAATTCCAGCACCTCACCACCCGCCCCTTCCAGTACGCCCTGTGCCGCGGCGGTGTCCCACTGCGAGGTCGGCGCCAGACGCGGGTAGCAATCGGCGCTGCCTTCGGCCAACAGGCAAAACTTCAATGAACTGCCGATATTGGCCAGCTTCAACTCACCCAATCCGGCGCTCAAGCCAGCGAGCAAGCGGTCCTGTTCAGGGCTCGTGTGGCGACGACTGGCAACCACGGTAAACGCTTCACCCGTCGCCGGTGTCTGGCGCACCTGGATTTGCTTGGGCGCAGCGCCCACATCGGAACGCCAGGCACCCAGACCGGCACCACCGAAGTAGCACCGACCGCTGGTGGGCATCGACACTACGCCGAACACCACGCGGCCTTTTTCGATCAGGGCGATGTTGACGGTGAACTCCTCGCTGCCGGAGATGAATTCCTTGGTGCCATCCAGCGGGTCCACCAGCCACCAGCGCTGCCAACCGGCACGCACGCTCTGGTCAATGTCGGCGTCTTCCTCCGAGAGCACCGGAATGCTCGGGTCCAGGGCAGTAAGCCCGGCGAGGATCAAGTGATGGGCAGCCAGATCGGCGGCGGTGACCGGTGAATCATCGGTCTTGGTGGTCACGGCAACATCGGCGCGCCAATACGGCAGGATGACTTCACCGGCCTGGCGGGCCAATTCGATCACGGGGGCAATAAACGGGTGACCCAGGAACAGTTCGCTCATGGCTGGAACGCCCCGCGTTGAGTCAACAGGTCGCGCACCAGATACAGCGCCGCCAAGGCACGGCCCTCGCTGAACTGCTCGTTCTGCGCCAACTGCGAGAGCTCCCGCAGGTTGACCCGGTCGACACGCATGGGCTCCGGCTCGTCGCCTTCCAGGCGTTCTTCATACAGTTCGGTGGCCAGCACCACCTGGATTTTCTGGCTCATGTAGCCGGGGGACAGCGACAGCTCGGTGATGTGTTCCAACTGTCGGGCGCCAAAACCGGCTTCTTCCTTGAGCTCACGGTCTGCTGCCGCCAACACGTCTTCGCCCGGTTCGATCAAGCCCTTGGGCAGTGACAGCTCATACTCGTCGGTGCCGCCGCAATATTCTTCGATCAGCAACGCATGGTCCGAGTCGATCATCGCCACAATCATCACCGCGCCATAACCGGCCCCCCTTCCCACCAGGCGCTCGTAGGTCCGCTCCACGCCATTGGAAAAGCGCAATTGCACTTCCTCCACGCGGAACAAACGGCTACTGGCGACTATTTCGCGGGCGAGGACGGTGGGTTTCTGGCGCATGAGCGGCTCCTTGGCGTGATCGGGTTACTATACCGTGGCTTTTCCGATTGTCTGTGTCGGATATCTTTTCTTACATGAGTGTTCTTTATGCCTCCATTGCCCTGGCACGCCATCGACACCGTCCTGCTGGACATGGACGGCACCTTGCTCGACCTGCACTTCGACAACCATTTCTGGATGGAGCACCTGCCCCAGCGCTATGCCGAGTTGCATGGTGTGAGCCGGGCCATGGCCGAGATGGAGTTGCAACCACTGTTCGAGCGTAACGCCGGACAGTTGCAATGGTATTGCCTGGATTTCTGGAGCGCCGAACTCAAGATCCCGGTGCGCGAACTCAAGCTGGAAACCGCGCACCTGATCGCCTTGCGCCCGGATGCCGATACGTTCCTGGCGGCGATCAAACAGGCCGGCAAGCGGGTGATCCTGATCACCAACGCCCATCGGGATTCGCTGTCGTTGAAGCTGGAACGCATCGAGTTGGCGCCTTATTTCGAGCGACTGATCAGTTCCCATGATTATGGTTTTGCCAAGGAAAACCCACAGTTCTGGGACGCCCTGCACGCCGACATCGCCTTCGACCCGGCCCGCAGCCTGTTTATCGACGACACCTTGCCAATCCTGCGCAGCGCCCGGGCCTTTGGCGTGGGGCACTTGCTGGCGGTGAAGGAACCGGACAGCCGGAAGGGGCCCAAGGACACGGCGGAGTTTGCAGCGGTTGGGGATTACCGGGAATTGATCGTAGGTTTGTAACAACGCTGAAGATCCAATGTGGGAGCGGGCTTGCTCGCGAATACGGTGTTTCAGCCACTGAATATATTGACTGATCCACCGCTTTCGCGAGCAAGCCCGCTCCCACATTTGGTCCGCGTATTACTCAGGAATACGCAGCGTCTGCCCTGGGTAGATTTTGTCCGGATGGGACAGCAGCGGCTTGTTGGCCTCGAAGATTTTGTTGTACTGGTTGGCGTTGCCATACACCGCCAGCGAAATCGCACTCAGGGTGTCGCCCTTTTTCACCACTACAAAGCGGGCGGCAGCGACAACCGGACCGGAAACAGTGATCTGGTCATCAACACTCGCAACGCCGGCGATGTTGCCCAGCGCCAGCAATATCTTCTCTTTCTCTTCCTGGCTGGCGACTTCACCTGTCACGGTCACCTTGTCACCGTCGACGGTGGTTTGCACATTGGGGTTACCCAACCCGACCTTGGCCACGTGATCCTTTAACTGCTCGCTCGCGTTGGCATTACCCGGCGTCAACAGATCAATCAGCTTCTCGCCCGCTTCCTTAACAAAGCTAAAAATACTCATGGTGCGCTCTCCTTGGGATTTAATTTCCAGATGCCAAAGACTAGACCAGTCCTACAGAATTGGGTTCCAGCCTGACCAAAGACCCAAACACGCTAGAATCCCACCGCATTGGAATAAGCCCGGAGCGAAGATGGACATCAAACAGCTGAAATTCCTCATCGCCCTCGACGAAACCCGTCACTTCGGCCAGGCGGCGGCGCGCTGCCACATCACCCAGCCGACCCTGTCGATGCGCCTGCGCAGCCTGGAAGAAGAGCTGCAGTTGCCGCTGGTCAATCGCGGCCAGCGCTTCGAAGGCTTTACCGCCCCCGGCGAACGCGTGCTAGCCTGGGCACGCACGGTGCTGGCGGCGTACGACGGTTTGCAGGCCGAGGCGGCGGCGTGTCGCGGCAATCTGGTGGGCACGTTGCGCCTGGGGGTGGTGCCGTTGTCGAGTTTCGATCCACTGGCATTGATGCAGAAGCTGCACAAGGGACACCCGAGCCTGCGCTTTGAGTTGTCCGCGTTAAGCTCCGAGCAAATCCTCGAACAACTGGCGAGCAACCGCCTGGATCTCGGCGTGTCGTACCTCGAACGCCTGGACGCCGAGCGTTTCGACTCCCTGGCCTTGGGCGAAACCCGCATGGGCCTGCTGTACGACCAACGGTTCTTCAGCTTCGGCGACAAGCCGTTGAGCTGGGAAGCGCTGATCGAACTGCCGTTGGGCATGCTCACCAGCGGCATGCACTTTCGCCAGTCCATCGACCACAACTTCCACAGCCGAGGCCTCAACCCGCAGCCGCTGTTGCAGACCGACGCCGTCCATCAATTGTTACAAGCTGTGCACGGCGGCCTGTGTTGCGCGGTGATGCCACTGGACGGCGGCCTCGATGCCCTCACCGAGCACCTGCGCCTGCAACCCATTGAAGACGCTCACACGCTGGCCCGCCTCGGGCTGATCATGCGCCGCAGTGCGCCCCGCTCGGCGCTGGCGGAAGCGTGTTTTGCGCTGTACCAGAAATCGCTGCTGGAACCTTGATCGACAGCATCTATCGGTAGATCAGTACTGACGATTAGACGCGACCCTTTGTCGCGCCTAGTCTTACAGCTGAATACTTCCGGTGGTAATGCCCAATGAACGCCCAGCGCCCAGTCTGCGCGGCGCCCGCCCTCGAAACGCCCGCGCCCGCCGCCAGCCAGAGCTACCAGTTTTGTAATCTCGAACACACCGAATCGGCCAGCACCGCGCTCGCCGAGGAAGTGGCGTTGGCGATTGCCTATAACGACATCAGCCAAGCGGTGATGCTGGTGACGCCAACTGACCTTGAAGACTTCATTGTCGGCTTCAGCATCGGTAGCGGCATTATCGAAGATGTTAGCGACATTTATGACCTGAAAATCAGCGGCTCGGGTTCGACCCAATACGCCCAGGTGCAGATTTCCAGCCGCGCCTTCTGGAATATGAAGCAGCAGCGCCGGCAACTGGCTGGCACCAGCGGCTGTGGACTGTGCGGCGTAGAAGCCGTGGAGCAAGCGCTGCCCGACCTCAAGGTGCTGCCCGGCGCGCCCCTGCCGCCCGCCGAATGGCTGGATGGCCTGCGCCAACGCATCAGCGCGTTTCAACCGCTGGGCCAGTACAGCGGCGCAGTGCATGCGGCAGTCTTCATGAACAATCAGGGCGAATTGCTGCTGGGCCGTGAAGACATCGGCCGGCATAACGCCCTCGACAAGCTGATCGGGGCACTGATCCGCCAAAAGATTCCGACCGACGGCGGCCTGGCGATTGTCACCAGCCGCTGCAGCCTCGAGCTGATCCAGAAAGTATTGCGCGCAGGCATCCAGACCTTGGTCAGCCTGTCGTCGCCCACCGGCCTGGCCTTGCAATGGGCCCGCCGGCACAACCTCAATCTCATCCACCTGCCGCAGAAAAGTGCGCCGCGGGTCTATAGCCCTGCGATGGAGAATCAAGCGTGAGCACTCATCATCAAGCCGACGACAAACCCACCCCGCGCTACAAGCCCTACAAAGGCCCGGCGGGTGGCTGGGGCGCCCTGATCAGCGTGGCGCAAGCCTGGCTGACCAGCGACAACGCGCTGAAAAACATCCGCATGATGCTCAAGACCAACCAGAACGGCGG
Source organism: Pseudomonas sp. TH34 (assembly GCF_016650865.1). NCBI lineage: Bacteria > Pseudomonadati > Pseudomonadota > Gammaproteobacteria > Pseudomonadales > Pseudomonadaceae > Pseudomonas > Pseudomonas sp. TH34. The sequence goes on from NZ_JAEKFB010000035.1 coordinate 465,624, forward strand.
CTTCGACTGCCCGGGCTGCGCTTGGGGTGATTCGCCGGAAAGCGGCATGGTCAAGTTCTGCGAGAACGGCGCCAAGGCAGTCAACTGGGAAGCCACCAAGCGTCGGGTCGACGCGGCCTTCTTCGCCAAGCACAGCGTCAGCGCGCTGCTGGAGCAGAGCGACTACTGGCTGGAATATCAGGGCCGCCTGACCGAGCCGATGAGCTACGACGCCGAAACCGACCGTTACAAGCCCATCAGCTGGGAATCGGCTTTCGACCTGATCGGCAAGCACCTCAATGCGCTGCCAAACCCGGACATGGCCGAGTTCTATACCTCGGGCCGGGCCAGCAACGAGGCGGCTTACCTGTATCAACTGTTCGTGCGTGCCTACGGCACCAACAACTTCCCGGACTGCTCGAACATGTGCCACGAAGCCAGCGGCGTCGCCCTGGCGCAAAGCGTGGGCGTGGGCAAAGGCACCGTAACCTTCGATGACTTCGAGCATGCGGACGCGATTTTCGTCTGGGGCCAGAACCCCGGCACCAACCATCCACGTATGCTCGAGCCATTACGTGAGGCGGTAAAACGCGGCGCCCAGGTGGTGTGCATCAACCCGCTGAAAGAGCGTGGCCTGGAGCGTTTCCAGCACCCGCAACACCCGCTGGAAATGCTCACCAACGGCGACAAACCAACCAACACTGCCTACTTCCGCCCGGCGCTGGGAGGCGACATGGCCATCCTGCGGGGCATGGCCAAGTTCCTGCTGCTGTGGGAACGCCAGGCCCAGGCCGAAGGCAAAGAGGCCGTGTTCGACCACGACTTCCTTAATGAACACACCGCCAACGTGCTGGATTACCTGGGCAAGATCGACGACACCTCATGGGATGAGATCGTCGAGCAGTCCGGCCTGACCCTGGTGGAGATCGAGCAAGCGGCGCGCATGTACGCCAAAGGCAAGAACGTGATCATGTGCTGGGCGATGGGCATCACCCAACATCGCCACTCGGTGCCGACCATCCAGGAAATCGCCAACCTGATGCTGCTGCGCGGCAACATCGGCCGCCCGGGCGCGGGCCTGTGCCCGGTGCGTGGCCACAGTAACGTGCAGGGCGACCGCACCATGGGCATCAACGAACGGCCACCGGTGGCGTTCCTCGACTCCCTGGAGCGTCGCTTCCAGTTCCAGGTACCGCGGGACAATGGCCACAACGTGGTGGAAGCAATTCACGCCATGCTCGAAGGCCGCTCCAAGGTATTTATCGGCCTGGGTGGCAACTTTGCCCAAGCCACGCCGGACAGCCCGCGCACCTTTGAAGCACTGCGCAATTGCGACCTGACCGTGCAGATCAGCACCAAGCTCAACCGCAGCCACCTGATGCACGGCAAGGACGCGTTGATCCTGCCATGCCTGGGCCGTACCGACATCGACATCCAGGCCGAAGGCCCGCAAGCGGTGACCGTGGAAGATTCCTTCAGCATGGTCCATGCCTCCAACGGCCAGCTGCAGCCATTGTCGAAACAGATGAAATCCGAGCCTGCGATTCTGGCGGGCATTGCCGCCGCTACCTTGGGCAGTAAGCCGGTGGACTGGAACTGGCTGGTGGCCGATTACGACCGCATTCGCGACCTGATCGCCGACACCATTCCGGGCTTCAAGGACTTCAACGAACGCCTGAAAAACCCGGGCGGTTTCTACCTGGGCAACTCGGCCGGTGCACGTCGCTGGAACACCCCGTCGGGCCGTGCCAACTTCCGCCCGAACGTCCTGCCCAAGGACCTGGTGCACGAACGCACCCGCAACACCGGGCAATTGCCGGACCTGATCATGCAGTCGATGCGTTCCCACGATCAGTACAACACCACCATTTATGGCCTGGACGACCGCTATCGCGGGGTCAAGGGTCAACGGGATGTGTTGTTCGTCAACGAAGCCGACATCATCCGCCTGGGCTTCAAGCCAGGACAGAAGGCTGACATCGTGTCGATCTGGGATGACGGCCGTGAGCGTCGGGTGAAGGGCTTTACCTTGCTGGCGTTTGATATTCCGGCGGGGCAGGCTGCAGCTTATTACCCGGAAGTGAATCCGCTGGTGCCGCTGGAAAGCACTGGGGATGGCAGCCATACGCCAACCTCGAAGTTTGTGGCGATCCGCCTGGAAGCAGCGAGTGCAACCGGCTTGATCATGGCGAAGTCGGCCTAAGCGACACCTCGCCACAGACAGCACCCGCGTTTTTTACAGGCACAAAAAAGGCCGCTTTTGCATAAAAGCGGCCGTTCAGAAGTAAATAAAGACTCGCAAAAACAACTTAAGTTCCCTATAAAAAACAGCAACTTAGAGAATTGTATACAACCCATACCACTGGTCGGGTTTCGATTGTCACCGTCTCGATACAACCTCAGGATCGCGCCGTCATCCTCTTGAGGTTCCTCTATGAAGTTCTCCTCGATTCTCTTGTTGTCCCTTGGCCTGGTCAGCGGCGCAGCCATGGCCGGTGGCACCACCGAAGCCGGTGTGGGCGGCGCATTGGGCGGGGTTCTAGGTTCGGTCGTAGGTCAGCAACTGGGCGGTAACACCGGTTCAGCCATCGGTGCGGCTCTTGGCGGCGCAGGCGGCAGTGCGGTCGGCGCAGACAAGCGCAGCCGCGGCGAAGCTGCCATTGGCGGCGCATTGGGCGCAGCCGGCGGTAACGTTGTAGGCCGCAGTGTCGGCGGCAGCACCGGCAGCCTGATCGGCGCAGCCGCCGGCGGTGGCGCTGGTGGCGCGCTGGGCAACTACATGGGCAATAAGAGCGATGACGATGATCGTCGTTACCGCGGGCGCGATAACCGCCGCTATGACCGCGACGACCATCGCGGGCGCGGCCATGCTTATGGGCATCGCAAGAACAAGCATCACTATCGCCACCACCGGTAACACGCGAATCAAAAGAACACAGCGGATTTAATGTGGGAGCGGCGGTGCGACGATTCGACTTGCTCGCGAAAGCGCTGGGTCAGTCGCCGGATGTATTGGCTGATCCACCGCCTTCGCGAGCAAGCCCGCTCACACATTTGATTTTCATTGTTTCGCAGATCGTATTCAGACCACCAATCGCTGTAACGCCTCGCGCAATATCCCCGGAATCGCCACCGGCTGGTTCGACGCCCGATCCACAAACACATGCACAAACCTCCCCGCTGCGCAGGCGTCCTCTTCGCCTGCCTTGAACACCGCCAACTCATACTGCACCGAACTGTTGCCCAACTTGCCCACCCGCAGGCCGATCTCAATGCGGTCCGGAAAGGCAATCGAGGCGAAGTAGTCGCACGCCGAACTCACCACAAACCCAACCACTTCGCCATCATGAATATCCAACCCGCCCTGCTCGATCAGGTAGGTATTCACCGCCGTGTCGAAGAAGCTGTAGTAGGTGACGTTATTCACATGGCCATATACATCGTTGTCGTGCCAGCGCGTGATGATCGGCTGGAAGTGGCGGTAATCGGCGCGTTGTGGCATGGCGTTGGTCATCGGTAAAACCCGGGCAAGAAGAGGCTCTCTTGATACTGGGTTCAAGCATGACCCGCAAGCCTAGGTTGGGCTTTGCTCAATCGTTTGCTGGACGCACGCCATACGCTTGAGTGTTTGATCCGTCTCGGCCGATTGCTGCAGGCACTGGTGATAGGCGCTGATATAGGCCTCGACTGCGGCGCTGGCCTGCTGTGGCGTAACACGCGCCAGATACTCCACGAACGAACGCCGGCCGATCTGGAAGTGTTGGTAATCCAGCGGAAAATCCCAATAGCCACCCCAGGTCAAAAAGCCGTGCTCGGCAAACAGGTCAATCACCTCTTCCGCCCGACCCGGGCGCGCCGGCTTGCCGGGGCGAGCATCCAGGCGGTTAACGGCAGTCGCGGTACTTGCCTTGGGCTCAACAGTGGCCTGGCCGGTGAATTCACCTCGTGGGTTACGCCCGAACAAAACGAATGGGTTTTGCAGAGGGTTAAGGTCAATTGCGGCGCCGTAGGCGTGCAGCGACCACCCCGAAGCGCCACTGACCTGCCGCCCATTAAAACCACTGGTATTGTTGCGGGCCATCGAGACCTTGTCATTGCCTCGATAGGTTTCCAGCCTGACCGCCTGATGCACCGGGAACCGACGTTGCAGCAACTGCCTGAAGATTTCCTCCACATGGGGCGCGATGGCATCCAGCACCACAAGCTGCCCGTTGTTATGCAGCACTCCGCCAAAGTCCACGTAGCTGAACGTCACCCGCGCCAGGCGTGCGCAGGGCAATGGATTGGCGGCGGTGATGGTGTTGCGAAGCTGCATCTGCCGACAGTCATTCACGCTCAACGGGATGACCGAGGCCAGCGTGCCTTGTGCGACCAGCAACCCGGCGAGCAGCAAGACACCGGGGACAACACCACGAGAAAAACCAAAAGCCATGGGCAATTCCTTTGCAGAAGAAGTGGAGCATCAAACCTTCTCACCTGCGGGCACGGTCCGACTGTCGGCGGCGTCTGCCACTGGAAGGGAAAGCGCGACCTTCCAGACCGGAAATCAGAGTGCCTCCAACCCTGCCTCCGCCCATTCACGAACCTCTGCATAGGGATACTCCTCCAGTACCGCGAAACCTGGAATCCCTCGTGCCTTCAGCTTGGTAAACAACGGCACGCTGAGACCGCATAAAAACCGTGTCAGCCGCTCCGCGCTTGGCAAGTCGCCGCTGTACTCATGGTGGCTGTGGATAAATTCGCCGCAAAGCGCGAGAAAGTTTTTATCCACAAGCGGCGGCAAGCTCGGCGGCGCCGGCAAGTGGGCGACGTTACCGTGGCATACCGAGCAGTGCCCGCACTGCCGGGGCGCGTTTTCATCACCGAAGTAATGCGCCAGGCGGTAACCCAGGCACTCCTGTGTCGCGAACAGATCCAGCATGGCGTGAATCCGCGCCACCTCCGTCACCTCATGCTGCTTGAAGCCTGTGTATAACTCCGTGCTCAGCGCCTGTGGATCGAAGTCGGTATTCAGCAGGGCGTAGACCTCGGTCATCTGCCGGCTTTCCATCTCGATCAGGCCTTGTTCCTGAAAGTAATCCAGGGCCTTCACCACCCGGCTGCGCTCGGCCTGGTGCTGTTGATACAGCGCGTCGAAGTCCACCGTCGCCCAGGTTTTCGCCCGTTTGCAGACCTGGATAATCGCTTCGACAAACTGCTGCCGCTCGCCGGTAAAACGCGCCAGCAATGCCTCTGGTTCAATCAAATACTTGAAGCGGTATTCGGCATAAAACGCGTAGCGCGGCGCAATCACAGCCTTGAGTTCAAGCTGCACGAGCAAGGTCTTCAGCGGTAGTTCACGGATGTTGCTGTGATCCGACAGTGACCGGAGCATAAACTCCCACTGTCCATCGGCACGGACCGCCTTTATTTCCTCCAGGACTCGGCGAATACCTTCCTGTTCCGGCGTATCGCCGTACACAAAGTTTTCCAGGATATTCAGGCTGTCGCGGTTGGCCAGAACCAGACACTCAGACGGCTGCCCATCACGCCCGGCACGGCCGATTTCCTGGCTGTAGTTCTCGATGGATTTGGGCAGGTCGAAGTGCACCACGTTGCGGATATCGCTCTTGTCGATGCCCATGCCGAAGGCAATGGTGGCGACGATGCAATTGGACTGGCCCCCCATGAACCGCTTCTGAATGCCCTCACGCTTATCGTGAGCCAGGCCCGCGTGATAAGCCTCGGCCTGGATTCCATTGCGATTCAAATGCTCGGCAATCTGCTCCGCGGTTTTTTGCAGCGTGACGTAGACGATGCTTGGCTGATTGGCTCGCTCCTGCATCCACGTCACCAGCCGTCGTCGCTTGTCCTGGCCACTGACGGGCTCAACCAGCAGGTTGAGGTTGGAGCGGTAGAACCCGGTGGTGATCACATTGTCAGGTGCAATGGCGAACTTGGCCTGCATGTCAGCGATCACCTTGGGCGTCGCCGTGGCGGTCAGCAGCAGCGCCTGGGGGATGCGGAACTGGCGTTGGTAATCCGGCAGCTTCAGGTAGTCCGGGCGAAAGTTATGGCCCCATTCGGAAATACAGTGAGCCTCATCCACCACCAGCAGCGAGATCGGCACGCTTTGCAGGAAGTTGCGAAAGCGCTCGTTCTTCAAGCGCTCCACGGAAACCATCAGGATCTTCAGCTCGCCCGAACGCGCCCGGGCCATGACGTCATTGGCATCATCGCGGCTCTGGGCCGAGTCGATGCTGCCCGCCGAGATACCGTGGCGCTGCAGGAAACCCAACTGGTCCTGCATCAGCGCCAGCAACGGCGACACCACCAGCGTCAGGTGCGGCAGCAACACGGCGGAAAGTTGATAACACAGGGACTTGCCGGAACCGGTGGGGAAAATCGCCGCCGCCGAACGACCGGCCAGCACGGCACTGACCACCGCCTCCTGGCCCAAACGAAACTGTGGATAACCAAAGACCTGTTGGAGGGTGTTGTGCATAAGCTGTCACTCCATTGACCGCTGAACGAGCCCAAAACATAGACCAGCGCATTCAGCGAATCGAGAAAGGTCGCAAGGAAAAAAGAGTCTGGATGATACACAGCCTGGGAAGTGGAGTAGGCACCCGTAAGAAACGTTCCACCTTTACGCAGGACGCATCTCGAAACTCATTGCGCTACAATCAAGCTTCGCACCGAGAGGACGCTGTCATGGCCGAACTGACGTTTGAGCAAAAGCAGGATCACTACCACAAGATCCGCCGTTCCAACTACCTGGCCAGCCTGCGCCTGGAGGGGTTCGACACCCAGCCCGCCGATGTCGACAAACCCCTGCCGACCCGCGAAGCCGTCCTCGCCAAGTACCGCAACACCCCACGCTGATGCTCGACAAATATGGTGTGGGCCAGGACCCGTACTGCTACCCCGGTAGCAGCGTCCTGCGCAACCGCCTCGATTTGTTCGACGAAGAACGCCTGCATCAGGCCGAACGGGAATTGTCTGAAATTGCCGTCGGCAGCCTTCCGCTGTATCCGCCGCCCTACGACCTTGAACGCCTGCAACACATCCACCGCACCCTGTTCGGGGACATCTACGAATGGGCCGGGGAACTGCGTACGGTCAACATCCAGAAAGGCGACACGCTGTTCTGCACACCGGAGCGTATCCCGCCTGAGGCGAGCAAGATCATCCAGCACATGGCGCAGGCCAACTGGTTTGTCGGGGTGACGCAGGCAGAGTTGGTGACGCAAATTGCCGAGGCCTATGGCGACCTCAACGTGATCCACCCGTTTCGCGAAGGGAACGGCCGGGCGCAGCGGATTCTGTTCGAGCAGATCATCGTCAACGCCGGGTTTTCGGTGAATTGGTGGCTGGTGAAGAACGCGGCGTGGATACCGGCGAATATCGACGCGGTGGCGTGTGATTACCGGGGGTTGGAGGCGATTTTCGAGCGGTGTATCAGTACCCCGCGCTAGCCGCCGTCAAGCGAACACCACCCGAGCAACCACACAGCTAAAAATGTGGGAGCTGGCTTGCCTGCGATAGCGGTGTGTCAGAAAACACTTCTACCACTGACACACCGCCATCGCGGGCAAGCCCGGCTCCCACATTTGAACTGTTTCGTTTGAAGGATCATGGTTCGATCGATAAAGTCAGTCGCCCTGCCCACTCACGCGTAACCACCATGAACCTGGCCCCCAACTTTCCTGAAGACCTTGCCATGCAACAGCTCTTGCAACTGCTGCATGAAGAAATTGGCCTGCCTGAACATAAGACGCTGCGCCTTGAAACGGCCATCAACCTGGACCTGGGTTGCGACGGCGCCGAAGCCAATCAATTCATGGAAGCGCTGGAACAAGACTTCGCCGTAGACCTGAACGACTTCGACGCTTATCGTTACTTCCAACCTCCCGCCTTCGACGTATTCCTGAAACACCGAGCCAAAGGCCGCGGCGACAAAATCCCGCTGACCATCGGCATGCTTTACCTCGCGATCAAGACACACCGCTGGGACACTCAAACCCTGGAAAACCTGAGCGAACACACACCTCAAACACGCTAAAGATCTAATGTGGGAGCCGGGCTTGCCCGCGATGAGGCCCGAACAGTCACACACCTATAAGCCAATACAGCGCAGCCTTCAAAAAATAACAAGGACCTTACATGGACGTACTAATGGGCCTGCTGGCCGCCCTGCTCTGGGGCGGCACGGACTTCCTCGTCGGCCTCAACGCCCGAGCCGTCGGCGTCAAACGCGCGGTGTACTTCGGCCAGGCCCTGGGCTTCCTGATCATGACCCTGCTGCTGGTCATATTCCCGGCCTTCCTCGTCAAATCCCTCGCAGCGCCTTTGAGTGTCTGGCTCCTGGGCGCCGCAGCAGCGCTGCTGACCGTCTCCGGCGCCCTCGCACTGTCCAAGGCCTTCGCTCTGGGCAAAGCGGCCATCGTTGCGCCTCTGGTGACGTCCTACGGCGTGGTGACTACGTTGCTGTCATGGGCCAGCGGCGAACACATCAGCCTGAGCCAGCTAGGCTGCATCGCCTTGTGCGTGGTGGGTGTGATCCTCTCCAGCATCCACAAGGACAACGGCGTGCCTCACAACAACTCCAGCAGCTCGATCGGCTACGCGATGCTCGCAGCGTTGCTCTACGGCACCAGTTTTTGGGTGCAGGGTCGTTACACCCTGCCGACACTTGGCCCGGTCACGATGCTTTGGCTGGGTTACCTGGTAGGGCTATGCGTATTGGTGTTGATGGTGCTCAAAGTCAAAGACGGCCTGAAAATCCCGCCGCTGAAAAACTGCGCAACGCTGACCGGCGCGAGCGTGATGAACCTGGGTGGATTCTCGGCATTCTCGTGGGGTGCAATGGCGGGATCGGTTTCGGTAGTAACCGTGATCAGTACCTTATCCGGCGGGATCGCCGCGATCCTGGGGTTTGTATTTTTCAAGGAACGACTGTCGGCAGTGCAAATAACCGGTGTGGTGCTGGTGTTGGTCGGAGCTGTGGTATTGCACCTCGTCGACTAATTCTTCGCCCACAAAAAAGCCGCCCACAAGGGGCGGCTTTTTCACAACGGCCGAATCTTACAACTTCGGACCCGCAGCCTTGATCGCATCGCTCACTTCAAACTTCTTGAAGTTCTCAACGAACAGACCCGCCAGCGCCTTGGCGGCTTCATCGTAAGCAGCCTTGTCAGCCCAGGTGTTACGTGGGTTCAGCAGGCCAGTCTCGACGCCCGGTACAGCCAATGGCACGTCCAGGTTGATGGTGTCGAGGTGCTCGGTCTCGGCACCAATCAACGCACCGCTCTGGATCGCTGCAATCACGCCACGGGTGGTCGGGATGTTGAAGCGCTTGCCAACGCCGTAGCCGCCGCCGGTCCAGCCGGTGTTGACCAGGTAAACCTTGGAGCCGAAGCCGCGGATGCGCTTGATCAGCAGTTCTGCGTATTCGCCAGCCGGGCGCGGGAAGAACGGTGCGCCGAAGCAGGTGGAGAAGGTCGACTTGATGCCGGCGCCCGAACCCATTTCGGTCGAGCCCACCAGTGCGGTGTAACCGGACAGGAAGTGGTAGGCCGCTTGTTCTTCGCTGAGGATCGAGACTGGCGGCAGTACGCCGGTCAGGTCGCAGGTCAGGAAGATCACGGCGTTTGGCTCGCCACCGAAGTTTTTCTCGGAGCGCTTGGCAACGTGTTCCAGCGGGTAGGCGGCGCGGCTGTTCTGGGTCAGGCTGACGTCAGCGTAGTCGGCGTGCTTGGCGTCATCGATGACGACGTTTTCCAGCACGGCGCCGTGCTTGATGGCTTTCCAGATAACCGGCTCGTTCTTCTCGGACAGGTCGATGCACTTGGCATAGCAACCGCCTTCGATGTTGAACACAACGCCTTCGCCCCAGCCGTGTTCGTCGTCGCCGATCAGGTAGCGGCTTTCGTCGGCGGACAGGGTGGTTTTACCCGTGCCCGACAGGCCGAAGAACAGGGTCACGTCGCCTGCTTCGCCGATGTTGGCGGCGCAGTGCATCGGCAGTACGTCGGAGGCCGGCAGCAGGAAGTTCTGCACCGAGAACATGGCTTTTTTCATCTCACCGGCGTAACGCATGCCGGCGATCAGCACTTTTTTCTGGGCAAAGTTAAGGATCACGCAACCGTCGGAGTTGGTGCCGTCACGCTCTGGCACGCATTCGAAGTTGGCTACGTTGAGCACTTGCCACTCTTCACGACCGGCGGGGTTGTACTGGGCCGGGTTGATGAACAGGCAACGACCGAACAGGTTCTGCCAGGCAGTCTGGGTGGTCATTTTCACGGCCAGGTAGTGGTCTTCTGCAGCCCCTACGTGAACGTGGGAAACGAAATGCTCTTGCGCGTTGTTGAATGCCTCGACGCGAGCCCACAGGGCATCGAACTTGTCGGCCGGGAACTTGCGGTTGATCGGGCCCCAGGCAATGGCAGCCTGGGTGGAAGGCTCTTCAACAATGAAGCGGTCGACTGGCGAACGGCCGGTACGATGACCGGTTTCTACGACCAGCGCGCCGGTATCGGCAAGCACGCCTTCACCGCGCTGCAGGGCTTCTTTGACCAGATCGTCAACACTCAGATCGGTGTATACGGCGTTATTGGCTTGCGTCATGAGGTTCCCCGTCGGCCAGTGGCCGAGTGCTCCAAACGTTTTGTAGTAGAAAGTTGCGCACTACTACCGCGAAAAAAGTGGGCCGGATTATGCCAGAAAAGCCCAAAAAGAGTAGGGCCCTCCGGTCAGAACGGCGGAAATCCGGCGTTTGTCAGGTGATTTACCTGTGCTTAAACGTTTTAGTGGCGGGTGCCTGAAGGGGTGTCTACGCCCGCGCCGGCGAATAATTGAGCAATATCGGCGGCGTCGAACAGGTAGCGCTGGTTGCAGAACTGGCAGTCGATCTCGATGTTGCCACCGTGTTCCACCACCAGGGCCTGCGCATCTTCCAGACCCAGGCTGACCAGGGCAGTGGCCGAACGCTCGCGGGAGCAACTGCAGTGGAAGTGCAGGGATTGCACGTCGAACAGGCGCACGGCCTCTTCGTGGTAGAGGCGGTGCAGAATGGTTTCGTTGTCCAGGCCCAGCAGTTCTTCGGCTTTCAAGGTACCGGCCAGGGCGGTGATATGGGCCCAGCTGTCGGCACGGTCTTCTTCATCCTTGATACGGTCGGCCGGCAATTGTTGCAGCAACAGGCCACGGGCGCGCTTGCCGTCGGCGTTCAGCCAGAAGCGGGTGCCGACTTGCTGGGACATCACGAAATAGTTGGTGAAGCAGTCGGACAGGGTTTCGCCATCGAGGTCGACGATGCCTTGGTAACGCTGGCCTTCAGTCGGGTCGACAGTCAGTGCCAGCACGCCGTCAGGCATCAGGTCAGCCAGGGTGGCATCGGGAGCGATCCGGTCCGCGTCGTATCGGGCCAGGCCACGGATTTCACGCTCGCTGGAGCATTCGATCATCAGCAGCGGGATCGGGCCTTCGGAACGGGCCTGCAGGATCAGCAAGCCATCGAACTTCAGGGTGCCCACCAGCAGCGAGGCAGCCGCCATCAGCTCGCCGAGCAATTGCGCGACCGGCTCCGGATAGGGGTGCTTGGCGAGGACTTCGGCATAGCTGCGCTCCAGGGCGACCAGTTCGCCACGGGCGTCGCTGTCATCGAAGATGAAGCGTTGGGTGAAGTCGGTATCCGGTAGATCAGTCATAGGTCTGGGTATCTGAATTGATGACAAAAAGATGACAACGTTTATAGAATTACACGCTTTAGCACCATTTTGGTGCGGCCTTCTCCAGGAAAACGAAGCGCTTTAAAGCAAAGAGGAAACAGTTTATGAACAATCCGGGTTTGTTCCAAGCCAGGTGGAACCTCGGGCGATTGGCCCTGTGCAATTTATTCGCTGTGGGGCTGCTGTGTTTTTGGCTCTGGCCAGCGGGCCAGGCGCTCTGTGTGGTTTTCGACGAGTGGCTGTTTCATCTGCTCAACGACCCCTTGGCGAGCAGCCAGGCGTGGTTGCATGTGTGGGCGGTGGCCAGTTTGCGCCCGTTTGATGCCGTGGTGGGGGTGATTCTGCTGGCGCTGTTGATCCGCGGCGACTGGGTGTTCAAGGCGATTGAAGTGCGCCAGGCGTTTTTTGGATTCCTGGGCATTCTGCTGCTGTTGTTGTTTATCCGCATGCTGTTTTCCAAGCTGGCAGCGCAGATGGGCTGGCAACACCATAGCCCGTCGATGGTGATCAGCGGGGCGATTCAGATGAGCCACAATTTTCCAGGCCTTGAGAAAACGTGGGAATTGAAGGACCGCTCCAGCCAGAGCTTCCCGGGGGATCATGCTTCGGTGCTGTTGATCTGGGGGATGTTCATGAGCGTGTTCGCCAAGCGCCTCGGGCACGTCCTGGTGATCTGGGGCCTGGCGCTGCTGTTCATGATGCCGCGGCTGGTGGCCGGCGCGCATTGGGGGCAGGACGACTATATCGGCGGGGTATTGCTGGCGCTGTTGGCGCTGGGTTGGGGTTACTACACGCCCTTTGCGGCGAAAGTTTCAGGGGGGCTGTTGCGGCTGACGGGACCGGTGTTTGAGTGGTTTCAGCGAGTGCCGCTGGTTAATCGCTTGAGCGTGATTCGCAGCGTTTGAGTTGAAGTTGCAGGAGCCGGCCTGGCTCCTGCAGTCTGCCGGTTAATCATCATTACCACTGCCGCGAAACTTGAACAGGTCGCGCCGCTGTTTCTTGCTCGGCTTGCCGTCGGTGGTCATGCCCAGGGAGCCCGCCTTGCGCATGGCCGCCGCGTTTTCGCGCTTGGCGATGCTGGCTTCGGTTTCGGTATACAACGCCTGCGCCTCGGGAGCGCCTTTTCGCACAATTGAAAGCGCCTGGACCACGACGGTTCGCTCATCAAACCCGGCACGGATCTGGAACTCATCGCCGATGCGCGGCTCCTTGCCGGGCTTGCAACGCTCGCCGCGCCAATGCACTTTGCCACTCTCGATGGCCGCTTTGGCCAGGGCGCGGGTCTTGAAGAAGCGCGCCGCCCACAACCACTTGTCCAGCCGAACCTTTTCTTCCTCTTCCTGCTTCTGAGCCACTTGAATTCCTCGCTCTGAAAAATGTCGCAACTTTACCGTTGAACCCCTTCAACGCATAAACCCTTCACCTCACCTAAGATACGCCAGGCAGTATCCTGTTTTCGCGAGGTTAACGTGTGACCGACTTTCCTGTTTCACTCACCTCACCCAAACAAGACTGTGCGGGTTGCCAGCAAAGTGAGCCGCTGGGTTTTGAGTTTGATTTTGCGTATCAGCCTATCGTGGACCTGCGGGACCAGTCGATCTTTGCCCATGAAGCCCTGGTGCGCGGGGTCAACGGTGAGGGCGCGTTGTCGGTGCTGGATCAAGTCAACGACAGCAATCGCTACCGTTTCGACCAGCAATGCCGCACCAAGGCGATTGCCACCGCCTCGACACTGGGCATGCAGACGCACCTTTCAATCAACTTCATGCCCAACGCGGTGTACCGGCCGGAACTTTGCATTCGCAGCACCCTGGAGGCAGCTCGCGCGCACAATTTTCCGCTGGACCGCCTGATTTTCGAAACACTGGAAAGCGAGCACGTAGATAACTATCGCCATTTGACGAATATTCTGCGTGAATACCGCGAATTCGGCTTCAAGACCGCCATCGACGATTTCGGGGCGGGCTATTCGGGGCTGAATCTGCTGGCCGATTTCCAACCTGACCTGATCAAACTCGACATGGCGCTGATCCGCGATGTCGACCGTGATCGTGTCCGTCAGGTGATCGTCCGGGGGATTGTCATAATCTGTGAGCAGTTGGGCGTTACTGTCATCGCCGAAGGCATCGAAAGTGCCGGCGAACGAGACTTTCTCGCCGACTGTGGAATTTTCCTGATGCAAGGCTACTGGTTCGCCAAGCCTGCATTCAAAGCCCTGGCCAAGGTATCACCCGAGGCCTGGGCGAATTAATTGCTGGTTATTCATATTGAAGACATTTGACCATTTGACCGTTGTGGGTCTGCGTGAGTGGGTGGCACTTCCCGACTTGGGAGTGGCAGGCCTGCGCGCCAAGATCGACACCGGCGCCAGTACCTCAAGCCTGCATGCGACCGAGATCGAGCCATTTGAGCGCGACGGTGCAAAGTGGGTGCGCTTCACCGCGCACCTGGGCAGCGTGGTGCAACTGCGTCACCGACGCTGCGAAGCGCCGCTGGTGGCGATGAAAACCATTAAAAGCTCCAATGGCCAGGCCCAGGTGCGGTATGTGATCAGCACCACCCTGGCCCTGGGCGATCGGGTATGGCGGGTAGAATTCACCCTCGCCTGCCGCAAGGCCATGCGTTACCGCCTGTTGCTGGGCTCCAAGGCCCTGATTGACGGCCAACTGGTGGTCAGTCCCGGCGTCAAATACGTTCAAGACAAGCCGGTGTTCCCGGTCTCTACTACCTCTGCCACAGGTGCTGCATGAAGATCGCTGTGCTGTCGCGTAACCCGCGTCTGTATTCCACCCGTCGCCTGGTCGAGGCCGGCACCGAACGTGGCCATGAGATGGTGGTGATCGATACGTTGCGCGCCTATATGAACATTGCCAGTCATAAGCCGCAGATCCACTACCGGGGCAAACCGCTGGAAGGCTTCGATGCGGTGATCCCGCGTATCGGTGCTTCGGTAACGTTCTATGGCTGCGCAGTGCTGCGCCAGTTTGAAATGATGGGGGTCTCTCCCCTCAATGAATCGGTGGCGATCGCCCGTTCGCGGGACAAACTGCGTTCGCTGCAGCTGCTGTCGCGCCGTGGCATTGGTTTGCCGGTCACCGGCTTTGCACACTCCCCGGATGACATCCCCGACCTGATCGAGATGGTCAACGGTGCACCGCTGGTGATCAAGGTACTGGAAGGCACCCAGGGTATCGGCGTAGTGCTGTGTGAAACCGCGACAGCGGCCGAATCGGTGATCGAGGCGTTTATGGGCCTCAAGCAGAACATCATGGTGCAGGAGTACATCAAGGAAGCTGGCGGTGCGGATATCCGCTGCTTCGTGGTGGGCGACAAGGTGATTGCCGCGATGAAGCGCCAGGCCAAGCCGGGTGAGTTTCGGTCCAACCTGCACCGTGGCGGCAGTGCCAGCCTGATCAAGATCACCCCGGAAGAACGCATGACCGCACTGCGGGCAGCCAAGGTCATGGGGTTGAGCGTGGCGGGTGTGGATATCTTGCGTTCCAATCACGGGCCACTGGTGATGGAGGTGAACTCGTCACCGGGCCTGGAAGGGATTGAGACCACCACCGGCAAGGATGTGGCGGGGATCATCATTCAGCATCTGGAGAAGAGTGGTGGGCCGAATATGACCAGGACCAAAGGCAAAGGTTGAGGACTCCCAACCTGTAAAGCACCGCAAAACCAGTGTGGGAGCGGGCTTGCTCGCGAAGGCGGTGGATCAGTCAACATTTCTATGGACTGACCCACCGCCTTCGCGAGCAAGCCCGCTCCCACATTTAGACCGCGTCCCTAGGCAGCATCAGCCCCAACGGCAAACGCACCCGTGCTTCCAAACCGCCATCCGGCCGGTTACGCAATTCGACATTGCCGCCATGCATCGAAGCAATCCGCCGCACAATCGCCAGCCCCAGGCCCGTGCCTTTGCCACCCCGGGCACGATCACCACGGGTGAACGGGTTGAAGATGCCTTCCAGCTCTGCCGGATCGATACCGGCGCCACGGTCCATGACACTCAGCACCACGTACGGCGCACTGGTATCCCCGGAAACGTAGGCCGCCACTTCCACATCGGAACCGGCGTGATGCAGGGCGTTGCCAATCAGGTTGTTCAGCAGGCGCTTCATCGAGACCCGACGCAACGCGAACGGCTGGATCGGTTCCAGGCGCATCCGCACCTGCTCACCGTTCTGGTTGTAGGGCGCCACCACCTCACGTACCAGGTCCGTCAGGTCGACTTCTTCCACTACCTCGTCGCGACCATCGCGGATAAACGCGAGGAACTGGTCGAGAATCGCGTCCATGTCCTCGATGTCTCGAACCATGTCGTCGGTAAGGTCGGTGTGGTTGCCCATCAGTTCCAGGGAAAGCCGCAAACGCGTCAATGGCGTGCGCAGGTCATGGGACACCCCCGCCAGCATCAGCTCGCGCTCGCGCCCCGCCTGTTCGACATCCTCGGCCATCTGGTTGAACGCGCTGTACACCTCGGTCATTTCACTCGGCGTGTCGCTGATGGGCAGCCGCACGCTACGGCCCTGACCAAGCTGGCGTGCCGCAAACACCAGGCGTTTGAGCGGCTGATTGAGCTGGCGCACGAAAATCCAGGCAGACGCGGTGGAAAGCAAACCAATCGCCAGGAACCAGCCCAACACGTTCCAGATCTTCTGCCCCCGCAATGGATGCGGATACAGCGGCACCTTCAGCCAGTCCTCGCCCAGGCTTGGGGCCCGCACCCAGAGCGCCGGTGATACATGCATGCGTAGCCGCACCTCGGTGTCTTCACCCAGTTCGGCCTGCATCTGGCGTTGGTAGATTTCGCTGTAGGGCCAATGTTGCTCGCCCTCGGGCACACCCGCACCCGCGACCCGGACCAGGGTAGCGGCCTTGGCGATCTTCTCGCGGTTCTCGGGGTCTGCGGCCCAGTAGGCGCGCAAGGTCAGGGCGACACCGTGGCTGTACTGCCGGTCCACCAGCACGTCTTCGTTCATCAACAGATAAACCAGTGTCAGGGCCTTGGAAAACAGTACGACGATGAGCACCAGCCAAAGGGTGCGTGAGAAGAAACTTTGCGGGAACCACAACGGGGTTTTCATAGAAGACAGCTAGACACCTTGCAGGAGCGAGCGAGGCTCGCAGAATTGCAAACGCCGGGCAACCGGCTGACTCTTATCGAGTCATCACCGGCAAGCCCGCTTCTGCAAATCATCGGTCACTTGGTTGCAGTGCCATCCGGCACAAACACGTAACCCACGCCCCACACCGTCTGGATATAACGCGGCTTGGATGGATCGGGTTCGATCATCCGGCGCAGACGGGAGATTTGTACGTCGATGGAGCGCTCCAGGGCGTCCCATTCGCGGCCGCGGGCCAGGTTCATCAGCTTGTCGCGGGTAAGCGGCTGGCGCGCGTTCATCACCAACGCCTTGAGCACGGCGAATTCGCCGGTGGTCAACATGTGCACTTCATCGCCACGCTTGAGCTCACGGGTGGCCAATGACAGCTCGTAGTC
The DNA here is from genome assembly GCF_016650865.1 of Pseudomonas sp. TH34. Taxonomy (NCBI): domain Bacteria; kingdom Pseudomonadati; phylum Pseudomonadota; class Gammaproteobacteria; order Pseudomonadales; family Pseudomonadaceae; genus Pseudomonas; species Pseudomonas sp. TH34. The sequence goes on from NZ_JAEKFB010000035.1 coordinate 482,820, forward strand.
GCCGAAGGTCACGCTTTCGTCTTCGCTGCCTGGAGCACCCGGTACCGGGGCAGCCTGGCGGCGCAGTACGGCCTTGACCCGCGCCATCAGCTCATCCGGGTTGAACGGCTTGGCCAGGTAATCGTCAGCGCCCAGTTCCAGGCCCTTGATACGGCTCAGCTCATCGCCCTTGGCGGTCAGCATGATGATCGGGATCTGATTGTTGGCGCCGCGCAGGCGTTTGCAGGCGGTCAGGCCGTCTTCGCCGGGCAGCATCAGGTCCAGCACCACCAGGTTGAAGACTTCACGTCCCAACAGGCGGTCCATCTGTTCGGTGTTTGGCACCGCGCGTGCGCGATAGCCCTTGGAGTTGAAGAAACGCTCCAGCAGGCTGCTCAGCCCCGGATCGTCATCAACGATGAGAATTTTTTCGCCTTCAGCAGTTTGTGCAGTGCTGCTCATTAGATGCTCCTCTTATCTCGGCGCGCATTATGGCGTAGCTGCCGTTATACGCACCGTGTGCATTGTTAGCAGATTTTTCCTCTACCGCCAGCGAACCCGCGCCCTACAACCTTGGCCGCAATCCCCCCAAGGGCGGAACGCTGGTTATAATGCGGCGCCTTTGTGCAGGGCAACGTCAGTTCGTTGCCGTTTACTGCCAGGGGATTTTTTTCACCCGCTTGTAGTGATTTTTTCGATTTCGAGGGTCAATAGGCTGCCTCTTGACCCAGGCAGCGGCGCCAGTCGGGCCGCTCAACCAGCCTCGCAAGCCTTGTTTTCCGGGCCTGCGAGCCTGCTTTCAGAATTTCAGGTGGTTTTATGGACAGCATCAACAGCCGCATCGCCGAGGAACTCGGTGTACGCCCACAACAGGTCGAAGCGGCCGTCGCTCTACTGGATGAAGGCTCCACAGTGCCCTTCATCGCCCGTTACCGTAAAGAAGTCACCGGCAGCCTCGATGATATCCAGTTGCGGCATCTGGAAGAGCGCCTGCGCTACCTGCGAGAACTCGACGAACGGCGTATCAGCATCCTCGCCAGCATCGAAGAGCAAGGCAAGCTGACCCCGCAACTGGAACGCGACATCAAGCTCGCCGACACCAAGACCCGCCTCGAAGACTTGTACCTGCCGTACAAGCAGAAGCGCCGCACCAAGGGCCAGATCGCCCTGGAAGCCGGCCTCGGCGAGCTGGCCGACGGTCTGTTCAACGACCCGTCCCTGGCCCCGGAAACCGAAGCTGCACGTTTTGTCGATGCCGAAAAAGGCGTGGCCGACGTCAAGGCCGCCCTCGAAGGCGCCAAGTACATCCTCATGGAGCGCTTCGCGGAAGACGCCAACCTGCTGGAAAAACTGCGCAATTACCTGAAGCAGGAAGCCACCCTCAGTGCCCGCGTGATCGCCGGCAAGGAAGAGGAAGGCGCCAAGTTCCGCGATTACTTCGAACACGACGAGCCGCTGAAAAGCATGCCGTCCCACCGCGCCCTCGCGATTTTCCGCGGTCGCAACGAAGGCATCCTGAGCTCCGCGCTGAAAGTCGGCGACGAGCTGCCGGGTACCATGCACCCCTGCGAAGGCATGATCGGTCAACAATTCGGCATCCAGAATCAGAATCGTCCTGCGGACAAATGGCTCAGTGAAGTCGTGCGCTGGACCTGGAAGGTCAAGCTCTATACCCACCTGGAAACCGACCTGCTGGGCGAGTTGCGCGACGGCGCCGAGACCGAAGCCATCAGCGTGTTCGCCCACAACCTGCACGACCTGCTGCTGGCCGCGCCAGCCGGCCCACGCGCGACCCTGGGCCTCGACCCGGGCCTGCGCACCGGCTGCAAGGTTGCCGTGGTCGACGCCACCGGCAAGCTGCTCGACCATGCCACGGTTTACCCCCACGTGCCGCACAACAAGTGGGACCAGACCATCGCGATCCTGGCCGCCTTGTGCGCCAAGCACTCGGTGGACCTGATCGCCATCGGTAACGGCACCGCCAGCCGTGAAACCGACAAGCTGGCCGCCGAGCTGATCAAAAAATACCCGGGCATGCAGATGACCAAGGTGATGGTCTCCGAGGCCGGCGCTTCGGTGTACTCCGCGTCTGAACTGGCTTCCAAGGAATTCCCGGACCTCGACGTGTCGATCCGTGGCGCCGTGTCCATCGCTCGCCGCCTGCAGGATCCATTGGCCGAACTGGTGAAGATCGATCCGAAATCCATCGGCGTCGGCCAGTACCAGCACGACGTATCGCAGCTGAAACTGGCACGCGGTCTGGATGCAGTAGTGGAAGACTGCGTGAACAAGGTCGGTGTGGATGTGAACACCGCCTCGGTAGCGCTGTTGGCCCGAATTTCCGGCCTTAACGCCACCCTGGCACAGAACATCGTGACCCACCGCGACGAAAACGGTGCGTTCAAGACCCGTGCAGCGCTGAAAAAAGTCGCACGCCTTGGCGAAAAAACCTTCGAACAAGCCGCCGGCTTCCTGCGCGTCATGAACGGCGACAACCCGCTGGACTCCTCGGCCGTCCACCCGGAAGCCTACCCGCTGGTACAACGCATCGCCGCTGAAACCGACCGTGACATCCGCTCGCTGATCGGCGACGCCGCGTTCCTCAAGCGCCTGGACCCGAAAAAGTACACCGACGAAACCTTCGGCGTGCCGACCATCACCGACATCCTGCAAGAGCTGGAAAAACCGGGCCGCGACCCGCGTCCCGAGTTCAAGACAGCCGAGTTCCAGGACGGCGTCGAAGACCTCAAGGACCTGCAACTGGGGATGATCCTCGAAGGTGTGGTGACCAACGTGACCAACTTTGGCGCGTTTGTGGATATCGGCGTGCATCAGGACGGTTTGGTGCACATCTCCGCGCTTTCGGAGAAGTTCATCAAGGACCCGCGCGAAGCGGTAAAAGCCGGTGACGTGGTCAAGGTCAAGGTCATGGAAGTCGACATCCCGCGCAAACGCGTCGGCCTGTCGATGCGCATGAGCGACACACCGGGCGAGAAAATCGACGGTGCCCGCGGCGCACGCCCAGGCTCGGCGCCACGCCAGTCCCAAGGCACTGCGCCCCGCAAGGAAACCGCCGCGCCAGCCCCGGCCAATAACGCCATGGCTTCGCTGTTCGCCAACGCCAAACAACTGAAGAAACGTTAATGGAACTGCCAGCCGGCTTGACTCACAGCGCTTTCAGCGAACTCATTGGCTGCCGCCTGCAACGCCTGGAAACCGGGGTTGCAGAGGTGGCCATGACCCTGGAGCCGCAGTTGCGCAACCGCGCTGGCAAGCTCCATGGCGGGGCGATCTTCAGCCTGGTGGACATTGCCATGGGGCTGGCCTGTTCCAGCTCCCATGGTTTCGACCAGCAAAGCGCGACCATTGAATGCAAGATCAACTACATCCGCGCCGTTTCCGACGGCGATGTGCTGTGCACTGCCCGGGTGATTCACCCCGGTCGGCGTACGCTAGTGGTCGAGGCTGACGTGTACCAGGACGAAAAACTGGTCGCAAAAGCACAAGGCACCTTCGCTGTCCTATAGCTCCCTGTCATCGATTTGAGTTAATTTCGGCGCTTCGAAAGTTGCGCCGAACTTTTCCTCGTGCGCGATAGCCAGATTCAGGGACGAAGGCGGCTCTTTCAGAGTGGGTCAATCCGGCTCGAAAACCAGGCGATAACGCCAGTTTCCACTTCACCCTTGTAGACCGTCCTGCCCACCCCCATATTGGGGCGACTGACGCGTGAAGGAATCCAACTTGAGCGAACTTCTCAACCGCCGCCTGGCCCTGCTCGGCAAGCACGAACACCTCTCTTTGCTCGAGCAATGCCTGCACGGCATCGAGCGCGAATGCCTGCGCGTCACCGGTGAAGGCCGACTGGCACAAACGCCGCATCCCGAGGCGCTGGGCGCTGCACTGACCCACGAACAGATCACCACCGACTATTCCGAGTCGCTGCTTGAGTTCATCACACCGGCGTTGCCCAACCCGGCCGATACCCTGAGCAGCCTCGACAAGATCCACCGTTTTGCCTACAGCAAGCTTGGCAACGAGTACCTGTGGAGTCCATCGATGCCGTGCCCGTTGCCGGCCGAGGAAGATATTCCGATTGCCTACTACGGCACCTCCAACATCGGACAGCTCAAGTACGTGTATCGCAAGGGCCTGGCCCTGCGGTACGGCAAGACCATGCAGTGCATCGCCGGTATTCACTACAACTTTTCCCTGCCGGAAGACCTCTGGCCGTTGCTAAAGGAAGCCGAAGGCTTCGTGGGTACCGACCGGGATTACCAGTCCACGGCCTACATCGCGCTGATCCGCAACTTCCGTCGCTACAGCTGGCTGCTGATGTACCTGTTCGGCGCCTCACCGGCCCTGGACGCGGGTTTCCTGCGCGGTCGCTCGCACCAGCTCGAAGTGCTGGACGCCGACACCCTGTACCTGCCGTACGCCACCAGCCTGCGCATGAGCGACCTGGGTTACCAGAGCAACGCCCAGGCCGGCCTGACGCCGTGCTACAACGACCTGGCGAGCTACACCGACAGCCTGCGCGAAGCTGTGGCAACACCCTACGCACCGTACGTCGAAGTCGGCACCCATAAGGACGGTGAGTGGGTTCAGCTCAACACCAACATCCTGCAGATTGAAAACGAGTACTACTCCAACATCCGGCCCAAGCGCGTGACCTACACCGGCGAGCGGCCGATCCAGGCGCTGATGGCCCGTGGCATCCAGTACATCGAAGTGCGTTGCCTGGACATCAACCCGTTCCTGCCAATGGGCATCGACTTGCAAGAGTCGCGCTTCCTCGATGCGTTCCTGCTGTATTGCGCGCTGAATGACAGCCCGCTGTTCGCCGATAACGAGTGCGGCAACGCCACCTCCAATTTCCTCAGCGTGGTCAAGGAAGGTCGCCGTCCTGGCCTGCAATTGCAGCGCCGTGGCGAATCGGTGGACATGAAGGAATGGGCCGCCGAGTTGCTGGAGCAGATTGCTCCGCTGGCAGCCTTGCTGGATCAGAGCCAGGGCATCACTGAACACAGCCAGGCGCTGGACGCCCAGTTGGCGAAGGTCAAGGATTCGTCCCTGACCCCGTCGGCTCAGGTGCTGGCGGCGATGAGCGAGCGTAAAGAGAGCTTTGCGCAGTTCTCGTTGCATCAGAGCCAGGTGCACGCAGAACACTTCCGCAGCGAGCCGTTGAAGGCTGAGGAACAGACTCGTTTTGAGGAGCTGGCGCGTAGTTCGTTGGCGCAGCAGGCGGAGCTTGAGCAGAACGAAGTGGGCGATTTTGACGTGTTTGTCGGGTCGTACCAGGCCAGCATCCTCGCTATCAGTAACTAAAAGCCTGGCACAAAACCCTGTGGGGGCCGGGCTCTTGTGGGAGCCGGGCTTGCCCGCGATGCAGGCGCCGCGGTATTTCATTAGTACCGAGTCGATGCTATCGCAGGCAAGCCAGCTCCCACATTTGGCCATGCGCCTTCTAACTTGGTGCTCGAGTTTCTCCTCATAAGCTAATTCGAAAATGTTATTTCTTTTCGGATTCTTAGATCATTTAGTCTTCTCATACGCCGACCTCCGGCCGCCTGATGAGGACTTCCCCTTGAAACTGCACTTCCCCCTTCGCCTCTTGGCGGCATTGTCCCTGGCCGGCGCCAGCCTGTTTGCCCAGGCCGCCGACGTCACCATCGCTTACCAGACCACCGTTGACCCGGCGAAAGTCGCCCAGGCCGACGGCGCTTACGAAAAAGCCACCAACGCCAAGATCGACTGGCGCAAGTTCGACAACGGTGCAGACATCATCGCCGCCATCGCTTCCGGCGACGTGCAGATCGGCTACCTCGGTTCCAGCCCGCTGACCGCTGCCGTGACCCGCAAGGTCCCGGTGGAAACCTTCCTGATCGCCACCCAGATCGGCGGTGCCGAAGCCCTGGTGGCCCGCAACGGTTCCGGGATCAACAGCCCGCAGGACCTGATCGGCAAGAAAGTCGCCGTGCCGTTCGTTTCCACCGGCCACTACAGCCTGCTGGCCGCGCTGAAGCACTGGAACATCGACCCTTCCAAAGTGACCATCCTCAACCTCGCCCCGCCGGCCATCATCGCCGCCTGGAAGCGTGGTGATATCGACGCGACTTACGTATGGGACCCAGCCCTCGGCGTGGCCAAGGAAAACGGCAAGGTGCTGATCACCTCCGGCGAACTGGCCAAGTTTGGCGCACCGACTTTCGATGCCTGGATCGTGCGTAAGGATTTCGCCGAGAAGCACCCGGAAATCGTCACGGCTTTTGCCAAGGTCACCCTGGATGCCTACGCCGCTTACCGCAAAGACCCACAAGCCTGGCTGGCGGACAAAGGCAACGTCGACAAACTGGTGAAGCTCTCCGGGGCCAAGGCCAGCGACATTCCATTACTGCTGCAGGGCAACGTCTACCCGCTGGCGGCTGACCAGGTGACCCTGCTCGGCGCGCCAACCACCAAGGCTGTCACCGACACCGCCGCGTTCCTCAAGGAACAGGGCAAGGTCGACGCCGTACTGCCGGACTACGCCCCGTACGTCAGCCCGAAGTTCATCACTAACTGATACCAGGAGTTCACCGCGATGGCCTTGCTACAACTGGAGCGCATCAGCGCACAGTACCCAGGCAGCCCGGAGCCCGTACTGGCCGATATTTCCTTGAGCCTTGGGCCCCAGCAATTGCTGGTGGCCCTCGGTCCTTCCGGCAGTGGCAAGACTTCGCTGTTGAACCTGATTGCCGGTTTTGTCGAACCCAGCGCCGGGCGCATCACCCTTGACGGTGTGCCGGTAAAAGGACCAAGCGCCGAACGCGGCGTGGTGTTCCAGGACGACGCCCTGCTGCCCTGGCAGGACGTGCTGGCCAACGTCGGCTTCGGCCTGGAACTGGCGGGCGTGCCCAAGGCCCAGCGTGAAATCCGTGCCCGGGAAATGCTCGCCCTGGTAGACCTCGCCGGTTTCGACAGCCGCCGCATCTGGCAACTCTCCGGTGGCCAGAAGCAACGTGTGGGCCTGGCCCGCGCGTTGGCCGCCGACCCGCGCGTATTGCTGATGGATGAACCCTTCGGCGCCCTCGATGCCTTCACCCGCGAACAGATGCAGGAGCTGCTGCTGCAAGTCTGGCGGCGCACAGCCAAGCCGGTGTTCCTGATTACCCATGACATCGAAGAAGCGGTGTTCCTCGCTACGGACCTGATTCTGCTGGCGCCCAACCCCGGGCAGATCGTCGAACGCCTGAGCCTGGACTTCGGCCAGCGTTATGCCGCCGGTGAGTCGGCACGGGCGATCAAGTCCGACCCGCGCTTTATCGAAACCCGCGAACACGTGCTGGGCAAGGTGTTCTCCCAACGGCAGGTGTCCGCATGAGCAGTTATGAATTACCGGCCACGGCCGCCAAGCCGGTGACCAAACCCGCCGTGCCCGTACGCCGCAGCCTGAGCACCCGCTGGATCAGCGTGCTCACCTTGGTGACCCTGGTTGCCATCTGGTGGGCCGTGACCGCCAGCGGGCTGATCGAGCCACTGTTCCTGCCACCGCCTTCGGCCGTGCTGCAAAAAGGCTGGCTGCTGGCGACCACCGGCTACATGGACTCCACCTTGTGGCAGCACCTGGGCGCGAGCCTCAAGCGCATCGGCCTCGGCCTCGGTTTTGCCGTACTGACCGCCGTGCCGGTGGGGATTGCCATTGGCTCCAATCGCATCGCCCGGGGCATTCTGGATCCGCTGATCGAGTTTTACCGGCCGATTCCGCCGCTGGCTTACTTGCCGCTGATCGTGATCTGGTGCGGTATCGGTGAGCTGTCCAAGGTGCTGCTGATCTACCTGGCGATTTTTGCGCCGATCGCCATCGCCACCGCCACCGGCGTACGCACCGTCGACCCGGCCAAATTGCGCGCTGCGCAGTCGTTGGGCGCGACCCGGGCACAGCTGATTCGCTACGTGATCCTGCCAAGCGCCCTCCCCGACATCCTCACCGGCGTGCGGATTGGCCTGGGTGTCGGCTGGTCGACCCTGGTGGCCGCCGAGCTGATCGCCGCCACCAGCGGCCTGGGCTTCATGGTGCAGTCCGCCGCGCAATTCCTGGTCACCGACGTGGTGGTGCTGGGGATTCTGGTGATCGCGCTGATCGCCTTCGCCATGGAAATGGGCTTGCGTGCCCTGCAGCGCAAATTGGTGCCGTGGCATGGCCAGGCACACTAAGAAATTTTCGACGAGAATCCCATGAGCAGCCTGACCGTAACACCTCTCAGCACCGCCCTTGGCGCACAGATCAGTGGCGTCGACATCACCCAACCGCTGAACATCGAGCACCGCGACGCGATCGAACAGGCGCTGCTCAAACATTCGGTGCTGTTCTTCCGCAATCAGCCGATCAACCCGCAGCAACAGGCGCGGTTCGCGGCAAATTTCGGCGACCTGCACATTCACCCGATCTACCCCAACGTGCCGGAACAGCCTGAAGTGCTGATCCTCGACACCGCCGTGACCGACGTACGCGACAACGCCATCTGGCACACCGACGTGACTTTCCTGCCCACGCCCGCCCTCGGCGCGGTGCTCAGCGCCAAGCTATTGCCGGAGTTTGGTGGCGATACGTTATGGGCCAGCGGGATTGCCGCGTATGAGGCGCTGTCGGAGCCGTTCAAAAAGCTGCTGGAGGATTTGACGGCGACCCATGACTTCACCCGCTCCTTCCCTCTGGAACGCTACGGCAATACGCCGGAAGACCTGGCACGCTGGGAAGAAGCCCGGCGCAAGAACCCACCGCTGTCCCATCCGGTGATTCGTACGCATCCGGTGAGCGGGCGTAAATCGCTGTTCGTCAGTGAAGGGTTCACCAGCAAGATCAACGAACTGGAGCCGGCAGAAAGCGAGGCGGTGCTGAAGCTGTTGTTTGCGCACGCGACACGGCCGGAATTCACCATTCGCTGGCGTTGGCAGAAAAATGACGTGGCGTTCTGGGATAACCGCGTGACCCAGCATTACGCGGTGGATGATTACCGGCCGCAACGGCGGGTGATGCATCGGGCGACAATTTTGGGGGATGTGCCGTTCTAGCAGGCACTCCACAAATCAAATGTGGGAGCGGGCTTGCTCGCGAAGGCGGTGAATCAGTCGACATATCCAGCGACTGACACTCCGCTTTCGCGAGCAAGCCCGCTCCCACATTGGGTAGGGGTTGATGCAGAAATCAGGCTCTACCGCTTATTCAGCCGTAGACGGCTTTTCCCACAAGTTAATCCCGCCTTCCTGGGCAAACCGATCAATCTCCGCCAGTTCCTGCGCGCTGAAGCTCAGGTTCTGCAACGCCCCGACGTTTTCAATGATCTGCTCCGGCCGGCTCGCGCCGATCAGGGCGCTGGTGACCCGTGGATCACGCAACGTCCACGCCAACGCCATCTGCGCCAGGCTCTGGCCACGGCGCTTGGCAATTTCATTCAGCGCGCGGGCGTGGGCGATGTTGGCCTCGGACAAGTGCTTGGCCTGCAACGAACCACCCCCCGGACGATTGACCCGCGCATCCGCCGGTACGCCGTTGAGGTATTTGTCGGTCAGCAGGCCCTGGGCCAATGGCGTGAACGCGATCACCCCGGCACCGAGCTCTTCGGTGACGTCCAGCAGGTCTTTTTCCACCCAGCGGTTGAGCAGGTTGTAGGCCGGCTGGTGGATCAGCAGCGGGACTTTCCACTCCTGGAGCAGCGCCGCAATTTCCCGGGTTTTCACGCCGGAGTAGGACGAGATCCCGATGTACAACGCCTTGCCCTGTTGCACGGCGGTGGCCAGTGCGCTGGCGGTTTCTTCCAGCGGGGTGTCGGCATCAAAACGGTGGGAGTAGAAGATGTCCACGTAGTCGACGCCCAGGCGTTGCAGGCTCTGGTCGAGGCTCGCCAGCACGTACTTGCGCGAACCGCCGCCCTGGCCATAAGGGCCCGGCCACATGTCCCAGCCCGCCTTGCTGGAGATGATCAGTTCATCGCGGTAATGCTTGAAGTCTTCCCGCAGCAAACGACCGAAGTTGATCTCGGCGCTGCCGTACGGGGGGCCGTAGTTGTTGGCCAGGTCGAAGTGGTTGATACCCAGGTCGAACGCCGTGCGCAGCAAGGCGCGCTGGGTGTCGATCGGGGTGCTGTCGCCAAAGTTGTGCCACAGCCCCAGGGACAGTGCCGGCAGCACCAGTCCGCTGCGACCTACGCGGCGGTAAGGAATAGATTCATAGCGGTTTTCGGCAGCAATGTAAGTCATCGAATCCTCTCTGGTCTTAGAGCAAATAAGGCCTGGGAATAACGATATTCCCAAGCCTTTTAAGCAGCTGAATCGCTTAAGGTGCTCGCTCTTTGTACAGCAATTTCCTACCAGAGTGGAACGACGTAGCTCACATAGAAGCGGTTTTCATCTTGCACGGTGGCACCGGTGATATCCGGGCTGGCGTGGGCATTTCGCCATGTCACACCCAGGCCTTTGAGGGTGCCGGTGGGCACCTGGTAAGCCAAGGTGACGTTACGTTCCCATTCACTGGTAGTGCCTTGGGTCGTGCGAATGTCATCACCGTGTGCGTAGGACGTGGCGAAGGTCAGGCCGTTAAGGCCGAGTTTGCCGAAGTCATATTTGTACTGCGCCAGCCAGGTGCGCTCGCCGGCATGCTGGAACTTGTTCAGTTGCATGTTGGTGAGTGCCGGGGTGTCGGCACCCGAGCCCGGGCCCTGGTTGCTGGCACCGCTGTTCAGGCCGGAATCCAGGTACGGGAAGTCGCTGTCGCCGCTGTTTTTCTGGATGCCCAGGCCGACGGTATGGCCGTCCAGGCTGTAGCTTTCCAGCAGGCTGACGGTGGACTGGTTGATGCGACCCTTGGAGGTGCCATCGCCGTAGAGACCCGCAGCGGAATAGTCTTTGTCGCCCGCCGCGTTTTCACCCACACCCAGGCTGCGGTACAGGCGCACGTCGGTGTCGATCGCGCCGACAGGCAAGGCGTCATGGCGCTTGGCACCGAGGAAGAACTGCTGGTAGTAATCCTCAAGGTTGGAGTACCACAGGCTGACGGTGGTGTCCGGCAAACCTTTGTAGTCCGCGCCGCCGTAGAGGAAGCGATCACTTTCTTTGGTGCCGCCGGCGGTGATCATGCCCTGGTCGCCGGTTTCGTTGCGGATCTTGGTCTTGAGGATGTCACCGGCGGTAAAGGTGAAGTCGGTCAAGTCCTTGGAAACCAACTGCACGCCAGTGTTGGTCTGCTGGTACAGGCGGCCGTCGGTGTTGGCCAGTACCGGGTTGTTGCCGTACAGCGTGCCGACGCGCAACTCATCCTGGGCGAAGCGCATCTTGAAGGTCGGGCTGAGCACGCCGAACTGGTCGGCGGACTTGCCGTTATCCAGCGGGAACATGCTGCCGGGGTAGCGGCCCTGGTGATCCTTGTCATTGAGGTCGCCACCGGAGTCCAGTTTCAAACCGTAGAACGCCTGCAGGTCCAGACCAAAGCCCACCGGGCCATCGGTGTAGCCGGACTTGAAGTTGAACTCAAAACCCTGGCCCCAATCGCGGATGCTGTGGGCCTTGTTATTGCTGTTCACCACATCCCGCCCCTGCTGATTGAGGTAGCGGTTGAGCAGGGTCACGTCGGCGTGGCTGTCATCGATAAAATCGGCGTGGGCGGACAGCATAAAGCTCGCCATGGCGGCACCCACCATGGGGCTTAATAACGTCTTCATTGGTACCGGTCTCCGTCACTGTTCTGAAATGAAAGCGTCAAACGCTTCACACAATTAGGCGATGGCCATGTGACAGTTCGGAGTCAAAACACCCTTTACCCGGATGAAATTAAATTTAAGAAACCCTTCAAGCACGGGGCTTTGCGGGCGCTGGCGAGCGCTTCAGCGCGCCAAGGGTGGAGGAGTATGGAGGAGAGACAGGAGCAAAAAAAAGGCCCTGTTCGAGGTATTGAACAAGGCCTTTTCGTTTAGCGAACCAGGTGCAGGAACTGCATATGCCGTTCGTACTGGTCGAGGATGTCGTTGATGATCTGCTCCTTGGTGTAGCCCACCAGGTCGTAGTCCTGGCTGCCCTCACTCAAGTGCACTTCCGCCCGGTAGTAGCGGCGGTTGTTGAGCTGCTTGGACCCCATGCCGCCCCGTGCGAATGACGGGGTGAAATAGCCGCGCATCTGCACTTGGTATACGAACGGATGCTGCTCGCCGTGGCCGATTTCCAGGCTGACGCTGTCGTTGGCCGGGTCAGGCTGGGTGACGACGTTGAGGCCTTTTTCGACAAATACGGCCGTCACTTCTTCGATCGCCGGACGCACCGTGGTCTCGAGGAAACGGTACACCTCATCCCGTGACGGGAAATGCACCGCCTGGCTCAGGCGCTGGCGCCAACCGCCCGTGCCCTTGCGTGAGCCCGACACCGGCGCGAGGGAGTGCATCTGCGCAATCTGTTTCTGCGACTCAAGGTAGAACGCCTTGTGCAGCCCCCACATCATCAGCAGCAAAATCATCGAGAACGGCAGCGAGGTCAAGACCACGGCAGACTTGAGCGAATCGATGCTGCCGGCAAACAGCAGCGCGCTGGTCACCAACGCGGTCATCGCGCCCCAGAACACCCGCAGCCACTTCGGCCCGTCTTCATCGGCGTTGCCGCCTTTGGCCGACAAGGTCGAGAGCACCACGGTGCCGGAGTCGGCCGAGGTGACGAAGAACACGAAGCTGATGAATACGGTGACCGCAATGACCGTCTTGCTCCACGGGTAGGTTTCCAGCAGCAGGTAGAGGCTCATCGACGGATCATCGATGGCCGACTGACCGAGCGCCGTGAGGCCGTGGTTGAGCACCTGGTCGATGGCGCTGTTGCCGAAGATCGACATCCACGCCAGGGTGAAGCCCAGCGGGATCAACAGCACGCCGAACACGAACTCACGGATGGTGCGGCCGCGGGAAATACGCGCGATGAACAGGCCCACGAACGGCGACCATGCGATCCACCAGGCCCAATAAAACACGGTCCAGCCACCCAGCCAGTCGCTGGGTTTGTCGTAGGCGTAGAGGTCGAAACTCTTGGTCGGCAAGGCGCCAAGGTAGTCGCCGATGTTCTGGATCAGGGTGTTGAGCAAGTGCTGGGTGGGCCCGGCGAACAACACGAACAGCAGCAGCGCGCAGGCCAGCAGCATGTTGATGTCGGACATCACCCGCACGCCTTTATCGACACCGGAGACAGCCACCAGGATCGCCGCGCCCATCATCAAGGTGATGAGGCCGACCTGGATCCACTGGGTGTGGGCCACGCCGAACAAGTAGTCCAGCCCGGAGTTGAGGTGCAACACGCCAAAGCCCATGTCGGCGCCGAGGCCGAACACCGTGGCGATGATGCCAAAGCCGTCCACTGCATAACCGATCGGGCCGTTGATGCGCTTGCCAATCAGCGGGTACAGCGCCGAGCGCAACGCCAGCGGCAGGTTATGCCGGTAGGCGAAGTAGGCCAGGGCCATGCCGACGAAGGCGAACACGCCCCAGCCATGCAGGCCCCAGTGCAGAAACAGAATCTGCATGGCCTGGCGCGCGGCGTCACCGTTCAGCGCTTCGCCCTGGGGCGGTTGCACCAGGTGAGTCAACGGTTCGGAAACGCAAAAGAAAAACAGCGTGATGCTGATCCCCGCGGCGAACAGCATGCCGGCCCAGGACAGGTAACTGAATTCGGGCTCGTCGTGGTCGGCACCGAGTTTGATCTTGCCGTAGCCCGATAACGCGGTGACCACCACGAAGACCAGATACAGGGTCATCGCCAGCATGTAGTACCAGCCGACCGTATTGGCCGCCCAGTTTTGTGCGGCCAGCAGCCAGGCGCCGGCTTGTTCGGGAATTGCGATGACAGTCAGGCCGAACAGCAAGATGAAGCTCGCGGCGAAGTAAAACACCGGCGGGTTCATGCGGACCAGACCGCTGGAAGGTGTGGACGATGCACTCATGAAGGGCGCACCTCAAGGGTGTGGGATGTGGCTGTAAAAAACGGACTCAGCAAAGGTAAGCCTCCTGTTGTGAGCGGGCAGCGAACCACCGATTTAACTTGAACGAACAGTCAAGTTAAACATGGATAGGGGTTTGAGGACTAATCGCAGGGCCGAGTGGTAGGTGTTTCCTACACTAGCTCAAGGAATGGTATGACGTATGGAGATGACGAAACGTTCAGCGATGGCTGAGGGAAATACTGGCCGAGACTGGAATGCGATCCATTGTGGGAGCTGGCTTGCCTGCCATTGCGGTGGGTCAGCCAGACATCTGTTGCTGATACACCTCTATCGCAGGCAAGCCCACATTTGATCTGTGTGATCTTGAGAGAGGGGTGCTACTTCTGCGTCCCATCATCATGCTGCAGATTCGCCTGGGTCAGGTTCGCCCCCGCCGGCACGCTCCGCGTCAGCCACACGTTGCCGCCAATGGTCGAACCCTTGCCAATGGTAATCCGCCCCAGAATCGTCGCCCCGGCGTAGATCACCACATCATCCTCGACAATCGGATGCCGCGGATGGCCCTTCTGCAACTGCCCGTCTTCATCCGCCGGGAAGCGCTTGGCGCCCAAGGTCACGGCTTGATAGATACGCACCCGCTCGCCGATGATCGCCGTCTCGCCAATCACCACACCTGTCCCGTGGTCGATAAAGAAGCTCGGGCCGATCTGCGCGCCCGGGTGGATATCAATCCCGGTCGCAGAGTGCGCGATTTCCGCACTGATCCGCGCCAGCAACGGCAAGCCCGCCCGATACAAGTGGTGCGCCAGGCGATGGTGAATCACCGCCAGAATCCCCGGGTAGCACAACAGCACTTCATCCACGCTGCGCGCCGCCGGGTCCCCGTGGTAGGCGGCGAGTACGTCGGTGTCCAACAGGCTGCGCAAGGCTGGCAATGCCAGGGCGAAATCCTGGATCAGGTGGATGGCATGGGCGTCTACCTCACTGTCATCCTGGCCGCCTTGCCGTGCGGCATACCGCAGCTCCAGTCGCGCCTGGGCGAGCAACGCGTTCAGCGCCACATCCAGGGTATGGCCGACGTAGAAGTCTTCACTTTCTTCACGCAGGTCCACCGGCCCCAAACGCATGGGGAACAGCGCACCACACAACGCCTCGAGAATCTGCGCCACGGCTTCCCGTGAAGGCAGCTCGCGCCCACCCTGCTCGCCGCTGACCCGGCCATTGCGGGTGCGCCACTGGTCCCGGGCGCTGCGCAGCTGGCTGACGATGGTCTGTAATTGCCAATGACTGGAACGCTCACTCACGGTCTTCACTCCTGACGAAATGCCCACCACTTTACGGCAAGGCACCTGAGCGTCCTTAAGAACCAATAGTGCAATGCTAATAACCCGTCGACATAAGCGATTGGCGGTTGCCGACGCAAAAGTGCCTGCCTATAGTCCCAGCATCTCTGACCAACCGTGCGTAGCCATGATCAAACAACAGCTCGACCGCTTTAACCGTCTGGAACTGCTGGGCGGCGCCACTGCCCTGGAAAAACTCGAGCGGCTGTCGGCGTGGCTGGGGCGTGACGTCTACGTCAAACGCGACGACACCACACCACTGGCGATGGGCGGCAACAAGCTGCGCAAACTCGAATACCTCGCCGCCGATGCCCTGGCCCAGGGTACCGACACCCTGGTGACCGCTGGCGCGATTCAGTCCAACCATGTACGTCAAACCGCCGCACTGGCCGCCAAGCTGGGCCTGGGCTGCGTCGCCCTGCTGGAAAACCCGACAGGCACCGATGACCCCAACTACCTGGCCAACGGCAACCGCCTGTTACTGGAACTGTTCGACGCCAAGGTCGAGCTGGTAGAAAACCTGGACAACGTCGACGACCAGCTCAACGCCCTCGCCGACCGCCTGCGCAGCAACGGCAAGAAGCCGTATCTGGTGCCCATCGGCGGCTCCAACGCCCTCGGCGCCCTGGGTTACGTGCGCGCCGGGCTGGAACTGGCCGGGCAGATTGAAGCCAGTGGCATCCCGTTCTCCACCGTGGTCCTGGCCTCCGGCAGCGCAGGCACCCACAGCGGGCTGGCACTGGCACTGGCCGAAGTACTGCCGGACCTGCAAGTGATTGGCGTCACAGTGTCCCGCACCGACGAAGCCCAGCGCCCCAAGGTGCAAGGCTTGGCCGAACGTACGGCCGAATTGCTCGGCGTGCCGGTGCCCGACGCGTTCAAGGTGATCCTGTGGGACGAGTACTTCGCGCCCCGTTATGGCGAGCCGAGTGCCGGCACGCTGGCGGCGATCAAGCTGGTGGCGAGCCAGGAAGGCCTGCTGCTGGACCCGGTCTACACGGGCAAAGCCATGGCCGGGTTGCTGGATGGCATTGGCCGGCAGCGCTTTGAAGAGGGACCGATCATCTTCCTGCACACCGGTGGCTCACCCGCCTTGTTTGCTTATAATTCGAGCTTTTGATATTCCATAAAGAAATATCAATCTGATTTTATATTATTTTCAAGTCTTAAAAACCGGCTTTATAGTCGCGCCGTAGGCGAGCTTGATGGCGATACGCATGACTGGGCAGATCCAAAACACCGAGTTGATGCAATCGCGGGCAAGCCCGGCTCCCACACACGGCGCTTTTAAGGCAGGATACGACTACCGCGTCACCTGCATCGCTCAACATAAAAAACACAGGGGCTCTTCATGACTATTTCCGTATTCCGTCGCACGTTACTGGTTGGTACGTTGGGGCTGGCGCTTGGCGCCGGGTGGCTCGGTCAGGCAGTTGCCGGCGAGCAGTTGGACAACATCAAGAAAGCCGGCGAAATCAAGATTGGCCTGGAAGGCACCTACCCACCGTTCAGCTTCGTCGATGAAAGCGGCAAACTCAGCGGTTTCGAGGTCGAGTTGTCTGAAGCGCTGGCCCAGAAACTCGGCGTCAAGGTCAAGCTGCAAGCCACACCGTGGGATGGCATCCTCGCCGCCCTGGAATCCAAGCGCCTGGACGCGGTCGTCAACCAGGTGACCATCTCCGACGCGCGCAAGGAAAAGTACGACTTCTCCAAGCCGTATACCGTCTCCGGTATCCAGGCGCTGACCCTGGCGAAAAACGCCGACACCATCAAGACCGCCGACGACCTGGCCGGCAAGAAGATCGGTGTGGGCCTGGGCACCAACTACGAACAATGGCTCAAGGAAAACCAACCGAAAGCCATCGTCAAAACCTATAACGATGACCCCACCAAGTTCCAGGACCTGCGCATCGGCCGTGTCGACGCCATCCTGATCGACCGCCTGGCGGCGCTGGAATACGCCAAGAAAGCCAAGGACACCGCCGCTGCAGGTGCTGCGTTCTCCCGTCAGGAAGCCGGTATTGCCCTGCGCAAAGGCGAGCCTGAACTGCTGGCTGCGGTGAACAAGGCCCTCGACGAACTGCGCGCCGACGGTACCTTGAAGAAGCTGTCCGAGAAGTACTTCAACGCTGACGTTACTCAATAATGGAAGCAGGTTTCCAACTCGCGCTGGACTCCGCGCCCTTTCTGCTCAAGGGCGCGTATTACACGGTCATTCTTAGCCTTGGCGGGATGTTTTTCGGCTTGCTGCTGGGCTTCGGCCTGGCCTTGATGCGCCTGTCGCGCTTCAAGCTGTTGAGCTGGACCGCCCGCGTCTACGTGTCGTTCTTTCGCGGCACGCCCTTGCTGGTACAGCTGTTTCTGATCTACTACGGCTTGCCGCAAGTGGGCATCGAGCTGGATCCTATCCCGGCGGCCATGATCGGCTTCTCGCTGAACATGGCCGCTTATGCCTGTGAAATCCTGCGTGCCGCCATCGGTTCCATCGAGCGCGGCCAGTGGGAGGCTGCGGCCAGTATCGGCATGACCCGTGCGCAGACCCTGCGCCGGGCCATCCTGCCGCAGGCCATGCGCACGGCCTTGCCGCCGTTGGGCAACAGCTTTATTTCCCTGGTCAAGGATACCGCCCTGGCCGCCACCATCCAGGTGCCGGAACTGTTCCGCCAGGCGCAATTGGTCTCGGCCCGTACCTTCGAAATTTTCACCATGTATCTGTCCGCCGCCTTGATCTACTGGATTCTTGCCAGCGTTCTGGCGCACGTGCAAAACCGCCTGGAAGCACGAGTCAACCGGCATGACCTGGAGTCTTGAAGCATGATCGTGGTTGAAAAACTGACCAAACAATTCAAGGGTCAGGTGGTGCTTAACGGGATCGACCTTGAGGTCAAGGAAGGCGAAGTCGTCGCCATCATCGGCCCCAGCGGTTCCGGCAAGACCACCTTCTTGCGCTGCCTGAATTTCCTCGAAGAACCCACCAGTGGCCGGATCAAGGTCGGTGACATCGAGATCGACAGCAGCCGCCCGCTCAATCAACAGCAAGGCCTGGTGCGGCGCCTGCGCCAGCACGTCGGTTTTGTGTTCCAGAACTTCAACCTGTTCCCGCATCGCACCGCCCTGGAGAACGTCATCGAAGGCCCGATCGTGGTCAAGAAGATGCCCCGGGGCGCCGCAGACGCCCTCGGCCGCAAGCTGTTGGCCAGGGTCGGCCTGGCGGGCAAGGAAGACGCCTACCCACGGCGCCTGTCCGGCGGCCAGCAGCAACGGGTAGCCATTGCCCGGGCCTTGGCGATGGAACCGGAGGTGATCCTGTTCGATGAACCCACCTCGGCCCTGGACCCGGAACTGGTAGGCGAAGTGCTGGCGACCATCCGTAGCCTTGCGGAAGAAAACCGCACCATGGTCATCGTGACCCACGAGATGAGTTTTGCGCGGGATGTTGCCAATCGCGTGATCTTCTTCGACAAGGGCGTAATTGTTGAACAAGGCGATGCAAAGGCACTGTTTGCCAACCCGAAAGAAGAACGTACCCGGCAGTTTCTCAGCAAGTTCATCAACAACTAACTTGCGCCTATCAAGTGTAAGAAACTTCGCTTTATAGAGTTGCCGAAAGGCAACTCGCCTCTTAGGCGTTTTTTGGGAAAAGCCCTTTATTCATTGGGCAAAAGTCACCTTGAAACACACACTTGCAGCGACCCGCCAGTAAGACCCTTCTGAATATTCCATAACCCCCTGTTTGCCCCGCCCAGCCTCTTGACGCCAACTAACCAAGCCTCTTATCTAGAACCCAGATAATTGGATCCATTCCGGTTTTTCATTAAGTCGTTCCTTTCGGACTACGCCGCCTGCCCGCGCTTAATGTCCGGAGCGATGGCTGCTGGCTGCATCAAGGAGATTATTTATGAAGCGTATTTCCACTCAGGCGCTGCTCACTGCCCCGACCTTGCCCCAGGCCAATCGAGAAGGCATCAATGCCCTCGCCGCGACAAACTTGCAAGTCGATATCGCGCCTTACTGCGGCATGGATGAAGGCGACCTGATCGAGTTGTTCTGGAACAACTGCTTTGCCGCCTCACGGCGTGTCACCGCCGGCAAAATCGGCATGTCCACCAGCCTGCGGGTGCCGGAAAGCTTTGTGCAAAATGGCCCGGCGCGGATTCATTACCGGGTCATGCAAGTCGGACGCGACTCGGCGCGCTCAGCCATCACTCGGATACAGATCAAGACCGATTACCCCGGCGGCCGGCCCTGCGCACTGAGCATTGACGAAAACCAGAACCTGGCCGCCGTCAGCCTGCCCGAAACCATCCGCCGCCATGGCGTCAACAGCAGCCAGATTCGCCGAGGCGTGCCTCTCACCATCGAGCCGTACCTGAACATGGCGACCGACGACGAGATCACGCTGCGCTGGGGTGACGTACGCCTGGACCTGCCCAAAATCCAGGCCAGCGATGTCGGCAAGGCCGTGCAGGTGTGGGTGCCATCGTCGGTCATCGTCGAGGCCGGGGACGACCATCGCCTCGAAGTCACTTACTGCATTCTCGACCGGGTCGGCAATAATTCACGCTGGGCGCCAGCCCGCACCCTGCGCATCGCTACGTACGCTCCCAAGGCCCCGACCAGCCCCGCCAAGCCTGCGCTGGTCTACCAACCCCGCCGCCCCGGTTCACCCTGTGAGCCCGGGTGACAGACCTTCTATGCATATTCCTAAAAGTTAGTTTATTAAAAAATTTAACACGCTTAGGGTATATGCACCGGACCACCGGACATTCCTGATTTTTTATCTTTTCAACGGATGTGAGGTAGGTATGGTCAAAATTACCCCGGTGCGTAACGCCAGGGCATTGCGTGCAGCCAAGGAGCGGCGCTGATGTCTAACTTGGCACAAACACCCCCCCAGAGTGATCTGGACGTCGCCCCGCTGTTGTTGCCCGCCAAGGTGCTGCGCAACGACGCCGAGGCACTGAGCGCGGCTCATGAGCTGGCACAGGCTGCGCGCCTGCAAGCGGCCAAGCGCGATCAGCAACGCAAACTGCCTTGGGCTGAACTCGAACACTTCACCCGCAGTGGCCTGGGCAGTATTTCCATTCCCCGTGAGTACGGCGGCCCGCAAGTGTCCTTTGTGACCCTGGCGGAAGTGTTCGCGATCATCAGTGCGGCCGACCCGGCGCTGGGGCAAATCCCGCAGAACCATTTCGGCATCCTGCACGTGCTGCAAGGTGCGGCCAGCGAGCGCCAGAAAAAGCAGCTGTTCCAGAGCGTGCTGGACGGCTGGCGCATCGGCAACGGCGGCCCGGAACGCGGCACCAAAAACACCCTGGACCTCAAGTCACGCATCACCGCCGAGGGTGACGGCTACGTCATCAGTGGCCAGAAGTTCTACTCCACCGGCGCGCTATTCGCCCACTGGGTGGCGGTCAAGGCGTTGAACGATGACGGCAAAGTCGTCATGGCGTTCGTGCGCCGTGGCACCGAAGGCCTGCGTATCGTCGATGACTGGTCAGGCTTTGGCCAACGCACCACGGCCAGCGGCACGGTACTGCTCGATCAGGTGGCGGTGGACGCCGAACTGGTGGTGGAGACGTGGCGCCTCGGCGAAACGCCGGGGATCCAGGGCGCCGTTTCGCAATTGATCCAGGCGGCCATCGACGCCGGCATCGCCCGTGGTGCTCTCGAAGACACCATCAGCTTTGTACGCGAACGCTCCCGGCCATGGATCGACGCCAAGGTCGAGCGGGCCAGCGATGACCTGTATGTGATCGCCGATATCGGCAAGCTGAAGATCGAACTGCACGCCGCTGAAGCCCTGCTGCGCAAGGCCGGCCAGGTACTGGACCAAGTCAGTGCCGCACCGATCACCGCGCAGTCAGCCGCACGCGCCTCGATTGCCGTGGCCGAAGCCAAGGTGCTGACCACCGAGATTTCCTTGCTTGCCAGCGAAAAGCTGTTCGAACTGGCCGGCAGCCGCGCGACCCTCGCCGAATTCAACCTCGACCGTCACTGGCGCAACGCCCGGGTGCACACCCTGCACGACCCGGTGCGCTGGAAATATCACGCGGTGGGCGCCTATCACCTGAACGGCACTTTGCCTGCCCGGCATTCCTGGATTTAACGACCAGACCTCTGGAGAAACCTATGACTCTTTCTCATCACGTCGCGGTTATTACCAGCGATGAACAAGCCCTTATTGTCGCCAGCGACCTGGCCGAAGACTTCCGCCGCGACAGCGCCTTGCGTGACCGCGAACGCCGCTTGCCCCTGCCTGAATTGGACGTGTTTTCCCGCTCCGGCCTGTGGGGCATCAGCGTACCCAAGGAATTCGGCGGTGCCGGCGTTTCCAACGTGACGCTGGCCAAGGTCACGGCACTGATTGCCCAGGCGGATGCATCCTTGGGGCAGATCCCGCAGAACCACTTTTATGCCCTCGAAGTACTGCGGGTAAATGGCAGCCCGGCGCAGCAAAAACGCCTGTACGCCGAAGTCCTCGCCGGCCAGCGCTTCGGCAATGCCCTGGCGGAGCTGGGCACCAAGACCGCCCACGACCGCATCACGAAAATCACCCGCGACGGTGACGGTTTCCGTATCACCGGTCGCAAGTTCTACTCGACCGGTGCGATCTACGCCCAACGCATTCCCACGTCTGTAGTGGACGAAAACGGCGTGCAGCAACTGGCCTTTGTCACCCGTGACAGTGAGGGTCTAACTGTGATCGACGACTGGAGCGGCTTCGGCCAGCGCACCACCGGCAGCGGTTCGGTGGTGTTCGATAACGTGTGGGTCGCGGCCCAGGACGTGATTCCGTTCCAGAGCGCCTTCGAACGCCCGACCACCGTCGGCCCGCTGGCGCAGATCCTTCACGCCGCCATCGACACCGGCATCGCCCGTGCGGCCTATGAAGATGCGCTGCACTTCGTGCGCACCAAGACCCGGCCATGGATCGACGCCACCAGCGACAAGGCCACCGAAGACCCGCTGACCCTGAAAAGCTTCGGCCACTTGAGCATCCGCCTGCACGCCACAGAAGCCCTGCTGGAGCGCTCCGGTGAATTCCTCGACCGTGCCCAAGCTGACAGCAATGCCGACACCGTCGCGGCCGCATCCATCGCCGTCGCTGAAGTGCGCGCCCTGAGCACCGAGATTTCCCTGGCCGCCGGCAGCACCCTGTTCGAACTCGCGGGCAGCCAGGCCACCCTCGCCGAACACGGTCTGGACCGCCACTGGCGCAACGCTCGGGTGCACACCCTGCACGACCCGGTGCGCTGGAAGTATCACGCGGTGGGCAATTACTACCTCAACGATGAAAACCCGCCACTGCGGGGGACTATCTGATGGCCAAGAAAAAGATCCTGCTCAATGCCTTCAACATGAACTGCATCGGGCACATCAACCATGGCCTATGGACCCATCCACGGGACACTTCGACTCAATACAAGACCCTCGAATACTGGACCGAACTGGCACAGCTGCTGGAGCGCGGACTGTTCGACGGGCTGTTCATCGCCGACATCGTCGGCGTGTACGACGTCTACCAGAATTCGGTGGATGTGCCGCTCAAAGAGTCTATCCAGCTGCCGGTCAACGACCCGTTGCTGCTGGTCTCGGCCATGGCGGCGGTGACCAAAAACCTCGGCTTCGGCCTGACCGCCAACCTCACCTACGAACCGCCGTATCTGTTCGCCCGGCGCATGTCGACCCTCGACCACCTGAGCCGTGGCCGGGTGGGCTGGAACATCGTCACCGGCTATCTGGACAGTGCCGCCAAGGCCATGGGCCTGACCGAGCAGGTCGAGCATGACCGGCGCTACGACCAGGCCGACGAATACCTGGAAGTGCTCTACAAGCTTTGGGAAGGCAGTTGGGAAAACGACGCGGTGATCAACGATCCGCAGGCGCGGGTGTATGCCCAGCCGGAGAAGGTGCACAAGGTCGAGCACAAGGGCGAGTTCTATCAGGTCGAGGGCTATCACCTGTGCGAGCCGTCGCCGCAACGCACACCGGTGCTGTTCCAGGCGGGCAGTTCGGACCGTGGCTTGCTGTTCGCCGGGCGTCATGCCGAGTGCGTATTCATCAGTGGGCAGAACAAGGCCTCGACCAAAACCCAGGTGGACAAGGTGCGCGCCAGCGCCGTGGAAGCCGGGCGTAACCCGGACGACATCAAGGTGTTCATGGGGCTGAACGTGATTGTGGGCGCCACCGAAGAGGCCGCGTGGGCCAAGCACGCCGAGTACCTGAGCTACGCCAGCGCGGAAGCCGGCGTGGCGCATTTCTCGGCGTCCACGGCGATTGATTTCTCCCAGTACGACATCGATGAACCGATCCAGTACGTAAAGAGCAACGCCATTCAGTCGGCCACCAAAAACCTGCAAAACAACGACTGGACCCGGCGCAAATTACTGGAGCAACACGCCCTCGGCGGCCGCTACATCACACTGGTGGGTTCGCCGGCACAGGTGGCGGATGAACTTGAATCATGGATCAGCGAAACCGGCCTGGATGGCTTCAACCTGACGCGCATCGTTACCCCGGAAAGCTACGTCGACTTTATCGAACTGGTAGTGCCGGAGCTGCAGCGCCGGGGCTCGTACAAGACCGCGTATGACACCGGGACGCTGCGGGAAAAAGTCTTCCACCACTCAGCGCACCTGCCCGAACAACACACCGGTTCCACCTACCGACACTGAACCAAAATGTGGGAGCTGGCTTGCCTGCGATTGCGGAGTGTCAGTTGAAGAAATGTCGCTGACCCACCGCTATCGCAGGCAAGCCAGCTCCCACAGTTGACCGAGTTGCTCACACAAATACCTTATGACTGGAAATCCACGATGAAAAAAACATTGCTCAGCCACCCAGTCAAAGCACTGGCCCTCGCCCTCGGACTCTTCAGCTCGGCGGTGTTTGCCGCTGACGCACCGTTGAAGGTCGGCACCACTGCCGCCTTCGCGATTCCCCTGGAAGCCGCCGTCGAAGAGGCCGGCAAACAGGGTTTGAAAGTCGAACTGGTGGAGTTCACCGACTGGATTGCACCCAACGTCAGCCTGGCAGCGGGCGATATCGACGTGAACTACTTCCAGCACATCCCGTTCCTGGAAAACGCCAAGGCCGCCGCCGGGTTTGACCTGGTGCCGTTCGCGCCGGGGATCATCAACAACGTCGGGCTGTATTCGAAGAAGTACAAAAGCATCAATGACCTGCCCCAGGGCGCCAGCGTGGCGATTGCCAACGACCCGATCAACAGCGGTCGCGGCCTGCAACTGCTGGCCAAGGCCGGCTTGATCACCCTCAAGCCGGGCGTGGGCTACAAGGCCACTGAAGAAGACATCGTCACCAACCCGAAGAAGATCAAGATCCTGCAAGTGGAAGCCGTGCAACTGGTGCGCGCCTATGACGACGCCGACCTGGTGCAGGGCTACCCGGCGTATATCCGCCTGTCCAAGACCTTCGATGCCGAGTCGGCGCTGCTGTTCGACGGCCTCGACCACCCGGAATACGTGATCCAGTTCGTGGTACAGCCCAAGAGCAAAACCGACCCGCGTGTGATCAAGTTCGTCGACATCTACCAGCACTCGCCGGTGGTGCGCGCCGCGTTGGATAAATCCCTTGGCAAGCTCTACCAAGTGGGCTGGGAAGATAAAAAATGACCGCCGCCCACTCTCAACTGCGCGACCTGGGCTTGCCACCCAGGGACGCCGAGCAGACAGAACTGCACCCTGACCTGAACCGCGCGCACGTGCGCTTTATCAACCTGGGCAAGACCTATGACGGCCAATCCGTGCCCGCCCTGCAAGGCATCGACCTGGCGATCCAGCGCGGCGAAGTCTTCGGCATCATCGGCCGCAGCGGCGCTGGCAAGTCGTCGCTGATCCGCACCATCAACCGCTTGGAACAACCGAGCAGCGGCCGGGTATTGATTGACCAGGTCGACATCGGCGACTTCGACGAAGACCGCCTGGTAGCCCTGCGCCGGCGCATCGGCATGATCTTCCAGCACTTCAACCTGATGTCGGCCAAGACCGTGTGGCAGAACGTCGAACTGCCGCTGAGAGTCGCGGGTGTGCCCAGGGAACAGCGCGAGAAGAAGGTTCGTGAACTGCTGGAATTGGTCGGCTTGCAGGATAAGCACAAGGCTTACCCGGCGCAGCTGTCCGGCGGGCAAAAACAGCGGGTGGGCATCGCCCGTTCGCTGGTGCATGACCCGCAGATTCTGTTGTGCGATGAAGCCACTTCGGCGCTCGACCCGGAGACCACCCAATCCATCCTCGGCCTGCTGCGGGAGATCAACAAACGCCTGGGCCTGACCATCGTGTTGATCACCCACGAAATGGCCGTGATTCGCGAAATCTGCGACCGCGTCGTGGTGCTGGAACACGGCCACGTGGTCGAGCAAGGCCCGGTGTGGGAAGTGTTTGGCAACCCGCAGCACGACGTCAGCAAAACCCTGCTGGCGCCGCTGCAACACGGCTTGCCTGAAGAGTTGCAAAGCCGCTTGCAGGCCAATCCGGCATCCAAGGACGCTGCCGTGGTGCTGCGCTTGCAACTGACCGGGAGTGCCGAAGACGAACCAGACCTGGCGGCATTGTTCAGCGCCCTCGGCGGGCGCGTGCGTTTGCTGCAAGGCGGCGTGGAGCGTATCCAGGGGCATGCCTTGGGGCAATTACTGCTGGCGGTGAGCGGCTCGGCCCTGACCGCCGAAGAACTGCGCGCCCGCGCCGGGCGCTGGGCACAACAGGTGGAGGTGCTGGGCTATGTGGTTTGATCGTTTATTGCAGGGCGCCATCGACACGCTGTTGATGGTCGGCGTGTCATCGCTGATCGCGCTGCTGGTGGGGATTCCGCTGGCGGTGTTCCTGGTGACCAGCGACAAGGGCGGCATCTATCAGGCGCCCGCGTTGAACCGGGTGCTGGGGGCGTTCGTTAACCTGTTCCGCTCGATTCCATTTCTGATTCTGATGGTGGCGCTGATCCCGTTCACCCGGCTGATCGTCGGCACCACCTACGGCGTATGGGCGGCGGTGGTGCCGTTGACGATCGCAGCCACGCCGTTCTTTGCGCGGATCGCCGAAGTCAGCTTGCGCGAAGTCGATCACGGCTTGATCGAGGCGGCCCAAGCCATGGGTTGCCGGCGCTGGCATATCGTCTGGCATGTGCTGCTGCCGGAGGCGCTGCCGGGGATTGTCGGCGGGTTCACGATTACCCTGGTGACGATGATCAACTCCTCGGCCATGGCCGGGGCAATTGGCGCCGGCGGGCTGGGGGATATTGCCTATCGCTATGGCTATCAGCGTTTTGACACGCAGATCATGCTCACCGTGATTGTGCTTCTGGTGATCCTGGTAGCCGTGATTCAGTTGGGCGGCGATCGGTTGGCCAGGGTTCTGAACAAGAGGTGAGGTATAGTCGGGCCATCTCAGCGCCCGGTATTGCCCGCCATGAAACTCGCCCCCGACGACCTCGACCAGATCACCGCCACCACTCTCGGCCACTACAACAAAGTGGCCGAGGATTTCCGTGAAGGCACCCGCGATCACGATGTGAGCCAGAACATTGATGCGCTGCTGCGGCATATCCAGGGCGACGCGCCGTTTACCGTACTGGATTTTGGCTGCGGGCCGGGGCGGGATTTGCAGACGTTTGCGCGCATGG
This sequence comes from Pseudomonas sp. TH34, assembly GCF_016650865.1. Lineage (NCBI taxonomy): Bacteria > Pseudomonadati > Pseudomonadota > Gammaproteobacteria > Pseudomonadales > Pseudomonadaceae > Pseudomonas > Pseudomonas sp. TH34. The sequence continues at coordinate 509,721 of NZ_JAEKFB010000035.1, forward strand.
GCCATATCGCGGTGGGGCTCGATGGTTCGGAGCGCTTTGCACAGATGGCCCGGGAAGACAGCGGCTGTGAGGTGCTGCAACAGGACTTCCTGAAGCTGGATTTGCCCGCCGGGCGTTTCGACGGGATCTTCGCCAACGCGGTGCTGTTCCATATTCCCAAGCAGGAGCTGCCGCGCATTCTTGGGCAGTTGCATGGGGCGTTGAAGGTCGGTGGGGTGTTGTTCAGCTCAAACCCTCGGGGTGAAAACCAAGAGGGTTGGAATGGGCCGCGGTATGGCTCGTATCACGACTTGCAGGCTTGGCAGGAACTGCTGACGGCGGCAGGGTTTGTGGAGTTGGAGCATTACTACCGGCCCGCTGGGTTGCCTCGGGAACAGCAGCCGTGGCTGGCGAGTGTGTGGAAGAAAGTTTAGAGCTGCATTGCCTGAACCAGCCTCATCGCAGGCAAGCCAGCTCCCACCCTTGATCGGTGCAAGCCCTGACAACCCGGTCAAATGTGGGAGCTGGCTTGCCTGCGATGGACTCACGGCTGCCACTAATCCACCTGATACACCACGGCCTGCGCGCCAGGCACGAAAGCCGTAATACTGCGTTCAGCAAAATTCGCCACCAACCGCGTCCCATCGGCAAAGGTGGTCTGCTGCACCTGCTTATCTTCCGTCAGCCAACGAAAATCCGTCATCGCCTGAGTCGCCAACCGCTCATGCAGCGGCCGAAAGAACGCATCCTGGCGCTGAATCACTGGCAAGCGCTGCTTCACCGTCGCCGCACTCAGGTGATACAGCGGCGGCACGTTGTAGAGCAGTTGCGTCAGCTCGTTCTCGGCCCGCACGTTGCTCAGTTTCAGGCTGTCGAACAGCCAATGGTGGGTGGTGATCACAGAGCCGTGGAATACCGCCTGATACAGCGGCAGGCGCATCGCCGGGTCAAAGTAGACCGTGCGAAACGGCTCTTTCAGCGGTACGGACTTGAAGAACACCGCCGGCTGCTCTGGTGGATACCAAGCCCCGACGTAGTACGGCGACTGCTTGTCCTGGGTCATCTCCCGATCACCCCAGCCCAGCACCGGCGTTTGCATGCCGTGGGCAAACAGGATGCCTCGGGCGGTGATCGCGTTGCCGTCCTCGGAACCTGCCGGCAACTTGAGCGCGGTATTGATCCAGCGGGCTGCGTCGATATTGCCTTCGGCGTTTTGTGCCTGGGTCATGCTCGCACCCGTGCGATAGCTGTCGAACAGCATGCTGGTGGCATAGGCGTCGAGGAACCAGGCGTTGAACCCGGACTTGGCCTGCACCGCCTTGATCCGCGCCTCCAGCAACGGACGCACACAGCGCGGGTCGGTGTAGTGGCCGGACTTCTGGAAGCCTGTCTTCAACTGGCCGCCCTTCAACACGATCGCGCACTCGCCATAGGCCTTGCTGCCCAGGTGCGCGGTGGTCCAGTCGGGGTTTTCAGTGGCAGACAGTGCCGTTTCATAAGAGTCGTAGGGCGCCATCAAGTAACCGGCGTCGACCCCGGCCTTCACCGCTTCAGGATGCCAGAGCCCACCTTCCCAGCCTTCGCCCTGGGTCACCAGCAGGCGCTTGAGACCGGCGTCTTTCAAAGCGTTGGTGACCGATAGGGTGTTGCCCCAGGTCTCGGGCGTTGTGCTCAAGGCACCGGCAAAGGCCACGGCCAACTCACGACGCAGCGCACCATAACCGTCAGCGAGTTGGGTCATATTCGGCTCGGTGGAGGGCTGCCAACCCTGCCGGGCCTTTGTGCTGATCGCCGCATTCAGGCCGCGCAGCAGGACAGCCTGCTCATACGGTTGCTTGACCTGTCGAACCTGCGCAGCCTCTTTGTCCAGCAAACCATTCAACTCCGCCGCCAGGCCTTTGCCGCTGCGCAGCAGTTTGAGCAACTGCGGCCAATCACGCACATCACCCAGGCTCAGCAGGTCATTACCCCACAGGTAGATATGGCTGGCGCCCAGCAGCTTTTCCGCTTCCGGGGTTTGCCGCAACTTGTCTGCCAATGGTTCAAAAAGCTCCTGCTCCACCAGCCATTGGTGATAGCGCTTGGCGCCGGCCAGCGGGTCGCTTTCGCCCAGGTGCAACAGCACGGTCATCGGCGCGGCGGGGTCCAGCGTGGTGAATTCATGGAACGCGGATATCGCCAGCCCTATACCGTCGGCCTGCCAGTGCAAACGGTTGTTGTAAGGATTGGTCATCAGCCAGTTGAGGGTGAACGCGCCGTGGTCCACGCCCCACAACGGCAAACTGAGGTCCTGGGTGGTGTTGACGTCGCCCTGCTCCAGCAGGAAGTCCTGCCATACCGCATTGCCCGCCGGCACATAATGCCCTTCGGCCAGTGGCCAGATCAGGCCCTTGCCCATGGCGCTGGCGGGTTGGCGCAGGATCGCCAGCTCACCGGCATCACGGGCGGTAATCGTCAGGGCAAGATCCCGTTGATCGAGGGTGGCGCTCAAGCGATAGGCGCCATCGTCCCATTGCCAACTGGCCTGACGGGCGTTTTGGGAGAGCTGGTTGACCCTGTGCGCAAGGACTCCGCTTGAAGCCTGCACGGCGGTCTTGTCGCTGGGGATAACGTGGATCGCAAGGGTCGCCGGATCGATCTCAACCCGCCACAGGGCGTTCTCCAGCACCGTGCCGGCAAGGGCCACGGGCGACAGCAACAAGCTACAAACCAGCAGAAAACAACGCATGGGCAGGCCTTGGCAAAAGGATCAGGCCCGGAGGGTAAAACAATTGATCGGGTGCGAAGGGCAAAAAAATGTTTCAGGGAACATTCCCACGTCCGTGTAGGAATGTCATCGCAGTGGCTGTCAGGCGTTTTCTTTCTTCGGCTCGCGAATCTTGTACCAGGCCACATACAGCGCCGGCAGGAACAGCAGCGTCAGCAAGGTCGCGATGATGATCCCACCGATCATCGCGTAGGCCATCGGCCCCCAGAACACTTCCCGGGCAATCGGGATCATGCCCAGGCTGGCCGCTGCCGCCGTCAACAGGATCGGCCGGCGCCGGTGTTCGGTGGCTTCCACCACCGCGTCCCACGGCGTGTAGCCGTCGCGCTCGTAGGCGTCGATCTGCGTCACCAGGATCACCGAGTTACGGATGATGATGCCGATCAACGCGAGGATCCCGAGGATCGCCACAAAGCCCATGGGCGTGCCCGTGGGAATCAGCGCCAACACCACGCCAATCAGCCCCAGCGGCGCGACGCTGGCCACCAGGAACATCTTCTGCACGCTGTGCAACTGAATCATCAGGAAGGTCGCCATCAAGAACAGCATCAGCGGCACCACCCTGGCAATCGGGCCCTGGGCCTTGCCGCTTTCTTCCACGGTGCCGCCGGTGGCGACCTTGTAGCCCACCGGTAACGCGGCGCTGAACTTGTCGATTTCCGGCTTGAGCTGTTTCACCAGGTCGGTCGGCTGCATGTCGTCGCGCACCGCCGCCTTGATGGTGATGGTCGGCTTGCGGTCGCGACGCCACACCAACGGCTGTTCAAGCTCATAGCGCACGGTGGCGAACGCCAGCAGCGGAATCGAGGTGCCGTTGGGCGTGACGATCTGCAGGTTCTGCAACGTCTCCGGCGTACCGCGCTCGGCATCTTCGGCGCGGCCGACCACATTGATCAGGTAGATGTCGTCATGCACTTGGGTCACCGACGCACCGCTGACCACGCTGTTCATCAACTGCGCCACGTCTTCCGACGACAGCCCCAATTGCCGTGCCTTGTCCTGGGCGATATCCACCCGCAGGACTTTGCCGGGCTCGTTCCAGTCGTAGATGATTTCGCCCATGTGGGAATTTTTATCGAGCATCGTCGCCAGCTCGATCGCGTGTTTGCGCACTTGGTCGATGTCCTTGCCAGATACCCGGTACTGGATCGGACGCCCCACCGGCGGCCCCATTTCCAGCGGCTGCACGAAGCTGCCCACGCCGACAAAGTCTTCCCGCAGGCGTTTTTGCAGGCGCGCAATCAACGCGCCGCGCTCTTCCAGGCCTTTGCTGACGATCACCAGTTGCGCGTAGTACGGGTTCTCCAATTGCTGGTCCAGCGGCAGGTAGAAACGGATCGCGCCCTGGCCGATGTAGGTGCTCCAGCGGGCGATGTCCGGGTCGTCCTTGATGATCGCCTCAAGACGGTCGACGGCCTTGCGGGTCTCGTTGATCGAGGCGTTTTGCGGCAGGTTGAGGTCGACGAGAATTTCCGGACGGTCCGAGGACGGGAAAAACTGGTTCTGCACAAACTGCATGGAAAACACCGACACCACAAACAGCAGCACCGTAATGCCAATGGCCCACCAGCGGTTGCGCATCGCCCACAGCATGCCGCCATTGAACGCCCGGCCCACACGGCCCGGCTCGGCGTTATGAGGTTTTACCTTGCTGCTGAGGATATGCACCCCGAGCACCGGTGCGAACAACACCGCGACCACCCACGAAACCAGCATCGCCACGGCAATCACCGCGAACAAGGTGAAGGTGTACTCGCCCGCCGAACTGGCATTAAGGCCAATCGGCACAAAACCGGCAACGGTCACCAGCGTACCGGTCAACATCGGGAACGCCGTGGAGGTGTAGGCGAAGGTCGCCGCCTGCTCCTTGGTTTCGCCTTTTTCCAGGCGCGTGATCATCATCTCCACGGTGATCATCGCGTCGTCCACCAACAGGCCGAGGGCGATGATCAAGGCACCCAGCGACACCCGCTGCATGGTGATGCCGCTGTATTCCATGAACACGAACACCAGCGCCAACACCAATGGAATCGAGCACGCCACCACCAACCCCGCACGCACACCGAGGCTGATAAAGCTCACCACCAGCACGATGATCACCGCTTCAAACAACGCGCTGGTAAAGCCGCCGACGGCCTCTTCCACTACTTCCGCCTGATCGGAAACCTTGTGCACGCCCACACCCACCGGCAGGTCGGCGGTCAGCTCGTCCATGCGTTTGTGCAGGGCCTTGCCGAAATCCTGGATGTTGCCGCCCTTCTGCATGGCGATGGCCAAGCCAATCGCCGGCTTGCCGTTAAAGCGGAACATCGGCGTCGACGGGTCGACATAGCCTCGGGTGATTTCCGCCACGTCAGCCAGCCGATAAAAACGGTCATTGAGCCTCAGATTGACGTTGGCCAGGTCCTTCTCCGAGGCGAACTGCCCGGAGGTGCGCACCGAAATCCGCTCCGGCCCCGCCTCGATCACACCAGCCGGGGTCACCGCGTTCTGTGATTGCAGGCTCTGCACCACCTGGCGCTGATCAATCCCCAGGGCCGCGAGTTTGCGGGTGGAGAAATTCAGGTAAATCACTTCGTCCTGCTGGCCGATCATCTCGACTTTGCCCAGCCCCGGCACCGAACGAATCTCGGCGCGCGCTTGCTCGACGTAGTCGCGCAACTGGCGCATCGACAGGCCATCGGCGGTGAACGCATACACCGAACCGAACACGTCACCGAACTCGTCGTTGAACGCCGGCCCCTGCAAGCCTTGGGGGAAGCTGCCGCGGATGTCATCGATCTTCTTGCGGACCTGGTACCAGATCTCCGGGATCGCCTTGGCGCTGGTGGTGTCCTTGAGGAACACAAACACTGTGGACTCACCGGGCCGGGTGTAGCTTTTCACGTAGTCGAGGGAGTCCAGCTCTTCGAGTTTTTTCTCGATGCGGTCGGTGACCTGCTTCAGGGTCTCTTCCTGGGTCGCGCCTGGCCAACGGGTCTGGATCACCATGGTCTTGATGGTGAACGACGGGTCTTCCTCGCGGCCGAGGTTCATGTACGAGAACACGCCCATCAGCAGCGCGACGAACATCAGGTACCAGACGAAGGACTGATGCTTGAGGGCCCAGTCGGATAAGTTGAAGCTCCCTTTCATCGCGGGCTGTCCTCGTCGATTTTGACTTTTTGCCCCGGTTTCAGGCTGTTCACGCCGGCACTCACCACGCGCTCACCGGGCTTGACGCCGGCATTGAGCAAGGCGCTGTCGGCGTCACGGCTGACGATGGTGACGTCACGGGGTTGTACGGTCTGGCTTTGGGTGTCGATCACCCAGATGCGGGTCTTGCCGTCGGCTTCCTGCAGGGCAGTGAGGGGCAGCTCGATGCGTGGGACGATGGCTGAACTGAGGGTCACGCTGATAGCGGTGCCGAGGCGAAACGCGGATGGCGTTTCGGCCAGGGTCAGGCGGGCGCGACGAGTGCGGGTGGCGCTTTGGGCCTGGGGTTCGATCTCGCGCACGGTGGCAGTGGTGCTGACGGTGGGGTCCATCTGCCCGGCGACCAGGAACACCACATCCGGCGGCAGACGCTCGGCGAGGCCGGCAGGCAAATCAATGACGGCTTCCTTGATGTCCGGTCGCGCCAGGGTCACCACTTGCTGCCCGGCGCTGACCACTTGGCCGGCCTCGGCATTCCAGGCGGTGACGATGCCCGCGTGGTCGGTGCGCAGTTCGGCGTAGTTGAGCTGATCCTTGGCCTGATTGACCGAGGCCTTGGCTTGGTCGAGGGAGGCCTGGGTGGTTTTCAGGTCGGTCTGGGCCACATCCAGTTGGGCCTGGGCGCCAACGCCGCGGTTGAACAGTTCCTGCTGGCGACGGGCATTGGCCTGGGCGTTGATCCACTGCGCCTGGACCCTGGCCAGGTCGCCCTGGGCAGCGCGCAACTGGTTCTGTTGGTCGGTGGGGTCGAGCACGGCGAGCAACGCGCCCTGCTCCACTTCAGCGCCCACGTCGACGGCTCGGCGGGCAATGCGGCCTGGCACGCGGAACCCCAGGTTACTTTCATAACGGGCCTGGATCGTTCCGGCGAAGCGACCAAGGTTTTCCTGGTCTTCGGATTTCACTTCAATCGACAGCACCGGGCGCACCGGCTCCGGCGCTGGATCTTCCTTGGAGCACGCCACCAACAACAGGCTGACGGCGAGCACACACGTCAGCCGCTTCATGGCTGCACTCCTTGGGCCTGGGCCTGATCCGGCGGCTGGGCGATTTCCACGATCATGCCGGGATGCAACAGTTGCCCGCCGGCCACCACGACTTTTTCGCCGCCCTTGAGGCCGTCGCTGATGATGACCTTGCCGGTCAGATAGCGCGCGACCGTGACCTTGTGCAGTTGCGCCTTGCCGTCAGCGTCCACCAACCATACCGCTGGTTCGCTGATGTCTTTGGTCAATGCGGCCCACGGCAATTCAATGCTGGCCTTGGCCGGCCCGTTGGCGGTGGCGCTGACCACCGAGCCCAGTTGCATGCCCTTGGGCAACGCGTCGAGGGCGATTTTGACTTGCACCGTGCCGGTATTCGCAGCCACGGCCGGGGTAACTTCGCGGACCTTGCCCACGGCGGTAATCTGCGGATTTTCCAACAGGCTGACGGTAATCGGTTTGTCCGGCGGCGGCTCCACCAGCAGCGACTCATAGACGTTGAACACCGCATCGCGCTCACCGTCCCGAGCCAGGCTGAAAATCGGCACCGTGGCCTGCACCACCTGGCCCACCTCGGCCTGGCGCGCGGTGATGATGCCCGGCGCGTCGGCGACCAGCGAGGTGTAGCCCAACTGCTCGCGGGCATTGGCCAACTGCGCCTGGGCGGCGGTCAGCGCGCTCTGGCTGCTGCGCAACGCGGCCTGGGCGGAGTCGTATTCGCTGCGGCTGGTGTAGCCCTTGGGCAGGAGTTTTTCCTGGCGCACAAACGCGGCGGCGGTCTGTTTGACCCGCGCCTGCTCCGCGACCACCTGGGCCTGGGCGGAATCGACATTGGTCTGCAAATCTTTCGGATCGAGCTTGGCCAGCACCTGCTTGGCGCTGACGCGGTCACCGACATCCACCATGCGCTGGATGATCTTGCCGCCGACGCGGAACGACAGATCGGTCTGCACCCGGGCCTGGATATCACCGGTCAAGGTCACGGCGGCGGCAAAGTCGGTGGACTTCACCGTCTGCACAAACACCCGGGAATGTTCCTTGGGCTCGGTTTTTTCCTGGCCGCAACCGCTCAGCAGCGCCAGCAGGCCAAGGCCGAGGATAATAAATGTGGAGTTGGGACCGCCCATGCAGGCTCCTTTTGCGTGATGCCGCCGTGCCAGTGTGTATGCGACTGTGAGCTTAGAACAGGGTTCCTTATCTGCATGGAGAATCCCATACTCCAATGGTTCCCAAAGCGATAATTTTTCTCATGCTCAAAACCCTCGCGGTGGCCAATTACCGCTCGATCAACAAATTGGTGGTGCCACTGGATCGGCTGAACCTGATCACCGGCCCCAACGGCAGCGGTAAATCCAACCTGTACCGCGCCCTGCGGCTGCTGGCGGAGACGGCACAGGGCGGTGTGATCAATGCACTGGCCCGCGAGGGTGGGCTGGATTCGACCTTCTGGGCCGGGCCGGAAAACATCAGCCGGCGCATGCTCAGTGGTGAAGTCGCGGTGGAACCCATCGTGCGCCAGGGCGCCAAGCGTTTGCGCCTGGGGTTCGCCGGGGAAGATTTCAGCTATGCGATTTCCCTGGGGTTGCCGGAGCCGGGCGAGTCCTACTTTTCCCTGGACCCCGAGATCAAGAAAGAATGCATCTGGGCCGGCCACGTGTACCGCCCAGCGAGCCTGCTGGTACAGCGCTCCGGCCCGATGGTGCGCGCTCGCGAAGGCCGGGCCTGGGATGTACTGGCCCAGCACACGCCGAACTACCACAGCCTGTTCGATCAGGTCGGCAGCCTGCGGGGTTCGCCGGAAGTGTTGCTGCTGCGTGAAAGCATTCGCGGCTGGCGCTTTTATGACCACTTTCGCAGCGACGTCGACGCCCCGGTGCGCCAACCTCAACTGGGCACGCGTACGCCGGTGCTGCATCACGATGGTCGGGATCTGGCGGCGGCGTTGCAGACCATTCGCGAGATTGGCGATCCGGACGCCTTGCAGCGGGCAATCAGCGACGCGTTTCCCGGCGCGCGGTTGAATATCGAGCCGTTGCAGGGCGGCCGTTTTGCCATTGAGTTTTATCAGGAGGGGTTGCTGCGCCCGTTGTCGGCAGCGGAGCTGTCGGACGGGACCTTGCGCTATTTGCTGCTGGTGGCGGCGCTGCTGACGCCGAGGCCACCGACGATGATGGTACTGAACGAACCGGAAACCAGTTTGCATCCGGACCTGCTGCCGGCATTGGCGCGGCTGATCATCCAGGTGTCGCAGCAGTGCCAGGTGTGGGTGGTGTCCCATGCCAGCCGCTTGATTGCGGCGTTGCAGCAGGATGAAGGGTGTAATTCGATCGTGCTGGAAAAGGTGATGGGGCAGACGCAGGTGGTGGGGCAGCGGGTGCTGGATGAGCCGGCGTGGCATTGGCCCAGTTAGGCGGCGCCTGTGAGGGCCTCTTCGCGAGCAAGCCCGCTCCCACATTTGTCCGCATTCCAAAGGTGGAACTCGGTCGAATGTGGGAGCGGGCTTGCTCGCGAAGACGGTAGATCAGTCACCCAACAGCTAAATGATCAGCCCTGCCACTTCCCGCCTTCAACAATCACACTCTCAGGCTTGGTGTCATCGCTCAGTTCCTTGCGAACATACTGGTCATACAGCTTGAGCAGATACTTCTCCTCGCCCAACTTCGCCAGTTCGGCATTCACCCAATCCCGCAGTTCGATATTGCCTTTCTTCACCGCCGGCGCAATCGGCGCTTCATCCCCCAGTTTCTGCTCCAGCACACGGTAGCCCGGGTTCTGCTTGGCCCAACTGAACAGCACCAGGTTGTCCTGGGCATAGGCATCACCACGGCCAGCCGACAGCGCTTGCAGTGACTCGGAGTTTTTCTCGAACTTCAGCAGTTTCCAGTCCGGGTGGTTCTTGGTCAGCCAGATATCCGCGGTAGTGCCGGTGGTGACGATGGTGGTGCGGGTCGCCAGGTCGTCCAGGCTTTTCACCGGGCTGCCGTTGGCCACCAGTGCCTGCACCGCCACTTTCAGGTTCGGGTTGGTGAAGTCCACCGCTTCCTTGCGCTCAGGCGTCACGGTCATGTTGGCGAGGATCAGGTCGACCTTGTCGCTTTGCAGGAACGGAATGCGGCTCGCCGGCTCCACGGCAACGAATTCAACCTTGTTCTCGTCGCCCAGCAGGTCCTTGGCGAAGCGGCGGCCGATGTCGGTATCGAAGCCGACGTAGCGACCGGACTCATCCACAAAACCAAACGGCGGCTTGTCGGTAAACACGCCGACGATCAGCTTGTCTCGCGCCTTGATCTTGTCGATGTAGCTCACCGCCGCTGGGGCCGGGGTGGCCGCAGCGGCCGTCTTGGCGGGCTCTTCGGATTTATTGCAGCCGGCCAGCAACGCGAGGCCGAACAGGGGGAATAACAACTTGGCAGTTTTCATGACAGCTCCAGTTCCTTGGTTCTTTTGGGCAGTGTTGAAACGAAGGAGAACTTCTCCAGGAACTGCTGCGCGCGTGCGGTTTGCGGGTTCGTAAAGAATGCCTCGGGGGTGTTTTGTTCGAGGATGCGGCCGGCCTCCATGAACACCACGCGGTCGGCGACGGCGCGGGCGAAGGCCATTTCATGGGTGACGATCAGCAGGGTCATGCCGTCCCGGGCCAGGCCCTGGATCACTTCCAGTACTTCCTTGACCATTTCCGGGTCGAGGGCAGCGGTGACTTCGTCAAACAGCATGACCTGCGGGTTCATGCACAACGAACGGACGATGGCGATGCGTTGCTGCTGGCCGCCGGAGAGTTGGCGCGGATAGGCGTCACGCTTGTCCGAGAGACCCACCCGTTCCAGCAGTTTTTCTGCCTGGGCACGAGCTTCGCGGGGCTCGCGTTTTTGCACTTTCAGCGGGCCGAGCAAAATGTTGTCGAGCACGCTCATGTGCGGGAACAGATGATAACTCTGGAACACCATGCCCACGTCCTGGCGCACCTGGCGCCAGTCGGTGGCCTTGTCCAGCAGCTCCTTGCCGGCAAAACGCAGGCTGCCGCTGTGGGCCACTTCCAGGCCATTGAGGCACCGCAGCAAGGTGCTTTTGCCGCAACCGCTGGGGCCGAGGATCACCACCACTTCGCCGCTTTGCACGCTCAGGTCGATGCCCTTGAGCACCTGCTGGTCGCCGAAGTATTTATTGAAACCCTGAAACTCGATCAATGCGCTCATGCTTGGGCCCAGCGCCGTTCCAGCACCTTGGAGGCGGCCGACAACGGGTAGCAGATAAAGAAGAAAAACAGGAACAGCGCGCCGTAGATCAACACCGACTCGTAGGTGCGCTCGATGATTTGCTGGCCAACCTTGATCACGTCCACCACGCCGATCAGCACCGCCAGGGAGCTGGTCTTGATGATGCGGGTGTAGACGTTGATGGTCGGCGGGGTCATGCGTTTCAGGGCCTGGGGCAGGAGCACGTAGCCATACAACTGCGGGTCCGACAGGCCAATCGACAGGCCGGCTTCACGCTGGCCGCGGGGCAACGAATGCAAGGCACCGCGCACCACTTCGCCGACTTCACTGGCGCCCCACAGCGACAACACCAGCACCGCGCACCAGAAGCTTGGAATGCTCAGACCAAAGAAAATCGGCAGGCCGAAGAACAGCAGGTACAGCCACACCAACACCGGAATGGCGCGGAACAGCTCGAGGTAAATCCGCAGCACCAGGTTGATCGCTTTCGAATTCAGCGTGCGCAGCACGCCATACAACACGCCGCCGACGGTACTGAAGGCAATGCTCAGGAACGAGATCGACAGGGTTTGCGCAGCGCCCTTGCCCAGTTGCGGCAACGACACCCAGAGTAATTCAAGACCCGAACTGGCCATGCTGGAGCCTCCTTTCAAGGCGGCTGAGCAGCAGCGACAGCGGCAGGAATAACAGCACGCAGATCAACGTCAGCACCGCGAGCATTTCGTAGGTTTTGTAATAGAGGGCAATGTAGCTTTTGGTGGTGTAGAGAATTTCCGGCACCGCCACCGCCGACACGATGGTGGTTTCCTTGAGCAGGAAAATGAAGTTCGCAAACAGCGCCGGCAGGCTGAGGATCCCCGCCTGAGGCAGGATCACATGGCGCAGCAGCTGCCAGTGGGACAGGCCGATGGACTTGCCCGACTCGATCTGCGCCAGCGGCACCGCCTCGACACCGGCGCGCAGCACTTCCGTGAGGTAGGCGCCGCCGAGAAAGGTCATGGTGATGATCGCCGCCCAGAACCCGGAGATATTCAATCCCAAGGCCGGCAACGCGAAGTAGACGAAAAACAGTTGGATCAGCAGCGGTGTGTTGCGCGCCAGTTCGACGTACAGCGCCACCAGGCGCCACACGTAGGGTGTGCGAAATACCAGCAGTGCAGCGTTGATCAGGGCCACCACTAACGAGGTACCGATAGCGATCAGGCCGACTTGCAAGGTCACGCCCACGGCCTTTAGAAACGCCGGCAGTGTGCTGAGGATAAATGCGTAATCGAAGGTCATCTGAAATCCCTGACGCCGCAGGGGTAATGCGGCGTTGGTGCGGTCCGGGTCAGCGTGGGTAACGCTGAGTAGCGCCGACTTTAAAGGTATAAAAAGCAAAATTTAAATACCGAAATAGCATATTGATATCACCCAAATAGATAACCTGCGGATTCGCGGTACCGGCGGATGACAGCTACTGTTTCCGGGGAAGTAGGAAGGGTCTTTTTATCGGTGCTGCACTTCAGGGATAGGCAGCGCGTGGCCAGACTGACGGCCAACCAACAGACGAGGGAATGAGCGATGACAAAAGCAAAACCGATTGATCCGCAGGAGCTGGTGAAGTGGCTGGTGGCGTTGCGCAGGGCCATTAACAGCCGGAATCTCTGAGCTGACACGGTCCCAAATGTGGGAGCGGGCTTGCTCGCGAATGCGGTGTATCAGTCAGCAGATGTGTTGGCTGACCCACCGCATTCGCGAGCAAGCCCGCTCCCACATTTCGATTGCATTCCAGCCATAAAAAACGCCGACGCTGTAGAAGCCGTCGGCGTTTAAACCTTGAAGGAGGTTTTGGGGCTCGATCAGAACGCCGGCACGACCGCACCGTTGTATTTCTTCTCGATGAAAGCTTTCACTTCAGGGCTGGTCAGGGCTTTGGCCAGCTTCTGGATCGCGTCGCTGTCCTTGTTGTCCGGGCGGGCAACCAGGAAGTTCACGTACGGCGACTTGGCGTCTTCGATGATCAGTGCGTCCTTGGCCGGGTTCAGGCCGGCTTCCAGGGCGTAGTTAGTGTTGATCAGGTCCAGGTCAACCTGGTCCAGTACGCGTGGCAGCAGGGCCGATTCCAGCTCTTTGAATTTCAGGTTTTTCGGGTTGCTGGCGATGTCTTTCGGCGTGGCCAGGGCGTTGGTCGGGTCTTTCAGGGTGATCACGCCAGCCTTTTGCAGCAGCAGCAGGGCACGGCCGGAGTTGCTGCCTTCGTTCGGGATGGCCACGGTGGCGCCATCTTTCAGCTCAGAGATGTTTTTGATCTTTTTCGAGTAACCACCGAAGGGTTCAACGTGCACACCGACCACGGTCACCAGGTTGGTGCCTTTACCCTTGTTGAAGTTTTCCAGGTACGGCAGGGTCTGGAAGTAGTTGGCGTCCAGACGCTTCTCGGCCACCTGCACGTTCGGCTGCACGTAGTCGGTGAAGACTTTGATTTCCAGGTCCACGCCTTCTTTGGCCAGGGTCGGCTTGACCAGCTCAAGGATCTCGGCGTGCGGGATCGGGGTAGCGGCTACCACCAGTTTCTCGTTGGCCTGGGCGAAGCTTGCAGTCAGGGCAGCCGCCAGTGCGGTAAACAACAGAACCTTTTTCATGCAGTGTCCTTATCGAAAATCCGGGTCGTCTGGGACGGCCGCTTTGTAGTTGAGTGCCAGCGAAGTGCTATCGCGGCGTGAAGCGGACAATACCGAGGTTTTTTATTCCAGAACAATACTTTTTATTCACTTTGATATTCCATTTTGTTCATACAGACGCCAACCCTTTCAATAGACGCCTCAACGCATCACGTTCGGCCTCGGTACCGCTGCTGAGGATCTGCCGCGCCTGGTGTTCGATCTGCGTCACCGACGGCAGCGGCAGGTTCAAATGCTCCGGCAAAATCTCGTCGCCACTGCTGACCAACAGGGCAAAGTGAATCACGTTCTCCAACTCCCGCGTGTTCCCCGGCCAGCTGTGATGCTCCAGCACGCGTTGGGCTTCGTCGCTGATCAGCGGTACCGGCAAGTCGAGGCGCTGGCTGTAGATGCCGAGGAAATACTCGGCCAGTGACAGGATATCGCCCACCCGCTCGCGCAGTGCCGGCAACTCCAACTGGCCTTCGCTGAGGTAATGGAACAGGCGCTCGTGAAACTTGCCGGCTGCCACGGCCTGAGCCAGGTCGATGCTGGTGGCCGCCACCAGCCGCACATCCACCGGACTTGGCTGATGAGCGCCAACGCGGGTCACTTCGTGGTTTTCCAGCGCCGCCAGCAACTTGACCTGGATCGGCAACGGCAGGTCGCCGATTTCATCCAGGTACAAGGTGCCGCCATTGGCCGAGCCAAACCAGCCGGCGCGGCTACTGGCTGCGCCGCTGTGGCTGCCTGCGGCGTAGCCGAACAGTTCGGCGTCGGCATAAGTCGGGCTGATGGCGCCGCAATTGACCGAAACAAACAAGCCGGTGCGGTCGCTGCCACGGTGGATATGCCGCGCGAGCAATTCCTTGCCGCTGCCGGTTTCGCCGCGGATCAACACGGGCAAGGCACGGGGGGCGAGATTTTCGAGGTCTTCGCGCAGTTGCCGCGAACGCGGGTCGACAAACACAAGGGCCTTGGCACGAATGCTCAGGGGGCTTTTTTCGGCGTCGGGGAAGGTCAGCAGGGGCTGACCGAAGGTTTCATGCAGGCTCATGGCAGACTCCCGCCCCATCCACGAAGGGGAAGGGGCGTTTAAAAAATTTTATGCACGGCGCCGGGAGTGATGTTCCAGGCGATTTTGCAGGCGATAGAGGTAGGCGAAACCCTGCTCCCAGCGTTGATGGCCGGACTTCACATTGATATGCCCGGCCCCCGCGAGAATCCCCGCTTCGGCGCCCCAGTTACGCGCCAGTTCCAGGGCGCGGGTGGCGCTGACGGCGCTGTCGTTGTCGGAGCTGACAACCTGGCTTGGGAACGGCAACAGATGCTTGGGGATTGGCGCGAAGTTACGCAGGGCGGGAGCGCAGGCAGGGCGTTCGACATCGGCCGGGGCCACCAGCAAGGCGCCGCGTACCTGACGCAGGAACTGCACCGGTGCGGTGGCGGCCCAATGGGCGACGGCGATGCAGCCCAGGCTGTGGGCAATCAGAATCACCGGGGTGCTGTCGGCGGCGATGGCTTCGGCCAGTGCGGCCACCCAGTCTTCGCGGCGCGGGGTGAGCCAGTCGGCTTGCTCCACGCGTGCGCTGTTGGGCAGGCTGTTCTGCCAATGACTTTGCCAATGATCTTCTGGCGATCCTTGCCAGCCCGGCACGATCAGATAACGAATCGACTCGCTGTGCATGGGTGTGCCCTCCTGCAGCGTTTAACGTTGTGGGTCAGTATAGGCACGGGGTATATATTCGTTAAGGAATAAGAAGCTATTTATTAATAACCAAAATGTTTGTTTGAGGGGGGGGGGTTTAGGGGTTGGGGGGACATATCCGTTATTTGGGTAACGGCGGCTTATGGTTCCGCTCTTACAGCGGCTCACTTTTGAAGAGCGCAAAAGTAAGCAAAACGCTCTTGCCCCACCACTCGGCACCTCGCTAATGCTCGGTGTGCCCTCACTCCGGCTTTGGACCGTGGGCCGCCGCGATGGGCCATCCATGGCCCAGCGCGGCTAACCCGGCGTCCTGCCGGGTTACCCACGCTCCAAAGCCTGCGTTCGGCCAGCGTGGTTTAACGGGGCGCCTAAGATCAAGATCAAAAGCAAGAGCACAGCGGCCTCCCGGCCGGCTTGAGTGTGGTGAAGCAAAATCAAAAGCTAAAGCGGGCACGGTCCAAATGTGGGAGCTGGCTTGCCTGCGATAGCATCAACTGGGTGTACCTGATGTACCGAGTTGTCTGCATCGCAGGCAAGCCAGCTCCCACAGAAAAGCAGATCTGCATTCTCTCTGGCTTTTGATCTGGCTTTTAACACTCAAGCCGGCCTGTAGGCCGCTGTGTTCTTGATCTTGCTTTTGATCTTGATCTGCGGGCCCCGTCAACCACGATGGCCGCAAGTAGGCACGGTGGAGCGGGTAAATCGGCAGGGATGCCGATTTAGCCGCGCCGGGCCATGGATGGCCCGTCGCGGCGGCCCGCGGAGCCGTGCCGGAGTGCGGGCATGCCGAGCCTAGGCGAGGCACCGAGTGGTGGGGCAAAGACCTTTTGGTTACTTTTGGGGCGTTTGCCAAAAGTGACCCGCTGTAAGAGCGGAACCCTAAGTAGCCGTTACCTAAGTAACGGATATGTACTCCCCCCAAAGCCCCAAAAAAAAGGCCGCACCCTGCCAAGGAAACGGCCAAAAAAATTGTCGAGGCATTTGAAACTAACGTGCAGTAATCACCGACAGCTTGGTAATCCCCGCGCGCTCGATAGACGCCATGGCTCGCGCCACTTC
The DNA here is from genome assembly GCF_016650865.1 of Pseudomonas sp. TH34. Classification (NCBI taxonomy): domain Bacteria; kingdom Pseudomonadati; phylum Pseudomonadota; class Gammaproteobacteria; order Pseudomonadales; family Pseudomonadaceae; genus Pseudomonas; species Pseudomonas sp. TH34. Next base: position 526,268 of record NZ_JAEKFB010000035.1, read on the forward strand.
GCCATAATTAACTCCATCGTCAGCCTGCAGTTGCACCCGAACCTCCGGGTCCTTGGCCTTGGCCGACTGCAAGTTGAATTCCAGCAAATCCGGCTGAATTTCATCCTTGTTGATAAACAGTTTGCCGGCAGCATCAATGCTCACCACCAGCGGGTCTTTCTGCTCCACCGGCGCCACGGCCTCAGTCTTGGGCAGGTTGATCGGAATCGCATTGGTCAACAACGGCGCCGTGACAATAAACACCACCAGCAGCACCAACATCACATCCACCAACGGCGTGACGTTGATCTCGCTCAGCACCTCATCACTGTCTTGCGTGGAGAAGGCCATCTCAGGACGCCTCCTTCACTTTTTGCGCGCCGCCCTGGGCACCGGCCTTGCTCAGCGTCGGGTGCAGCAGCACGCGGAACGAGTTCTTCTGCGCCAGGCTGTAGAAGTCATGGGCGAAGTCATCCAGGTCAGCAGCCGTGAGTTTCAGGCGACGCAGGAAGTAGTTGTAAACCAGCACCGCCGGCACCGCGACGGCAATACCCACACCAGTGGCGACCAACGCGGCACCAATCGGCCCGGCCACGGTTTCGAGGCTGGCGGAACCGGCGGCGCTGATGCCTTTCAACGCTTCCATGATCCCCCAAACGGTACCGAACAGACCGATAAACGGCGACGTACTGCCGATACTCGCGACCACCGCCAGACCCGTTTCCAGGGAGCGACGCTCACGCACGATTTGTTGGCGCAGGGCACGTTCCAAGCGGTCCTGATGATTGATCGCCTGGCTCAGGTCAGCAGCGTGTGGCGCCTCACCCACCTGGATCGCGGCGTAACCGGCCTGGGCCACACGAGCAGCGGCGCCCGGCCTGGTTTCAGCCAGTTCAGCGGCCGAGTCCAGACTGGAGGCCGCCCAGAACTGTTTGTGGAATTTGCGATCCTGGGACTTGAGGCGACCGAACTGGACGCCCTTGAGCAGGGCCAGGCCCCAGGTAGCGACCGAAAAGACCACCAGCAGCCAGATCACCGCGCTTTCGATGGATTCAGTTGGAGATGCTAATGCCATGATGTTTTCCCTCTGTGCAGGTCGCGATGTGTCCGACACACCGCATCCAATAATTAATGAATCTTGAAATCAATCGGTACGCTGACCCAGCCGTCCTGGGCCACATCGCCCTGCTTGGCCGGTACAAAACTCCAGCGTTTAACGGCAGCCAGTGCGGCTTCGTCGAGTTGCTGGCGACCACTGCTTTTCTGAATCTGGATCTCACCCGGCTTGCCGGTGGCCAACACATGCACCCGCAACAACACCGTGCCTTCCCAACCCCGGCGCTGGGCCAGTGACGGGTATTCGGGCGCCGGGTTCTTCAGGTACGCGGCGTTGGCCGAGGCCGGTGTAACCGGCGCAGGCGCGGGCGGTGCGGGTGCTGGAGCCGGTGGCGCAGGTACAGGCGGCGCGGGCGGCTGCTCGGCGACCGGTTTCGGTGCGGGCTTGGGCACTGGCTTCGGTACCGGCTTGGGTTTCGGAATCTTTTTCGGCGCCGGCTTGGCGGCCAATTCATCGACCACCGGTGGCGGTGGCTCGACAACCGGTGGTGGCGGCGGTGGCGGCACGGGCGGTGGCGGCTCCACCACCGGCGGCGCCGGCTGGGAAAATTCGATCGTCATTGGCGGAATTTCCGGCGGCACAATCGGCAGCACCGGGGTTGGCTTCTGGCTGACCCAATAGATCACCGCACCATGCAAAGCCAGCGCGAGAATCCCCAACAGGATCGCTTCACGCCGACTCAACACTCCCTTGGGGGTTTTCTGCGTACGCAACTGCCCCAACGGCGCGCGGTGCGGCCGGCCAAGGTCGACCAACTCACCACCCGGTGCGTGGCGCCACTGCACCTCTTGTGCACTGGCGGCGGTCTGGACATTGCCCATTGATTAACTCCCCTGCGGTCTTAAGCAAAAAAACCGACGGGCCTGCCTTGGCGGCCGTCGAGGGCTGAATCATCGGGGCCAGACGCTTATCTCTTAAAGTAATCTTTAAAGTTATACATAGATCCAAAATGAATAAACGAAACATCCAGATACGCCAAAGCCACGGCCTGCGCGGGCTGGCGCCGAGGCGCAAAATCCGAATGCTTTTGAGGCATACAAAATATTCACTCAAGGCATGACTCAGCGGGGGTTACTGGCACATAAATCCTGCAATTGACGCAGTAACGCCTGCCCCGCTGCGCCCAAACCATTACGGCCATACAGCGCCAGCCGCACGCCCTGCACCGCCGGCAAACCGCTGTCTGCGCCCAACACCACATGCCCGGGCTGCACGACCCGCACCGGCAGCAAGCTGATTCCCAGCCCCGCCGCCACCGCCGAACACACGCTGGCCAGGCTCGCGCTGGAATAACCGATGCGCCAGCGCCAGCCACCCACCTCCAGGTGATGCAGCATTTCATTGCGATACAGGCCACCGGCGGGAAACGCCACCAGCGGCAGCGGATCACGCCCCAGGGACGGTGCGCTGCGGCTGTCGACCCAGCACAAAGGCTCCGGCCAGGACGCCAGACAGTCATCGCTGTCGCCCATTTGCTTGACCAACAGCACGTCGAATTCACCGCCGCGATAATCCCGCAGCAACTCCGGCCCCAAGCCGCTGGTGACCTCCAGGCGCACCCGTGGATAAGCCTGTACAAACGCCGACAGCAGTGGCATCAAGCGCTCGGCCGCAAAGTCCTCGGGCACCGCCAGGCGCAGCACGCCATCGCTCTGCTGGTTGATCAGCACGTCGGCAGCCTCTTCGTGCAGCGCCAGGATGCGCCGCGCATAAGCCAGCAAGCGTTCACCCTCCACCGTGGCCACCACGCGGCGCTGGTCGCGGTCGAGGACCTGGCTGCCGAGTGCGTCTTCGAGGCGGCGGATCTGTTGGCTGACCGTGGACTGGGTCAAATGCAGGCGCTCGGCCGCGCGGGTGAAATTGCCGCAATCGACGACGGCAACAAAGCTGCGCAACAACACAGGATCGAACATGGGCTCACCATTCCATTTGCCACTGATTGGCATGGTTATATTTAATTTCAGAATACCCCTGCGGCTGCCCATACTTCACGCCTCATTGCGCACGAGGGGTTTTCCATGACTGACGATCAACAGCATCTGCATCACGCCGTGCAACTGGCCAAGGCCAACGTGGCAGCCGGTGGCCGCCCTTTTGGTGCCGTGCTGGTGCGCGACGGCAAGGTGCTGGTGGAAGCGGTCAACGAGATCCACTTGAGCCAGGACCCCACCGCCCACGCCGAGATGCTCGCCATCCGTGCCGCCAGCCAACAACTCGGCCCGCGCCTCGACGGTTGTGTGATCTACGCCAGCGGCCAGCCCTGCCCGATGTGCCTGAGTGCGATGCACCTGTGCGGCATATCCCGCGTGGTGTTCGCCGCCAGCAACGAAGTGGCGGCGCCCTTTGGCCTGTCGACAGCGGCGATCTACCAGCAAATGACGTTGCCTTTGGCGGAACAAAAATTGCCCGTACAGCATCTGCCTCAAGCGGCGATGCAAACCCTTTACGGTGAATGGCAGGCCCTGCATGACGCTGAATAATTCGTTCGCCGGCAAACTCGCCGGTTGGGGTTTGCTGGTGGTGCTGGGCCTGAACCTGCGGCCCATCCTCAGCTCCATCAGCCCATTGCTGGGGGAAATCCGCCTGGCCACCGGCCTGAGTTTCCAGAGCAGCGCCCTGCTCACCAGCCTGCCAGTGATCTGCATGGGGCTGGTAGCGTTGGTGGGTGTGCGCCTGGAGGCGAAGCTGGGAGAACGTCGCGGGATTGCCCTGGGCCTGATGATGATTCTGCTGGCGTGCCTCGCGCGCTGGCTGTTTGGCCAGGCGCCGGCGCTGCTGGCTACCGCACTGTTTGGCGGCGCCGGTGTGGCGCTGATCCAGGCGCTGGTGCCGGCGATGATCAAGCGCCAATTCCATCAGCGCGTGCCGTTGGCGATGGGGGTTTACTCGGCGTCGCTGATGGGCGGCGGTGGCTTGGCGGCGCTGCTCAGCCCGTTGGTGGCGGGGCATTTCCAGCACTGGCAGGCGGGGCTCGGGATCTGGCTGCTACCGGCCCTGGGCGCGCTGTTGCTGTGGGCGTGGCTGCCATTGGGTGCGGCGAAAAACCCGCAGGTGACGGCGCCGTTCCAGGGCCTGCGCAACCGTCGGGCGTGGTTGCTGGCGCTGTATTTCGGCCTGGTGAATTGCGGCTACATGAGCATGGTCGCGTGGTTGCCGGCCTACTATCAGCAGTTGGGTTGGGACGTGCTGCCCAGTGGTTCGCTGCTGGCGTTCATGACGATCTTCCAGGTGATCGCCGCGCTGTTGATGCCCGCACTGGCGCAACGCGGCATTGATCGTCGGCCGCTGCTGAGCATCAGCCTGCTGGCCCAGACCGTGGGCTATATCGGCCTGCTGACAGCGCCGCTGGAGTTTCCGCACCTGTGGGTGGCGCTGATCGGCTTCGGCCTGGGGGCATGTTTTGCCCTGAGCCTGCTGCTGACCCTGGATCACCGCCGCGACCCTCGGGAGGCCGGCCAGCTGGCGGCGTTCGTCCAGGGCGTGGGCTTTTTGATCAACGCCATTTCGCCATGGCTGACTGGCTGGCTGCGGGAATTGACCGGCAGTTTCGTCAGCGCCTGGCTGGTGCTGACGCTGACGGTGGTGGCGATGCTGATACTCACCCAAGTGTTCAGCCCGGCGACGTATCGCACCGCTCCCGTTGCGGCCTAGAAGTCGTAGCGCCCGGTCACCCCAAGCGTGCGCGGGGTGCCCAACAGCCCTTCATAACCCCCGTTACCGCCGGTCCACAGGGTGGTGTAGTAGGTCTTGTCGAAGGCGTTCTTCAGCCATAACGACACGTCCCACTGCCCCTGCTGGTAATTGCCCCGCAGGCCGGTGGAGAGGTTGACCACCGCGTAGGCCGGGATCTGCCCGAAATCGGAATCTTCCACCGTGCCCACCGCCTTGGAGCGGAACGCATAACTGGCGGTGACGTAGGGTTCGAAGCCGTTATCCAGGTTCCATTTGTATTCGCCATTAGCGTTGGCAATCCACTTCGAGGCGCCCACCACCTGGTGGCCACTCAAGTCGCACGAAGCGGGCGCACCCGGGCGCAGACTGACTTCCGGCGGGCACGGCGCATCTTTGTACGACAGGTACTGCACGTCGTTGTACGAGCCGTTGATATTGAGCGTCAGACCCTTGATCGGGATCAGCGTGCTCTCCACCTCCACGCCCCGGGAGCGCACCGAGCCGGCGTTGGTCAGGTACTGCACGCGGTTGCTGTCGTCGTAGGCATTGGTCTGGTAGCCGTTGACCTGGGTCCAGAACAGGTTGGCGTTGAGTTGCAGGCGACGGTCCCACAGGGTGCTCTTGAACCCCAGCTCGGCGTTGTTCGCGCGCTCGGTACCGATCAACAGCGAGTCCGGGCCGGCGGTGGGTGCGGAGCCCACCGCCAGGTTGACCCCGCCGGATTTCTCGCCGTGGGACAAGGTCGCGTAGCCCAGCAAGTCGTCGTTGAAGCGATAGCTCAGGTTCAACAAACCGGAGGGGCTGGTGCTGTATTGGTTGAGGTCGCCGGAGTCATAAGCCCCCGCGCGCCCGCGCCGTGCAGTGGCCGCCGCGCCGGTGACTGCGTCGCCGCCAAGGGGTGCATTGCGCGTGACCCAGGCACTTTTCTGCTCATAGGTACCGCGCAGGCCGGCGGTGAAATCCAGGCGCTCGGTCAGGTGCCAGGTGCCTTGGGCGAAGAGCGCAAAACTGTCGGTGCGGATATGCCCGTTGCCCACGCTGCTGACGTTGTTCAAGGCGCCCGTGGGCGTGCCGTTCCAGATGTCGGCCTTGGGCCCGTAATAGGCGAAGGACTTGTTGTCCAGGTCGGAGCCGAAGTAGTAGGCGCCGAGCACGTAATCGAAGAAGCCGCCGGTGGGTGAGGCCAGGCGAAATTCCTGGGACCACTGTTTGTCTTCCACCGACACGCCGGCGTTGTAGGAGGCCGGTACGTTGAGACCGTCGTCGTTGCGCGGGGTGAAATTCCACCAGCGGTACGAGCTGACCGAGGTCAGGGTGAAGTCGCTGGGCAGGGTCCAGTTGGCTTCCAGCGAGGTGCCGCCCTGGAACACGGTGACGTGCTGGTCGCTGTCGAGGTTGACCTTGCGGTGCGTGCCGTCGACCAGGGTCGCGCCTGCCGCCGCCGCCCGCGATTGATAGAGGTTGGTGCCATTGATGGTCGGCCCGGTGCTGTACAGCACCCGGGTACCGGCGCTGGAATCTTCTTCGTTGTAGTCGCCGATCCAGCGCAGGTTGAAGGTGTCGCTGGGCTTGTACTGCAGTTGCCCACGAAAGCCCTGGCGCGAACCGCCATTGAGGTCGTGGCCGTCGTACTCGTTCTTGATGTCGCCGTCGCTGCGAGTGCGGTACGCGGAGAAACGGCCCGCCAGGTCCTCGGTCAGCGGGCCGGAAATCGTGCCCTTGGTCTGGAAGTAACCGTCCTCGCCCAAGGAAGTCTCAATGCTGCGCTCCGGAGTAAAACTCGGCGCGCGGGTGCTGATGTTAATCACCCCGGCGGTGGTGTTCTTGCCGAACAGCGTGCCTTGAGGACCGCGTAGTACTTCGAGCTGTTCGATGTCCATCAAGTCGAACACGGCCATCCCCGGCCGCCCCAGGTACACGTTGTCGATATACAGCCCCACACTTCCTTCCAGGCCGTCACTGGCCGGGTTGTTCCCCAGCCCGCGAATCGACACGCTGGACTGACGCGCATGCATGTAGGCGACGTTGACGCTGGGCACCAGTTGCTGCAAGTCCTGAATCCGGTAGACCCGCTGGCTCTCCAAGGCCTGGCCGCCGATCACGCTCATGGGCGTGGGCACGTCCTGGGCACTTTCGGTACGCCGCCGCGCCGTCACCGTGACCGTTTCCAACTGGCCACTGGCATTCTCACCCTTGGGTGCTGGCGCAGGCTCGTCGGCCGCCTGGCTGCTGGACCAACTGGCACTGCCCGCTAGCAACAGCGCCATCGGCAGGCGTTTCAGGCGCCAGGGAGAGGGAGGGACAGCGCGATTCAACAGGCTCATAAGCGGCTCCGGTGTCAGGAAATACGCTGGATCGCATATTCCTAAAGGCTATTTATTTATGTTTTTACAAACATTTACTGCATAAGAGATAGCCTTTATAAGGAGTCGACCTAATGCATAGCCAATGCATTTCCCCGATATTTTCAATGTGAAAAATGCATATCGACCTGCGCCAACTTCGCCACTTCATCGCCCTTGCCGAGCAACGCAGTTTTGTCGCGGCAGCGGTGACCGTGAACCTGTCGCAATCGGCCTTCAGCCGCAGCATTCAAGCGCTGGAACTCAGTGCCGGTTGCCAGCTGGTAGACCGTGGGCGCAAGGACCTGGCGCCGACCAAACAAGGCCAGGTACTGCTCGAGCATGCACGGCGGCTGGTCAGTGGCGCCCAGCAACTGGCGAATGAGATCAGCCAGTTCAACGGGCTGGAGGCGGGTGAGCTGCGCTTCGGTTGCGGCCCGGCGCCCGCTGCCGGATTGATCCCCAGAGCCATCGGCAGTTTTATCGGGCGCTACCCCAAGGCCCGGGTGCAGTTCCAGGTGGACGACTGGCAAAGCCTGAGCAAGCGCCTGCTCAGCGAAGAGTTCGAATTTTTCGTCGCCGACACCCGGCATTTCGAGGCCCACCCGGATTACCAGACCCACCGCTTGCGCCCGCGCAAATGGCACTTCTGCTGCCGCGCCGGGCACCCGTTGGCGGAGCTGGAAAGCGTGACCGCGGCACAGTTGATGAGCTATCCGCTGGCGGTGACGATTCGCCCGCCGAACCTGCGCAAGGTCATCGTCGACCTCAGCGGCCGACCCGACTACACGCCCAACGTCGAATGCGAAAACGGGTACAGCCTGCTGGGCGTGGTGCTGCGTTCGGACGCTATCGGCATCGTCAGCGCCAACAGCGACGTGCTGCACATGGCCCGTGGCGAGCTGGTGTGCCTGCGGATTGAGGGTTTGGCGGAAGACCTGGAGGAGCGCTACACCCGCTATGGGATTGTCAGTCGCGCGGGGTATCGGCTGTCACCGCTGGCGGAGGCGATGATCGAGCAGATCAAGGTGATTGATGAGCAGGATGAAGAGGTGTGTGCGCTGGAGAATTTTGCTGTCTGAGCGACCGCTATCGCAGGCAAGCCAGCTCCCACAGGGGCATGCATCTCAAATGTGAGAGCTGGCTTGCCTGCGATAGCACCAGTCGCCACACCCATGCACCCACTGCATAAAACCCATTCCCCAAATGCACTTGCTTCAAGGCCTGCCAGGCGGCGAAATCGTTCGCCTGTCCTCCGTTCGGTGAAGCCTCATGTCCCAACCCAAACCCGTGCGCAACGTGCTGTACATCATGTGCGACCAACTGCGCCGCGATTACCTTTCGTGCTATGGCCATGCCCATCTGCACACCCCCAACATCGATCGCCTGGCCGCCGCCGGCGTGCGCTTCAGCCGGGCCTACACCCAGGGCACGATTTGCGGCCCGTCGCGGATGTCGGCCTATACCGGGCGCTATGTCAGCAGCCATCAGGTGGCCTGGAACGCCGTGCCACTGCCCCTGGAAGAACTGACTATCGGTGACTATTTGCGGCCCCACGGCATCCGCACCGCACTGGTGGGCAAGACCCACGCCACGCCCAATCTCGAAGCCCTGCAACGCCTGGACATCGACCCTGACAGTGCCCAGGCCCAACCGCTGAATGAGGTGGGCTTCGAAGCCTATTTCCGTCACGACGGCATCTTCCCCGACAGCCCGCTGTTCACCGAAAAACGTGAATCCGCGCCCTACACCCACTACCTGCGCGAACGGGGCTACGACGGCACCAATCCATGGCACGAATGGGCGAATGCGGCTGCCGGCGAATCTGGGGAAATCCTCAGCGGCTGGCACATGCGCAACGCTCACCTGCCGGCGCGGGTGGACGAACAGCACTCGGAAACCGTCTACACCACCGACCGCGCCATCGACTTCATCACCGAGCAAGGTGAGCAACCGTGGTGCCTGCACCTGTCGTACATCAAGCCGCACTGGCCCTACATCGCCCCGGCGCCGTACCACGCGTTGTATACGGCTGAGCATGTACAGGCACCGATTCGGCCAGCGCCTGGAAAGGAAAGTGATCACCCGGTGTACCACGCTTTCCGCCAGCACCAGGAGAGCCTGAATTTTTCCCGGGATGAAGTGCGACTTAACGTGATCCCGACCTACATGGGCCTGATCAAGCAGGTGGACGATCAACTCGGCCGGCTATTTGATTTTCTCGAAAGCAATGGCCGCTGGGACGACACATTGATCGTGTTTACCAGCGATCACGGCGACTTCCTCGGCGATCATTTCCTCGGTGAAAAGGAATTCCTGCTGGAGCCCGCCGTAGGCATCCCGCTGATCGTGCGCGACCCTCGGGCTGCCGCCGATATCAGCCGTGGCTCGGTGGACGAGCGCCTGGTGGAAACCATCGATGCGCTGCCGACATTCCTGCAAGCGCTGGGATTACCCGGTGCCGAACACCGCCTGGAAGGCCGCTCGCTGATTCCGCTGCTGCACGGTGAAAACATCACCTGGCGCCGCTACGCCATCGCCGAATACGACTACGCCTTCCAGGCCCCGGCCCGGGAACGCCTCGACCAACCCATCGACCGCTGTCGCATGACCATGGTGCGCAGCGAACGCTGGAAATACCTGGCCTACGACGGTTACCGCGCGCAGTTGTTCGACTTGCAGAATGACCCGCAGGAATTGCACGACCTGGGTACCGACCCGGCGCACGCGGATGTGCGCGAGGCGCATCGGGGTTATCTGTTTGAATGGCTGCGAGGCTTGAAACGGCGCACCACCATCAGCCACGCCGAGATTGATCTGCGTGGCCAACGGTTCAGGTATGGAGAGCCGGAAGCGGAGAAGGTGGTGCAGATCGGGGTCTGGTGACCCGAAACGACCGATAAGCTTTTGTGGCGAGGGAGCTTGCTCCCGCGCCACAGGCGTTTGCGTTGAAGTTATAGACCGCGGGTGGTCTGGCTACGCTGCCCCTGCACACTCACCGGTACATCGCCCTTGAGCGTTACCCGGCGCACGATGCGTTCCTGGGTGCCGTAGTCGTCCACTGCGTAATGCTGGGTGGCGCGGTTGTCCCAGATCGCCACGTCGCCGGTGTTCCAGCGCCAGCGCACGGTGTTTTCCAGGCGCGTGACATGGCTTTGCAGGAGGTTGAACAGGTGCGCCGAATCCACCTGTGAATAGCCCTTCAGGCGTTTGACGAAGTGTCCCAGCAGCAGGGTCTTTTCGCCGCTGACCGGGTGCACGCGCACCACCGGGTGCTCGGTCTCGTAGACCGTCGAGGTGAAGATCTTGCGGTACTCCTCCAGCTTCTCCGGCGACACATCCGGCTTGCGCGCGGCGTAGTCGTATTCATTGCTGTGCACGGCCCAGAGCTTGTCCGCCAGCTCCCGCAGTTCGGCGTTCAGGTCGTTGTAGGCCGCCGCGGTGTTGGCCCAGACGGTGTCGCCACCGGAGGCTGGCGCCAGCACCGAACGCAGGATCGAGGCCTTCGGGTAGGCATCGACGAAGGTCACGTCGGTGTGCCACGAGTTGGCGCGCTGGCCACGGGCACCGTCCAGTTCCAGCAGGAACCGCGTGCCGTCGCGCACCGGTACGGTGGGGTGGGCAATCGGCTCGCCAAGCAAGTGGGCGAAGGCTTCCTGGCTCTGGTCATCAAGGTGGGTCTGCTCGCGGAAGAAGATCACCTTGTACTGCGCCAGCGCCTGCTGGATGGCTTCCACTGTGGCGGCGTCCAGCCCGCCGGATAACGTGATGCCACGGATCTCGGCGCCGATGCGTCCGGCCACCGGGTGGATATCCAGCGCCAGGGCGACGGGTTGAACAGCTAGTGCGGCGTTGCTCATGGTGATGACCCTCATGTGCCAGCTTTCGGTTGGGAGTAGCGTGCAACAACGCTCTATTCATATGCATTTTAGGTCTAGCAAATGAACGTATGCTTCGTTGACGGAATAAGAGCTTGCATTTAAAACCTCAGCTCCCCCGGTCGCAAATGCCTTCGACCTATTTTTCAAATGCCAGGAAAGCATATGGATCTTCGCCAACTGCGCTACTTCATTGCCCTCAACGAACACCGCAGTTTTGTGCGTGCCGCCGACGCCATGGGCATCACCCAACCGGCGTTCAGCCGCAGCATCCAGGGGCTGGAACAGGAGTTCGGCTGCGTGCTGGTGGACCGGGGCAACAAGGACCTGCGCCCCACGCCCGAAGGCCAGGTGGTGCTTCAACATGCGCTGACCCTGGTGCACGGCGCGGCGTTGTTGAGCAGCGAAGTCACGCGCATGACCAAGCTGGATGCGGGCGAATTACGCTTCGGTTGCGGCCCGGCGCCGGCGGTGAAACTGGTGCCGGATGCGGTGGCGCGCTTTATCACCGCGCACCCGAAAATCCGCACCAGTTTCCAGGTGGATAACTGGGAAAAACTCAGCCGCAGCCTGAGCCGCGAAGAGATCGAATTTTTTATCGCCGACATCCGCCAGTTCGAGTCCGACCCGAACTTTCAGACCCGGCCGCTGACGCCCAAACGCGGGGTGTTTTTCTGCCGGCCGGGGCACCCGCTGCTGGCCAAGGACAGCCTGTCGACCAACGACATGTTCGATTACCCGTTGGCCGCGCCGCTGATTTCCCAAGGCACTCGCAAACTGTTGGCGAATCTCAGCGGGCGCATGGATTTCTCACCGAGCATTCACACCGAACACTTCCCGGCCCTGGTGAAGATCGTGTTGCAGTCCAATGCCATTGGCGTGGGCACCGAGGAGGCGTTTGCCGAGGACATTGCCAAAGGCAAACTGGTGCTGCTGCACTGGCGCAACCTGCCGCAAAACCTCGAGAGCCTGAATGCCCGTTGCGGGATCGTCAGCCGCACCGGCTTTCGCTTGTCGCCGGCGGCCAAGGCGATGATCGAGACGCTGGTGGCAGTGGATCAACACGAAGTAAGTGTGGCGGTCTAGCGCACCGCCCCACTCACCTCCCACGTAGCTTGCATTAGGGGGCTTCAGATGCCGGCGGCCGCCAACTTCGGCGCCACCCAATCGCTCACCTGGAACGGCTTGCGGATCAACCGTTGCTGCGATGCCAGATCCACTTTGTCCTGCAACTTGGCGAGGAACACCGGGTCGAGGGTCGACGGGAAAATCTCGCTGAGTTTCTGGTCTTTCAAATCATTGGTCAGGATCACCGGTGGATAACTCGCCAGCCCCGACACCAACTGGATGTAGGCCTGCTTGTTGTTGTCATCGGTCAGCCATTGCACCGCTTGCTGCTGCGCCTTGAGCAACGTGGCCACGGCTTCAGGATGCTCATCGACAAACTTGCCGCTGCCCACCAGCACACTCTGGATACTGCCGGCGTCGCCCAGGTCCTTGGTGCTCAGCGGGATTTCGGCCAGGCCCTTGGCTTGCAACGCGCTCAGGCCCGAACTGCCCCAGGTCGCGTCGATCTGCTTGGCGGCCAGTGCGGCGACGGCAGCGTTGAAGTCCAGGTTGATGACTTTCAGGTCTTTTTCACTCAAGCCCTGGCTGGCCAGAGCGCTGTCGAATGACAGTTGGCTGGCAGTGCCGCGGAACACCGCAACGCGCTTGCCCTTGAGATCCTGCAGGGTCTTGATGCCCGAACCCGGCACCACCCCCAGGTAATGTTTGACGCCTCGGGCGCTGGCACTCAACAGGCGCGTGTCGAGGCCGTTGGATTTGCCGATGATTGCCGCCAGGTCGCCCAGATAGGCCAGGTCCACCTGGCCATTGGCGAAGGCTTCATTGATCACGGGGCCCGCGCCCTTGAAGAAATTCCACTGGATCTTGATGCCCCGGTCGGCGAAAGCCTTTTCAAAAATCTGCTGTTGGCGCAGCACGTCCACTACACCCCCGCCGCTGTGTTGAGTACCGGCGGTGAGGTCGGGCACGGCGATGCGAATTTCCTTGAGGTCGGCAGCCTGCACCAGCCCGGCCAACGCCGTGCCGGCAACCAGTGTGATCAAGCGTTTGAAGGGCAGCTTCATAGGGGGTGCTCCTGAGGGCGGCGGTAGCCTGGGGAGCAGAAAGTAGGCATAAGCGGATCAAAACTTTAAATACTATAAATTCACAATTTAATAGCTTTCAGATCTATAGGCAGCCAAACGCAGGCCCCAGAAGGCTATGCATCAACAGCATGGAAAATATTCTTCAAATGCATTGGATGCGTATCGGGTAGCGGCTTTAAATGGTTTTTCTTATCCCTAAATCGTCTTGATTGTTTGTTTATAAGATCAAAAAAACATAAAGCCCACCGGACAACGGAGGTCATCCATGGCCCGAATCTCGCTGTTGAGCCTGCCACTGGCGGCCCCTGCCCAAGGGCGGCAGCCACTTTGGCCGCACTTGGGCGACCGCCTGTTGCCCTGGCTGCTGCCGCTGGTGTTGTTCGCGCTGTGGTGGTTGGCCAGCCGCAATCATTGGATGAGCGAGCAGATTCTGCCCGCCCCGTCGCTGGTCTGGAGCAGCGCGGTGGAGTTGGCCGGCGGCGAATTATGGAGCCACTTGGCGATCAGCCTGCAACGGCTGTTCTGGGGCTTGCTGGCGGGGGTGAGTGCCGGTGCATTGCTGGGGGCGCTGCTGGGTTTCAGTCCCCGAGCCGAGCGCCTGGTGTTCCCGACGTTCAGCGCTTTGTCGCAAGTCCCGACCCTGGCCTGGATCCCGCTGTTCATGGTGTTTTTCGGGATAGGCGAAACCCTCAAGCTGGTGGTGCTGGTCAAGGCGATTGTGGTGCCGGTCACCCTGCATACGCTGGTGGGGGTGCGCGACGCCCAGCCCGGCCTGCGTGAAGCCGCACGGGTGCTGCGCCTGCCTTCTCACTTGTTGATCCGTCGCCTGATTCTGCCGGCCGCACTGCCGGCGTTCATGGCCGGTGTGCGCCTGGCCCTGGCCGCCGGCTGGACCTCGTTGCTGGCCGTGGAACTGCTGGCCTCCAGTGAGGGCATCGGCTACCTGATGGTCTGGGCGCGGCAACTGTTCATGCTGGATATCGTCTTCGTGTGCATCGTGGTGATCGGCGTGCTGGGCGTGGTCATGGACCGCGGCGTCGGCTGGCTGGACCGCAAGTGGGTGCACTGGCCGCATCCGGCCACCGCACAGATTCGCCGTGGCCCGCGCTACCAAAGCTGGCAACGCCTGCAACCATGGCTGCTGCCGCTGGGTTTAGTAGCGCTGTGGCAACTGGCAACACAGCAAGCCTGGGTGGATCCGAACATCCTGGTCAGCCCATGGGCAGTCCTGCAAACCACCGTGGCCGGAGTGCTGGACATGAGCCTGGTCAGCGCCCTGGCCCTGAGCCTCGGGCGCACCTTGGGCGGCTTGGTGCTAGGCGGCGGCCTGGGCTTCCTCGTGGGCTTGCTGCTGGGCCTGTCGCGCACCAGTGAACGGCTGCTCGGCCCAACCCTCGCCGCCCTGCGCCAGATTGCGATTTTCGCCTGGGTACCGCTGCTCACCGCCTGGTTCGGCCTCGGCGAACTGGCCAAGTGGGTGTTCATCGCCCTGGCCGCGTTCTTTCCGCTGTTTATCGCCACCCAACGCAGCGTGCTCAATCTGTCGCCGCAACTGAATGAAGCCGCCCAGGTCTTGCGCTTGAGCCTCGGCCAGCGCCTGCGTCAGCTGGTGCTGCCGGGTGCGGCTGCGGGGATTTTTGCCGGCCTGCGCCTGAGCCTGATCTACGCCTGGCTGGGCACCATCGGCGCTGAATATTTCATGCCGTCCAACGGCGGCATCGGCAGCCTGATGATCGGTGCCCAGCAACTGCTGCGCATGGACCTGATCATGAGCGGCATGCTCCTGGTTGGCCTCACCGGCGCCGCTCTCAACCTTATCGGCCAACGCATCGAAACCCGCGCCACGCGCTGGAGACACGCATGAACGCACCTATCGTCAGCTTCGCCCATGTGGGCAAATCCTTTGATGTCGACGGCTTCGAACTGGAGGCCATCCGCGAATTCAACCTGGATATTGCCGAAGGTGAATTCGTCGCCATCGTCGGCTCCAGCGGCTGTGGAAAATCCACCCTGCTGCGCTTGCTGGTGGGCCTCGACACGCAGTTTCGAGGACAGATCAGCGTCGATGGCAAGGCCGTCAGCGGCATCGGTGGCGAGCGCGGCATCGTGTTCCAGGAACACCGTCTGTTCCCTTGGCTGACGGTGGAAGAAAACATCGGCCTGGGCCTGGTCAACGGGCCCCTGAGCGCCGCCGAAAAACAGCAGCGCATTGGCGATTTTATCGAGCTGGTGGGCCTTACCGACTTCACCCGCGCCTACCCGCACCAGCTGTCCGGCGGCATGGCGCAACGGGTGGCGATTGCCCGCGGCCTGGTGGCCAGCCCGCGCATCCTGCTGCTGGACGAACCCTTCGGCGCCCTCGACGCCCTGACCCGCCAGCAGATGCAGGACGAGCTGCTGGCCATCCGCGCACGGGCGAAAATCACCACGATCCTGGTGACCCACGATGTGGAAGAAGCGATTTTTCTCGCCGACCGCGTCGTTGTGATGGAACCCCGTCCAGGGCGGATCAAGCAGGTAGTGGACATCGCCCTGCCCCATCCGCGCCAGCGCAGCAGCTTCGACTTCCACCAGTTGCGTGAAGAACTGCTGCACGAACTGATCAGCGACGACCACTACCAGCCACCGGTGCGCGAGCAGATCCGCAACCTGCCCCTGGCCTTTATTGCCTGCTAACGAGGAGCGTATTGATGCCGCAACGTCCCAACTTTTTAGTGATCCTGGCCGATGACATGGGCTTCTCCGACCTCGGAGCCTTCGGCGGCGAAATCGCCACGCCGCACCTCGATGCCCTGGCACTCAACGGCCTGCGCCTGACCGACTTCCACACCGCGCCCACCTGCTCGCCGACCCGCTCGATGCTGCTCACCGGCACCGACCACCATATCGCCGGGATCGGCACCATGGCCGAGGCGCTCACCCCGGAGCTGATCGGCAAACCGGGCTACGAGGGCTACCTCAACGACAAAGTGGTCGCCCTGCCGGAGCTGCTGCGCGACGCCAGTTACCAGACCCTGATGAGCGGCAAATGGCACCTGGGCCTGACCGCCGAGCTGGCGCCCCATGCCCGGGGTTTCGAGCGTTCGTTCTCGCTGTTGCCGGGGGCGGCCAACCACTATGGGTTCGAACCGACCTACGACGACACCACGCCAGGGCTGCTCAAATCCACCCCGGCGCTGTACATCGAGGACGACACCTTCGTCGAACAGTTGCCCAAGGATTTCTATTCCTCCGACGCCTTTGGCGACAAGCTGCTGCAGTACCTCAAGGAACGGGACCAGACCCGGCCGTTCTTCGCTTACCTGCCGTTTTCTGCCCCGCACTGGCCGTTGCAGGCCCCCGCAGAGATCGTCGACAAATACCGTGGCCGCTACGATGCCGGCCCCGAAGTGTTGCGCCTGGAACGCCTGGAAAAACTCAAGGCGCTGGGGCTGATCGATGCGGATGTGGAACCCCATCCGTTGATCGAATTGAACACCCAGTGGGCGGCCCTGAGCGACGAGCAACGCCAGGTGTCGGCGCGGGCGATGGAAGTGTATGCAGCGATGGTCGAGCGCATGGACTGGAACATCGGCCGGGTGGTCGAGTACCTGCGCAAACAAGGGCAACTGGACAACACCTTTATCCTGTTCATGTCGGATAACGGTGCCGAAGGTGCCCTGCTGGAAGCCTTCCCCAAATTCGGCCCGGAGCTGCTGACCTACCTCAACCAGCATTACGACAACCGCCTGGAGAACATCGGCCGCGCCAATTCCTACGTGTGGTACGGCCCGGCCTGGGCTCAAGTCGCAACCGCGCCGTCACGGCTGTTCAAGGCGTTTACCACCGAAGGCGGGATCCGCGTGCCGGCGCTGGTGCATTACCCGCAGTTGTCCCTCAAGGGCCGGATCAGCCATGGCTTCGGCACGGTGATGGACATCACGCCGACCATCCTCGACCTCGCCGGCGTGCGCCATCCAGGCAAACAGTGGCGCGGTAAACCGGTTGCGCCGTTGCGTGGCAAGTCGTGGCTGGGGTTCCTGTCCGGCGAGACCGAACAGGTGCATGACGAACACACCGTCACCGGCTGGGAGCTGTTTGGCCGCCGGGCGATTCGCCAGGGCCAATGGAAAGCCGTGTACATCCCGGGCCCCGTGGGGCCTGCCACCTGGCAACTGTACGACCTGGGCCAGGACCCCGGCGAAATCCATGACCTTGCCCAAAGCCACCCGCAAAAGCTGGCGACCCTGATCGGCCACTGGCAGCAGTACGTCGAAGAGACCGGGGTGATCCTCAGCGCGTCGCCGTTTCAGCCGGATTGATCGCCACCGATGAATGGGCCGCGCGCTCAAACCGATTGGCCCGGGCAAACGTGCCGAAATCGTTGAAGCGCACGCCCATCTCAGCCATCACCTTGTGCGCCGTTTTCACCGTCATCTGACGGATGTAGAACGGCTCCTTGACCACGAAATGATGAATCCCGTGGGTGCTGCCGAAGTTGAAGCAGAACGCCTGCAACGGCCACAGCCACCACGGGTTGAGCACCTGGGTTTGCTGGATCACATTGCCCGGCTCGATGTCACCGTAGTAGTGCATGTTGGAACTGACAAAGTGCAGGCAAAAGGTGCGCAGCACATTGGGGCCGATGATCACCACGGCGGCGATGTCGACGATGTGCATCACTGCCAGGGTGTTGGCTGACCAGTCGATTGGCGCGCCCAGCAGGCTGGCGATGCCATTGGCGGCATGAAAGCCCAGGAACACATACCACGCGCCCCAATGCAGCAGTGCCAACGGCGCATAGACCAGCGCCGTGCGCTTGAGAATGCCCAGCTTGTGCTTCCAGGTCGGTGCCCGCAGCACCCGGATCAGCGCCGACATGATGTTGTCGCCGACCATCAGCAAGCGTGCCAGGCCCCACGGTTCACCGTTGGTGATTGCGCGCTCTTCGATGTCGGTTTCGCTGCCGGAAACCTTGTGATGATTGAGGTGGATATGGCGCCGTACCCAGGGGTTGATGGTGCTGGGCCGCGCCAGCCACACCAGGCCCATCATCAGGTTGTGGGGCAGGCGCTGCTTGCGAAAGTACATGCTGTGGATCAGGTCGTGTTCCAGCTCGTGGGTCAGCGACGCCAGGAACGCGTTCAGCAGCAGGCACACCCACCACGCCATGTGCCCGGTGATATACAGCGCCGCCGAACCCAGCATGCCCATCAGGGCAAAGGTCAGGATGCCCGCGCCCAACGCGTCCTGATGCAGCAGCCAGGGGTGGCGCTGACGCAATAACTGACCCTCGGCCAGCACCACTTCACGAATATGCGCTGAACGCTGTTGTGCGTTCATCTGCCGGGGGCTTGCAGAAGTACCGTCCATGCTTCCATCCTCTGTCTTATTGATGCGTACATCCTGCCCTATGCGATCTGGCGGGACGCTAGCCCCACACGCCAACCTGTTGACCGCAAGCGCCAATCAACATGACCGAACCGACCTCCCTCGCCAGCTGGACCCGCGCCCTGCGCAAGCAGCTCGACGCCCTGGGCCTCGACAGCGCCGCGTTGTGCGCCCAGGCGGGGCTTGACCCGCAGTTGATGGACGATCCCAACGCACGTTATCCGTTGTCGGCCACCACGCGCCTGTGGGAACTGGCGGTGCAGGCCAGTGGCGACCCGGCGATTGGTTTGCGGGTGTCGCGGTTTGTCAGCCCCACCACGTTCCATGCGCTGGGTTATGCGCTGGTGGCCAGCGGCAGCCTGCGGGAAGTGTTCGAGCGGATCGTGCGCTATCACCAGGTGGTCAGCGACGCCCTGAGCCTGGAGCTTAGCCGGGAGGGCGAACGTTACCGCTTTCGCCTGCAACAGCCTGCCGGCACACCCGCGCCAGCGTTTGAAGCGATTGATGCGTTCGCCGCGATTTACGTGCGCACTTGCCGCAATCGACTGGGGCGCGAATATGCGCCGCTGGCGGTGTACCTGCGGCGGCCCGAGCCGGCCGATCCCAAGCCGTGGCACACGGTGTTTCGTGCACCCGTGTTTTTCGCCGCCGAGGAAGACCGTCTGGAATTCGCCGCCCAGGACTTTGACAGTCACCTGGACGATGCAAACCCGGAGTTGGCCGAACACAACGAAACCGTGCTCAAGCGCACCTTGGCGCAACTGCGGCCGCTGACCTGGGAGCGCAAGGTGCGTTCGGCCATCGAAGCGCAGTTACCTGACGGTGAACCGAGCGCCGAGCGCATCGCCCAGGCGTTGCATTTGAGTTTGCGCAGCTTGCAGCGGCACTTGGCGGACGAGGGCTGCCGGTTTGATGCGCTGCTCAATGAGTGCCGGGAGAACCTCGCGCTGCTGCACCTGCGGGATCCCGAGTGTTCGCTGGCGGAGATCAGTCATTTGCTGGGGTTTGCCGATACCAGCAGCTTCAACCGGGCGTTCAAGCGCTGGACCGGGATCACGCCGGGGCAGTTTCGGGATGGGTTGAGGTAGCTGGAGTTGCGGTGGCTGTAAGGGCCTCTTCGCGGGCAAGCCCGCTCCCACTTTTGACCGAGTACATCCTTTGGAATGCGGTCAAATGTGGGAGCGGGCTTGCTCGCGAAAGCGGTCGATCAAACACCACAAAAGCCAGAATCAGTCAGCGCCCCCGATCCCGCCTCAACACCTTCTTCACCCGCGCCACCAACGCCCGGGCCTCAAACGGCTTGAGCAAATAATCGTCCTCATGCAATTCCAACCCACGCAGCCGGTCTTCAATCCCGTCGGGAGTGGTCAAGAACAGCATCGGCGTCTCACCCTTCAACCGAATCGCCTGCTGCAGCTTCCAGGCATTCAGCCCCGGCAGCATCACATCCAGGATCACCAGGTCGTATTCGGTGCTTTCCACAAAGCGCAGGGCCGCCATGCCGTTGGCCGCCACCTCCACCGTGTAACTGGCCTCTTCAAGACTGCGGCCCATCGCCTCGGCCGCCTCTGACTCGTGTTCCACTAGCAGGACGCGCATAACACACCTCGAATAATCGTGAACGCAGGCTACCACCCTCAGGCGTGCGCCGCCTCGCGCAAACGTTGCGGGTCGAGGATTTCGATCTCGCCATAGCCCAGGCGCACGATGCCCTGGCCTTGCAGGTCCTTGAGCAACGCATTGGTGGTCTGGCGCGACAGGCTCAACATCGCGGCCAGGTCTTCCTGGGGCAGTTGCAGTACGTGTCGGGCCTGCTCGATGTCGCCGTAGCCTTCGGCGATCATCAACAAGCGGTGCGCCACCCGCACCGACGCCGGCATCAGGCTCAATTGCTCGATATTGATAAAGGTCAGGCGCAGCTTCTGGCTCATCAACAGGGCCATGTCGCGCCAGTAACGCGGAGTCTCTTCGAGGATCTGCAGCAACGCCGGTTGCGGCACCTGCAACAACGTACAAGGCCCGACCGCGCAGGCGTCGTGGGTGCGGGGCAACCCGTCAAACAGGGAGATCTCGCCGAACCAGTACGGCAACTCCGCCAGGCTCAACACCGCCTCCTTGCCCTGCTCGTTCACCGCGCTGATGCGCAAGGAGCCTTCCAGCACCGCGTACAACCCACACGGCGGGTCGCCGCGCTTGAACAGGTATTGCCCCGCCGTCAGCTGCCGCAACCGGGCGCTGGTCAGCAAGCTATTCTGTAGATCATCAGGCAGATGGCTGTACCAGTGACCGGTGGCCAACCGTGGGTGCCATTTCTCTACATCCATGCGAACTCCGAAGATTGTCGGCCAGTTGACAGTGTGTCGCGGGCCTACAGGGCATGATCAAACATCCTACAGGAGGAACAACAATGAAAAGCCTCGTCGACCATCTCAGTCAATACGCCGCCTACCACCGCGACCCGCGCAACATCGCAAGCCACTTTATCGGCATCCCGCTGATTGTGGTGGCGGTGGCCGTGCTGCTGTCGCGCCCCGAATGGACGGTGGCCGGGCTCTGGCTGTCGCCTGCGGTGCTGCTGGCACTGTTCTCGGCGTGGTTCTATTTGCGTCTGGAGCTGGCACTTGGTGTGCTGATGACGGTGCTGATGGGCCTGTCGGTGTGGGCCGGGCATGTGCTGGCGGCGCAAAGCACGCTGGTGTGGCTGAGCAGCGGCATCGGCATGTTCGTGGTGGGCTGGGTGATCCAGTTTGTGGGGCATTACTACGAGGGGCGCAAGCCGGCATTTGTCGATGACGTGTCCGGGTTGATCGTGGGGCCGTTGTTTGTGGTGGCGGAGTTGGCGTTTCTGGTGGGGCTGCGGCATGACCTGAAGCGGCAGATTGAAGAGCGTTCGGGGCCGGTGGCCGTGCGGCACAAGAACGCCACGGCCTGACAAGCAACACAAGCTAAATGTGGGAGCTGGCTTGCCTGCGATGCTGGCACCTCGGTGTCTCAGGCATACCGAGGTGATGCTATCGCAGGCAAGCCAGCTCCCACAGGGGTTTTGCAGTGTTCTTAAGCTTTTTGCCAGACCTTGGGCTTGAAGAACAACGTCTCGCCCCGCGCCAGGCCGGTCAAGCTGTCGTGGTCTTTCACCACTTCTGCCTCGATCAACTCGCTCTGGCCTTCGACCTTCAGGGTCACCCGGGTGGTCGCGCCAAGCGGGCGAATATCACGCACTTCAGCCGCGTGGTGGTCCTCCAGCTCATGGCGCGACAGCGACACTTCATGCGGGCGGAACAGCACGTGCTTGTCTTCACCCAAGTGCAGACGATTCGAATCCCCAAGGAAGTGATAAACGAAATCGCTGGCCGGGTTTTCGTAGACTTCGCCCGGTGAGCCGATCTGCTCGATCACGCCCTTGTTCATCACCACGATGCGGTCCGCCACTTCCATGGCTTCTTCCTGGTCGTGGGTCACGAACACCGAGGTCAGGTTGATGTCTTCGTGCAGCCGCGCCAGCCAGCGGCGCAGTTCTTTACGGACCTTGGCATCCAGGGCACCGAACGGTTCATCCAGCAGCAGCACTTTAGGTTCTACCGCCAAAGCGCGGGCCAGGGCGATACGCTGGCGCTGGCCGCCGGAGAGTTGTTCCGGGTAGCGATCCGAGAGCCAATCGAGCTGCACCATGTTCAGCAACTCGTGGACTTTTACCGCGATCTGGCTTTCGGTCGGGCGCTGGTTTTTCGGTTTCATGCGCAGGCCGAACGCGACGTTGTCGAACACGGTCATGTGGCGGAACAGGGCGTAGTGCTGGAACACAAAGCCGACGTTGCGATCACGCACGTCGTGGCCGGAAACGTCTTCACCGTGGAACACAATGCTGCCGGCATCCGGGGTTTCGAGCCCGGCGATGATCCGCAGCAAGGTGGTCTTGCCGCAGCCGGACGGGCCCAGCAACGCCACCAGCTCGCCACTCTGGATGTCCAGGTTGATGCTGTTCAGGGCCTTGAAGGCGTTGAAATTCTTGCTGACATTACGGACTTCGATCGACATGACTTATTCCTCAGCCGCACCGGCGCGCAGGCGGTTAATACGGTTCTCGCTCCACTGCTTGAGCAGCAGGATGAAGAGCGCCAGGATCAGCAACAGGCTCGCGACGGCAAACGCGGCGACGTGGTTGTATTCGTTGTAGAGGATCTCGACGTGCAGCGGCAAGGTGTTGGTCACGCCGCGAATGTGGCCGGACACCACCGACACCGCACCGAACTCACCCATGGCCCGCGCGGTACACAGCACCACGCCGTAGATCAGGCCCCACTTGATGTTCGGCACGGTGACATGCCAGAACATCTGCCAACCGTTGGCGCCCAGCAGGCGCGCGGCCTCTTCTTCCTGGGTACCTTGTTCCTGCATCAGCGGGATCAACTCACGGGCCACGAATGGCACGGTGACGAAGATCGTCGCCAGCACGATGCCCGGCAAGGCGAACACGATCTGGATGTCATGGTCCTGCAGCCACGGGCCAAAGAAGCCCTGGGCGCCGAACATCAACACGTAGACCAAGCCGGCGATCACCGGCGAGACCGAGAACGGCAGGTCGATCAGGGTCACCAGGATACTTTTGCCACGGAACGAGTACTTGCTCACGCACCAGGCGGCGCTGACGCCGAACACCACGTTGAGCGGTACCGAAATCACCACGGCGATCACCGTGAGTTTCAGCGCCGACAGCGCGTCCGGCTCAAGGATCGCGGTGAAGAACGCACCCAGGCCATTCTTCAGGCCCTGGGACACCACGATAAACAGCGGTAGCAGCAAAAACAGGAAGAACACCAGCCAGCCAAGGCTGATCAGGATGCGTCGGGACACCGCGCTGCCACGACGGGCAGCGTTGGCCGAGGACGCGGCGGAAATAGACGATTGGGACATGTTCCGCGCCTCCTTATGGGTGTTCGATACGCCGCTGCAGCAAGTTGATCAGCAGCAGCAGGACAAAGGAAACCACCAGCATCAGCACACCGATGGATGTGGCGCCGTGGTAGTCGTATTGGTCGAGCTTGACCATGATCAGCAGCGGCAGGATCTCGGTTTTCATCGGCATGTTGCCGGCGATGAAGATCACCGAACCGTACTCACCGACACCTCGTGCAAACGCCAAGGCGAAGCCGGTCAACCAGGCAGGCAGCAGCGCCGGTACCAGGATGTAGCGGAACACTTGCAAGGGCTTGGCGCCAAGGCAGGCGGCCGCTTCTTCGATTTCCCTGGGGATATCGGCCAACACCGGCTGCACGGTACGCACCACGAATGGCAGAGTGACAAAGGTCAACGCCAGGGTAATACCCAAGGGGGTGTAGGCGATCTTGAAGCCCAGGTCGGCGGCGAACTGGCCTACCAGGCCGGTGGGCGTGTACAGCGCGGTGAGCGCGATACCGGCGACGGCGGTGGGCAGGGCGAACGGCAGGTCGATCATCGCATCGATGATCTTGCGCCCGGGGAAGGTATAGCGCACCAGCACCCAGGCCAGCAGGGTACCGATCACGCCGTTGATGATCGCGGCATACAACGCAGTGCCGAAGCTCAGTTTCAACGCCGCCAGCACACGGGGTGCGGAGATGATGTTCCAGAACTGATCCCAAGTGAGTTGAGCGGCGTGTACAAACATCGCCGCCAGGGGGATGAGTACGATCAGGCTGAGGTACACCACGGTGTAACCCAGCGTCAGCCCGAAGCCGGGTATGACGGGGGAGATACGACGCGACATAAGAGTCCTTGGTTAGCGGGTAGATACCACTGTAGGAGCGAGCTTCTGTGGGAGCTGGCTTGCCTGCGATGCCGGCACCCCGGTGTATCAGTTACACCGAGGTGATGCTATCGCGGGCAAGCCCGGCTCCCACAGAAAGCTGGCTCCTACAGTTTGATTTTGCTTACTGCGCCGAGTAAATCTGGTCGAACACGCCACCGTCATTGAAGAATTTCGGCTGGGCAGTTTTCCAGCCGCCGAAGTCTTTGTCGATAGTCACCAGGTCCAGTTTCGGGAACTGCTGGGCGTATTTGGCGGCGACTTTCTCATCGCGTGGGCGGTAGAAGTTCTTCGCCGCAATCTCCTGGCCAGCCGGGCTGTACAGGTGCTTGAGGTACTCGGTGGCAATCTCGGTATTGCCCTTTTTCTCGGCGTTCTTGTCGACCACGGCCACTGGCGGCTCGGCGAGGATCGACAGCGAAGGTACAACGATGTCGAACTTGTCGGCGCCGCCGTCTTCCTTCAGGGCCAGGAAGGCTTCGTTTTCCCAGGCCAGCAACACGTCACCCTGACCGTTGTTGACGAAGGTGATGGTCGAACCGCGAGCGCCGGTGTCGAGGATCGGCACGTGCTTGAACAGCTCTTTCACGTATTCCTGGGCCTTGGCTTCGCTGCCACCGGCTTTCAGGCCGTAGGCCCAGGCGGCGAGGAAGTTCCAGCGGGCGCCGCCGGAAGTTTTCGGGTTCGGGGTGATCACGGAAACGTCTTTCTTGATCAGGTCGCCCCAATCCTTGATGCCTTTAGGATTGCCCTTGCGCACCAGGAACACGATGGTCGAGGTGTACGGAGTGCTGGCGTCCGGCAGGCGGGTTTGCCAGTTTTCCGGCAGGGTCTTGCCCAGTTTTGCGATTTCGTCGATGTCACCGGCCAGGGCCAGGGTCACGACGTCGGCACGCAGGCCGTCGATCACCGCGCGGCCTTGCTTGCCCGAACCACCGTGGGATTGCTGGATCTTGACGTTGTCACCCGGGTGCTCTTTCTTCCAGAAGCTGGTGAATTCAGCGTTGTAGTCCTGGTAAAGCTCGCGGGTCGGGTCGTAAGACACGTTAAGCAGTTCGTAATCCTTGGCAACAGCGGAACCGGCAAACACGGCACTGGCCAGTGCTGCCAGGGCATAACGGCGAATCGACGACATAGAAGGCTCCTGAAATTCTGGGGTGTTGGCTTTTTTCTTATAGTTGCGGGTCTTGCAATCGAATCGCCGATCTTGCTCAGCTCGGTTTATTGCCCGGGTTCTGCAAACGGAATTTTTCTTTGCGTTCGATCTGTACTACCTGGGCGTTGTGCACAGTGATTTCCACCGCACCAAACCGCAGATCGCGCAGGGCGCTCTGGATCTCGCGCAAAATGGCTGCTTCGTCCTGGCCGTCAACGCTACGTAGAGATGCGCTCATGGTCGTGCTCCTGAAATGAGAAGTGCCTCGCAGTGGCGGCACTGCTTGCGGCGTGAGGGCGATAGTAGATAAGCGCGGATATTCTTAAAAATACTATTTAAGAATGTTTATATAACCAGAAAGAATTTTCTGGTGGGACGTGGGGTTGCGAGAGGTTTTGCGGGCCGACCCGTGAAATAAAGCCGTGTGGAGATCCAAATGTGGGAGCGGGCTTGCTCGCGAAGGCGGCGTGTCAGTCAATACATAGGTTGGCTGATCCACCGTATTCGCGAGCAAGCCCACTCCCACACTTGATCCTGTTTCAAATCGAGCCAGGCGGCGTTTAGCAAATTGTCGGCGCTCTATGCCAATCCAGCTCACTGGCCGGCATCGGCCGACCAAACCAGTACCCTTGGCCCAGGTCGCACTGTTGGTCCAACAGAAACCGCGCCTGATCGACCTGCTCGATGCCCTCGGCATGCACCTGCATGCCCATGCTCTGCGCCAACGCGATTACCACCCGCACAATCGCCGCATCGTCCTCATCCCACGGCAACCCGGCGACAAAGCCCTGATCGATCTTCAGCTTCTGCACCGGCAGCCGCTTGAGCCGCAGCAGCGATGAATAACCGGTGCCAAAGTCATCAATGGCCAGGCGAAGGCCCAACTCCCGCAGGCGGTGCATCTGCTCAAGGGCGACTTCCGGGTCTTCCATGACCGCGCTTTCGGTCACTTCCAACTCCAGAAATGCCGGATCCAGCCCGGTGTCGTGCAATACCTTGGCCACTTGGTCGTACAGCTCGCGCCGGGCAAACAGGCGACTGGACACATTCACCGCGAGAAACGTGAGCGGCGCGCCGTCGGCCAGCCACTGGCACATCTGGCGGCAAGCCTGGTCCATGACCCAGGCGTCGATATCGGCAATCAGCCCGGTACGCTCGGCAATCGGGATGAAATCTCCCGGCGGCACCAAACCGCGCTCCGGGTGCTGCCAGCGCACCAGGGCTTCGACGCCGATCAGGCGGCTGTTCTGCAGTTCGTGCACCGGCTGGTAATAGACCCGCAGTTCTTGCTGCTCCAGGGCGCGGCGCAGTTCGCCGGCCATTTCCACCCGGTGCTGGGCGTGGGCCGTGAGTTCTTCGGTGTACAAGGCGTAGCCTTCGCGGCCAGCGCTTTTGGCCTTGAACAACGCGGAGTCGGCGTTGCGCAGCAATTGCTCGGCGCTCAGGGCATCGCTGGGGAACAGGCTGATGCCGATGCTGGCGCTGATAAACAGTTGATGACCGTCGAAGATGAACGGCTCTTTCATCGCGTCGAGAATACGTTGTGCCAGCGCGGCAGCCTGGACCAGCTGTGGACAACTTTCCGCCAGCACCGCGAATTCGTCGCCGCCTAATCGTGCCAGGGTCACGCCGGGGCCGAACAGGCCTTGCAGGCGCTCGCCGACCGTCTTGAGCAACTGGTCGCCGACGTTATGGCCGAGGCTGTCGTTGATGATCTTGAAGTGGTCGAGGTCCAACAGCAGCAAGGCGCAGCCGCGTTTATGGGCCTGCGCCGACGCCAGGGCCTGTTCAGCGCGGTCGGTGAACAGCAGGCGGTTGGGCAGGTCGGTCAGCGGGTCGTGGTGGGCCAGGTGCGCCAACTCGTGCTCCGAGTGCTTGATGGCGCTGATGTCGGAGAACACCGCGACGTAGTGGCTGATCTGGCCCTGATCATCGCGGATCACCCGGATGGTCTGCCACTGGGGGTAGATTTCGCCGCTTTTTCGGCGGTTCCAGATTTCGCCGCTCCACTCACCGTCGCGCTCCAGGGTCTGGAACATGGCTTGGTAGAAACTGGCCGAGTGACGTCCGGACTTGAACAGGCTCGGCCGGTGGCCCAATACGTCTTCGCACTGGTAGCCGGTGATTTCGATAAAGGCCCGGTTTACGTGAACAATCAGCCCCTGGGCGTCAGTGACCAGCACACCTTCACGAGTGCAATCGAATACCGCAGCGGCCTGGCGCAGGCGCTCACGGTTTTCCCGCAGTGGCTGCTGGACCAGGTTCGCCCGGGCAAAACGGGCGCAGAGCAGGTAGATCACCAGGGCACTGAGGCTGACCCACACGTAACCGCGCATCTGAAGCCAGCGGCCCAGTTCCACGGGTTCATCGATAAAGTTGATCAATACCTGATGGCTGAGCTGAATCCACACAATCGAAACCAGCAGGTACACCAGCCCTGCACGCAGGGCACCTCGGTATGAAAACAGCATATGTTTAGTGATCCTTACTAAAAAACCAGATTCGCCCTACAAAGGTTACGGATTATAGAATAAGAAACATCCAGTCACTCCTATCTGAAAGGGCGGCTGGTTTTATCTGTAGGCTTAGTGATAATGCGCAAGCTGGTTTTTTCTTTATCTGAGGGCCATACAGCCTATGTGGTACAACGGTTTTCTTGACTTGTCGGCCTGGCAACTGGTGGCAGTCACTCTGTTGATGACCCACGTGACCATTGTCGGGGTCACGGTCTATCTGCACCGCTATTCAGCCCACCGCTCCCTGGAGCTCAATGCTGGCCTGAAACACTTCTTCCGCTTCTGGCTGTGGCTCACCACGGCGCAGAACACCCGCGAGTGGACCGCTATCCACCGTAAACACCACGCCAAGTGCGAAACCGTCGACGATCCCCACAGCCCGGTGATCAAGGGCCTGTCCACCGTGCTGCGCAAAGGCGCCGAGCTGTACCGCGCCGAGGCCGAAAACCCCGAGACCCTGCGCATCTACGGCAAGAACTGCCCGGAAGACTGGATCGAACGCAAGCTCTACACCCCCTACCCGCTGTTGGGCGTGGCGATCATGGGCGTGATCGACCTGCTACTGTTCGGCACCATCGGCATCACCATCTGGGCCATCCAGATGATGTGGATCCCGTTCTGGGCCGCCGGCGTGATCAACGGCCTGGGCCATGCCATCGGCTACCGCAACTTCGAATGCCGTGATGCGGCGACCAACCTGATTCCCTGGGGCATCATCGTTGGCGGCGAAGAACTGCATAACAACCACCACACCTATCCCAACTCCGCCAAACTGTCGGTGAAGAAATGGGAGTTCGACCTGGGCTGGGCCTGGATCAAAGTGTTCAGCTTCCTGCGCCTGGCCAAGGTGCAACGGGTCGCGCCGATCGCCCACCAGGTCGAAGGCAAGGGCCACCTGGACATGGACACCGCCATGGCGATCCTCAACAACCGCTTCCAGATCATGGCCCAGTACCGCAAGTTGGTGATTGGCCCGCTGGTCAAGCAGGAACTGGAGAAGGTCGATCACTCGGTGCGTCACCAATTCCATCGCGCCAAGCGCCTGCTGTCGCGGGAAACCAGCCTGCTGGATGACCGCCACCACGTGCGCATCCAAAGCATGCTGGAACACAGCCAGGCCCTGAAAGTGATCTATGAGAAGCGCCTGGCCCTGCAACAGATCTGGCTGAAAACCAGCACCAACGGCCACGACATGCTGGCGGCGATCAAGGAATGGGTACACGAGGCCGAAGCCAGCGGGATTCAATCCCTGCGGGACTTTGCCCATCAACTGAAGACCTATTCGCTGCGGCCTGCGGCGGTCTGATACGTACCATGGCGAGGGAGCAACTCCCTCGCCACCGGTTTTTGACGCCATATACCGGACGCGTCCTAATCACGCGCAATCGGCACTGATAACGGAACTTAGCTGCAAATTCCCCCTCTCAAACAACACTTCGCCATCCCGGCGGCCCTTGTTGTAACAGCTGCCCAACCCCGCGGCATGCCCAGAGAGAGTTGTGCCGATGGTCCCCGAAAAGACCTTCACCGACACCCCCGTCCACGACCAGCCACGACCGGCAGCCGCCGCTACGTTGCTGGCGCTGATGCATGCCCAAGGCGAAGTGGAACGCTTGAGTGAACGCGAGCAACTGCTGAGTTCACTGCTGGTCAGCGTGAATGCCGTGCTCTGGGCCATCGAGTGGGACACCCGCCGTGTGCTGTATGTCAGCCCGGCCTATGAGCGGGTTTTCGGACGTGCGGCAGGCATGCTGCTGGCCGACCATCGGGAATGGCGCAACAGCATTCACCCCGAAGACCTCGACTACGCCGAGCACAGCCTGGCCCAAGTGCTGCACAGCGGCGCCGTGGAAGACCGCGAGTACCGCATCATCACCGCCGACGGGCAGATCCGCTGGCTCAGCGACAAGTGCTACATCAGCCAGCAGGCCGAGCCCGGCCAACCCGTGATCGTGGTGGGCATGGCCGAGGACATCACTGAAAAGAAGCAGCTTGAGCTGGAACTCCATCGCCTGGCCACTACCGACGTGCTGACCCGCAGCAGCAACCGCCGGCACTTCTTCGAGTGCGCCCACCACGAGTTCGAACGCGCCTGTTTGCAAGGCACGCCTTTGGCGTTCCTGTTGCTGGACATTGATGACTTCAAAGTGGTCAACGACACCTACGGCCACCTGGAGGGCGATCAGGTGTTGCAGCGTATCGCCGAGAGCGGTCGAGGGGTTCTGCGCCGTGGCGACCTGTTCGGGCGCATTGGCGGCGAAGAATTCGCCGCTGTGCTGCCCGGTTGCGCACCGGAGATGGCAATGCAGGTGGCCCAACGCCTGGGGCACGAGATCGCACAACTGAGTTTCAGCCATGACGGTGAGAGCTACGCGGTCACCGTCAGCCAGGGCCTGGCCAGCCTGACAGCCGAGGATGCCAACGTGGACAGCCTGTTCGCCCGCGCCGACGCCGCGATGTACGAGGCCAAGCGCCAAGGCAAAAACCGCGTGCTCGTCGGCTGACGCTACACGATTACCTGTGGGAGCCGGGCTTGCCCGCGATGCAGGCACCTTGGTGGGTCAGTTGTACCGGGATGATGCTATCGCAGGCAAACCAGCTCCCACACTGGGCCCGCATCGCCTGCTAGGTTTTGCGCATACGCGTCAATTCCGGCAAACCCACCTTGAGCAAGCGTGCCGTCTTGCCTTTCGCCAATGCCTCGACGCCTTCATGCTCGGTCAGCCGCGCCAGCCGCGCCGCCAGGTTCACCACCAGCGCCTCCCGGGAATACACCCCACCTTCCAGCGAATATATCGCCGCGATCAACTGGCGCAACTCCAGCGGCAAGCGCCAGCGTGTGCGCAACGCCGAGCCATAGGCCGCGCCGAAGGTGTAGAGAGACTCGCCAATCGCTTCGTCATCCAGTTCGCCGCCACCCTGCAACCAGTCTTGCAGACACCGCAGCAAGGCCAGGTCGCCGAGGCGATGGAGGATGCCGGCGCTGTAGCAGCGCTCGTGATCAAGGTCGAGCATCCGCGCCAGGCTGCGGGCGTAATCGGCGGTGCGTTGGGAAAGCTGCCAGTAACGCTCGGCGTAATCCTTGAGGCCAGGGTCGCTCAGCACCACGTTGTGCTTGAGGGCCAGCCCCAGGATCAGGTTCATGCTCTGCCCGGCCGCCAGCTTGTGCAGGGCCATGGCCAGGGTTTGTACCGGCGAGCCGTGATACCCGGCGCTGTTGGCGGCGGCGATCAGCACAGCGGTGATTTGCGGGTCCACGCGCACCTGCTCCTCCAGACGCCTGAGGTCCAGGCCTTCCGGTTCCAGGCTATGTTGCACCGCGGCCTGCACGTCGACCCGCAGCGGGGCGCCGTCGGAGGCTTCGCGGCGGCGCTCCAGAAACACCGGCAAGGTCATGCCCGGCGCCAGGGCCGGGACTTCGCAATACACCGTCTCGCCTTCATTCAGCAGCAGGTCTTGCAGGCGCTGGGTCAGGCTTTCCATGTTCAGGGGTTTGGTCAGGTACGCCGTCGGCGCCAGGGGCAAGACTTCGTGCACGCTGGCGCTGTCGTTGCGGGTGCCCAGCAGGATAAACGGCAACAGCGGCGTGCGCCGTTGCTGGCGCACACTGCGCAACAGGCTCAGGCCATCGACGCCGGGCAGCTCCCAATCAGCGAGGATCAAGTCGTAGGGTTTGTCACGCAGCAGCTCGGCGGCTTGCTGGCCATCGGCGCACACATCCAGCCGTGCGTCACAGCGCACATTCAGCAACACCTGCTTGAGCAAATCCCGGGACCAAGGGTCGGCCTCGGCAATCAGCACACGGGGTACAGCAGGTAAATCAACAGCAGTCATCCAGCACGCTCCATCGGCAATACCAGCACCTTAGACAAAGGAGCCGCCCGGGTACAATGAACAACGGCTGAATACCGTTCATCGGGCACAAAAAAACCCGCCTAAGCGGGTTTTTTGTCGATCAGGTCAACTTTCGATCACAGCTCGGAGAAGCACTCTTCGATGATCGCCAGGCCTTTGTCCAACTGCTCGTCCGGCGAGGTCAGCGGAACCAGCACGCGCAACACGTTGCCATAGGTGCCGCAGGACAGCAGGATCAAGCCCTTGTCGCGAGCCTTGGCCACCACGGAAGCAACCGCAGCGGCGTTCGGCTTGTGGCTGTCGCCATCTTCGAACAGCTCGACCGCAATCATTGCGCCCAGCGCACGCACTTCGCCGATCACCGGGTACTTGGCCTGGATAGCTTTCAGGCCGGTCACCAGGCGCTCGCCGACAGCCTTGCAGCGGTCCAGCAGGTGCTCTTCTTCGAACACGTCCATCACGGCCAGGGCCGCAGCGCAAGCAATCGGGCTACCAGCGTAGGTGCCGCCCAGGCCACCTGGGGCGATGGCGTCCATGTATTCAGCCTTGCCGCATACGCCGGCCAGCGGGAAGCCGCCTGCGATGGATTTGGCGAAGGTGGTCAGGTCGGCGGCAACGCCCATCTGTTCCATGGCAAAGAAGGTACCGGTACGGCCGGCACCGGTTTGCACTTCGTCGGCGATCAGCAGGATGCCGTGCTTGTCGCACAGTTCGCGCAGGCGCGTCATGAACGATTTAGGCGCGACGTAGAAACCGCCTTCGCCCTGCACCGGCTCGATGATGATGGCAGCGATATCACGTGGCTCGGCATCGTTCTTGAAGATGCGTTCGATGCTGGCGATGGAGTCGTCATCGCTCACACCGTGCAGTTCGTTCGGGAACAGCGCGCGGAACACGCCACCTGGCATCAGGCCCATGCCGGCCGAGTACGGCACGACTTTGCCGGTGAGGCCCAGGGTCATCATGGTGCGACCATGGTAGGCACCGGTGAACGCGATCACGCCGGCACGGCCAGTGGCGGCACGGGCGATCTTCACGGCGTTCTCTACCGCTTCGGAACCGGTGGTGACCAGCAGGGTTTTCTTGGCGAAATCACCCGGGACCTTGGCGTTAACTTTTTCGCACAGCTCAACGTACGGCTCGTAGGCCAGTACCTGGAAGCAGGTGTGCGTCAGCTTGTTCAGCTGTTCGGTCACGGCCGCGATGATTTTCGGGTGCACGTGACCGGTGTTCAGCACGGCGATACCGCCGGCGAAGTCGATGAACTCGCGACCTTCAACGTCGGTCACGGTGGCGTTCTTCGCCGACTCGGCGAAGATCGGGTGAATCTGGCCAACACCGCGTGGTACAGCGGCTTCGCGGCGTTTCATCAGGGATGCGTTGGTCTTGCTCATAAAGTCCTCATTCGCCACTCATCGGGTGGCGTGGTCCAAGGAATACGTGGCGGGGAGGCAACTACGGCAGCATGCGATGATCGACTGCCACAGCTTTCCCGGCCACTACGAATAACGGTGTGAAACACGCAAAGGGACAGCGCTCTCGTGCCCTTTGCGTCTACTGCAAGCTCGCGCCGGGCTTAGATGCCCAGGCAGAGGTATTTGATTTCCAGGTAATCCTCGATCCCATACTTGGAACCTTCACGGCCCAGGCCCGAAGCCTTGATGCCGCCGAACGGCGCCACTTCGTTGGAGATCAACCCGGTGTTGACGCCAACCATGCCGTACTCCAGGGCTTCAGCCACACGGAATACACGGCCCAGGTCGCGGGCATAGAAGTAGGACGCCAGGCCGAACTCGGTGTCGTTGGACATCGCGATCACTTCGGCTTCGTCTTTGAAACGGAACAGCGGCGCCAGTGGGCCGAAGGTTTCTTCCTTGGCCACGGCAGCGTCTTTCGGCACGTTGACCAGGATGGTCGGCTCGAAGAAGTTGCCTTCCATCACCTTGCCGCCGGCCAACAGGGTCGCGCCTTTGCTCAGGGCATCAGCGATGTGTTCCTGAACCTTGGCCACGGCCTTCTCGTCGATCAGCGGACCGGTGGTGGTGCCTTCTTCCAGACCGTTGCCGATCTTCAGCTTGGCCACCGCCACTTTCAGTTTCTCGGCGAACGCGTCGTACACCGAATCCTGAATGTACAGACGGTTGGCGCAGACGCAGGTCTGACCGTTGTTGCGGTACTTGGAAATGATCGCGCCTTCGACGGCCTTATCCAGGTCTGCATCGTCAAACACGATGAACGGCGCGTTGCCGCCCAGTTCCAGGGAGACTTTCTTGATGTCCTTGGCGCATTCGGCCATCAGCTGGCGACCGATTTCGGTGGAGCCGGTGAAGGACAATTTACGCACGATCGGGTTGCTGGTCAGCTCGCTGCCGATATCGCCGGCGCTGCCGGAAACCACGCTGAACACGCCTTTCGGAATGCCGGCACGCTGGGCCAGTTCGGCCAGGGCGAACGCGGAGAACGGGGTTTGCGATGCAGGCTTGAGCACCATGGTGCAACCAGCTGCCAAGGCCGGGCCGGCTTTACGGGTGATCATCGCGGCCGGGAAGTTCCACGGCGTGATGGCAGCGGTAACGCCGATCGGTTGCTTGATCACGATCAGACGCTTGTCCGGCTGGTGGCCGGGGATCACATCACCGTAGACGCGCTTGGCTTCTTCGGCGAACCACTCGATGAACGAAGCGGCGTAAACGATTTCGCCCTTGGCTTCGGCCAGCGGCTTGCCTTGCTCCAGGGTCATCAGGCGAGCCAGGTCGTCCTGGTTCTCGATAATCAGCTCGAACCAGCGACGCAGCTTGTTGGCGCGGTCCTTGGCGGTGAGTGCACGCCAGGCCGGCAGGGCCTTGTCAGCTGCTTCAATGGCGCGACGGGTTTCGGCGGCGCCCATTTTTGGCACGGTACCGAGGATTTCGCCGGTAGCGGGGTTGTTGACCTTGATCGTTTGACCGTTGTCCGCATCGACCCAAGCGCCATCAATGAAGGCTTGCTGGCGGAACAACTGGGTGTCTTTGAGCTGCATGTCGGCTTTCCTTAACAGCACCGCGCACG
Source organism: Pseudomonas sp. TH34 (assembly GCF_016650865.1). NCBI lineage: Bacteria > Pseudomonadati > Pseudomonadota > Gammaproteobacteria > Pseudomonadales > Pseudomonadaceae > Pseudomonas > Pseudomonas sp. TH34. Next base: position 561,136 of record NZ_JAEKFB010000035.1, read on the forward strand.
CGCGGAGCGAATTAGAGTTGTTGAAAGGCGCCTTGAGGGCTGCCGTCAGGGAAATCATTCACTGGGCGCAAGCACGTAAATAGCGCACGAAAGGACAAATGTGCGGTTCAGCACCCAGGCAGGAGCGTTTGAAATCTCAAACGAATCCTAGGATCAATGGGGGTGCAGGGCAATAGTCTGTTCGAAAAAAAGAACGAAAACGGCGCATTTGCTCCATTTTTCTGATCAGCGTGTTTCAGGCGAGTTCAACCGTATTGCGCCGAGACGCCCGGCACAGGGCGCCAGCAGCGCGTATTCCTACTGGCGGCCGGGCGAAAAGCGGCATGGACGCCCAAGGTCGACATGGGTATGATGTCGCCCGCACAAGCATCCGTAGCTCAGCTGGATAGAGTACTGCCCTCCGAAGGCAGGGGTCGTGGGTTCGAATCCCGCCGGGTGCACCAGATACAGATGAAAAAGCCCCAGGTCGAAAGGCCTGGGGCTTTTTTGTGGGCGCAAGATAAGGAAGAAGATGCAAATAAAGTAACAGTTTTATGGCTGACCATAAGTTTCTCGACCAGCAAAGTGAAAGCCCGAGTGACGCCACACATCGAAGGGCGGGCGCTTGTATCGATTTCAAGCAGGAGGGACTTGCACATGCCTAAAGTGATGCACCAATGATCCAGGGTTACCCTAAACCTTGGCAGAGCTACCAGGACCAACTTGAGATATTGATAGCTCGCGGAATGATCGTTACTGAGCGATCTAAAGCCTTGGAGTATCTGGAGCGCATTGGCTATTACCGCCTCAGCGGCTACTGGTTCGCCTTTCGTGAGCGCACCGAGCTGTGCTGCCCACTTATTCAGCACAAAAATCAGAAGCCGAGCAAAACCAAACCGGGGCGGCTCCCTCCAGACACTTTCAAACCCGGTACTACCTTCCAAAACGCAGTCGATCTTTATGTGTTTGATAAAAAACTTCGCCTGTTGACCATGGACGCCTTGGAACGTATCGAAATCGCATTGCGAGTGGACATATCCCACGGGCTGGGCAAGCACGAAAAGTTTGCGTATCTAAAACCTGAGCTCTTCCATGAAAGTTTTTCTACCCAAATCGACGGGAAAACAGGGCTCACCAAACATCATGCCTGGGTAGGCAAACACGCCGCATTGATCAGCCGCTCGAACGAAGACTTTATCCGTCATAACAAGGAAAAATACGGCCTTCCGTTGGCGGTTTGGGTGGCTTGCGAGATTTGGGACTTCGGCACGTTGTCGACCCTTTATGCTGGCATGACTGAGGCGGATCAAGATGCCATATCTCAAGAGTACGGAATCAGCAATGGCAGGGTCTTCGCCAGCTGGCTGCGCAGCCTGAACTACCTGCGAAACGTATGCGCCCATCACAGTCGCCTGTGGAATCGGAACATCGTTGATCAGCCAAAACTGCCACCTGAGGAACAGGCTCCTGCATTGGCCGCATTCCATGATGATGCACACCGACGCGCGCGGCCTTTTATGCTCTTGTGTATCACCCACCACTTGATGAAGGTCATCAATCCGTCATCAAGCTGGGGACGACGGCTGAAAGCACTATTGGAGAATGACTTTCCAGACTTGTCCCACCTTGATCTTAATTTGGAGGGCATGGGAGTGGATCACCACTGGCAGGAGCGCGATTGGTAATCGAAAAAATCAAGGCAATAAAAAACCCCTGAGCAATTGCTGCACCGAAGCGCATCAACCGACAGGGGCCGTGTTGCGGATGATTATAAAGGCCGGAAGTTTCTCGTCAACCGCCAGCTGGCGACCTCCACCTCAAGGATTTTTCAACGCCTCCAACCGCGCCGGCAGATCCTCGTTGGGAAAGCGCTTATGCAACTCCAGCAGCTTCTCATCCGCCGCCTTCGTCTCTCCTGCCTGCCGCAACCGCAGGATTTCCTGCAGCCCTTGCTCCAATGGCGGCAGCACAACAGCCTCGCGCTTGCTCATCTTCGCCACCGGCTCATCCGCCAGCGAACCCGCGACTTCTGCCTGCACCTGCGGTGCGCTATCGGCCTGCGGAGCCACGGAGAATCGAGCCATCGGCGCTGCTGCCGGGGCCGGACGGGCCAGTTCTTGCGGAGCAGCCGCGTAAGTGCCTGTGGATAACTCCGGATGCGGCACCGGCGAGCGCGTGACCAAACCAATCATCAGGGCCACACCCGCGACGGTGGCAAATGCCATCTGCCAGCGCGGCCGTTGGCAGGCCTGCAACCAGCGTTGCCACAGGCCGGGTTGCCGCACGGGCGCTTCGCGGTGGGCGGTGGCCAAGATGAAGGCGTCCAGGGAAGCCGGCGGCTCGCCGCGGGTGTGTTGACGGAAATGCTCGATCAGCAGGTCGTCGTTCGAGTCCTGGGTATGTCGGGAGTCAGTCATGCGGGTACCTCCTCGGCCAGCAGTCGGCGCAGTTTCTGCTGGGCGTAACGCAAGCGGCTTTTTACCGTTTCCAGTGGGGCGCCGGTGAGCGCGGCGATTTGTGGCACTTCCAGCTCGCCATGCAGGCGCAGTAGGAACACTTCGCGCTGGTCTTCGGGCAAGTCTTGCAGTGCACTGTCCAGGCGCGCCTGGTCGCGGCTCAGGCTCAGCAGTTGCTCGGGCCCGGCGCTGTCGTCGGGCTGGCCGTGAAGCTGCTCATCGTAGCTGTCGTGCAGCGGGTTGTGGATGCCGTGTTTGCGCCAGTGGTCGATCAGGCGGTTGCGGGCAATCTGGAATAACCAGGTGCGAAAACTCGCCCGGCCCTGTAGCTCGCTGGTGCTGCGGATCAGGCTGAGCCAGGTGTCCTGAAACACTTCCTCGGCCAGTTCGGCCTTGTTGCTCAAGGACACGAGAAAACGGTACAGGCCCTGTCGATGCCGCGCGTACAGGGCTTCGAACGCTGCACCGTCGCCGCTGCGGTAGCGGGACAGCAGGGCTTCGTCGCTGGGTGAATCCATCAGGTGGCGCACTCCTTTGAGGTGGATCAGTGTTTGGCCGGGGCCTGGATGCTCTGGGCCAATTCGACCAGTTGCACAAACTCGCTGCGCAAGCCGAAGGGGTCGTCGCCCCGAGCGGAGCGGGCCAGTGCGGCCGTGTCCTTGAAACTCATGGTGCCAGTGTAGCGGCCATCACCCTTGAGTTGCTGGGCGAAGGCGGCCACGGCGGCAGAAAAACGCAGGTCGTCGCTGGGTTTGCCGCTCTGCTGGTTGCTGATCGGGTGTTCGATCAGTCGGCTGTTGCCGCCTTCCGCTGGTTTGTAGCGTACCCGCAACATCGCCAACTCATCAGTTTTACCCTCAGCCTTGGCCGCCGATGCGTAGCGCAGGGGCTCCAGCCAGCCCTGTTCCCCCTTCGGGACAATTTCATACAACGCGGTCACCGTGTGCCCGGCACCGATTTCTCCGGCGTCGACCTTGTCGTTGTTGAAATCCTCACGTTTCAAGGCGCGGTTTTCATAGCCGAGCAATCGGTATTCGCTGACCTGCGCCGGATTGAATTCCACTTGCAGCTTCACATCCCGGGCCACCACAGCGAGGGTCGAGCTGAGCTGGTCCACCAGCACTTTGCGGGCTTCGCGCAGGTTGTCGATGTAGGCGTAGTTGCCATCACCGGCATCGGCCAGTTGTTCCATCAGGTGTTCGTTGTAGTTATCCACACCAAAGCCGAGGGTTGTCAGGGACACACCGCTTTTGCGCTGGTCGACGGCCATTTGCTTGAGGCTGTCGAAGTCGCTCACGCCTACGTTGAAGTCACCGTCGGTGGCCAACAGGATGCGGTTGATGCCTTTGTCGATAAACCCTTCGCGGGCCATTTGGTAGGCCATTTCGATACCCGAAGCGCCTGCGGTGGAGCCACCGGCGGTGAGTTGGTCGATGGCGTTGCGGATCTTGGTTTTGTCCCGGCCCGAGGTGGGCTTGAGCACCACTCGCGATTCGCCGGCATAGACCACCAGCGACACGCGGTCCTGGTCGCGCAATTGGTCCACCAACAGTTTCAGGGTGCTCTTGACCAGCGGCAGGCCTTCGCGGCGATTCATCGAGCCGGACACGTCTACCAGGAACACCAGGTTAGCCGGTGCCAGGTCCGCCACGGCGCGGTCCGAGGCCTTGATGCCGATGCGCAGCAGTCGGGTGTGGGGGTTCCACGGTGAGGGGGCCACTTCCGTGGTCACACCAAAGGGCGAGCCGTCGGTAGGCAGGGCGTAGTCGTAGGGAAAGTAATTGACCATTTCCTCCAGTCGTACAGCACCCTCGGGCGGCAGGCTGCCTTGGTTGAGGAAACGTCGTACGTTGGCATAGCTGCCGGTGTCGACGTCGACGCTGAAGGTGGAAACCGGCGCTTCGGCCACGCTGCGGATCGGGTTGTCCGGGAGGTTTTGATATTGCTCCCGAGGCTCGGCCTCGTATTGCAGGGCGACGGCGTCGTTCATGACCAACCGCGACGCCATCGGTGCAGGAGCAACCATCCGCTTGACCATGGCCCCCTGAACGCTGGCGGGCTCACTGTGCAGCTCCGCGACAGGTGCCGATTCAGCAGGCTTGGCCACATCACGGGATGAAGAAAGCCCACACCCGGCGAGCGCCACCAGCAGGGTCACGGCAAAGCCTTGGGCGGCAGGACGCAACAGCAGAACAGGACGGGACATGGTCTGAACCTCGTGAGTGAATGATCCGTTCACAAGGTCAGACGCAAGGAGTGGGTGATTCGGGTTAAAGCAACTTAGCGTGAAGGAATATCGCGCAAATCATCGACGATAAAGCGGCTCAACACGCCCGTGTAAAACGGCTCGACGCTGGTGTTGCCGGTATTGCTGACGATCCCGCCGATCGTCTTGTATTGCTGCCATTGGCCAAACAAGCCCGCGGGAACCAGGCTGTCGCGGTCCTTGGCGAAGTGTAATACCTCCGCGCCGGCCTTCTTGACCTTGACCAGGTAGTTGAAATCCACACTGGTCAGGACCGTGTTGTCATCAACGAGCACCGTGGCGATCCCGCCCTTCGAATCCTGGAAATGACGGGCGTAGACGACCTTCACATCCAACAGATAGTCGGCGCTTTCCTTGCTGGTGGCGTAGCGCTTGGCCGTGATCAGGCGATTGACCAGGTCGACACCCAGTTGCTCGCGGACTTTGTCATCAGGCAGGAAGCGTGGGTTCTTGCCCACCACGTCAACGTCGAAGGTATCGAGCCAATAGGTGGCGGTCTTGGGAATGTGAACCGGTGCGGGCGAAATGTAGTAAGCCGGCTTGGAGGCGCAGCCAGCCAGAAAGCTGAATGCCAGGAGTAAAGCAACAACGCGCATGTCTGACTCTTCCCTGAATGATGTCAATTTGACTTCATTTTACGGCGTTGCCGACGCCTTTTCGAGTCCCGCTTCAATTTGAAGCAATAGCCCCAGCGGCCAGCAAGCCAATACCGGTGTACCACCCCCAAAGGAACGGCCTGGCCTGGCGATCCTTTCTGGCATAAACATACACATAACAAGGGATAAACAGGCACAGCAGCGCATGCACCAGCGAGTTTTTTACGGCCACACAAAAAATGGCCAGCTGCATCAAAATCGCCAGGCCCAGTCCAACCATTACCAATGTCATTACCACGGTATTTCTCCTGCGCGGGTGCGTGTGTTACTTCGAGTGGGGCACGACGGCACAGACCAACTTATCGCCAAGGCGACGAAGCTAACCCGCCATCAGGCGTACAACGTCCAAAAGTCCATGCCATCCACAACCCAATATCTTTGCTCTTTCGGGATCAGCTCCGCGAATGATCCAGACGCTTGCCCGTCCCAGTCCGAGGGCACATAGGACTCGTGAAACCTGTCCCAATCAACATGCCGGAACACCTTGCTATCCAGGTCCACATAAAAGCGGGGCAGCCTCATCCGCATTTTTTCGCATTCATCCAGACGAGGCTTCGCGTGGCCAGATAGAACGGCCTCGATATGGTTATGAAATTCGCCAAGGTAGGCAGCGGAGTAACCGTAGGTGAAGAAACTGACCATCCACTCCAGCGAATAAACGTTGACGCTGTTGTTATCCAGATAACGCTGAAAGGTATTCACCTCCAGGACCGGAACGCCCCCTCTGAACTCGGAAACGGCCTGGTCATAGAGGCTACTGTCCATGACGCCACTTTCGACATAGCTCCTGTATTCAGGCCTGACATCGATACAGAAATTTCCCTTGTCGTCTGCCAGGTAGTAGTACTTGCCACCAGCGACAAACACCGCCAAGTCCTTGTGCCCCTCGAAAATATCTTCAAGTAGGCCATCAACATCATCTGCAGAAATCATCAGCGCCTCTTCTGTTGCCACGGAGCCCGGCGGTACCCGTCGATACCTGAGCGACTATCGGATTTGCATTGGCGCCGGGCTCTGGCTCACGCCGCCGGAGCCACAGTCGCCACAGGAATACGCTCATTAGGCGCAGTCACGTCATACACATGCTGCTCACACCCCTTCCCGATAATCACGAACTCCACCAGGTAGACCTTTTGCTTCTCAGGCTTGAAGGTCGAACTCATGGGGCCGCATTCATACACATAGGTTTTGACGAGGCCAACGTAGTTGGCGTTGTAGACCCGTGACTCGCCGATCACTTCAAAGGGCTGCCCCGGGTCAGCCTGCACTTCCAACTGCGGGAAGCGTTTGGCGACGGCGCTGTTGCCCACTTCGTTCATCTTGGCGATCCAGCCGAATACCTTGCCACGGCCGGAATCCACCACCGTCCCGAGGATTTCCGGTCGCTGATCTGCATCGGAACTACGGCGTACGGAGAACTGCACCGGATAGGTAAAACCGGTTGCCTTCATGATGACCTTGGCGTGTTCGGCGTCCACCTCGACCTTTTTCTGCTGCAACTGGACGCCGTCCGTCAGCAGGCTTGGCGAGGAGTTCCTGGCAGTGGAGTGGCAGCCGGCCAAGGCCAGGGCGAGGATTAAGAGTGAGGTCTTTTTCATGGGTTACTTCCTTGAGCACATTTAAAAATCTGGCTCGGGCTACGTGGGAGAACCGCAGCCCGATGCCGTTTTCTATCGGCCGTAATACTTAAAACGCGTACCGCGCCTTGAGCATGACCCCATCGGCATCAAAACCACTGCGGGCCTGGCGGGTGTAGCTGGCACCCACGGTAAAGTCCGACACCTGGTAGTTCACGCCGACACTGGCTTCATAGCTGTCACGCGCCACCGAAGCGCCGGTGACGGTGAACGCAGAACCGCCGAGCACATAGCTGGAGGTTTGTGCGACGCGATCACCCATCAGGTCGTGATACGCCATCAAGGTTGCTTCCGGCTGCAGGCTACCGGCACCCATGGGCAAGTTGCCCGCCAAGCGCACACCAGCGCCCAGCTCGCCCACTTCATAGCGTTGCGACTGGGTGCTCAGCGCGGCCGAGGAGCCCTTCTCGTTGAAACCGTCCATGCGCACGTTGGCGTAACGCGCTGCCACGCGCGGCTCGATCACCACGGCCTGCGACGGCTTGAAGCTGTAGCCGCCGATCACACTGGCAGACAGCACATTGCTGTCGTAACTGCCCTTGGCTGTGGTGCCGGCGATATGGCGTTTGCTGTCGTTGTCGTTATGGCCATAGCTGAGGCTGCCGTCGACAAACCAGTTTTGCAGCGACCAGTTGCCGTACAGCGACAGCGCATGGCCCTCCACGTCGGTCTTGTTGCCGAGGTCGGAATGGATGTTGGAGTTAAGGTAGCTGTACGCCACGCCCAACGTGGTGGTGTCGTTCAAGCGCCCGTCCACACCCACGGCCATGCCGCTGCTGTTGGCCGAGTAGCCGTTGTTGCCGCCACGCCCGTCCTGGTCCATGTTGCTGCTCAGGCCCTGCACCCACACGCCGCCGGTTTGATGGCTTTCGCGCTGGTCGGTGAGGCGGTTGAAGATGGCGCCGTTGACCACGGTCTGGCCCGACAACGCCACGTCCAGGGCGCCGCGATTGACGTCCGGCTTGAGTTGTTCGCTGACCTGAGCAAGCTGCTGTGCTGTGCCGGCGTCAGCCAGGGTTTGGAACACTGGGTCGTTCTGATTGAGTCCGCTTAGTACGTCGTTTTTAAAGGTGTTCACCGCCGTCGCTGACGCAGCGCCGGCGCCCACCGCGGCGAGCTCCTGCTGCACTTGCTGGTTGTCTTTAACCGCCACCACGGCCTTGACCGTTTGCGCGTCGGCCGAGTAGCTCAGCACGTTCAGCAGAGAGGACGAGCTGGCCACAGACAGACCATTGTCTTGCACGCTGGTGGCTTGCAACAGGGTGTACTGAGTGCCGTTGTTGGTGCTGGCGAAGTCGCCCGGTTTGGCGCTCACGGTCAGCTTCGAAGCCTGGGCGAAATTCGCTGCACCGTTGACGGTCAGGTACGGCGTGGTCGGCACTACGCTGTCGGCCAGGTGCATATCAATACCTGCGCCGCTAGCAACGTTGAGGTTGCCAGTGATCGCAGTACCGGGCGCCGACAGGTTCAGCGAGCCCGAGTTGACCGATACCGGCGCGATGATGCGGCTGCCGGTGAAATCGGCCTGGCCTGCGACATTCACCGCGCTCAAGTTGAGCAGGTCGCCGGTGATTTTGCCGCCGGTCCAATTCAGCGTGGCAAGGTTGGCGGCGTCGATGGCGATGCCGGCGTTACTGCGGATTTCGCCGGCTTGCTGGTTGATCTCGAACGCCGAGGTCTGGTCCGCGGCATCTACATGAATGGCTGTGCCATCGGCGCTGATCGTGCCGCGGTTAACGATGCCGCGCGCGCCGGTCGCGCTGTTCTGGGCAAAGGTTGCCCCGGCAAACTCGAAGGCATTGGCGTTGGTGCCCGTGGCCTCGACGGTGCCGGTGTTGAGGATGTAGTCGACCTTACCGTTTAGAAACATCACCGTCTTGGCGTCATTGCCGTTGGCAGAAAGCAGGCCGCTGTTTTCGATGCGCAGAGGGTTGGTGTCGGTTTCCACCTCGATGCCCCAGGCGCCCTCGCCCGTCGCTTTGAGCGTGCCGGCGTTGAGGATTTTGCCGCCGACGGTGGTCCCCAGATTGTTCTGGCGGTCGAGGATCAGGCCGATGGCGTAATCACCGCTCATGTCGATCACACCGGTGTTCGAGACGTCGCCGGCGATGGTGGTGCCATGCAGGTAAATGCCTTCGCCGCCATCCACGTAGGAGGGTGAAGCCGGCGGGCTCAGGGGCAGCGTGGAACGGATGGTGCCGGAGTTGATGACACTTCCACCGATGGTCGTCGCGCCGATCTCAAGCCCCTCGTAACCCCCATTTTTCATAAGAATGTTGCCCGCCTGGACCACGTCCCCGGTGACAGTTCCCGGGCTCAGGTTCTGCGGGCCCGACCAGAACAGCGGGTCCAGGGCAATCGCACGGATGGCGGCGCCCTGGGAATCCAGAGTGATGTCGGCACGGTTGATCAACGAACCCTGGATAGTGGTGTTGGCCACACCCAGTCCGGCAGGGTTGGTGGTGGTCGGCACCACTACTTCGGAGAACGTCCCGTTGATAATCAATGACTCATTAAAGGTCTCGCCGACCCAAATGTTCTTGCCCTGCCCCAGGTCGAATTCCACCGCCAGCGCTTGCGTACTGATTGCGCCGACCATGAGTGCCAACAGGCTTTTCTGGAACTGCTTACGCTTCATTTCAAACTCCATGAACTACATTAAAAGCCGCCAATAGGCCCGGCGGCAGTAGGTGTACTAAGCGAGGGATCAATTGATCCGAATGCATTCCCCCAGGGTGCCTTCCTGAAACGCAGGCGCGCGCCTGTGCACCACAGCGGGCGGTGACAGAAAAGAGGCTTGGGGGGCGAGGTTCACATTAATCCTTAATGTCATTTGAAAACGCTGCAGTCCATGCAGCCCGACCGGTTGCGGGTGGGCGGGGTAAAGACAATGGGATATACAAAATGTTCAAGGTGCTCGGCGGGTTCTATCAAACTGCTCGCGTCAGGATCAGCCACCGCAAGCCACGCGGCGACCTCTCGCTGGTCTACTTGAGCTCCTTCACCAGATAACTCCCGGAGATCTGCGTGATACCCGTCAACGCGCGGCGCAACGCCTCAGGATCAGTGCGATAAGTGAGCGGCGTGTAACCGTAGACATTCTGGCCATTGAACGGCGTGATCGACTCCACCGTGCGCCAGAGCATCTCGTCGCCACGGTCCATGCGCGCCACCACGGTGAGCGTCGGGTAGACCACGCTGCTGAAACCCTGGGTCAGGCGAAAGCCCCACTCGCCTACCGTCAGTTGAATCTGCGCATCGGCCGGCTCGTCGTCACCCACCACTTTGAGCGATGACGTCTTACCCAAGGCATCAATGAAGGCCTGCTTGAGCAACACACCCAAGTCGATATTTTCGGCGTCCATCACCGTGAGGATCGCCGCCGGCGTCGACATCTCGGCCAGTTGCCCCGCCTTCATGCCGGCGGCAAACCCCGCGCCGCTCAAGGCTGCCGTGCCCAGCTTGGACGCGCCGCTGGCCATGCCGACGCCCGCGCCAAGCCCGGCACCCAAGGCCGCACCCCAGGCTTGTTCACGGCCCATGTAGACCATGTTCTTTTCCCACTTTACGGGCAGCACTTTGACCGTCTTGACCTGCGCACGATGCTCGGGCGTGAGGGGCTGGCTGACGCAGCCGCCCAGGATGAGGGTGGAGAGGAGAACCAGGAGAAGGTTTTTCACATCAGTCCTTTAATGTTGGTGGTGGGTGGATGCGTTTAATCAACGCCAGTGTGTCGGCAATGGGGGTGAAGACATGAGGCCTTGTGATTGGGCCAGTACTTTGCTGCCTTGCGTGGGTTTGGGTGCGGGCTTATAGTCCGGGCCGTCGCCCATATGGCGATTCAGGTTTGGCGACCTGACAACAGAGCGCAAAAGCATCCCGCTTCTATGCAGGTGTTTTTGCACCCGCAAAGCTGTGCATGATATGGCGGCTGTGCGCGGGAGACCTCCGGGTCTGCCGGTTTACTCTGTTGCCGGTTCGCCAACCTGCGTACAGCTGCCACCCATTCGTTTGGCGACGAGTGAGTGGTGGCTTAATCCACCAACAGAGTACTGACAATGAATCGATACATGCCCCTCACGGGCCACGACTGCACCGTCCCCGCCCTGCTTATCGACACCCATGCGCCCCTCGATGTCCTCCACGACGCCGCCGTGTACCGGATTCGCGCCGTCACCCAACTGCTGGAAAACCTGGCCTTCCGTGAACAGCTCAGCAGCGATGCTGTGGTGCTTCAAGACTTCGCCCAATTGCTGGCGATTCCGCTGCGAGATGGGTGTGATTTGCTGGATGTCATCAGTCGCAGACTCAATACCGATCCATCCTGAGTAAAAGCCGGGCGGCCTGGGTGCCGCCCCTTTAACTAGGTTAAACAACCTCATTTACCAGGAAGCAAAACTTTTAAAGCATCTTTAGAAACGCACACTATGCGTGCCCACTCTTCTTTTTCCAAATACTCTTTATCAGAAAGATCAGGACCATACTTATCAAAAAGCGCGTCAATAGCTTGAACCACGTCCTCGATGGCTCTAGCTTCCTGATCATTTTTCAAAACTAGCCCTATCCAAGTGTATGCATTTTCAGCGAGCCCTGTATCGTCATATAAAAAATGTATTGTGTAATCAAGTTCATCATAAGCTAAATTCGGCGATGAACGTTCTACCCAGGCACGGTACTGGTAATCTGAGTCCGACAAACCTGCCAGATAGGAAACCAGCTCCTCTCTCATACTCGGAAATTTTAACTCGGAGAGTTCCAAGTTTTCCATTTTTTATACTCACTCTGGGCAAAGGGGACGGATTTATTTAATCGACCTAGCTGGAGTTTTTAAATCTAATATTTAAACAAATCCGTCACTTTTACGTCCTAAATAAATCCTTCCCCTTTACGTTAAAGAGCAACTCTGCCAGCATTAAAACGTGGATTGCCCCCTATTTTCCAAAACGTGTGCAGATAGATAAACACTCAACTTATCAGACAAGCCTATCCGTTCAATATAATCAACAATATATACAGCAGAGCTCTCGTCCGCCTCACATACCGGCTCAGACATTTGCTCTTGTAGCCCTACAATCTTATAGGCCTTATTGGCAAAAAAACCGATCACCAACAATATTAAAATTAAACTATTTTGTTCTACGCTTTCAGATGCAAAATTTCCTTCTGCCAGCGGTCCGCTCTGCATATCATCGGAGTCTAGATAATATGCTAATTCATCAGCACTGAGCCCTCGATCAGACAACCATCGCCAACACTTATCAACTGCCTCCTGACATTTTTTTTGCGTATCACTCGCCGAGTCAAGGTTACGTAGAGCATAATCAAGCAACAGAAGGAAAATTGAGGCTTTCTTTACCCACATCATACTGTCAATGACTTTAAGCGCTTCTTCATTGTCCATTAACTATTCTCCCATCTTTAACTAGGACTGTTAGACGATTTGGCATTGCTGCCCCTCCCTCAGCGGTAACTCTTAGCAGAAGAGTAGGATAGCGCTGACTGAATTGTTTAACCACCCCATTCAGGTCACTATTACCCGTCAAACCTGCACTACACTTATTACAGATACCACTTGCATTAGAAATCTTCACATCCACAACCCGACCATCTAACTGGGCAGCTGTCAAGCCTTGCTTGTCAATTTTGTTAGCCACATTGTTAAACAGATCCTCTTCCGCATGCCGAGTAAATAGCGGGTTGTTATAAGGCGACTTGATCACTCTTGCCTCTCCGTATAGTTCATCTAGGCTTGGCAGCCCAGAATTACGACGCAGTACTGGTGAAAGGCCTTCGATGACGTCTGACTCAAACCCAGGAATGTCTGTTCTAGCGACACCTATCGTGTTCCCATCTGGCAAATTATACTTTGCTCTAGTTACCGCCAAGTCATCTGCGGTAGCGAGTTCAAAAAACTTTTCTTTATCTTTTGCGGCCTGTTGATCAAGTATCGTGTTTGGAGCTTTATCGGTTAAGTCAGCTCCTTTAGGATTGCTTCCAATGCGTTCCAAAGCAGCCTTTTCTGCTTTAACTAATGCCTCCGCTTCTTTTGCATCACGATACGCTCCAGACTCTGGCAAACTGGCTTCAGCTGCTTCACGGCTAGCTTTGAACTCAAGTAGACGTTCCTTCAATGTTATCTTTTCGGCGCTCTCCAGTATCTCTCGCACTCCCAGCTCTTTCACTGCAACTGGGAAGCTGGCTTCTACCGGTCGACCTTTGAACAATAACGCTGACAGAATTTCTAAATCTATATTTCCGTTAGCCTTATCTCCAGAATGGAGGTGGTCTCGCAACGTCGCCCACTGCTCCGACGAAAGATCCGCATCACTGCTGGCGGCGCTAATTTCTCGCAATTTCTTGGTAGCAACTACTTCACCATATTGCTCGACCCATTTATCAGGAACGATACTCGCCCCGCCTTCAGCATTTTTATAGGTCGTTTCGCTGGAAGAGTTAAACAGAAGCGGATCTGCGTATTGCTTTGGCGTCGCGCCAAATGCATAGACTTTCTCTCCATTGGCCACAATGGATGAACCATCTGTCCACGTGAGTAAAACCTTTTCGTTCTGTATTTGAGAAATCACTTTTTGAGCGGTACTCAGGTCCTCTAGCAGTCGCTGACCGATCGGACTGTTTGGATTATATTTGTCCAACGCATCACTCAGCTGCCCAGACGATTGCTTATCAACTTCGCCTGCCGCCACATAGGTGAGTAAATCCCCCCAGGCGAGTCCGGACTGACTTCCCCCTACAGACCCGCTAAGTTTTTTAGCCTCTTCATCAAGACGTTTTCGCTCAAGAGCGTGAAGCTTCCGGTTGTAAGACTGTGCATTCCCAGCGATTTCAGAGCCCATGGCGACATCGCCATTAACACTGGCCGCAGCGAGTAAACCCACCAGCTTAGACGCCGCATTGACCAGTCGATCATGCTCTGCTGGATCACTGCTGCTCAGCAAAGGCGACTTATCCAGCGCCACAATAAGCGCCTCATTAGCACCCGCAGCAATCGCCCCCGTTTTGAAGTCGCCGCCCATTGCTTCCGAAAGCAACCCGCCCACAACGGCGTGCAGTGCTGTTTTACTCAGGCCACTGTCTTGAAGTTTGAAGGCATTGCCAAAATCACCAACGCCTGTGAACGCGGTCGCCTGCAGTACATCGAAAAGGCTGCCTTTCATGGCGTCCTTGAAGCTGCCTTGCCCAAGCGCTTCAGAAAGCGTTCCGCGCACTGCTCCGCCCGCCAATTGGATCGTTCCGAAACGCCCAATAGCGGCCGGGTCGTTCCAGTGAGGCACTACGCTGGGACCGCTCACTTTGTTGGTAACAGGGTCGCTTTGTGCGCCGAACCAATTGCCACTGGCGTAATTTACGAAGCCTGCCGAGGCGCCAGCGATCAGCGCCTGGTTCATGCTATCGCTGCTAAAGGTTTCCTTGAACGCCGCCCCGAGGTTGCCCTTGTTATTGATCGTGCTGACCGCGCCAGTGCTCGCCAAGGAGGTCAAAGAGGCAGTCGCAATGATGTTGCCGAGGCCGGCTGACGTTGCGCCTACTACGGCTCCCGATGCCGAAACAGTTCCGGCTGTCGCCGCAGCCATGGTCGACCCGGCACCCACTGCACTGCCAGCTGACGCAGCAAGCGCACTGGCCGCTCCTGCCGTCAATACAGTGACGACAATGATGATCGCCAGCATTGCCCCCTGGCCTAGGCTGGAATGGCTGTACTTGAAGGAATCATGCAGCTCCTTCACATGCCGCCAATCCACATCCCCACGCTTCTCGGCTTCTTTCAACCAAGCCAACTGGGGATCAGCCTTCACCATCACATCAATCGTCTGGCTAACCGTGTTCTGATCGATCTGCTTGATATCAATCTTCAAACCATCAACGGCCTTAATCGCCAACTGTCCCTGCGCCATCAACTCACTCTGGCGCAGCGTCTCATCGGTATTGCCTTTACCCTTGGCGCTGGTCCACGCCAGGTCGCTCTTACTCTTCTCATGACTCTCTTGATGCAGGTCCTTGACCGCCTCAAAAGTAATCGCGCCGCCACTGGCAATCGTCAGATCGTTGCCACTGCTGAGCTTGGCCCGCTGATACAGCTGGTCGCCGCCACTGGCTAATGTGAGGTTGCCGCCGGTCTTGATCTCGGTGCCGACGTTGGTAACGCGGGTGACTTCATCACGTTTGGTCTTCTTCGCGCCCCAGCCACCGTTCTCCTTCATGTCATACAACGTATGCGTACTGTTCTCAGCCGCCAGCAAATTCAACTTATCCCCGCTATACAGATAAGCCTCATTCCCCGCACTGATCTTGCTCGCCACCAGCGTGGTGTCGCGCCCGGCCTGGCTCGTAAAGTCCCTGCCCGCCGTCAGCACACTGGCCAACTGCGTAGTCTGCTCGTCCGCCGTCTTGATGCGTTTCTTGCCGTCCTTTTCCTTGCCTTCGACGTTGTGCACATCACTGACAGACGCCACGTTGAAATCGCGCCCGGCCTGAATGTTCAGGTCCTTAGCCGCGGTGGCGTTGCTGCCGATGATGTTGACGTCTTGCCCCGCCACCATGCTCAGGTTGCCGCCGGCCGTGACCGTGGCCGCTTGGTTTTTCACGTCGGTGGTGATGGTGGATTTGTGCCCGCCGTCGCTGAAGGCGTGGATCTCGCTGGTGTCGCTGACGGCGATCAGGTTGAGGTCGCGCCCGGCTTTCAGGTCGGCATCGCCGCCGGCGGTGAGTGCGCCGTGGTTGGTGAGGTCGCGGCCAGCGTCGATGGCCAGGTTTTCGCGGGCGGTGATGGTGCCGGCGCTGCTGTCGGTGAGGGTGCGCATGCCGGCGCCCTGGCGCACCTGGATGGCGGTGTTGTCGTTGGTGATGTCGCCCTTCAGGGTGGTGAGGCTGACCTGGGTGCCGCGTATCTCGCCAGCCATGGAATTGCGGATGCTGTCCTGGGCCAGCAGGCTGAGGTTGTTGCCGGCCTCGATCAGGCCGCCGGTGTAGATGTTGCCGCTGCTGGCCACTGAGAGGTTGTTGCTGGCGCGCAGGGTGCCGACGTTGATCAGGTCGCCGCCGGTCATCAGGTTGAGGTCGCGGCCCTGGATCAGGCTGTTGCCGCGCACGTTGCGGGAGTCGGCCTGGGCTAGGTAGAGCACCGGCACGAGCACGGTCTGGCCGTCGACCACGCGGTTTTCCATCCACACGATGTCGTGGGTCAGGGCGCCGACTTGCTGGTCAGTGAGGGATACGCCGACGCTCAGGCGCAAGGCGTCCTTGCTGGCCAGGGCGTTGTCCATCAGGTAGCGGAACTGGTCGTAGTCGCTGGTCAGGCCACCGGCGAGGAAGCGTTGCCCGGTTTGCGCCAGCACGGCATCGCGGATCAGCCGTGACTCGTATTGCCCGTCACCCAGGCGACGCCAGGCGTTGTCGGGGCTGTAGCCGAGCTTGCCGAGCATGTAGTCGGAGCTGAAGAAGCCCGCCACAGTGGTGAGGTTCGGGTTGGTCTCGATCAGGTAGTGGCTGGTGGGGTCGGCGTTTTTGATGAACAGGCCGTAGTCGCCCTTGGGCAACTGGAAGCCGGGCGCGGTGGTGGGGTCGACCGGGGTGAAGGACTCGCCGGTGTAGTCCACGGGTACGTAGCGGCCGTCGGGCGCGATGCTGGTCACCGGCAATACGCTGCTTGGCGCCTGGGCGGTGGCGTCGTTGACGTGCTTGCTCAGGTTGATGTTGATGCCGCCGACGGGGATGCCGGTCTGGTCGTCACCGAGGGTGCCGGTCAGTTGCTCCAGGGTGTTGGTGTGCAACGTGCCATTTTGCAGGGTGCGCGCAACGTTGAGGTTGACCGCGCCACCGGCCTGTATCGTCGCGGTGTAGCCCGGGCCGCCGTTGTCGGTCCAGGTGGTGACGTTGCTTTGTTCGGAGAAACGCCAGTCGCTCGACCGGGCCTTGAGCACCTCAAAGCGTGCTTCATCGAAATTACCCGCTGCCACCGCTGCGTTGAAGGCGGGTACGTCGATGTATTCCATCCGGTCCCACTCATCGGTGTCGATGCGCTGCGGGGTGCCGATGACGATGGTGTTCTGCCCGGTGCGAGTCGCGGCGCCCTGGTTGAGCAGGTCGTTGGCGGTGATGCTCAGGTTGCCATTCGCCGCCAGCAGGCTATAGCGGTTCTGGACGTTGTCGCCCTGGATCAGCAGGTCTTTGCCCGCCACCAGGCGCGCAGAGGCCGAGTCCTTGATCGCGGATTCAAGGTAGGTCTGGTTGATGGTGATTTGACCGCGCTTGAACGAGTCGTGCCCGCCGCAGTGCTGGCCGCACTGCCAATTGAGGCTGCCGGTGGTGACGGTCTGGCCCAACTCGAATTCAGCCTTGGCGTTTTCCACATTCCGCGCACTGATGCCGATATTGCCTTCGCTTTCAACCGTACCGGAAAGGTTGCTGAAGCCCGCCGCCATGCCGCCATCGAGCGCCGCGAAACTCAGGTTGCCCTTGCTGTAGACGTCGCCGTACAGGTTGCTGAAGCTGTTCCCGCGCAGGGTCAGATCACCGCCGCTGAACAGCAGCGTGTCCGCGCTATTGCTGATGCCATTGCTGGCGTTGAGGTTGACGTTGCCTTGTGAACCGAGGGTGCCGCGGTTGTTGATCTGTGCGGCGGCAATGTCGAGTTGCTGGCGTGCGGTGAGGTAGCCGAGGTTATCCAGCGTACCGCCCAGGGTGATGCGGGTGGTGGTGCCGCCGGCCAAACGCCCGCCGTTCTGGCTGAGGTTGTTGGCGACCACGCTCAGTTTTTGCTGGGCCGAAAGGCGGCCACTGTTGGTCATGTCGCCGGTCAGGTTGACAGTCAGGTCACCGTCGCTGAGCAACTCGCCCGCGTTATCCAGGCTGGCGACATCCAGGGTCAGCCCCTTGGCGCTGGCCAGGCGGTCGCCGGCCTTGAGGCTCAGGCCCTGGGTGCTGGTGTAGTGCAAGGCTTCATTGAGTTGCACACGGCCGAGGCCATCGACCCGGCCGAACGACCAGTCGGCGGTGCCCAGGCCATTGATGCTGCCCTGGCTGCCGCTGAGGCTGCTGGTATTGAGGCTGAACACGCCGGTGCCAGCGTGCTGCAGTTGCCCGGCCTGGTTATTCAGATGCCCGGCGCTGAGGCTGAAGGCCTGGCTGCCGAATTCAAGAATGCCGTTCTGGTTATTCAGTTGGTCGGTGACCGTCAGCGTGCTGCTGGCGCCTTCCATCGCCCGCAGTTGGCCGCCCGCGCTGTTGTCGAGGTTGCCGCCATTGAAGGTCAGGCCCTGGTTGGACTCAATCAGGCCGCCTTGGTTGGTCAGTTGGGTACGCGAGGTCAGGCTGAGCTGATTGCCGCTGATCTGGCCGTTGGCGCTGTTGTCCAGGGTGGCGCCGGAGACGGTGACGTGCTCCTTGCCGAACAGTTTGCCGCCCCGGTTGGTCAAGGCCTCGACCGTCAGTTGCAGGTCGCTCTTCAAGGCGGTCAACGCGCCGGCCTTGGTACCGTCTTGGCTGTTGTCGACGCTGTCGGCTGTCACCGTCAAGCTGTCGCCTTGCACGGTGCCGCCCTGGTTGTTCAAGGTGCCCAGCGTCAGGTCGACCGCCGCACCACCGCTGAGGATCATGCCCTGGCGATTGCTCAGGTCCTGGCCGCGGTAGCTCACGCCCTGATTGCCGGCCAGGAGTTGGCCCTGGTCGTTGTCGAGGGTTTGCGCCGCGATATCCAGGCGCTTGCCCCGCAAGGTGCCGCCCTGGTTGTCGAGGGTGGTCAAGGCCTTGACCAGCACACTGCGTTCGGCGGCGTCGATCACGCCGTTGGTGTTGGTCAGCAGGTTGCTGATGTTGAGGGTGATGTCGCCGTCATTGCTGACCAGCGCGCCCTTGCTGCTGTTGTCGAGGTCTTGCGCGGTGACAGTGAGGGCCTTGCCCAGCAGGATCCCGGCGCTGTTGCCCAGGCGCTTGCCGGTCAGCAGCAGGTCACCCTCACTTTGAATACGGCCCTGGGTGTTGAGCAATTGGTCGTTCAGCACCACGCTCACACCCGGCACACCACCGGCCAGCAACCCGGCACTGCGGTTGTCGAGGCTGCCGGCGCGCACGTCCAGTTGGTCACCGACGATACGCCCGGCGCGGTTGTCGATCTGCCCGCTTCGCGCATCCAGCAGTAACTGCTTGCCGATGATGGCACCGCCCTGGTTATCCAGGCTCGCGGCGTGCAGTTCGATGTCGCCCTGGGCGGCCTGCAAGTGACCTTTGGCGTTGTTCAGCTGTTGGGCGACGGTCAAGGTCAACTTGCCGGCATCCGCGCTGAGTACACCTGCGTCGTTGTTGCTGAGGCTGCCGACGGTAGCGGTGAGTTGCCCACCCACCAGCTTGCCGTCCTGGTTGGCGACGTCACCGGCGCGCAGGTTCAAGTCAGTGCCAGCCTGGGCATGACCCTGGCTGTTGTTGAAGGTGTTGGTGACGGTGAGGTTGAGCGCGCCTTTCTCGGCACTGATCAAGCCCTTGGCACTGTTGTCGAGGCGGGCGGCGTTGACCGTCACGGCGTCGGCAACCAGGAAACCGTTCTGGTTGTTGATTGTGTCCGCTGTTACACCGAGGTTGCCCGCGACAATCTGCCCGCCGGTGTTATTCAGCGTGCCGCTGTTGAGCGTCAAGCTGCCGCCCGCGACCTGGATATGGCCCTGGCGGTTATCCAGCGAATCGGTTTTCAGCGTTGCCGCCTGATCGGCACCGAAGCGAATCAGCCCGCCGAGGTTGACGATGGCCGGCGCGTTGATCGCCAGCGCTTGCTCGCCATACACCCGCGCGGTGGCGCCCTGGTTGGTCAGTCTGGCACTGTTCAGCGTGACGGTTTTACCCTGGATCACTGCGCCCTGGTTGTTCAGTTCCCGGGTGGCCGTGGCGCTCAGCGAGCGGCTGGCCAGGACGTTGCCGCTGGTGTTCAGGGTTTGCGTATTCACCACCACATCGCCGGTGGCATTGCGGCTGTTATCGGCCTGCACGCCTGCTTCGATGATGCCCGGGTTGGTGACGGTGGTGGCTTTGAGTTCGATGCGTTGGCCAGCGGCCAGGCTCTTTTGGTTGACCAGTTCTTCAGCACTGCTCACCTGCACATTGCCGGCGGCGTAGACCTTGTCGGTCAGGTTCACGTTCTGCGCGGTGACCTTGAGGTTACCGGTGGTCGCCGTCTGCGCCATGCTCAGGCGCCCATTGGCATCCAACTGGATATCCCCACCACTGGCGGCCAAGGTACCGTCGAGCTTCACGCCCACGCCGGCCTCGGTGCCCACCAGTTTGATCGCACCGGCGTACATGCCACCCAATGCCGAGGAATCGATGGCCAGCTCTGGCTTTGCGCTGCCGTCATCGGCGCGCGCGGTGGCTTTCAGGCTGTTGGCATCGACGTCGTTACGCCCGGCAATGACGGTCAATTCCCGTGCATTGATCTGCGCATTGATCTTGGCCGAACGGGTGATGATTTCGAAGCGGTCGACGTTGCTGGCATTCAAGCCTTCGCCGTCGATGGTCACGGCGCCACCGTCAACCTGGTAGCGCTGCAACTGGCCGCTGGCGTCGAGCACCGGTTTGCCGGTGGTGAGGGTTACGTTGGGGGTGTTGATAAAGCCGCAACCGCTGCACGTAACACCGTACGGGTTGGCGACGATGACTTTGGCCGACTGGCCCGCCACTTCGGTGTAGCCGCGCAATTGGCTGGGGCTGCCGCCGTTGACTTCGTTGAGGATGACGCTGGCCGCGCCGCCCTTGAGGTTGGGGTTGCCGACGATGTAGCCACCCAGCTGGGTGTTCGTCACGGGGCCGTTGGCGTTGTTGAGGATCACGCCGTTGGGGCCGACGTTGTAGTCCTTGAATTGGTTATGGGACAAGCCACTGCCATTGGGGGTGGCGATGTTCACCACCGGTACGCCATTGCCGGCCTGGCCGACGGTGGTGCCCGGCGCGCTGACCACAATGCCTTCGGCCTGGGCCAGCAGTGGCTGCCAGAACAGCGCGTTGGCCAGGATCAGCACCAGGCCGCGCTTGGGCAGGCCGAAGAACGAGTCTCGCGGTTTCAGCGCAGCAGAAGGTTGGCGGGCCAGGAAGGCAAAGTGGCGAACATCCATTGTCATATTCTCGATGTAACGGGGCGTTGAATTACAGGAAGAAATCCATGCGGAAGTAGATCGGCGCTTCGCGCTCGCTCATCACTGCCGGGCGTTCCAGGGAATGGGCAAAGGTCACGCTGGTGCTGACGTATTTGCCACGGGCGAACAACTCCAACGAGTTGCTCGAGACCCGGCCATGCACTTCACCGTTGTAGCGGTCGTTGCTGATCACACCCTGGTCGTAGCCGACGCTGGCGCCGTATTCGGCAAAGGCCGGGCGCATCCAGTCCCAGGTCACCGGGCGCGCCCAGCGCACGTCGTTGCGCCAGTAGCCGCCGCTGTCGCCGGTGAGCTGCTGGTCTTTGAAACCGCGCACCGAGGCCGAGCCGCCGAGGCTCATGCGCTGGGGGCTGAACAGGATGTCTTCACTGCGTTGGCCGGTGGCCAGGCTGGAAAAACTGAACGACTCGCCCCACAGCGTGAACGGCTGCAAGTAGCTGACGGTGGCGGTGTATTTACGGTAGCGCGCGTTGGGCAGGCGATTGCCGTACTGATCGCGCTCGTTTTCAGCTTGGGCATCGAAGGCGCCGATACCGTTCTGCATGCCCAGGTCGAGGTTGACGAAGGCATTGCCGATGCGGCGGCCGTGGTTGATGCCCAGTTGCAGTTCGCTGAGGCGGTTGCTGCTGGTTTCGAGGTGGGCGTCGTTGATGTAGTTGTTGGTGCGCAAATGGGCCAGGCCGACGTTGACCGAGGTCTTGCTGACGTCGTCGCGATGGATCACGCGCTCGGCGCGCAACTGGTGGTTTTCGTTGTCGCCAGATTGCTTGAACTTGAAGGTGTCGGCGTAACCCAGAGCGCGGTAATCACTCTCGCTGTAGGTGTAGCTGAAGTTCCACCAGCCCCACGGCACGTTGTAATACAGCATGGTGTTTTTCGAGGTTTTCTGGTGGTCGCTGACGGCATCGTGGCCGCCGCGCAACACAAGCTGGTCGGCCAGGCCCAGGGGGCTGTCCCACTCAAGGCCGGCGCCCCACTGCTGTTCGCCGGTGCTTTTCTGCCCGTCGTTATTGCGCGACAGGCTGGCGCGCCAGGGCTTTTGCGGGACGTTCTTGACCTGTACTTCACTGCCGCCCACCTGGCTGCCGGGGGTCAGTTCCATTTGTGCCTGCTTGGACGGCAAGCGATTCAACTGGTCCACCAACTGCTCGATTTCCCGCAGGTTGAGCTGCTCGCCAACCTTGCCGGGAAAGGCCATGGCCAACTCGCGTTGGGACAGGTTGCTGCCGTCGGCGCCCTTCAAGCCTTCGAGTTTGCCTTCCACCACCAACACCTGGAGGTGGCCGGTGGACAGGTCCTGCTGCGGCAAGTAAGCACGGCTGGTGACCATGCCTTTGTCGATGTAGTAGTCGGTGATCGCCTTGAGCACTTGATTGAGCTGGGACACGCCCAGGCACTGGCCGATATATGGCTTGAGCAGGCGCTCGCGGTCCGGTGCAGGCAGGCTGTCGGCGCCCTTGAGTTCGATGTCTTTGATCGGGAAGCAACGGGTGTCAGCCGGGGTGGCAGGCGCTTCGGGCTTGGCTTCTTTGCCGGGCAGTTCCTTGAGGTCTTCAAGGCGCCGGCGCTGTTCTTCCAGCAGACGGTTTTGCCGATCACGGATCAGGTCCTGATCGCCAGGCGTGGGCGCAGCCGTCGCACTATTGAGTGCGAAGCAAGTCAGCAGGCAAACGCCCAGCAGCAGCCGAGTCCGTGGCAATAATAAAGACATGTTCGATCCGTCGAAAAAGCGGGGGCCGGCAAACTAACATCGAACTTCCGGTGGGCCAACATTCTGGCTTTATTGGAAGTTATATTTCGCAGGCCTATAAGTTGCTGATTATTAACAATAAATAAATCAAGCAACGCTTAAGTGCTTGCAATTGGAATTTTTATTCCGACAAGCGGTAACAGTTTTGATACAACTCCAACTATGGCGCTTACAATTGCCATTATTTGGCCATCAATCTGGTATCCAGACTGGTTAGTAGCCAAAAGATGGGAAAAGTTCGCAGTTATTTTGTGAATTGCATCCCATTTTTCGGCATCCCGGTTAACCAACCTCCTTGGTCCGCTCCTGCCCCGCTACCAACTTCAACCCTGGCCGCTCCACATGCCGGGACACATGGGCTGTCACTTCCTGCACGCCCCCTTCGTGGTCGTTATGAATCACCAGCACACCCGGGCGGCGCAGTTGCTCCAGGTCACCTTCCCCCAGGCTGAAGCTGTCGCTCAAACGCTGGTCGCTCAGGGCCTTGGCCGCCGAACGGCGCTGGGCAAACCGCTTGCCGCGTTGCTGCTGGTAACGCGCCCAACCGATCAGCACCACCGCGTTGAACACGGCGATCCACAGGTAGATCTGCAAGGTGTCCAGCGCCGCAAAAATCGGCGCTTCGATCCGCGGGCCGCCGTGGCTGTCGAGCATCGGCACCATGCCGCGCACCAGCAGGAGGATCAGCCCGGCCCAGGCCAGCAGGGTCAGGAATACGTCGATCGCCCACATCACCGGGCGCTGTTGGGTTCGGATCAGGTTCATGGCTGCACATCCGTAGTGGGGGCTTTGATACCGCGATCCGGGCTGACCCAGCGCGCGCGTTTCTGGTGTTGGCGGAACAACACTTTGGGGAAGCTGACCAGGGTGGTGAACAGGCTCACCAACCAGAACACCAGCGGGTACCAGACGGTCCAGAACAGGGTTTTCCACAGGCCCTTTTCATAGCGCCGGTCGATCATGATGCTCACCGCGAACTGCACCAGGCACACCACCGCCAACAGCAAGCCGGTGAAGGCCGGCGGCATCAGCGAGTCAACGGCGATGGCGGCGGGCAGCGTCACGACTTTGCCCACGGCCCAAAAGATCACCGAAAGCAAAAAGGTGAAGGCCCAGCCGGTGGACAGGCAGTACTCGAACAGCAGCGGCCACAGGTAGCGATGGCGCCATTGCCAGATGCCCCGGATGTTCTTGAACAGCACTTCGGCGCCGCCCTGGGCCCAGCGCAGGCGCTGCTTCCACAGGCCGCCGAGGGTTTCCGGCATCAGGATCCAGCACAGCGCGCGGGGCTCGTAGAAGATGCTCCAGTGGTCCAGTTGCAGCTTCCAGCTCACGTCAATGTCTTCGGTGATCATGTCGGTGCTCCAGTAGTCGACCCGGTCCAGGGCCGCCCGCCGAAACGCCACCACCACGCCGGAGACGGTGAAGATCCGCCCGAAGACCCGCTGGGTGCGCTTGATCAAGCCGATGATCGAAGAGAACTCGCCCACCTGCACCCGGCCGATCAAGGTGGAGCGCGTGCGAATCCGCGGGTTGCCGGTGACGGCACCGAGGCGCGGGTTGTCGAGCATCGGCGCCACCAGGTACGCCGCCGTGTTCGGCGAGAGCAATGCATCGCCGTCGATGCACACCAGGTATTCGCTGCGCGCGGCTACCGCACCCATGCGCAAGGCCACGGCCTTGCCCTGGTTTTGCGCAAGGTGCAGCACCCGCAGACGCGGTTCTTTCAGCGCCAGCGCATCGAGCACGGCGGCGGTGTTGTCGCTGGAGCCGTCGTTGATCGCGATCACTTCAATGTTGCGGTACTGCTGGGCCAACGCGGCGCCGATGGTTTCGGCGGCGTTGTCGCCTTCGTTGTAGCAAGGGATCAGGATCGAGATCAGTGGCTCACCGGCCAGCACCGGCGCCGGCGTGTCATCCGCCCACGGCCAATGGCGCTCCCAGTGCAGCCAGAAGTACAGGCCGCCAGCGATCCACAAGCCGGACATGAACAGCGGATAGAAGAATACGAAGTCCATCAGGAACTGCCCGGTGACCAAAAAGATCAGCCCAAGGGGCACACCCAATACCAATGACAAGACGATAAGCGCGAGGATTCTGTCGAACATGAGTCAAGGATTCCACTGGTTGGAAAGGGCCGGACGCACGGTTTTCAGATCCGGCGAGTTCTCCAGGAAGTTGTCGGGGTAGTAGCCAAAACTGGTCACGCCCTGACGCTTGAGCACGCCCATCCACTCGGCCATTTGCGCACCGTCCAGATCGGGAGCGGCCGAGGTGCGCCAGTCTTTGGCTTGCAACTCGAAGACTGTGCGTTGCAGCGCGCCGGGGCGGGCCTTGACGGTGGCCACGAGCTTTTCCAGCCAGGCGTTGGAGCCTTTGAGGTCCTGGCCTTCCATCAGCGGCATGGCCATGGGCGCGGTCCAGTCGTAGCTGGTGAGGAAGTCGTCGAGGTTCTGCGCGAACCAGGCTTCGCTGCCCGGGTTGAGCATCGGCTCGGCGAAGATGTTGCGTGCGGTCTGCACCTGCGGGCCGCGCAGCGTGCGGACCTTGGCGGTCAGTTCATGGGTGAAGTCGATCAGGTAGCGGCTCTTGAAACGCGTCCAGCGCTGCATCACCGCAGGGTCGGCGCGCAGGGCTTCGATGGTGTCCGGCAGGCCATTGGCGGCGTAGGCCTTGAGCGCCAGCGGGCTGGCGTCTTCGAAGTCCGACAGCACCGCGTCGTCGTGGAACAGCACGCCGTCGATGGCACTGGTGCGGGCCAGGTCTTCGTAGATTTCGCCGATGATCTGCCGCACCTTCGGATCGAACGGCGACAGGCGCTGGTACTGGTCCGGGTCGATGGCGACCTTGCCGGTTTCCGGGTCCCAACGGGTGACACGGGGCAGCTTCGCATCGAGGGCGAAGCTGAGCACCGGCATCCAGGCAAATACGTTCACGTGAGCCCGGGTGCGCAGTTGCCAGGTGACACGGTTGAACAGGTCGGCGCGCACCGGCAAATGGCGGTTGGGGAAGTACAGCGAACGCACCAGGCCATCGCCCTTGGGGTCGGCGAAGGCTTGCAGGAACACGGTGCTGGCGCCCATGTCGACCACGCGCTGGACCAGTTTGTCGAGGTTGCGCGCCTGCTGCTCCGGGTCCGGGTCGTAGACGTTGTCCAGGTCCACATGCAGCACCCGCAGCGGGGCTTCAGTCTGGGTCGCGACGATGGCGTTGGCGTAGTGTTCGCCGTCCGGGTCGGAGGCCACCAGGAAGCGCGGGCTGCTCATCAGGTTGCCGAGGCTGTCGAGACCGTCTTCCAGGGTCAGGGCCATCTGGTAACCCTGCTCGCCTACCACCGCCAGCGAGGTGCCATCGGCAGCGCCGTAAGGCCACACCCACACGCGCGGCGCCTTGCCGGTGACGGCGCGGATCTTGTTGGAGATGGCCGTCACGTCGGTGCGCATCCGCGCCTGGAACTGGGCTTCGGTTTCGTAGCGATGGGTGGCCGGGTCAAAGCGTCGGGTGGTGGCGGCCGGTTGCAGGTTGCCCTGTGGGTTGGCCAGCACGCCCTTGTGGTTGGCGTCGGTGTGCGCGGCGATTTCCACCAGGCCGGATTGGGCGATTTCACGCACCTGTTGCCAGGTCAGGAAGTCCGAACGCGGCCGTGGCGTGCCGGCGAAATCCACCGGTTGGTTCAGCGGCGTATCCACCCATGAGCCCACCGGCGCCAGCAACGCGTGCCAGTTGTAGCTGCGCAGGATCGGCATCACACGGGTGTAGAAGCTCGCGTAACCGTCATCGAAGCTGAGCATGATCGCCTTCGCCGGCAGCTCCGGGCCGCCGTTGCGGGCGGCGAGAATCTGGTCGACGGTGACCGGCTGGTAGCCGTTCTCCCGCAACCACGCCAGCTGTTCGATCAAACGCTCGGTACGTACGGCCACCACCGCCTGATCAGGGTCGCGGTCCTCGATGTCGTGGTAGGCGATACCGAGAAAGTGGTTCTTCGGCCACGCCGCTTCGTTGGCGGGCTTGAGCCGCTCGGCGGGTGGAGTGAAAGGCGCGGGTTGCTGGGCGCAAGCGCTGCTCAGCATTAACCCCAGGGCCAACAGGCAACGGGACAAGACAGGCATGATCGGACTCTTCTAGAAGCGGTAGGTGAGGTCGACGATCAGGCGCAGATCGCTTTCGCGCTCACCGTCATAAGGTCGGCTGATCCAGCTGAGGTTGGCGCCGGTTTCGAGCACGTCGTTCCAGCGGAACCGCTGGCCGTAGCCCACCAATGCAACGCCGCCGGTGCCGTAATCGCGCTGGCTGTAGGTGCCCGCCCCCACCTGGAACTGCTGGCTCCACTGGGTTTCGTAGCGGTGGTAGAGCACGTGGTTGACGGTCGCCGTGGGCAGCACGCTGAAGTCCGAGCGCGGGTTGAAGTACGGCGTGTCTTCCTTTGTGTTGCGGCTGGTGCCGACTTCCAGGCCCAGATCGACTTGCACCCCCGGCGAGCTGTACACGCCCTGGCGACCGGTGAGCAGTGCTTCGAGACGGTTGTTGCCGTCGCTGAAATGGGACGGGCTCAGGGCCAGTTTCCATTCGCGGCTTTCGTTGGCGCGCCAGCGGATAAAACCGCTGCCGCCGTTGGCAGTAATATCGGCATTCAGCGCCCGCAACGGAGTGCTGGCGGAGAGGTAGTCGAGGCTACCGCCGTACTGCCATTGGTCATTGATGTCCCGGGCAATCGCGATGCGCGCGCCCTGCTTGTCGCCAAAGCCGTAGGAGTGATTGGAGACCTCGGCTTCGAGGGTCATGTCGCGGGTGCGCCGCTCGACACCGAGGCGCTGCCAGCGGTGTTGGCCGGTGCCTTCCTGGAAATCGGCAGTGGCGTAGCCGACACCGCCGAACACGCGCCAGTCTTCATCGATGGGCGGGCTGTAGAGCAAGGTTTCGATGCCGAAATCGCGGCTGCCGGACACCGCGCCCGCACCGTTATCGCCGCCACCGTTGCTTTTGCCGGTGTAGGCCTCGACGCGCAATTCGGCCATGTCATGCACATCCCGCAGGCGGCTGAGGCGCTGTACCTGGCGGTTGTCCGGGGCGCGGTCGACCACGTCGTCGGTGAGCGCATCAAGCTGGCGCCACTCCTGCAGATC
Organism: Pseudomonas sp. TH34; assembly: GCF_016650865.1. Taxonomy (NCBI): domain Bacteria; kingdom Pseudomonadati; phylum Pseudomonadota; class Gammaproteobacteria; order Pseudomonadales; family Pseudomonadaceae; genus Pseudomonas; species Pseudomonas sp. TH34. The sequence continues at coordinate 589,156 of NZ_JAEKFB010000035.1, forward strand.
CAGGGCGGTATGGCCTTGAGAGACTTCCAGGCCGATGTCGCGCGGGGCCTGGGCTTCGGTTTCCTTGAGGGTGTTTTCGGCGCACCGTGGCCAGTCGCGGGCGCGGTACATATCGGCCTGGGCCAGGCGTAGGCCGATATTGCCGGGCGCCTGCTGCACCAGGGCTTCCAGGCCTTTTTCGCTGGCGGGCAGGTCGGCGCCATAGGTGCCGGCCTGGGCGGCCAATTGTTGGGCGTCCATCCAGGCGTCGTTGGGGTTGCCGATGGGCAGGCCCTTGAGTTCGACCCGGGGTTTCTGGGTGCTCGCCAGGTTGTCGGCGACTTCGCGAGCCTCCACCACTTGATCGTTTTCAAGCAAGGCGTAGAACAACGCGGTGCTGTCTTCGACGTGATCGCCGGCGTCCGCATCGCTCGCCGCCAAGGCCTGGCGATACAGCGGCGCGGCCTTTTCCGGCTGGCGCTGGTCAAGGTAAGCGGCAGCGACCCAGCGCAGCGCGTAGGTCGGCAGCTGCACACCTTCGCCCTTCAGCACTTCGTAATCGCGGATCACCTCGGCGGTGCGCGCCCGAGCCTTCAGCGCACCCAGGCGATCGATGCGCCAGCGCACCACGTCATCATGGGCGGTGGCATCCGGTGTCCAGGTAGTGAGCAGTTGGTCGTAATCCTTGAGGGCGCGGTCGGCGATGACATAGCGCTCTTTTTCACTGCGCGAGGCGAACTCGGCCAGGCGCACGCGCTCGGCGGCCAGATCGCCTTCGAGGCGGCGCTGGGTGACCGGGTCCAACAGGCCCGGGCGCCGGGCGGCCAGGCGCAGGGCCGGTTCCGGCAGGCGCGCGCGTTGCAAGGCGATGATGTATTCGCGGGCGACTTCGGGTTTGTTGCCGGCGCGGATGAACGCCTGGTCGAATTCGAACAGCGCGTCATAGGTTGAACCGGCACGGGTCAGGGCATAACCCAAGGCCATGCGGCGGTCGGCGTCGTCGGGCTTGGCGGCCACCAGAGCTCGGGTGCGCTGTACGGCCTCGACGGTTTGGCCGGCGTCGGCCTGGGTCAGGGCCAGGCCCAATTGAAGGTCCGGGTTATTCGGCTCGCGTTGCAGCGCCTGGCGATACACGGCAATCGCCGGCTCCCAACGCTGCTGGTTGCGATAGGTACGGGCGACGGTGGCCAATGCTTGGGTGGTCAGGGTGCGACTGCGGCCCTGGGTCTCGTAGACCGTCAGCACCTCGGTGTCCTGGCGTGCCCAACTGGCAATCAACAGGTGATCGCTGACCTGCCCCGGCGTCTGACGCTCGGCGGGCAATTGGCGCAACAGATTGAGGGCCGGGCCATAGTTGCCGCTGCGGGCCTGGTTGATCAGCGAATCATAGGCAGCATCCGCCGACGCCACGACAGGCCAGAGCAACTGGCTACACAGGGCCAGACGGATAAAGGGATGAACATTACGCGACATGTCGTCAGCTTCCTCACCAGGGAAAGCTGTAGCGATAAATTCACCTGCACGACACTCCAGGCGGCCAGCATCTGATGACGCGGCCAAGCTTTCCTGGGGCGCAATATCCTTGAGAGGGGTACAAAAAAGGCCAATTCCGAACAATTATTCAGAATTGGCCTACATCACTTTGAGCTGATTCTTATTGAGCGCCGCTGACCGCGCCGAACTTGCCCAGCACAAACCCAATGAATTGCTCGACGGTCATTTTCTGGCCGTTGAAGGTCACTTCATTGTTGGCGTAGTGCAGCTTGGACACGATATCGGTGCCCACCAGAGTCGCCAGTTGAGTGCCCACGGCCATGCCGCTGATCATCTCGCTGGCCATCTGGGATTGCTGCTCGATGGCTTTCGGGTCGGTCACACCACCGATCTGCGCTTGCAGGGCGGCAACGTCCTGGACCATCGGCTTGGACAGGGTCAGGTTGGCATCCAGCAGCGCAACAATTTGCTTGCCCAGCTCAACCGGCGGCAGTTCCATGCTCGACGGCTTGGCCAGGTCCAGCACCAGGTTGAAACGGCTCTCGCCATTGGTGGTTTTCAGCGACAGGTTTTCTACCGCCACTTGCGGCTTGGCAGCCAGCAGTTGGTCGACGTTGGCCTGGGCCAGGGTCTGCTCGGCTTCGGTCAGTTGCAACTCAGGTACGGGCTGGCCAGCCGCCGCAGCGGCTTGGGCCGGTTGCACTTTTTCCTGATAGAGCTTGGTCAGCACCAGCATCGACGGGATGTCGACGTTCTTCATGCTGACCGCCATGGCCGCCGAACCCACTGGCTTGCCCTGGTAACCGATCTCGTCGATCTTGTAGTCGACACGGCCGGCCAGGTTGTTGTCCTTGGTTTCGCTGCTGTCTTTCTGCTCAAAGTTCTTGAGGGTCAGCACCGCTTGCTGCGGACCGAAGGTGACCTTGGTGTTGGTCAACTCCACCGTGTTTTGCCCGGTGTAGAAACCAAAGGTGGTTTTTTCCAGGTTGCTGGCGATGGTCAGGCCACTCAGCTCGGCATCCAGCTTGGCGTTGTTGGCATCGACCACCGAGACTTTGAGGCTGTCCATGTAGCCGCTGGCCTTGACCTTCTTGCCTTCGGCAGTCGAATCGAAGTCCAGGTTGGCGCCGGAGAAGCTCACCGCCGACTTGTCGTCCTTGAGTTCCAGGGGCAGCAGTTCAACATTGCCATTCACCGAGCGGTTGTAGCCGATGTTGGCCACGCCTTTGAGCGGCGACACGTCTTTGCTGGCGGCGAACCATTTTTCGGTGGTGGCGTTTTTCTCAAGCTCGTAGTGACTGGTGGCCATGACCGGCAACCACTTCAGCGATACCAGGCGCGAGAACGGCAGCGGGCCGTGTTCGATATGGTCGACGAACAGCAGTTCGGTGTCCTGATGGTTTTCGCCGAACACTGCGCCCTGGGCCTTGAGGCGATAGTGGGCGGTGCTGCTGAACAGCTGGCGGTCGAGGGAGACCAGTTCGAGGGTCACGGTGCCGTCGACACCGGCCATGGAGGTCTGCAGTTCCTTGTTGGCGTCCTGGATGGCGGTTTGCAGCACCGGCTCCAGTTGCTTGCCGGTGTACCAGGCACCGCCTGCGCTGATTGCACCAATGGCGACGACGATACCCAAGAGAACGACTGCTGGCTTATTCATGTAGTGACCTGATCAAATCCTGTGAAGTGGGCTGTCTTCCCTGAACCCCGAAGGGTGTCGGCTCAAGCCCGCCGAAATCCGGGGAAGATTAGCATTGGCTGGCGTATGCAGCCCAATTTTTCAATAGGCGCAGGCTTCAGCGGTGAACGGTAAAGTGCCTTCGCGAGCAAGCCCGCTCCCACATTCGACTGCATTCCAAAGATGGAACTCGATCAAATGTGGGAGCGGGCTTGCTCGCGAAGGCGTCAGTACAGACACCACAGAATTCAGGAATACTCGGTTTCGATCTCATCGAGTTGATGGTCAAAGCTCTTCAGCCGCGCCGTCCACGTATACACCAGCACTTCAAACTCACGGTGAATCACCGCATTGCCCGGCGTATCCGATTTGGGATCATAAAAATCCAGCTGGTAACGCTCCCGCGCCATCGCGGTGGCCACGTCGGATAATTCCCGGGCGTTATTCAGCCAATGCCGTCCGTCGGCGACTTGCCGATCAAGCATCACGCACTGTTTTTTCAGGGCTTCGAGGCTTTTTTCCAGCGGGGTGCCGGTCAGTTCACCCATGACTTCCTGGAAGGTGCGCCCAGGTTGCCAGTAGCTGCCCCAGAAGTAGCGGTCGAACACTGTCTCGACCCGACGCAGGGCAACCTTGGTGTCCCAGATCGCCACGCGGGTCTTGCCTTGTTCGAGCAGTCTTCGCTTGATTCGCTGGCCCTGGTAAGAAGCCCAGGCCACCACGCCGATGGACAGCACCGCGATCAGCGCGCTGGCGCTGTCGAGGAACACCATGGCCTTGTCGATTTGATGGGCCAACATGATGCCGTAGAAGTAAGTCGCCGATAGCAACACCAGTGCGAAGAACACGCACCAGAAAGCGGGAGCATAAGGGTTTTTCATTATTGGAATCCCCATGAGCAAACGCGAGCAGTGACAAGCGGGTCATCAACAGAACCCGCCAGTCAAAGCATAGCAATCAGCTCAGGGTTTGCTGGCTTGTGTGGCTTGCGTTCGTCCACTTTCCCAGCCGCCGCCCAGGGCCAGGAACAAATCGATCTGGCTCATGGCAACCTGGGTGTTCGCCGCCGCCAGTTGCGCCCGCACATCGGTGTAGGTGCGGGTGGCTTGCAGGTCGGCCAGGAACGACGCGCGACCGGCCTGGAAGAAGCGGTGCGTCTGCTCCGCGGCCTCTTTGGCCGAGGCGCCGGCATCCGCCAGGGCATCGCGACGTTGCAGTTGCGCGGTGTATTGCGCCAGGCCCGTCTGGGTTTCGCGGATGGCGTTGAGCACCACGCCGTCGAAATGCGCCAGGGCGCCCTGGGTCGCGGCTTCGGCTTCATGGATGCGCGCGCGGGCGCCGTTGGTCGGCAGCGTCCAACTGATCAGCGGGCCAAAGCCCCAGCGGTTGGTGGCCGGCGTGCCCAGGTCATCCAGGATACCCACGGTGCCGACGGTGGCCCCGATGCTGATGTCCGGGTACAGCGCGCCGGTGGCTACGCCGATGCGTGCGGTGGCAGCCGCCAGTTGGCGTTCGGCCTGGCGCACATCAGGGCGACGCTTGAGCAGCGTGGCGCCGTCGCCTACCGGCAGCAATTGGGCGATATGCGGCAGTTCGGCACATTGCGCGGTGCCGGCCGGCAGTTGATTCAGTGGCTTGGCCAGCAGCATCGACAGGCGGAACAGCCCGGCCTGGCGCAGTGCTTCATAGCGCGGCATTTCGGCGCGCAAGGATTTGTACTGGGTTTGCGAACGGGTGACCTGGGTTTCATCACCCCGCCCGGCATCCCGCAGGCGCTGGGTCAGGTGCGTGCTCTGGGCTTGCAGGTCGAGGGACTCGTTGGCGATCGCCAGCTCTTCATTGGCCGCGCACACTTGGGTGTAGGAGCGCACCACGTCGGCCACCAGGGTGATACGGGCGATATCGGCCGCCGCCTGGGCCGCGTCGGCGCTGGCCTGGGAGCTTTCAATGCCGCGCTGCAAGGTGCCGAACAAATCGAATTGGTAGGACGTGCTGATGCTCGCGGCGCCGATATTGGCCACCGGGACTTTTTCCGTCAGCAAATAGGCCTCACCGGATTCTTGCAGGCGCTGGGCTTCCGCTTTGGCGCCAGCACTCCAGCCGCCGGCAGATTCGGCTTGCTGCACTTGATAGCGCGAGCGCTGCAAGTTGGCCGCAGCCACCCGCAGGTCGGTGTTGGAGGCCATGGCCTGCTCCACCAGCTTATCCAGGCGCGGGTCTTGATAGAGCTTCCACCAGTCCGCCGGCACCGGCGCCGACACCACATTGCTGCCCTCTCCGGCCAACTGGCCCTGAAGGTCACCACGGTTCACGGCCGCCTTGTCCGGCAGCTTGTAATCGGGGCCCACCACTTGGCAGGCCGACAGCAACAACCCCAGCCCGGCGGTTGCTAAAAGCCGTTTCATGGCTGGTTCTCCGACTTGGGTTTATCGCCGATGATCGACACCGTGGCAGTGCGCCCGGCAATCATGCGGAAGTCCGCCGGCACGTCGTCAAAGGCGATGCGCACCGGAATCCGCTGGGCCAGGCGCACCCAGCTGAACGCCGGGTTGACGTTGGGCAGCAGGTTGGAGCCGCTGGTGCGGTCACGGTCTTCGATACCGGCGACGATGCTCTGCACATGCCCGCGCAGGCGAGCGTTGTCGCCGATCACGCGGATGTCGACACTCTGGCCGACGTGGATGCCGTCGAGCTTGGTCTCTTCAAAATAGCCGTCGATGTGGAAGGAGTTGCTGTCCACCACCGACAACACCGGGCGCCCGGCGGTCACGAACTCCTGGTTACGCGGCGCACGGTCGTTGATGTAGCCGTCCACCGGGCTGCGGATCACCGAGCGGTCCAGGTTGAGCTGCGCGGCATCCACCGCCACTTGCGACTCCGCCAGGGCCGATTGGGCACGGGCCACGCGGGACTGGCTTTCTTCCAGTTGCTCGCTGGCCACCAGGTTGCCGAGGCCACGGTTACGCTTGTTCTCGCGCACGGCCTGGGCCAGGGTTTCCTGGCGGTCAGCCACGGCGGCCTGGGCTTGGCGCAGGGCCAGCTTGAAGCGGTCCTGGTCGACAGAGAACAGCACCTGGCCGCGCACCACCAACTGGTTGTCACGCACGTCCACTTGCTGGATCAGCCCGGACACGTCCGGGGCGATCTGCACGATGTCGGCACGGATGTGACCGTCACGGGTCCACGGGGCGAACATGTAGTACATCACCATGCGCCACACGACGACGCAGGCGAAGGTCACTATCAATAACGTCAGGACTACACGGCCGATGGTCAAAAAAGGTTTTTTCATGTCATGAGGTATCGACTGAGTGAATCCACTGCGCCCAGCAACAGAGCGTAGAGACCCACATTGAACAATGCCCGGTGCCAGACCAGGCGATAGAAGTGGACGCGGGTCAACAGCCCGTGCACCACCAGGTACAGCACATACGTAATGCCCATCAGCACCAACAGCGTGGGCAGGAATACCCCGCTGATATCCAGATCACCGATCATAAAGGCGCTCCATCGGGTAACGGCGCTTCCATTTCTGTGCCGCCGAGAAATTCCACGCCGGGCAACAACGCCAGGCGCAAGCCACTGAGGGCGTGCAGCAAGTGCAGGCGGGTTTCGTCCTCACCTTGCAGGCCCTGGCCGTTGAGGGCGCGGCGGGTACGGTCGAGGGTCATCAGCAGACCGCTGGGGGCCGGCAGACGTTCACCGGCTTTCAGGCAGGCCTTGAAGTAACCGCCGACGCCTTCCACCACCTGGTTCAACAACACACGCGGAACCCCGAGGATGCGCGGCGAGTACGCCAGCAGGTCCAGCAGGTTCAGCGCCACACGTACTTCCCGCAGGGCGATGCCTGTGTCCTGGCCGGTCATGGCCAGGCGCGGCAGGTGTTGCATCAGACGGTCGAGCATTTGCACGCCCATCTTGCGGTGCTCGGCCAGGGTCGCAGGCTCGGTGAGGGTGACGATGTCGCGCCAGCTGAATCGGGTCAGGCGCTTGGCCGCCAGCTCGGCGCCGAACGGCCGGGCAATCAGGGTCCAGACGAAGGCGAACAACAGGCCCACCGGGCCCGCCAGGTTGGAGTTGGCGAAGGCCAGGAAGTCCGCATCATAGGCCCCCTGGATGCTGATGAACGACGAAGTGTTGACCAGCGTCAGCAGCATGCCGAGGTAGAAGCGCGGCTGTACCGTCAGCGTGCCGATGCAGATAAAGGGCACCGAAAACGCCAGCACCAGCATCGGGAAATCATGCAGGTTGGGCAGCACCAGAAACAGGTAGAGGCTGGCGAACAGCACCGACATCGCCGTCCAGAAAAAGAACCGGTAGATCTGCGGCGCCGGGTCGTCCATGGAGGCGAAGAAGCTGCAGGCCACCGCCGCCAGGATCACTGCACTGCCACCGTCGGTCCAGCCCAGCAGGATCCACAGCACCGAGGCGACGATGATCGCGGTGACGGTGGAAAACGCCGAGTAGAACATCAGGCCACGGTCGAGGAAGGGTGTCAGCCGGCCCAGGCGCCAGTGGCGGTAGACCGCGCGCCAGCTGTCCTGGCTTTCGCACTGGATGGCAGCTTGCAGGCTGCGGCAGTCTTGCCACAGATCCACCCACTCGCCCAGACGATACAGGGCGTTGGAGAACAGCAACTGATGGCGGTCATCCAGGGCGTCGGCATCGGGTTGCAGGGCTTCGATCTGGTCACGCAGAACACGCCAGCGTTCGAGGGGCGCGTCCTTTTGCGTGCTGGCCAGCCACTCGTTGGCGGCGGTCAGCAACGGTGTGAAACGGTCGAGCAATTCCGGCGCGCGGTGTTCCAGGGCATACACGGCATCGTCGAGAGCATCGATCACCGGCAGCAGGTGGATCATCCGCCCGCGCAGCTCCTTGGTGTTGCGCACCGTTTGCGGCCGCGAGCCCTCGTGGGGCAGTTGGCCGATCATCAATTCCAGGGTGTTGAAGGTGGCAACCATGCCACCGCGCAGGGTGCTGATTTCATCGGGTTGCACGTTGCGGCTGAGAAAGCGCTGGCTGTAGACCTGGGCGTCGGCAAACCACTTGCTCACCGAGTCATCGAACACCGGCGCCAGGCGTCGCGGCCAGAACATCGCGCCCACTACGGCTGCCACGGCAATGCCGAGGAAGATTTCTTCAGTACGCGCTTCGGCCACATCCCACACCGCCAGCGGGTTATCCACCACCGGCAGGGCGATCAGCGGCAAGGTGTAGCCGGCCAGCATCAGCGCATAGCTGTTGGCGGTGCGCAGGTGCAGGGACAGGAACAGCAGAATCCCGGTCCACAGCGCGATCACCACCACCAGCAGGTAAGGCGTCTGTACAAACATCGGCACAAAAAACACCGCAGCGGCCGCCCCCATGAAGGTACCGACCGCCCGGTACAGCGCCTTGGAGCTGGTAGGGCCGACAAACGGGCTGGAAACGATATACACCGTGGCCATCGCCCAATACGGACGCGGCATTTGCATCAGCATGGCGATGTACAACGCGATCATTGAAGCGGCGAATGTCCTTACGCCATAGAACCAATCCTTGGCCGGCGGCATGCCGGTAAAAAATCCGTTCAAGAACTCACAACCATGGGATGTTGATTGGCGCCTTCGAAGGCCCGCAGTACACGCAGCGCAGCTTCCAGGTCATCGGGATCGATCGTCGCCAGCACCTCGCGGCGCAGGCGCACCAACTGCTCTTCCACCGCCTGCACCAGCTCGCGGCCACGCTCGGTGAGGCTCAAGGCCTTGGCACGGCGGTCGTGGATGTCTTCGGTGCGGCACACATAGCCGGAACTGCACAGCTGGTCCAACAGGCGCACCAGGGACGGGCTTTCCATCCCGGCAGCCTGGGCCACCTTGACCTGGTGCACGCCGTCACCGAGGCGGCCGATCATCAGCAGCGGCACGGCGCAGGCTTCAGAGATGCCATAGCTGACGAGCGTGGTCTGGCAGATTTTGCGCCAGGTCCTGGCACCTACCACCATGCTGCTGCTGATGTTCATCTGGAGTTGTTCGAGGGTCTGGGACACTGGACTCTTCGCATACAGTTAGTTTGCTAACTATCAATATGGTCGATGGATACAAAGCAGTCAAGTTTTGATACAAATTTGCGGATGGGTGGATGGCCCGTGGGCTAAGTAAAGCTGGTTTGGGGAAAGGTGGTTTGCTGCCAGCAACCGTCAGTCGCCTCACTCAGCTCACATGCGTCGTCAGGTATGCACGTTGTATATACTTCGTACATACCAATCTAGAGCATCCACTTATGTCAAAACTAGCCGTTTTCACCTTGAAGCTTGAGTCGGAACTACGCGACCAATTCATGGCCGAGTGCGAGGCTACCCACCGTCCTGCATCGCAAATCGTACGAGATATGATGCGTCAGTTTGTCCAGGCCCAGCAGGAATCACGGGAGTACGATGCGTTCTTGCAGCGTAAAGTAGACGCCTCTCGCGCCTCGATACAGGCAGGCAGAGAGATTTCCAATGAGGATTTGGAAGCTGAGTTTTCTGCGAAACGTGCTCACGTAGATAATCAGGAATGAGGGTTGCCTGGACGCCGGAAGCGGCGCAGGACCGTAGGGATATCTGGGACTTTTTATTTGAGAAAAACCCACAAGCCGCAGCCGATATGGATCGACGCTTCAACAGTGCAGTGCTGGGACTGGCAAAACACCCAGAAATCGGTCCACTCGGCAGGATCACGGGCACACGCGAAGTCATTCCTCATCCAAGCTACCGCCTTGTTTACCAACTTGAGCCCGACGTAGTAAGGGTCTTGGCGCTTGTGCACACCGCTCGCCAATGGCCACCAGAGAAAGCAACCGCCTCTTGACGGCTTAGACTCCTCGCCCCTCTCTCAACCGCAAATTCAACTCATCCACCACCTCTGCCCAATCCGCATCCTCCAAAATCTCTTCGCGCAAAAACGCCCGCTGGCCTGGCGTCCAGAAAAACGCTTCCGCCAGGTGCAGTTCGGGCTTGAGTGGGGAGTGGACCGCGATGAACCGCTCAATGCTGACCGGGTCATCGGGCAAACCGAGCTGTTTGAACAACGATGGCAAGTTGTGGACTGGGGATTCCATGAGGCGTTCCTGGAGAAATGGTTCACCTGAGTCTAGCCCCCCAGGCGAACATGAACCTCTCCGGTGTTGCGCAGATTAATCGCAACCCTCGCGGTGCACGCCCGCTGGCGCGTTACACAGCACGAACAGCCGGGCTCGTGCGCCACCGCCATCCTGCTGGCTGAGCTGGCGCCACCCTGTCGGTAACGGAGCAAACTCATCCGGCGGCTCCGTGCCGCTGATCAGCCATACACGCTGGGTCTCGGCGGGTAACGCCGACAAGCGATCAAGGTAAATACGCCCGCCGTCCTGGTCCACCAAGGTGCCAAAACCATAGGCGTTCGGCCGTGTGGACTTGCCGGAGGCGGTCGGCGGTGTGAAGAGCTGCAACTGGGCGTCGGTCTCATCGTAATAGACGTAGGGCAGGTACCACAGCATGTCGCTGATGACGATGCGGTCATCTTCCTGGTAGTTGCGATTGACGAACTCCACCACCACGTTGAATTGATCATGTTCATCGACGGTGGCGTTGGTCTTCACGCCCACCCACTCGACCCCGACAAACAGCACTAGCAGTGCTGCCCCGGCGAGCGGCAGGCGTGGCGACAGACGGTCGACAGCCACCGCCACGATGATCGGCAAACTCATCGCGTAGGCGGTGAGATAACGCTCGATAAACACCGGGGAAATAAACGACACCCCATAGACCAGCAGCACCGGCAGGATGAAAAACAGCGCCAGCAGCCAGCCGAAGCGATAGCGGCTTTGATCGCGCCAGGCGGTCACGCCTACCAGTGCTATCAGTAGTAAAGGAAACGCAATGAAGAGGGGGCGCCACAAATGGTCGCCCGGGTCCTGAATGAGGAACTGCCACACCATCGATGGCACGGAATACAGGTTGACCGGATCCTCCCAGCCAATATCACCGCCCACCTTGAGTTCTTCGGTGTGCTGCACCAGGCCCAGCAAATTCGGGAGCCAGGGCAGGTACAGCAAGACAATGGCAACGTTGGCCAACCACCAGCCCGGACGTGTGACAAGGCGCAGGCCGCCGGTCCGTGGCTGGCGCAGCAACAGCAGCCATGACCAATGCACCAGTACGCACAAGGCAGTGAAGTAGTGGGTGTAGAAAGCCGCCGTCATCAACAGCGCATAGGCCACCAGATAGCGCTTGCGTTCAGGCTGGCGGACCCAATACACCAATGCCAGGGTGGCGGCCAGCAGCCACACGCCCAGCAGCGAATACATTCGCACTTCCTGGCTGTAGCGCACCGCCGTGGGCAGCAACGCCAGCAGAATCCCCGCCAGTACCGCCGCGCGGCGGGTCGCGATCAGCCGCGTCAGCCAGACCCCCAGGCCGACCGCAACCACACCGGGGATCGCACTCATGCTGCGCAGGGAGAAAATACTGTCGCCAAACACCTCGATCCAGCCGCGCAGCATGAAGAAATACAGCGGCGGGTGAACGTCATGGGCGGCGTGAAACCACAGGTCCTCCAGGGAATACTCAGCGAGCAGCAGGCTTGAACCTTCATCGCCCCAGATTGCGGAGGCGGTCAGGCCATAGAAGCGCACGGCCATGGCCAACGCCACCAGCGGCACCCACCACAATCGAGCCAGCCAGCCGGCATTCTCCCAAAGACCAGGATTGACCACGGGAAATGCCCCGGCCTTGTTGTCTTGTTCCGCCACAGAGCGTCGCACCTCTACTTCCTCACCCACTACTGAACCTGCGCTTGCGCGAACACCCGCCACTCTAGGTGAAAAGGCCTTGATTCGCCCGCTGTTTTGCTCGTTTTGAGCCGTCATCCGCCAATCGGACAAATCTGAATTTTGCGCAGGGTGTCTCCGACGCTTTGGTCGGATCAGGCTATGATTGCTGCCTTCCATGGATTCAGGATCAAGGACACTTCATGCGCATCGGTCTTCTGTCACCCCTGGCACTGGCATTGCTCGCCTCCCTGCCCCTTCAGGCCCACGCCAGCGGCGATGACTCGTGCTACCCGGATTGGCGGGTGTCGCGTAACAGCCTGGACGTGTGCAGCAACCTGCCATTTTTGAGCCCGGGCAATGACAGCCGGGTCAACCTGCGGCTGCTGCTGGCGGACAAAAACGTCATGCCGCTGGCACCGAATGCCCTGGGCGAGCAGGACTTTTCCGAAGGCTTTGGTCCGGTGCCATTCCCGGTGTATCGGCTCACGCCCGCGGCGGATGAGCCCGACAACAAACCCGACGACTCGCGTACCGCCGAACTGGATGAACTGCTCAGCCCACTCGGCATCAAGCGCGATGACTACAAGGCCGCCGGTGAAGCCTTCCTTTCCGGCGAAGGCAGCCGTTGCCGCAGCAACGCCGATGACAGCGCCGCCGCGTTTATCAGCCAGGTGGTGAAAGCCGATGTACCGCAAGCCGAGCGCCAACTACTGGCCAAACTGCGGCTGCAGATGCTCGGCAGTTGTTCCTCGGACGGCGTAGCGGCAGGCGAGGCCGACTCAATTAAATCCGCAGACGGCCAGGCATTGCTCGCCTACCTGAAAGCCGCCGGGGACTTTTACAGCGGGCGCTTCAACGATGCGCAAAAAGGTTTTGCCGGGCTGACGAGCAGCTCGCTGCCCTGGCTCAAGGAAACAGCGCTGTACATGACCGCCCGCACCGCGCTGAACGATGCCCAGCAAAACGCCTTCGATGAATACGGTACGCCGTCCCTTGAGCATGTGGATAAGTCCGCGCTGCAACAGGCCGAGACTGGATTCGATGATTACCTGAAAACTTATCCACAGGGCGAATATGCCGCCTCCGCCCGCGGCCTGCTGCGCCGGGTGCACTGGCTGGCGCCCAACCCCGACAAACTGGCGGACGACTTCGCCTGGCAACTGACCCAGGCCACCGAGGCCCAGCGCAACGTATCGCTGGATGAACTGGTGCAGGAAGCCGACACCAAATTGCTGACCAGCACCACGGCACCCGTAGGCAATCCGTTGATCCTGGCCCTCAACGACCTGATGTGGATGCGCGCCGGTGACCCGCCGAAGCTCACCCGTGAAGCCCTCGATGGGCAGAAGTCGACATTCGCCCAGGAACCGGCGCTATATGCCTACGTACAGGCGGCGTTTGCCGTGTACGTCGAGCACCAACCCGATCGCGCCTTGAAGTTGTTGCCGCAAGACGTGCCGTCGAACCTCGATTACTTCGCCTTCAGCCAGCAGACCCTGCGCGGCCTGGCATTGGAAGCCAAGGAAGACTGGAAAACCGCCGAAGCACTGTGGCTGCAACTGCTGCCGCTGGCCAAGCAACCGCTGCAACGTGACCAGCTGGAGCTGGCCTTGGCGATGAACTACGAACGCAGCGGCCAACTGGCCAAGGTGTTCGCCGCCGACTCGCCGATCAGTGCCAAACAGGTGCGCTATATCCTGCTGCGCAACGTCGCCGGTCCCGATCTGCTGCGCCAACAGTTTGCCCATGCCGACGACCCGGTAGAGCGCCAGACCGCGCAATTCACGCTGCTCTATAAAGACCTGCTGCGCGGCCAGTTCGAGACCTTTGCCGATGACCTGAAGCAACTGCCCGCCCAGGTTCCCGATGACAAGCTCGGCACCAGCCTGGGTTACGTCTACAGCGGCGGCCAGTCGTTGAAACTGTTCCAATGGAACGGTGACAAGGCCGAGTCCGGCTACACCTGCCCGAGCATCGCGCAAATCGCCAGCACCCTGCAGGCCGATCCGAAAAACCCGCAAGGCCTGAACTGCCTGGGTGAATTCATCCTGCGTAACGGCCTGGACGGCATGCCCCTGGAACAAGCGCGCTCCGCCGGCAGCCTGGGCAGTACCGCCTCGCCCTTCAAGGGCGAAACCTTCTCGCGGCTCGAAGGCTATAAACGGGTGATCGGCAATCCCAAGGCCCCTCACAACGACAAGGCCTACGCACTGTTTCGCGCCATCAACTGCTATGGGCCTTCGGGCTACAACAGCTGCGGTGGGGAAGACGTCGACAAGGCCGTGCGCAAAGGTTGGTTCCGCCAGTTGAAGACCGGGTTTGCCGATACCCAGTGGGGCAAGTCGCTGCAGTACTACTGGTAAGCCGTGAAGCGTTTCTGGCTGGCCCTGCTCCTGCTGGCAAGCCCGGCTTTCGGTGCGGTGGACGCCCGCGACCATGATGCGTTCTGGCTGTGGAGCGGCGTCGCGCCGCAGCCGGTGCTCAAGCAGGCCAAAACCCTGTACATCCTCCAGGGCCAGATCAACTCAACCCGCCGCGCTCCCCAGCGTGGCGTGCAGTTCATCGCCCAGGGCATGAGTGTGCCGCGCATCACCCAAGGTGAAATCTGGGTGGTGTACCGCGCCCACACCCTGCACTGGCCCGAGTCGGTCTACAGCCAGATGCTCGGCCAGGTACAACGTTGGCGAGACGCGGGCAACCCGGTGGTTGGCATCCAGATCGACTTCGACGCACGCACGCAATACCTCAACGAATACGCCGACTTCCTGCGCGACTTGCGCCAGCGCCTGCCCAAGGATTTGCGCCTGAGCATCACCGGGCTGATGGACTGGAGCAGCAACGCTGACCCGGCCGCCATCGCCCAACTCAAAGGCGTGATTGATGAAGTGGTGGTGCAGACCTACCAGGGCCGCCACAGCATCCCGGATTACGCGGCGTACCTGCCACGCATGAACCGGCTGGGAGTGCCATTCAAGATTGGGTTGATTCAGGGTGGGGCGTGGGAGGAGCCGGGATATTTGAAGGGAAATGAGTGGTTTCGTGGGTATGTGGTGTTTTTGCAGAATCCTTGAGTGCCGCAGTCCGTGGACTGCGGGCACTGATGGCTTAAAGACTAACGCCCGCGAATGCCCGGTGTTTTACCAGTCATAGGTCAAACTCGACACCACCGTACGCCCTTCCCCGTAGTAACAATCCAGGTCGCTGGTGCATTGCGACACGTAGGTTTTGTTGGTCAGGTTCTGCACATTCATCGCCAGCTTCACGCCTTTGAGCTTGAACGGCGAGGCACCCAGGTCGTAGCTCAGGCTGGCGTCGTAGACGGTATAGGACGGGATGCTGAACGCTCCTGCGTAGTAATCACCGAAGCTGCTGCGAACATAGCGCGTACCCACGCCTGCCCCAAGGCCCGCCAGGGGCGTGTCGCCGAGGACGGTGTAATTGACCCACACCGAAGCGGTAAGCGGTGAGATGCCTGCCGGGTGTCGGCCTTGGCGGCCGTCGTTGTCCTTGGTGTATTTGATGTCGTTGCGCGCTGCCGAGGCGACCACGTCCCAGGCATCGCTGAGGGAGGCCTTGGCTTCCAGCTCCACACCCCGTGAGCGCATGGCACCGCTCTGGGTGCTGAAGGTGGTGTCTACCGGGTTGGTGGTCAGCACGTTTTCCTGGTCGAGTTGGTAGACCGAGACCTGCACAAAACTCTTCTGGCCCGGCGGCTGATATTTCAGGCCGACTTCGTACTGGTTGCCGGTAGAGGGATCAAACGGTTTGCCGCTGATATCGGTGCCCGACAGCGGCAGGAAGGATTCGGAGTAGCTGATAAACGGCGCCAGGCCGTTATCGAACAGGTACACCAAACCGGCCCGGCCAGTGAACGCCTGGTCTTTGCTGCTGGTGCGGGTGTCGGCCAACGGCTCCTTGTTGACCACGTTGGCCCAGTCGTAGCGCCCGCCAAGGACCAGCGCCCACTTATCCAGTTTGATCTGGTCCTGCACATACAGGCAGGTCTGGGTCACGGTGCGGTCCCAGCGGTAAGGCTGGCCGAAATTCATCCGCTGGCCGTAGACCGGCTTGAACAGGTCGATCACCGGTGGATTACGGTCGTACAGCCCGTGGAATTGCGAGTTGAAGTGGTAGTAATCGAGGCCGACGATCAGCGTATGGGACAGTGCCCCGGTGTCGAATTCCGCCTGGGCGATGCTATCCACGCCAAACACTTTGTTGTTCTGCGACCAGTCCACGCCGAAGCGCTGCAGGTAGCGTTGGTCTTGCACGCCAGTTGCCGGGTTGGGTACAAATCTGTAGCCGTGCAGCGGTGCGGTGTAACGGTCGTCCACCTCGGCGTAGCGGGCATTTTGCTTGAGGGTCCAGGTGTCGTTCAGGCGATGGGACACCTCATAGCCCAACACGTACTGCTCGCGGTTGTACTGGTTGACGCCAGGCTCGCCGATAAACACATCACGCTTGATCTTGCCGTTGGGGTTGTCCCAGATCGTCCCGGACGCAGGCAAACCCTGGGCCTCGGGCACGCCTTTGTCTTTCTGGTACTGGGCGAACACGGTCAGGCGCGTGTCGTCGTTGGGCTGCCAGGTCAGGCTGGGGGCGATGAATTGGCGTTTGTTCTCGACGTAGTTGATCTCGCCCTGCTCGTCCTTGGCCAGGCCAGTGAGGCGATAGAGAAACTGGCCTTGTTCATCCAGAGGACCACTGAGGTCGATAGCGGCGCTTTTGTGTTCGTAGGTGCCGGCTTCCAGCACCACTTGATGCACCGGGGTTTCGCTGGGGCGCTTGCTGACCATATTGACGATGCCGCCCGGCTGGTTCTGCCCGTACAGCACCGAGGCCGGGCCTTTGAGCACTTCGATGCGCTCCAGGGAGTACGGCTCGATCTGCAATGCCCCGCCGGTGCTGCCGCCGCCGTAAGGCAAGTGCAAACCGTCGAGGTACAGCGGCGTCGGCGAGAAGCCACGGGAAGTAGGTTCATCGAACAGTTTGACGCGGTCGGAAAAGCCGCCGGCGGTCATGCCCGGCGTATAAAGCAGCGCCTGGGTGACGCTTTGGGCGCCGCGGGCTTTGATCTCGGCGGCGGTAATGACGTTGATGGTCTGGGGGATTTCCACCAGCGCCGAATCGGTCTTGCTGCCGGTGGCGCTGCGCTTGGCAACGATGCCGTCGACCGCGCCCCAGGCCGTTTCCTGATCCTGTTGGCCACTGATCTGCGTCGCACCGAGTTGCAGCGCGCCGTTCGCCGGCAGCGCCTGCAACGACCAGCCGCCCTGGGATTGCACCGCGACCAACCCGCTGCCGGCCAACAACCGTTCCAACCCTGGCCCGGTGGCGTAGCGGCCCTGCAAGCCGGCGCTGCGCTTGCCTTGGGTCAGCGAGGCGTCCACCGACAACAGGATTCCCGAGGCGCTGGCGAACTGGTTCAAGGCCTGGTCGAGGTTGCCTGCGGGAATGTTGTATGGGCGCAGCGCTTCAGCGCTCTCCTGAGCCTGGACCACGCTCGGCACCACAGGCGCCGTCGCCAGCAAACTGACAAACAGGCCACGGCGCAGGGCGCGGGCCAGAGGTTGGATTGGGTGGTGCGACATTGCAGGGCTCCCCGTGAGAACGCTTCTTGATTGGCTTTCAAGAGGTATCCCGGACGGGGTAGGAAAACCGACAAGCCGTAGGCAAAAAATTTTTTTAGACCCGCGCCTTGATCGTGACCCAATAGCGCGTCACCGCCTGTACCTGCACCGGCAACGAACGCTCAAGCGCGTGGAGAATCGCGTCGGTGTCATTCAGCGGAAACACGCCGGTCAACAGCAAGCCCGTCACTGCCGCATCGCAGCGCAGCAAGCCCGGGCGATAACGGCTCAACTCGGCAACGAACTGTCCCAGCGGCTGGCGCTCGGCGATCAAGCGGTTCTCGGTCCAACTGCTGGCATTGGCATCCACCGGCGCCAGCGTCGAAGTCTGGCTGGCGCTGAACCACAGGCTGTCCCCTGCATTCATCTGCACCGCCGCGCCGCGCACCGGACGCACCTGCACACGCCCTTCATACAGGTCGACGCGGCTGCCATCGTCCACTTCACGCACGGCAAACCGGGTGCCCAAGGCCTGCACATCTCCGGCCGGGGTTTCGACGATCAATGGCCGGGACGGGTCGTGGCCGCTGGTCAGCAGGATCTCGCCACGTATCAGGCGGATACGCCGCTCACTGGCACTGAACCGCAGGTCAACCGCGCTGTTGCTGTTGAGGTCCAGGCGCGTGCCATCGCTCAAGGTCAGGTGACGAATCTCACCGGTGGCGGTGCGGTAGTCGGCAAACGCCGCCTGCCAGGGCTGGCTGCTTTGCACCAGATAGCCGCTGCCACCGGCCACCAGCAACAGCCCGAGCAGTTTCAAGGCGGCGCGGCGTTGGGTGTCCGGTGTCTCGCGTAACACCGCGCGGGCACTGTCGACAGGCACACCGCCGAGGGTTTGCTGTAACTGCTGCAAGCGCTTCCAGGCGCGCCGATGTTCCGGGCCGGCCTCCTGCCAGCGCGCGAAGGCCTGGCACTGATCGCCGTCCATCTCGCCGCCCCATTGCAGCATCAACCACTCGCTGGCCTGCTCGACAATGGCCGGGGCAATCGGCGCTTCGTGCCGGGCTCTCATTCTTCGTAGGCGACCTGATAGCAGGCGAGAATCGCCCGGGTCATGTACTTCTGCACCGAGCTGACAGTCACCTCCAGGCGCTCGGCGATCTGTGCGTAACTCAGCCCTTCGAACTGCGACAACAGGAACGCCCGGCGCACATTGTCGGGCATGCGATCGAGCATGGCGTCGATCTGCATCAGGGTTTCAAGGATCAATGCGCGAGTTTCCAGGGACGGCGACTCGGGCTCCGGCAGGTGGGCGATGCTTTCCAGGTAGGCGCGCTCGATGCGCAGGCGCCGCCATTGATCAATCACCAGGTTGCGAGCGATCTGTGTCAGGTAGCTGCGGCTTTCCTTGTCACCGGGAAAGCGCCCCGATACCAGCAAGCGCAGGAAGGTGTCCTGCGCCACATCGGCGGCGTGTTCGCGATCCCCCAGGCGTTTGCGCAGCCAGCTTTGCAGCCAGCCGTGATGGTCGCGACACAGGAGATGAAGCTGTTGCCGGCCGTCAGTCGCGGTGTCCATGAAAAGCTCAGATACGTTATTGAGAGCAATTATCATTACACCATGTTGCACGGCTGGCAAAGCTCTTTGTCATTCAGCGCCCGGCGGTCTGCAACGGATACACCGATTCCCAGCCACCGCCCAACGCCTTGTACAACCCGACCATGGCCAGAGACACGCCGGTGGAGCTTTCCACCCACTGCTCTTGCGTCGCCAGCAACGCGCTTTGCACCGTCAGCACGTTAACGAAATCCACCACGCCTTCGACGTATTGATGCTGCGCCGTGGCAAGGGCGATCTGGTTCTGCCGGACGGCTTCGGCGAGGCTGTCGCGGCGCAGTTGGCTGGCGTTGTAGCGAGTCAGCTGGTCGTCGATTTCATGCCAGGCCCGCAGCACAGTTTGCTGGTAGGCCAAAGCCGCTTCCTGTTGCTGGGCTTCGCGCAAATCGAGCATGCCTTGCAGCCGGCCACCGTTGAAAATCGGCAAGCTCAGTTGCGGGCCAAAGGCGAATGCACGGGAGCTCCACGAGCCGAGATCCGCCAACTGCAGCGCCTGGGAGCCCACGCTGCCGGACAGGGTGATGCGCGGGTAGAAGTCGCCCTTGGCCACGCCAATGGAAGCGGTGGCGGCATGCAAGCGCGCTTCGGCCTGGCGGATATCGGGGCGCCGTTCGGCCAGTTGCGACGGCAGGCCAATAGCAACCTGACGTTGGGTTTGCGGCACGGCGGCGTCCTTGGACAGTTCGGCATACAGAGCTTGTGGCGGTTCGCCCATCAACAAGCTCAGGGCGTTGATCAGTTGATCCTGGCGTTGCTGCAAGTCCGGCAGGCGAGCCTCGATGGCGGCGACTTGAGCGGCGGCTTCGGCGACGTCCAGGTCAGTGGCAACCCCGTCGGCCAAACGCAGTTGCGACAGCTTGAGGCTGTGGCGGGCGACGTCGAGGTTTTGCTCGGTGACGGCCCGGGTGTTCTGTACGCCGCGCAGTTGGATGTAGTCCTGGGCGGTTTCCGCCAGCACTGACAACAGCACGGCACGGCGGTCGTTTTCGGCGACTTGCAGGGTGGCGTCGGCGGCTTCGGTTTCGCGCTTTACCCGGCCCCAGAAGTCCAGTTCCCAGGCGGCGGAGAAACCCATGTCCCATTGGTTGAAGGCCGAGCGGC
This sequence comes from Pseudomonas sp. TH34, assembly GCF_016650865.1. Classification (NCBI taxonomy): domain Bacteria; kingdom Pseudomonadati; phylum Pseudomonadota; class Gammaproteobacteria; order Pseudomonadales; family Pseudomonadaceae; genus Pseudomonas; species Pseudomonas sp. TH34. The sequence continues at coordinate 609,364 of NZ_JAEKFB010000035.1, forward strand.
CATTCTTGCCGGAGGGATCGCTCAAGCCATCGGCGCTGTTGCGTTGGCGCAGATAATCCCCGGTGGCGTTGACGGTCGGGTAGCGCTCGGAAGTGATCACCTGGCGCGCCGCGCGGCTTTGTTGCAGGCGACTGCTGGCGAGTTTCAGGTCAAGGTTGTCGGTCAGTGCACGACGCGTCAGCGCGGTGAGTTGCTGGTCATGGAACACTTCCCACCAACGCTCTTCCAACGGCTCGTTGACCGCATGACTGGCGGCTTGTCGGCCCTGAGGCTCGGTCCATTTGCCCAGCGGGTTTTGCGGGCGCTGAAAGTCCGGGCCGACGGTGCAGGCACTCAGGCTGAGCAAACTCAAGGTGATCCAGGCGAGATGTCTCATTGCTGGGCGACCTCGCGTGGCTGGGCGGCGGCGTGGGTGTCGACGCTGGCTTCCACCGACATGCCGACCCGCAGGCGTTCGGTCAGCGCCTGGCCGGGCTCCAGGATGATTTTCACCGGAATGCGCTGCACCACCTTGGTGAAGTTGCCGGTGGCGTTGTCCGGCTTGACCGAGGCGAACGTCACGCCAGTGGCCGGCGCCAGGCTTTCAAGGTGCCCCTTGAGCACATCACCGTCGAGGCTGTCGACCCGCACTTCAACCGCTTGGCCTGCGTGCATGTGGGACAGTTGGGTCTCCTGGAAATTGGCCACCACGTAGGCCTCGGCCAGCGGCACCACGGCGAGGATCTTGCTGCCCGGCGTCACATAGGCGCCAACCCGCACCGCACGCTCGCCGACCATGCCGTCCACCGGCGCGACGATGCGGGTGTACGACAGCTGAAAGCTGGCCATTTCCAGTGCGGCCTGGGCACGTTTCAAACCGCCTTCCGCCGCATCCCGCTGGGCGCTGAGGATTTCCACTTGCTTGCGTTCGGCAGCCAGTACCGCCGTGGCATTCGCCAGGCGCGCGGTAGCCTGGTCGATGCGGGTCTTGGCTTGCTGAGCGTTCTGCACAGTACCGGCGCCTACGCCCGCGAGGTGGTTGTAGCGGTTCAGTTCGTGTTCGGCAAACGCCACTTCGGCGCGATCTGCCGCCACCGTGGCCTGGGCCTGGGCGATCACCGAGCTTTGCCGCTCCAGGGTCGCCGTGGCGTTTTTCAGTTGCGCCTGGGCCACCAACGTATCGGCATCAGCCGCCTGGGCTGCGGCGCGGAAGTCACGGTCATCAATCAGCGCCAGCAACTGGCCGGCCTTGACCCGCTGGTTGTCTTCCACCAGCACTTCCTTGATAAACCCGGCCACGCGTGGCGCCACCAAGGTGTAGTCGGCGGCGACGAAGGCGTCGTTGGTGGTCTGGCGCTTGCTGCCGAACACGCCCGGCGCCAGCAGGTAAACCAGCACACCCACGGCGAACACGGTGATGACGGTTACAGCGATTTTGTCTTTGCGTTTCATAACGATCCCTTTGGCTCAGTGAGCAATCAAGTCGGTGCACGGGGCGGATAAATCCGCGTCGGCATCCAGAAAATCAGCAGGATCAACACCGCCGCGACACCCGCCATGACGTAGTAGAGATCCGAAGAAGTGAGCACCACGGCCTGCTGGTGTAAGCGATGGGCAAGGCCGGCGGCATCGCTGTCGGCCAGGGGCGAGTTGCCCAGGCTGTCCACCAACATGGTCGAGTGGAAATGCAGACGGTGGGTAGTCAAGGCATCGATCACACCGGTGGCGACCACGGCGGCCAGGCCTTTGACGGTGTTGAACCACGCCGAGGCGAACGGTCCGTCCTGGGGCGTGATGCTGCCGGTGGAGAGCATCAACAGCGGCAACACCGCCATCGGTTGCCCGAAGATTTGCAGCAACTGCAGCGCGTAAAAATCATCGCGGATCCACGCCGACGTCAGCTGCGCCCCGCCCACGCAGGACAGGATCAACATGCTCAAGCCGATGCCCAATACCCAGCGGCAATCGACCCAACGCAAGTTGCACAGCGCCGCCACCAACGGCAGCGCAATCAACTGCGGCAGCGCCATGATCAGCATCACCGGGGCAGTTTGCAGCGGGCGGTAGCCTTGTACCTGAGCCAGGTAGCTGGACGGAATGATGGTCACCGCCAGCAGCACGATCAGCACGCCGGCGAGCACGATCAGCGCGAACGCCAGGTTGCGGATGCCGAGCATCTGCAACTTGAAAAACGGCATCGGGTGCGACCACTCGTTGATCATGAACAACACGAGCAACACCAGGCCGCCAATCAGCAACGAGGTGATCAGCGGCGACTCGAACCAGTCCAGGCGATTGCCCTGTAGCAGGCCGATCACCAGCATGCAGATCGCCGGAAACCCCAGCAGCAGGCCGCGCCAGTTGAACTGCTTGAAGCGCTCCAGGCGCAACGGGTCCTGGGGCAAGCCGTAGGCTACGGCGGCCATCGCCAGCAGGCACGGCCCGACAATCTGCCAGAACGCCCATTGCCAACCGACGTATTCGGTCCACATGGCCGCCAGCGGTGTGCCGAGGCTAGGGCCGAAGGTTGCGGTCAGGGCGTAGCCGGCCAGGCCGTACAGCTTGACGTTGGCCGGCAGGAACCGCAGGGCCACAGTCATCAGCATCGGCGGCAAAGCGCCGCCGGCCAGGCCTTGCACGGTGCGCAAAATCAGCAGGCTTTCGTAATTCGGTGCGAACGGGCACAGCACGCCGAGCACGGTGAACAGGCCGATGGCGCACAGGGTGAAACGACGCAGGGAGAACGTCACCGAACACCAGGGTGCAAAGGCCATCGCCGAGACGGAGGTGGCGGTGTACGCGGCCACCAGCCAGGTACCTTCGTCGAAGCCGATGTACATCGCACCGCGAATATCGGCGAGGGCGACTTTGGTCACCATCTCGTTGAGGCCGGACACCAGTACCGCGAGCAAAACGCCCACCAGGCCGATGATGATGCGCGGGCCGAAAACGGGCGGGGTGATGGCGGTCGGCTTGGCTGCGGCCAGGGGTGCGGGAGCAGCGAGGGACGTCATGAACTACAACTCGGAATAAGAAATACCCGAGCAGTTTAATCAGGCTTAGACATGACAAAAAGTGACTTATAGGAAGCTTATAAGTGCACCAGACGCAATGATCAAAATGTAGGCGATCTCTGTGGGAGCCGGGCTTGCCCGCGACGGCATCACCTCGCTATTCCTGAAAAGCCGGGTCGCCCGCATCGCAGGCAAGCCAGCTCCCACATTGACCGAGCTCACTTGCGACTCACGTGGGTTGCGCTTCTTGCCACGTCGCCTCGCAGCATTCACGCATGGTCTCGCGCAGCCATTTATGGGCCGGGTCCTTGTCGAAACGAGGGTGCCAGGCCTGGGTCAACACCAGGGTCGGCAGGGAGATCGGCAGGGTGAAGGCGCGCAACGGCAGCTTCAGGCGATTGGCGCTGTAGAGCGCTTCCTTGGGCACCGGCAGGATCAGGTCGGAGTCCGGCAGCATGAACATCGCGCCGTGAAACCCCGGGGCGATCATGGCGACTCGACGTTCCAGGCCCTGGGCGTTGAGTGCCGTGTCGATCGGCCCACGGGCGATGCCGCGTCGGGAGATGCTGATGTGGGAGTAGCTGGCGAACCGTGCAGCGGTGATTTCTCCATCGAACAACGGATGCCCTTCCCGCGCCAGCCCGACGAAGGTGGTGGTGAACAGATTCTGCACCTTCACTTCCGGGGTGATCGGCATGGTGTTGCCCACCCGCAGATCGAGACGGCCTTCACGCAGGGCTTCGTCATCGGTATCGCCTTCGGGCACGAAGCGCAGCTCGCACAGCGGTGCCATGCGCTCCATGGTGTCGAACAGTCGACCGCCGTACACCCCGACAAAAAAGTCATTGGCCCGCACGCTGAACCGCCGGCGCAGGGTGCGCAAGTCCACTTCGTCCGCCGAGCGGAACAGCAGCGCCGCTTGTTCCACCACGTTACGCACCTGGCCTTGTAGCTCCAGGGCCTTGGGCGTCGGCACCAGGCCGCGACCGGCACGCACCAGGATCGGATCGCCCACCGCCTCGCGGATTCGCGTGAGGGTGCGGCTCATGGCGGCCGGGCTCAGGTTCATCCGCCGTGCGGCACCCACCACACTGCCCTCGTCGAGCAAGGCGTCGAGGGCGACCAGCAGGTTCATGTCCGGTAATTGCATGCCAAGCACTCGTGATGGGTTGGGAGTGAACTTGGCGCAATCGTAGCAGGCTTCTCTGTAGGAGCGAGCTTGCTCGCGAAGAACGTTAACGGTAACGCGGGCATCCTGAAGGGACGCGTCGCCTGGACATTTTTCGCGAGCAAGCTCGCTCCTACAGGGAGCAGCAGGTGATTAGCGTTGCATGCCCCAACGCTTCACGGTGACCCGCTCCAGGGTGTCGAACACCAGGTTCTCTACCAGCAGACCGATCAGGATCACCACTGCCAAGCCGGCAAACACCTTGTCGGTGTACAGCTCGTTGCGGTTCTGGAAGATGTACCAGCCCAGCCCGCCCTTGCCGCTGGTGGCGCCGAATACCAGCTCGGCCGCAATCAGCGTGCGCCAGGCAAACGCCCAGCCGATTTTCAGCCCGGCGAGGATCGAAGGCAGCGCCGCCGGGATCAGGATGAACAGCACAAAACGCATGCCCTTGAGGCCGTAATTGCGACCGGCCATGCGCAGGGTTTCCGAGACACCGAGAAACCCGGAATAGGTGTTGAGCGCCAGCGCCCACAGCACTGAATGCACCAGCACGAAGATCAGGCTGTTCTGCCCCAGGCCAAACCACAACAGCGCCAGCGGCAGCAGGGCAATCGCCGGCAACGGGTTGAACATCGAGGTCAGGGTGCTCAGCAGGTCGCGGCCCAGCTGGGTCGACACCGCCAGGGTGGTCAGGGCAAACGCCAGCACAATGCCGATCAGGTAACCCTTGATCAGCACCACCAGCGAGATGCTGACCTTGCTCAACAGCTCGCCACTGGCCATGCCGTCGTAGAACGCGCTCAGGGTCTGCAGGAAGCTCGGCAGCAGCAGGTCATTGTTTTGATAACGGGCGGCCGCTTCCCAGAGGATCGCGAGCACGATCAGGATCAGGCTTTTACGCAGCCAGCCTTGTTGCCACAAGCGCTGACGCAGCGGCAACTCGCGCTCTACGCGAACACCGGGCAACGGTTCGAGAGTGATTTCATATTCCTGGCGCATGGTGGAAACCCTTCAATAAGCGATGCGGATATCGGCGAAACCCAGCTCGGTTTCCGCCTCGGGCGCTTCATCAAACAACAGCCGATGAATGCGCCGCGCCGAAGCCTGGAACGCCACACCGCCAAGGCTGTGCAGGTCGTATTGATGGCTGTGGATTTCCGCTCGCACCCGCCCCGGGTGCGGCGACAGCAACAGGATGCGGTTGCCCACCACCAGCGCTTCTTCAATGGAGTGGGTGACGAACAACAGCGTGAAGCGCACCTCTTCCCAGAGCAGCAGCAACTCTTCCTGCATCTTGCGTCGGGTCAGGGCGTCGAGGGCGGCGAAGGGTTCGTCCATCAGCAGGATTTTCGGCTGCATGGCCAACGCCCGGGCGATTGCCACGCGGGCCTTCATGCCGCCGGACAGGGTGTGTGGATAGGCATCGGCAAAGGCCGTAAGGCCGACTTTTTCCAGGTAGTACAGGGCCCGCTCTTCAGCCTCGCGACGCTTCAGGGTCTTGGAGGCGAGCAGCGGGAACATGACGTTCTGCTTGACGGTTTTCCACGGCGGCAGTTGGTCGAACTCCTGGAACACCACGATGCGGTCCGGCCCTGGCTGCTCGACTTTTTGCCCAAGCAGACGGATCTCGCCCTCACACGGCTTGATAAAGCCGGCGATGGATTTCAGCAGCGTGGATTTGCCGCAGCCCGAAGGCCCCAGCAGTACAAAGCGGTCCGCCGGGTCGATCTCGAAACTGACCTGGTGGGTGGCCCGCACGACCCGTTCTGGTGTGCGGTATTCAAGGCTGACTTTATCCACCGAAAGCAGTGCTTCGGTGGTCGTCGGGTTGCTGGCCGTGTGGCCTTGCAAGGGCGCGTTCATGTCAGCTCCCTTGCAGCGGCTTGGTGTCCTGGAAGAAGTAATCCTTCCACGATTCGGGTTTGTTTTTGATCGCGCCGACGCGGTAGAGGAATTCCGCCAGCGGGTAGGTATTTTTCGGTGTGACGCTGAATTCGAATTGCGGGTTTTCGATGATTTTCAGCAGTTCGGCGCGGTCGATCTTGGCCTTCGTCACGCGAATGTAGGTATCGGCGGCGGCGCCTTTATCGTTCTGGGCGAATTGGGCCGCTTCGGTCAGCGCCTCGACGAACGCCTTGTAGGTTTTCGGGTTGTCGTTGCGGAATTTCTCGGTGGCGAACAGCACCGTCGGCGAGTTGGGGCCGAGGATGTCGTAGGAATTGAGCACCACGTGCACGTTCGGGTTGGTCAGGGCCTGCTCCTGGAACGGCGGGTTGGAGAAGTGCCCGGTCAGCTCGGTACCACCGGCGATCAACGCAGCCGTGGCGTCCGGGTGCGGGACGGCGACGGTGTACTTGTCGAGGCGATTGAATTCCTTGTCGCCCCACTGCTTGGCCGCGGCGTATTGCAGGAAGCGCGACTGCACGGAGACGCCCACTGCGGGTACGGCGATGCGGTCTTTTTCGGTGAAGTCGGCAATGGTCTTGACCTTGGGATTGTTGCTCACCAGGTAGTAAGGGAAGTTGCCCAGGGAAGCGACGGCTTTCACGTTCTGCTTGCCGTGGGTGCGGTCCCAGATGGTCAGCAGCGGGCCGACGCCAGCGCCGGCGATGTCGATGGAGCCGGAGAGCAACGCATCGTTGACGGCGGCGCCGCCGGACAGTTGGGTCCAGTCGACCTTGATGTCGATGCCTTCCTGCTTGCCGTATTTTTCGATCAGGTTCTGGTCACGCACCACGTTGAGCAACAGGTAGACGATGCCGAACTGCTCGGCAATGCGAATCTCGCCTTCGGCCTGGGCGGCCGCAGGTGCAACAAGGCTACCGGCCAGCAGGCTGACGCCCAGGCCGACCGTGGCGGCCAGGCGCGCAAATGGGATTTTCTTGGACATGGTCTTGCTCCGGATCAGAAAGGCGCGTCGCCCTGGATGGTGGTGCGGAACAGCTTGCGCCGCAGGTGGCTCGGGCAGCCGGCCGCCAGGTGGATCAGCGAGCGGTTGTCCCAGAACACCAGATCGTGGGGCTGCCACTGATGGCGGTAGATGTTTTCCGGCAGCACGCTGTGGGCGTAGAGCTGGGCCAGCAAGTCGCGGCTTTCGTCTTCCGGCAGGCCGACGATGCGGGTGGTGAAGCCCTCACTGACGAACAGCGCCTTGCGGCCATTTTCCGGATGGGTACGTACGATCGGGTGCACCACTTCCGCCACTTGAGCCAGCTGCTCAGGCGTGAGGGTCGGGCGCCAGTTGCCTTCGAATTTGGTTTCGCTGTAACGCGCCGTGTAGGAGTGTGCGGCGCTGCGACCTTCGACAGCCTTTCGCAGGTGCTCGGGCAGGTGGTCCCAGGCTTTGTGCATGTCGGCGAACAAGGTGTCGCCGCCTTCGGACGGCAGCTCTTGGGCGTGGAGCATCGAGCCGAGGCTCGGCAGTTCCTTATAGGAGAGGTCCGAGTGCCAGAACTTGCCGGCGTCCCCCAGGCCGATGGATTGGCCATTTTCGATGATGTTGGAGACGATCAGGATTTCCGGGTGGTTGGCCAGCAGGAATTGTTTGAGCACGTGGATTTGCAGCACACCGAAGCGGCGGCTGAAGGCGATCTGTTGCTCGGGAGTGATGCGTTGGTCGCGGAAGACGACGACATGGTGGTCCAGGTGCGCGCGATGGATGCGGGCGAAGTCCTGGTCGCTGACCGGGCGGGTCAGGTCCAGGCCAATGATCTCGGCGCCGACGCTGCCGGGAAATGGACGGATCTCAAAGGTTTGTGCAGTGTCGTTCGCTGTTGGAACAGTAGAGGTGGCAGACATGAGTTCACTCCCGGACAGTCAGGAGAGTGACTTTATAGTCATAAGAACGGCATTTTAAATACCGTTAATGAATATCGATATGGCTTTTGTACAGGCCATGGCGCTTGGGTGTTTTGGAGGGCCTCATCGCGGGCAAGCCCGGCTCCCACAAGGGACGGCCGGGCGTGCAGTCGGGATCAGCGCTCGTGCAACGCCTCTGCCCGCGCCCGAAGGATCGGCTTGAGCAGGTAGCTGAGGATGCTTTTCTGGCCGGTGATGATGTCGACCGAAGCCACCATGCCGGGGATGATGATCAGCGGCTTCTCATCGGTGCCCAGGTGGCTGCGGTCAGTGCGCAGGGTGATCATGTAGTAGGTGGTTTTCTTGTCTTCGTCGGTGATGGTGTCGGCACCGATGCGCTCGAGCTTGGCCTTGAGGCCGCCGTAGATGGTGTAGTCATAGGCGGTGAACTTGACCACCGCTTCTTGCCCCGGGTGCAGGAAGGCGATGTCTTGCGGACGTATCTTGGCTTCCACCAGCAAGGTGTCATTCAGCGGCACGATTTCCACCATGTCGCTGCCTGGCTGGATCACGCCGCCGACGGTATTCACCAGCAGCTGCTTGACGATGCCACGCACCGGCGAGGTCACCAGGGTGCGGCTTACCCGATCTTCCAGGGCCTTGCCGGTAGACGCAGCCTTGTTCAGTTCGGTACGGGCTTCGTTGAGTTGCGTCAGGGCCTCACTGCGGAATTTGCCGCGGGTTTCGTCGATCTTGCGCTGCACTTCCTTGATCGCCGATTCGGCACGGGGAATCGCCAGGGTAGTTGCATCGAGTTGGCCACGGGTTTCCATTTCCGCACGCTTGAGCCGCAGCACTTCAACCGGCGAGACCGCGCCCTGGGCCACCAACGGCTCGGACATGTTGATTTCCTGGCGCTGCAACGACAGCTGGTTGCGGTATTGGCCTTGCTTGGAGGAGAACTCGCGCAGTTCCTGTTGACGCTGCACCAGTTGCTCCTGCAACCCGCCGACTTCGTCCTTGAGCTGCTGACGACGGCTCTCGTAGAGCGAGCGCTCACTGGCGGCCTGGCTCGGCGCGGCCTTGAGCACGTCGTCCGGAATATTCAGCGGACGGTCATCCACCTGCGCGCTCAAGCGTTCGACCCGCAGCAACATCGACAACCGCAAGGCTTCGGTTTCGCCGGCGTTGGACACAAAGCGCGTGTCATCCAGACGAATCAACGGCGCCCCGGCTTCGACGATCTGGCCTTCCTTGACGTACAGCTCTGCGACGATACCGCCTTCAAGGTTTTGGATTTTCTGCAGTTTGGAGGACGGAATCGCCTTGCCGTCGCCGCGCGTCACTTCGTCGATACTGGAGAAATACGCCCAGCCCACCAGGAACAGGAAAAACGCGATGATCGCCCAGATGGTCAGGCGGATGACCCGCGGCGCATCTTCGATCAGTGCTTTGTTGACCTCGGGCAGCGGCTGGTCTTGCAGGGATTCGGAGCCTTTGAAGTAGCGGCCAATCGCGTTTTTGAAGGACTTAAGCGACACTGATTTGCCCCTTTTTCAACGCTTCCATGACGGCGGCTTTCGGGCCATCGGCGAGAATCTGACCACGATCGACCACCAACAGGCGGTCCACCAGGGACAGCAGCGAGGCGCGGTGCGTGACCAGCACGACCGTCTTGTTTTGCACCACAGCTTGCAGGCGTTGTTTCAAGCGTTCTTCACCGGTGTTGTCCATGGCGCTGGTCGGTTCGTCGAGCAGCAGAATAGGCGGGTTGAGCAATAAGGCACGGGCCAGCGCGACGTTCTGCCGCTGGCCGCCGGACAGGTTCTGCCCGCGCTCGCCGACTTGCAGTTCGTAACCTTGGGGGTGCAGGCGGGCGAACTCGTGGACACCGGCCAATTCCGCGGCTTGCAGGACCATTTCGTCTTCGACATAGCGGGCACCGGATACCAGGTTGTCCCGCAGGGTGCCGGCGAGCAGTTGGATGTCCTGGGGCACGTAGCCGATGTTGTGGCGCAACTCGCTGACGTCGATCTGGCGAACGTCCACGCCGTCCACCAGCAAGGCGCCGGAGTCAGGCTGGTAGAGGCCGACAATCAATTTGGCGAGTGAGCTTTTACCCGAACCACTGCGCCCGATAATGCCGATTTTTTCCCCGGGCTTGATCACCAGGTTGAGGTTTTTCAGCGCGGCGTTTTGCTGGTCCGGGTAGGTGAAGTTCAGGCCCCGGCATTCGATCGCACCTTGCAGCGTGCGGCGGCTCATCGGACGCTCTTCGAAGTTGCGCTCTTGGGGCAACTCCATCATCTGGTCTACCGATTTCATGGTGACTTTGGCTTGCTGGTAACGGGTCAGCAGGCCAGACAGCGAAGCCAGCGGGCTCAAGGCACGGCCACTGAGCATGTAGCAGGCAATCAGGCCGCCCATGCTCAGGTTGCCGTCGATGATCTGGTAAACACCGAAGCAAATCATCACGACGCCCGCCAATTGCTGAATCAGCAGCGTCATGTTCATCGACAGGCCCGACAGCAACTTCACCCGCAGTTCCAGACGGCTGAGGGTGCCAATGGTTTGCTCCCACTGGTATTGGCGTTCACTTTCGGCGTTATTGACCTTGACCGCGTCCAGCCCGGCGAGGGTTTCGATCAGGCTCGACTGGCGCTCGGCGGCCAGGGCCATGGTTCGCTCCATGGTTGCCACCAGGGGCTTTTGCAGGGCATAACCGATGCCCAGGGCCAGCGGGAACGCCAGCACGGGAATCCACACCAGGTGCCCGCCGAGGATAGCGATCACCAGGAAAATCAGCAGGGTGAACGGCAGGTCGATCAGGCTGGTGAGGGTCAGTGACGCGAGGAAATCCCGCAGGCTCTGAAACTCGTGGATATTTTGGGCGAAGCTGCCCACCCGCGCCGGGCGGTATTTCATGGACATCCCGACAATGCGCTCGAACAGCGTCGCCGAGATAATCAGGTCGGTTTTTTTCCCGGCCAGGTCCAGGCACAAACTGCGCAGACTCTTGAGGATCAGATCGAACAGATAGGCGCCACCAATGCCGATAGCCAGCACCCACAAGGTGGCCGTGGCCTGGTTCGGCACTACACGGTCATAGACGTTCATCACGAACAGCGGTGCGGCCATGGCGATGATGTTGATCAGGAAACTGGCAGCGATGGCGTCTGTGTAAAGCCAGCGCGAGCGCTTCAAGGTGTCGCGGAACCAGGAGCGGGCACGGGGGATCAGGGTGCCGTGGTTGACATCGAACTTGTGCTGGGGTTGGGCGAAGAACACTTTGCCGGTGTAATCATCGGCCAGCACTTCGCGCTTGACGACGACTTCACCGCCATCGCTTTCGCTGAGCAAAATGCGAGCTTCGTCCTCGCCATGCCAACCGACCAACACCGTGCTGCGACCGTCCTTGAGCAACAGCAAGGCCGGCAGGGCGATGGTCGGAATCTGTTCCAGCTTGCGTTGCAACAAACGCCCCTGAAGTCCGGCGCGTGCAGCGGCGCGGGGCAGCAGTTCAGCGCTCAGGCGTTGCGCAGGCAACGGCAGGCCGGTGGTGAGCATCGCCGCACTGGCAGGTTTCTGATGCAGTGCACAAAGCGCAAGCAACCCGTCGAGTAACGGGTCGTCATGCAGCGTGCGTGGATCATGACTGAGATGAACTCGACTGACTTCTGATTCCACGCGGGTACTCTCGACTAACAGATGGGGCTTGGAGGGGTGGCTCAATTCATCCCTGGCAGTTGGACTTTAGGCTTCACGTCGTTTTGCACGACGGAGGCCATTGGCGCGACCACTCCCTGGCTTTTGAGCAATTCGCCCATGGTCGCCTTGATTCGGTATTGAGTAAATAACTGAATGTTTTTGATCTCTTCCAAACGACGGGAAGCGGTGAACAGTTCGTTCTCGCTGTCGAGCAAATCGAGCAGGGTACGTTGGCCCAAACTGAATTGCTGCTGGTAGGAAGTCCGTACTCGGGTGCTGTGATCGACGTATTGCTGGGCGATCGGCACTTGGGCGTTGGCGTTGTTCAGGGCATTCCAGGCCAGGCCCAGCTCTTCGTTCAACTGGCGCAAGGCGTTATTGCGGATATCCAGGGCCTGGTTGGACAGGGCCGATTTGGATTCCAGGTCCGCTTTGTTGCTGCCGCCGGAGTAAAGGTTGAAGCGCATGCGCAACATGGCTTCCCAGCCATTGTTGTGGGACGGGTCACCGTTGACGTTGTTGTCGGCATTGGTACCGAGTTCAGCATCAAAACGCGGGTAGAACGCCGACTTGGCGGCTTGGTACTGCTGTTCGGTCGCGACGATATCGGATTCGGCCGAGCGCAGGATCGGGCTATTGTCGAGCATCTGGCGACGTGCTTCGTTCAGGTCGGCTGGCAGCATGGCCATGAACGGTGCCGGGCGCTCCAACTGGTCAGGCATCTGGCCCACGGCACTCAGATAGTTAGTCTGGGAGTCGGCCAGGTTGGTCTGTTCGGTGATCAGGTTGTTACGGGCTTGAGCCAGACGGGCTTCAGCCTGGTCCTGGTCAGCACCGTTACCGACGCCGCGCTGGGTGCGCAGTTTGATCTGGTCGTAGATGCGCTCGTGGTTGCGCAGGTTCTCTTCAGCCAGGCGTACGAATTCACGACGGGTCAGCACGTCCAGATAGACCTGGGCAACGGTCAGGCCGGTGCGCTCGGAGGTGCCGAGCAACGAATAAGCACGGGAGTTGACGGTGGCTTGTTGACGCCCTACTTCGCTGGAAGTGGCAAAACCGTCAAAAATCATTTGCTGCAGGCGCAGGCTCGATTCGCCGCGGTTGAGCGTATCCCATTGGTTGCTGCCACGACCGTTGGCGGCACGAGTGGACGAGTTGTCCACGCCTTCACGACCGTAGCCACCGGCCAAGTCTACCTTCGGCAGGTAGCCACCTTGGGCGGCGCGTAATTGGTAGTCGGCGGCGATACGACTATTTACGCCGGCCTGAATCTCAGGGTGCACGTCGAGCGCTTGCTGCATGGCCTGTGGCAATGTTTGGGCGTGTACGAAACTCGCGGCGAGGACGAACGGCAGTGCCTTAAACAGGTGCAAACGCATTTCAAAAATTCCCCAGGACTTCTTGTCTCAAATCACAGCAGATCGAGTCGCTGTGTCGGAAAATGGCAACCGTAATGACCGTACGTCGGAAAGTTCAAAATCGGAACTGGTTCACACATGTAGGACGGTTCGCCGCATAAATATCAATGTGACATTAGTGGGGCGATTGTTTAGGATGGCGGCCATAAGGTCAATAGTTTGGCATAAAGTTAATTTCGAAAAAATATAGCCAAATTATTGACGAGTCACCTGTCAAAAGTCTTAACACCTCCAAACTGACGCTAACTAGTGCTCAGGTCTATGGAAGTTACCCGAACGGATCGCCGGAGAAATCTTCAATGAGCAGTGTTGTTGCCATCGTCAAAAGCATTGTTGGCCAAGTTTTCGTCATTTCTCCAGAAGGAGTCAGACGTGTACTTGTCGAAGGCGACCGACTGTTCGCAGGGGATCAGGTAGACACCGGCCTCTCGGGCGCCGTTAGCCTGGAGCTGGCCGACGGCCGCACACTGGACCTGGGCCGTGAAACCCAGTGGAGCGCCGATACGCCGGACTCCAGCCTCGACCTGGCCCAAGCCACTGCCCAGGCCGCGCCGTCGGTTGCCGAGCTGCAGCAAGCCATCGCTGCCGGCGCCGACCCGACCACCGACCTGGAAGCTACCGCAGCAGGGCCGACTGCGGCCGGCACGGGCGCAGCGGGTGGCGGCCATAGTTTCGTGGTACTGGATGCAACGGCGGCCAGCGTCGCGCCGACCATTGGCTTCCCAACAGCCGGCCTGGGTGTGACCACCTCGGCCCTGACCCAGAATACTGGCGGACAGGCGAACGACGCGGGCGGCCTGGTGCTGCAAGCCTCCACCCTGACCCTGGGCGCGACCCCGACCATCACCGAAGCGGGCGGCGTGCTGACCTACACCGCCACGGTGACGCAGGCGCCCACCAGCGACCTGAGCATCACCCTGTCCAATGGCGCGGTGATCACCATCCCGGCCGGCCAATTGACGGGCACCGTGAATGTGCCCCTGGCACCCAACGACACGCCGTACATCGATGCAAGCCAAATCAGTGTCACCGTCACCGGCACCACCGGTGGCAACAACCTGGTGCTGACCACCGACCCCGCGCCGGCGGTGACCCAAATCACCGACACCGTCGACACCACCACTGTCACGCTGACAGCCGGTAATACCGTGACCGAAGGCGGTCAGATCACTTACACCGCTACCCTGACCAACCCCGCGCAGACGCCGGTGACTGTCACTTTGAGCAATGGCTCGGTGATTACCATTGAAGCCGGGAAGTCCACCGGGACGGTCGTGGTCGATACGCCAGCCAATGATGTTTACAACAACGGCTCGACCATCAGCACCACGATTACCGGGGCTACCGGGGGTAACTTCGAGAACCTGGTGCCGGCGACTACGCCAGCGGTTACCACCATTACCGATTCGATCGATACCACCACTGTCACGCTGACAGCCGGGAATACCGTGACCGAAGGCGGTCAGATTACCTACACCGCGACCCTGACTAATCCAGCACAGACACCGGTGACTGTCACTTTGAGCAATGGCTCGGTGATTACCATTGAAGCCGGGAAGTCCACCGGGACGGTGGTCGTCGAAACCCCAGCCAATGATGTTTACAACAATGGCTCAACCGTCAGCACCACGATTACCGGGGCTACCGGCGGCAACTTCGAGAACCTGGTGCCGGCAACTACGCCAGCGGTTACCACCATTACCGATTCGATCGACAACACCACCGTCACCCTGACGGCGGGCGAAAGCGTGACCGAAGGCGGCCAGATTACTTACACCGCCACCCTGACCAACCCAGCGCAGACACCGGTGACTGTCACTTTGAGCAATGGCTCGGTGATTACCATTGAAGCCGGGAAGTCCACGGGGACAGTTGTCGTCGATACGCCAGCCAATGATGTTTACAACAATGGCTCGACCGTCAGCACCACGATTACCGGGGCAACCGGCGGTAACTTCGAGAACCTGGTGCCGGCGACTACGCCAGCGGTTACCACCATTACCGATTCGATCGACAACACCACTGTCACGCTGGCAGCCGGTAATACCGTGACCGAAGGCGGTCAGATCACTTACACCGCGACCCTGACCAACCCAGCGCAGACGCCGGTGACCGTCACTTTGAGCAATGGCTCGGTGATTACCATTGAAGCAGGGAAGTCCACGGGGACAGTTGTCGTCGATACGCCAGCCAATGATGTTTACAACAATGGCTCGACCGTTAGCACCACCATTACGGCGGCGACTGGCGGTAATTTTGAGAACCTGGTGCCGAGCACTACGCCAGCGGTGACTACGATCACCGACTCGATCGATACCACGACGGTAACGCTGTCGACTAACGACACAGCGATCACTGAAGGCGGTCAGATCACTTACACCGCCACGCTTTCGAATGAAGCGCATGCGCCGGTGACCGTGACTCTGTCTAACGGCCAAGTTATTACCATTGACGCAGGCAAAACCACGGGCACCGTGGTTTTCCAGACTCCGGTCAACGACGTCTACAACAACGGTTCCACCGTCAACACCACTATCACCACCGCTACCGGTGGCAACTTCGAGAAGTTGGTCCCGGACAATACCAATCCGCCGACCACTGTTATCTCGGACTCGATCGACACCACCACCGTGACCTTGTCGACTAACGACACTGCGATCACTGAAGGCGGTCAGATCACTTACACCGCCACGCTTTCTAATGAAGCGCATGCGCCGGTGACCGTGACCTTGTCCAACGGACAGGTGATCACCATTGATGCCGGTAAAACCACCGGCACTGTGGTTTTCCAGACTCCGGTCAACGACGTTTACAACAACGGCTCGACCGTTAGCACCACGATCACCACCGCAACGGGTGGCAACTTCGAGAAGCTGGTCCCGGACAATACCAATCCGCCAACCACCGTTATTTCGGATTCGATCGATACCACCACCGTGACCTTGTCGACTAACGACACAGCGATCACTGAAGGCGGTCAAATCACTTACACCGCGACGCTTTCGAATGAAGCTCACGCGCCGGTGACCGTGACCCTGTCCAACGGCCAGGTGATCACCATTGATGCCGGTAAAACCACCGGCACTGTGGTTTTCCAAACCCCCGTCAACGATGTCTACAACAACGGTTCCACCGTTAGCACCACGATTACGGCGGCTACTGGCGGTAATTTCGAGAAGTTGGTTCCGGATAACACCAATCCGCCAACCACCACGATTACCGACTCGATCGACACCACCACCGTGACCTTGTCGACTAACGACACCGCAATCACTGAAGGCGGTCAGATCACTTACACCGCCACGCTTTCGAATGAAGCGCATGCGCCGGTAACCGTGACTCTGTCTAACGGCCAAGTTATTACCATTGACGCAGGCAAAACCACGGGCACCGTGGTTTTCCAGACTCCGGTCAACGACGTCTACAACAACGGTTCCACCGTCAACACCACTATCACCACCGCTACCGGTGGCAACTTCGAGAAGTTGGTCCCGGACAATACCAATCCGCCGACCACTGTTATCTCGGACTCGATCGACACCACCACCGTGACCTTGTCGACTAACGACACTGCGATCACTGAAGGCGGTCAGATCACTTACACCGCCACGCTTTCTAATGAAGCGCATGCGCCGGTGACCGTGACCTTGTCCAACGGACAGGTGATCACCATTGATGCCGGTAAAACCACCGGTACCGTAGTTTTCCAGACCCCGGTCAATGACGTTTACAACAACGGTTCGACCGTTAGCACCACAATCACGACGGCCACTGGCGGCAACTTCGAGAAACTTGTCCCAGACAATACAAATCCGCCGACCACTGTTATCTCGGATTCGATCGACACCACTACCGTGACCTTGTCGACCAACGACACTGCGATCACTGAAGGTGGGCAGATCACCTACACCGCGACCTTGAGCAACGAAGCTCATGCGCCAGTGACCGTGACTCTGTCTAACGGCCAAGTTATTACCATTGACGCAGGCAAAACCACGGGCACCGTGGTTTTCCAGACTCCGGTCAACGACGTCTACAACAACGGTTCCACCGTCAGCACCACAATCACGACGGCCACTGGCGGCAACTTCGAAAAGCTGGTTCCGGACAATACCAATCCGCCGACCACTGTCATTTCGGATTCGATCGACACCACCACCGTGACGCTGTCGACCAACGACACTGCGATCACCGAAGGGGGTCAGATCACATACACCGCCACGCTTTCGAATGAAGCGCATGCGCCGGTGACCGTGACTCTGTCTAACGGCCAGGTCATCACCATCGACGCAGGTAAAACCACGGGCACCGTGGTTTTCCAAACGCCAGTCAACGACGTCTACAACAACGGTTCCACCGTTAGCACCACGATCACCACCGCTACCGGTGGCAACTTCGAGAAGCTGGTCCCGGACAATACCAATCCACCGACCACTGTTATCTCCGATTCAATCGACACCACGACGGTGACGCTGTCTACCACCGACACTGCGATCAATGAAGGCGGCCAGATCACTTACACCGCCACGCTTTCGAATGAAGCGCATGCGCCAGTGACCGTGACTCTGTCCAACGGACAGGTGATCACTATCGACGCGGGTAAAACCACCGGTACCGTGGTTTTCCAGACTCCGGTCAACGACGTCTACAACAACGGTTCCACCGTAAGCACCACGATTACTGCGGCTACTGGCGGTAACTTTGAGAAGTTGGTTCCGGACAATACGAATCCGCCGACCACTATCATTTCGGATTCGATCGACACCACCACTGTGACGCTGTCGACCACCGATACCGCAATCACCGAAGGCGGTCAGATCACTTACACCGCGACCTTGAGCAACGAAGCTCACGCCCCGGTCACCGTGACGCTGTCTAACGGCCAGGTCATTACCATTGATGCCGGTAAAACCACCGGCACCGTGGTTTTCCAAACACCGGTCAACGACGTTTACAACAACGGTTCCACCGTCAGCACCACCATTACGACGGCCACTGGTGGCAACTTCGAGAAGCTGGTTCCGGACAACACCAATCCGCCAACCACCGTCATTTCGGATTCGATCGACACCACCACTGTGACGCTGTCGACCACCGACACTGCCATCACCGAAGGCGGTCAGATCACCTACACCGCGACCTTGAGCAACGAAGCTCACGCCCCGGTCACCGTGACGCTGTCTAACGGCCAGGTCATTACCATTGATGCCGGTAAAACCACCGGCACCGTGGTTTTCCAAACACCGGTCAACGACGTTTACAACAACGGTTCCACCGTCAGCACCACCATTACGACGGCCACTGGTGGCAACTTCGAGAAGCTGGTTCCGGACAACACCAATCCGCCAACCACCGTCATTTCGGATTCGATCGACACCACCACTGTGACGCTGTCGACCACCGACACTGCCATCACCGAAGGCGGTCAGATCACCTACACCGCGACATTGAGCAACGAGGCTCACGCGCCGGTAACCGTGACGCTGTCTAACGGCCAAGTTATTACCATTGACGCAGGCAAAACCACGGGCACCGTGGTTTTCCAGACTCCGGTCAACGACGTCTACAACAACGGTTCCACCGTCAGCACCACTATCACCACCGCAACGGGTGGCAACTTCGAGAAGCTGGTCCCGGACAATACCAATCCGCCAACCACCGTCATTTCAGACTCGATCGACACCACCACTGTGACCTTGTCGACTAACGACACTGCGATCACTGAAGGCGGCCAGATCACCTACACGGCAACGCTTTCGAATGAAGCGCATGCGCCGGTGACCGTGACCCTGTCCAACGGCCAGGTCATCACCATCGACGCGGGAAAAACCACAGGTACCGTTGTTTTCCAAACGCCGGTAAACGACGTTTACAACAACGGCTCCACCGTCAGCACGACCATCACCACCGCTACTGGCGGCAATTTCGAGAAGCTGGTTCCGGATAACAGCCATCCAGCGGTTACCACCATCACCGACTCGATCGACACCACGACCGTTAAGTTGAGCACCACCGACACCGCCATTACCGAAGGCGGTCAGATCACCTACACCGCCACGCTTTCGAATGAAGCGCATACGCCAGTGACCGTGACGCTGTCCAACGGCCAAGTTATTACCATTGATGCCGGTAAAACCACCGGCACCGTGGTTTTCCAGACTCCGGTCAACGACGTCTACAACAACGGTTCCACCGTCAGCACCACGATCACAGCCGCTACTGGTGGTAACTTTGAGAAGTTGGTTCCGGACAATACGAATCCGCCGACCACTATCATTTCGGACTCGATCGACACCACCACCGTGACCTTGTCGACTAACGACACTGCGATCACCGAAGGCGGTCAGATCACCTACACCGCGACCTTGAGCAACGAAGCTCACGCGCCGGTCACCGTGACCCTGTCCAACGGCCAGGTCATCACCATTGATGCCGGCAAAACCACCGGCACTGTGGTTTTCCAAACGCCGGTCAATGACGTCTACAACAACGGTTCCACCGTTAGCACCACCATCACCACCGCCACTGGTGGCAACTTCGAGAAGCTGGTTCCGGACAACACCAATCCGCCAACCACCGTCATTTCGGATTCGATCGACACCACCACTGTGACGCTGTCGACCACCGACACTGCCATCACCGAAGGCGGCCAGATCACCTACACCGCCACGCTTTCGAATGAAGCGCATGCGCCAGTGACCGTGACGCTGTCCAACGGACAGGTGAT
>NZ_JAEKFB010000035.1:629278-653037 GCF_016650865.1 Pseudomonas sp. TH34
CCACCATCAGCACGGCCACTGGCGGCAACTTCGAGAAACTGGTTCCGGATAACAGCCATCCAGCGGTGACCACCATCACCGACTCGATCGACACCACGACCGTTAAGTTGAGCACCACCGATACAGCCATCACCGAAGGCGGCCAGATCACCTACACCGCCACGCTTTCGAATGAAGCGCATGCGCCGGTTACCGTGACCCTGTCCAACGGCCAGGTGATTACCATTGATTCCGGCAAAACCACCGGCACTGTGGTTTTCCAAACGCCGGTCAATGACGTTTACAACAACGGTTCCACCGTCAGCACCACCATTACGACGGCTACTGGCGGCAACTTCGAAAAATTGGTTCCGGATAACAGCCATCCAGCGGTGACCACCATCACCGACTCGATCGACACCACGACCGTTAAGTTGAGCACCACCGATACAGCCATCACCGAAGGCGGCCAGATCACCTACACCGCCACGCTTTCGAATGAAGCGCATGCGCCGGTCACCGTGACCCTGTCCAACGGCCAGGTGATTACCATTGATTCCGGCAAAACCACCGGCACTGTGGTTTTCCAAACGCCAGCCAACGACGTTTACAACAACGGTTCCACCGTCAGCACAACCATCACCACAGCCACTGGCGGCAACTTCGAGAAGCTGGTTCCGGATAACAGCCACCCAGCTGTCACCACCATCACCGACTCGATCGACACCACGACCGTTAAGTTGAGCACCACTGACACCGCCATTACTGAAGGCGGTCAGATCACCTACACCGCGACTTTGAGCAACGTCGCTCACGCCCCGGTGACCGTGACCTTGTCCAACGGCCAGGTGATCACTATCGATTCCGGTAAAACCACCGGTACCGTGGTCTTCCAGACTCCGGCTAACGACGTCTACAACAACGGTTCCACCGTCAGCACGACTATCACCACAGCCACTGGCGGCAACTTCGAGAAACTGGTTCCGGATAACACCAACCCGCCGACCACTGTCATTTCGGATTCGATCGACACCACCACCGTTACCCTGTCGACGGCCAACACCGCGATCACTGAAGGCGGCCAGATCACCTACACCGCGACCTTGAGCAACGTCGCTCACGCCCCGGTCACCGTGACCTTGTCCAACGGCCAGGTGATCACTATCGACTCCGGTAAAACTACCGGTACCGTGGTCTTCCAGACACCCGCCAACGACGTCTACAACAACGGTTCCACCGTCAGCACCACCATTACGACGGCCACTGGCGGCAACTTCGAGAAGCTGGTCCCGGATAACAGCCACCCAGCTGTCACCACCATCACCGACTCGATCGACACCACGACCGTTAAGTTGAGCACCACTGACACCGCCATTACTGAAGGCGGCCAGATCACCTACACCGCGACCTTGAGCAACGTCGCTCACGCCCCGGTGACCGTGACCTTGTCCAACGGCCAGGTGATCACTATCGATTCCGGTAAAACCACCGGCACCGTGGTCTTCCAGACTCCGGCTAACGACGTCTACAACAACGGTTCCACCGTCAGCACGACTATCACCACAGCCACTGGCGGCAACTTCGAGAAACTGGTCCCGGACAACACCAATCCGCCGACCACCACGATTACCGATTCGATCGACACCACGACGGTTGCGCTGTCGACGGCCAACACTGCCATTACCGAAGGCGGCCAGATCACTTACACCGCGACCTTGAGCAACGTCGCTCACGCCCCGGTGACCGTGACCCTGTCCAACGGCCAAGTGATCACCATTGATTCCGGCAAAACCACCGGCACTGTGGTCTTCCAGACCCCACCCAACGACGTCTACAACAACGGCTCAACCGTTAGCACGACCATCACCACGGCCACTGGCGGCAACTTCGAGAAACTGGTTCCGGATAACAGCCATCCCGCTGTCACCACCATCACTGACTCGATCGACACCACCACGATCAGCATCACTGGCGATGCTTCGGTGAACGAGGGCCAGACAGCCCACTACACCCTCACGCTGAGCAACCCGGCGGCCACTGACGTGACCGTCACGCTGAAATACAGCGGCACGGCCACCGACGGTTCGGACTTCAACGGCGTCTACACCGTGAAGATCCCGGCTGGCGCCAGCAGTGCAACCTTCAACGTGAACACCCTTGACGACAAGCTGACCGAGCCTACCGAAACGCTGGTGATCACCATCGACAAGACTTCCGGTGGCAACTTCGAGAAGCTGGCGATCAGCGGCACCAATGGCAGCATCAGCACCAATATCATCGATAACGACGCCCCGCCGGTCATCGACCTGGACGCCAACAATTCCAGCGGCGCCACCGGTGCGGATTACAAGGTGACGTTCACCGAGGGCACCACCGGGCCGGGTGTGTCGATTGCTGACACCGACATCAAGATTACCGACCCGGACAGCACGATGCTGACCGGCGCCACCGTCACCCTGACCAACGCGCAAGTGGGCGACGCGCTGAACCTGGGCAATAGCGTCAACGGCATCACGATCAACTCCAACAACCAGACGGGCACCATCACCCTGACGCTGTCGGGCACCGCGACGCTGGCCGATTACATGACGCGGATCCAGAACATCACGTTCACCAACAACAGCCATGACCCGAGCACCACGCCGCGGATCATTACCGTGACGGTGACCGATGGCGGTAACTACTCCAACGTTGCCACCGCCACTGTCAACGTGGTGGCCGTCAACGATGCGCCGGTCGCTACCGGCAGTGCCGTCACGGGTACCGAAGACACGCCGCTGGCCCTGGCCTGGTCGAACTTCGGCGTGACTGACGTCGACTCGCCACAAGCGAGCCTCGGGGTGAAAATCACCGAGCTGCCGGTCGCTGGCAAATTGCAGTTCCTGGCAGCGGACGGGGTGACCTGGTCCAACGTCACCAGCGGCCAGACCTTTACCAAGGCCCAGATCGACGCCGGCCAATTGCGCTTTACGCCCAATGCCAACGAGTCCGGGACCGATGGTTACGGCGGTACTGGCATCGGCAATAAACAGGCTGACTATGCGCAGTTCAAATTCCAGCCAACCGATGGCAAGGATCTGGGCACTGCCGCGACAGTGAAAGTCGATATCACCCCTGTGGCGGATGCACCGAACCTGACGGTGGCAGATAACACCGTGAATTCCGTGGGCCTGACCAAGCAAAGCTGGAACAGCATTGCGAACCTGGGCACCAGCGGCAACGGCGCTGCACCGGCAGACCTGAAAAACGCGATTGATAACGCCGGCACGCCGAACACCAGCACCACCGTGACCACTGTCGTGTCTGAAGCGAACGTTGCGGGGGGCTCTGGCTCCAAGACTTCCGGCCTGATCTACATGGAAGCCGGGAAGAGCTACACCTTCAGCGGCACCGGCGATGACAGCCTGGTGGTCAACGTTGGCGGCAAAGACGTAGCGAGCGCGCTGTGGGGCACCAACAGCGGCAAGTTCAGCGGCTCGATCACCCCTACCGTCAGCGGCTACTACAGCATCGAGATCTACCACGCCAACCAGTCCGGACCTGGCAGCTATAACGTCAACGTGCAAATCGGCAACGGTGCGGTCCAGCCCCTGAACACCAGCGGCATACCGCTCTACACCGGCGTCAGCGACCTGATCAATGCCGGCGTAACGCTGTCCGACCTGCACGGCAGCAACGGCGACGGTTACTACACCGGCTACAAGCTCAACGAAGGCCTGGAGAACGGCTCGGTGCACCTGTCCAAGGTCACTACCAGCCTGACCGATACCGACGGTTCGGAAAGCCTGAGCGTGAAGATCAGCGGGATTCCGGCGGGCTCGGTACTCACCGATGGTGCCGGGCATACCTATAGCGCCGGCGCGAGCACAGGTGAAGTGAACGTAACGGGCTGGGACTTGAGCACCCTGACCATCAAGCCACCGACCTACTACAGTGGCCAGTTCAACCTGACGGTGACCTCGACCTCGACTGAAAGCCTGGGCGGCTCGGCCGTTACCACCGCGCAGTTGCCGGTCACGATTTACCCGGCGAACTACAACTCGATCACCGCAACGTCGGGCAGCGACAACATCACCGGCACCGATGGCAATGACATCGTGGTCGCGGACATCGGTGGCCTGAACGTGGTGCAAGGCAAGAACTACAACATCGCGTTCATGGTCGACAGCTCCGGCAGCATGAGCACCGATTCGGTCAACGCGGCCAAGGCGTCGCTGACCTCGGTGTTCAGCTCACTGAAAAACAGCCTCGGCGCCAACACATCGGGCACCGTGAATATCTTCGTGGCGGACTTCGATACCCAGGTCAATAAATCGGTGGCGATTAACCTGAACGATCCAAACGCGCTGGCGATACTCAAGGGCGTGCTGGATTCGATGGTCTCCGGTGGCGGCACCAACTATGAAGATGTGTTCAAGGCCACCGCCAACTTCTTCCAGAGCAACCTGGCGACCGGCAATACCGGCGCGACCAACCTGACTTACTTCATCACTGACGGCCAGCCGACGTACTTCCAGAACGGCGAACAAACCAATCCGGTGGTCACCGACTTCTACAACTACAACACCACCGATGGCCGGCTGGATGACTACATCAACACCAACAACTATCAGTTGGGCAACGCGTTCTCGATCACCGTCGGCAGCAGCAAGCTGCAACTGATCGACAGCGCCGGTCAGGTTCACAAGTGGATGCAGAACTGGAACGGCAGCTGGTACGACAGCGGCGTCATCGGCACCGTGCATGCCCAAGGCGACGGCACCTATGAGGTCTCGTACCTGGACGGCAGCGGTAGCAGCACCAGCTCTGCGACGACCAGCAATGCCGGCAGCGGGTTTGCATTGCTCAGCGGCTTGTCCAGCGTGGAGGCCATTGGCATCAACAGCGGGGTCAGCCTGAATGACCTCAAGCCATACGACTCGGACGGCAAGCCACAGAGCAACATCGATCCGAAGGACTTGGCCAACGCTATCCTGGGCCACACCGAGGCGACCTTGCCGGGCTCTGACACCATCAACGGGGGCGATGGCAATGACATCATCTTCGGTGACCTGGTGAGCTTCAGCGGGATCACCGGCGAGGGCTACAACGCGCTGCAGGCCTTCGTCGCACAGAAAACCGGAATGGCCGTCACGGCCGTCACCACGTCGAACGTGCATCAGTACGTGACCGAACACTACGCCGACTTTGATGTGTCCGGCGCCAAGGACGGGAACGACACGCTGCTGGGCGGCGCTGGCGACGACATCCTGTTCGGTCAGGGCGGCAACGATTACCTCGATGGTGGCAAGGGCAATGACATCCTGCTGGGCGGCACCGGCAACGACACGTTGATCGGCGGTCCGGGCAACGACATCCTGGTGGGTGGTGCCGGTGCTGATTTGTTCGTGTGGAAGGCTGGCGACTTGGGCAACGACGTGATCAAGGACTTCAAGGCCGCGGACGGTGACCGGATTGACCTGCGGGATCTGTTGAAAGGTGAGAGCGACAGCACCATCGACAACTACCTCAAGATCACCACAGTGGAAGGCGTCTCGACGCTGCAAGTCAGTACCGAAGGTAACCTGAACAAGGCCGGCGGCCTGGCCAACGCGGATGTCACCATCAAGCTGGAAGGCAACGACTGGTCCCACACCAGCATCAACTCGCTGATCAGCGGTGCCGACCCGACCATCAAGATCGATCACACCGCCTAAGCCTGCGTTCATCGGCCGCCCAAGCGGCGGCCGATGTACATTAACGGCTCGTCACTGGCTCTGTGGGACGGTTGCACCGCATACTCGCGCCCATTACCCACCGTTAGCCTGCGTTGATGGCTGCGGGCTTCATTGCTGAGGGATTGTTATGTTTTATGTGCAACGTGATGCCCACGGCGGGCTGATTCGCGTAGAGGCCGCGGCCTTCGCCGAGTCAACGGAAACGCTGCCGGCCGATCACCATGAGATTCAGGCGTGGTATGCCAACACGCTCGTAGAGACCAGCCTGAATCAGCTCAAGCAAAGCGACCTGGAGATGATTCGGGTTCTGGATGACTTGATCCAGGTGTTGACCAGCAAGGGCGTGATTCGCGTCACCGACCTGCCGCCGGCGGCCCAGGCCAAACTGTTGGATCGCAACCAGGCGCGGGAAGCACTCGGCGGGCTGAACAGCTTGATCAACGATGAAGAAACCGGGCTGATCTGAGGCCCCATACAGTAGCCGCTGCCTCAGCAGCGGCGACTCGCATTACTTCCAGGGCGCCGGCTCGCCAAACAACTGTCCCTGCACGCCGAAAATACCCATCGCGCTGATCACCGCCAACTCACCCTCAGTCTCCACACGCTCAGCGATCAGTGGCAGGTCAATGCTGTGTGCGGCACGCTGGATGGCTTCGATAAACAGGCGTTTGTCGCTCTCTTTGTCTATGTCGCGAATGTAGCTGCCGTCAATCTTCAGGTAGGCCAGGCCCAGGCGCGCCAGGTTGCCGATCATGCTGAAGCGCCCGCCGAAACGCTGCAGGCTCAAGGAGAAATTGAGCTCGCGCAGGCGGTGGGTCAATTGCTCAAGCACCGCTTGTTCCGGCAGTTGCTCTTCGCCGATTTCCAGGGTCAGCCGTGGGCCAAGATTGGAGTGTTGGCGCAATAACTCGAACACTCGATTCAGGGCTTGAGGGTCGGCAAAGGTCGCGGCCGACAGGTTCAGCGCGAGGGATTCGGTGTGGCCGGCCATCTGTTTGAACACCAGCTCCAGCATCATGCGGTCAAGGCGCGCCGACCAGCCGAAGCGCTCAAGCCATGGCAGGAAGCGCCCCGCCGCAATCGTCTGCCCTTGGTCGTCCTGCAGGCGTGACAGCACTTTGTAGTGCAGCACCATCTGCGGGTCGTCGCTGGCAACCACCGGCTGGAAATACAGCTGAAAACGTTGCTCGGTCAACGCACGGTCGAGCAAGGTATGCCAGGCATGATGGTCATCGCCAACACTGACCGTCGCGCTATGGTCCAGGCACACCCAACCGGTGTCCCCCTGGGTCTCCGCCTGGGCCAGGGCCTGGTCGGCCAGTGTCAGCACAGCTTGCGGTGCGTCGCCATGGTTGAACGGTGCCAGGCCGATGTAAGCGACCGGCGTGACATCGCTGGCACCCGTGGCTTGCAGGCTAAGCAGGACGTTTTCCAGGTTTTGCGCCAGCTGCAACGCCTCTTCGCGAACCAGCCCCGGCGCCAGCACGGCAAACTCGCCGCCGCGGATCCGGGTGACCAGGTTGTGGGTTTCCGGGTACGGCTCGCACTGACGCAACAGTTGCTCGCCCACCGCCTGCAGCAATTGGTCGGTGCGCTGGCCGCCCAGGCGCTGGTTGAGTCCGGCCAGGTCCTTGACCCGCAGAAGCAGCAAATAACCGGAGTTGGTCTCCTCCGGATTACTCACCCGGGCGTTGAGTTGCATCTCGAAATAGCGCCGGTTAGCCAGGCCGGTGAGGTTGTCCTGGTATGACTCGACTCGCAGCCTTTCACTGCGCTCGGCCTGCTCCTGAAACAGGGCCTTGAGTTTCTCCACCATCTGGTTCATCGCCTGCACCACACGACGTAACTCCGGGGTGCGCGGCAGTTCGGGCAAGCTCAAGAATTCCCGGCGGGCAATCGCATGGGACTGTTTGACCATGTAGTCCAAGGGCTTCAATTGTCGGCGCAGTAACAGGGCTCCCAGCACGGCGCTGACAGCGCCACACAGCAACAGCCAGCCAAGGCTGCCAAGCGCGCTTCGCCAGAGCTTGGCCAGGGCGAACATCGGATGGCTGACCACCTCGACCCGTGCCGCCTGCTCCCAGCCACGGTTAACCAGGGCGTCGCCACCCGCCGGCTCCAGGCCGATCAGGTTGACGAACCATTTGGGCACCCCATCGCTGTCGGGGGTACCGTTGCGTTCGACAATGACCTGGTCATTCTTCAGGTCCACCACGCGGATGCTGGCGTAGTAGCCGCTGTCGAAGATCGAGCTGACCAGCAACTCCACCATCGCCGGGTCATCAATGTTGGGGGTCAGCGACAGCGCCAATGCGGTCGCGGCGTCCTGCGCATGGGAGCGCAACTGGTTGACATATTGGGTGCGCGAGCTTTCCAGGCTCACCATGAAGCTGCCGCTGAAGGCGACCACCAAAAACAGACAGATAGCGATCAAAAGCTGTTTGAACAGAGACATCTGTACAGGTACTCCTAGTTGGCAGGCTCGGCTGGAAAGCCTTCCGCACGCATTTTTTTCAACACATCCTGCCAGCGTGACAAGCGTTTGGTATCACCGACTTTTTTGTCGCCCTTGGCGCCCGGCAACCATAAGCCTTCAGCATTGAAGGAATAGACGGGCAGCAAGTCGGTACGCTGGCTTGCGGGCTGGATCTCATCGGTCAGGCTGTCGAGCACCAGCGGCATCGCGTCCGGCGTCGAGTAATAGGTCAAGACCATGTGGGCGCGATTCTGACGCAACGCCTTGACGTAGGTAATGCGCAATTTGTCGCTGGCGACGCCCAGATGACGCAAGCTGAAATACTTGGCGATTGCATAGTCTTCGCAATCCCCGGCGCCCTTCCACAGGGCTTCGATAGGGGTTTCCCAATAGTCCACCTGATGCCACAGGTCGATGTCTTCCACATAATGCATTTGCTTGTTGAAGAACAGGTTGACTACCTTAAGCTGCTCCTGCTCGCTGACTTGCTTCTGCGTCGCCAACAACCGTTGCCAGGCGTCAATGCGCTGTTGCCCTTCTCCCAACGGGCCGTACAGTGCCGTCGCTTTGCGGCTGATCTGGGAGAAATCCCAATCGGCATGCAACCCGCCAGGCAATAAGCCAGCCAGCAGCAGCACCGAAAAAAGCCAGCGCAGGACCCAAGGGGGAATAAAACGTACCGCCAAAGCGTTCAATCCGTAGAAGAAGACGGAGTAGCGTTGGATGGTGAAGGTTCGAATGGTAAAAAACAATGGCACGGTGCAATCACCGCAACAGCACCCACTTTTCCATCGCGACCGTAAGACGCAGCAAGCAAGAAATGTGGGTCAAAAAGCAGCATTGTTGAGTCGCTTACAAGCCGAAACCTTGCCTGTTTGACAAGCTTGTGGACAAACTCTAGTGTGCATTGGATCCAATTAGCCACCTTACCCTGAAAAGGAGGATAGCGTAGTCGTGACGCAGAAGCCGAACCCTTTGAGCAGCATCCAGATCAGCGGGCCCATCCCCGCCCATCTCGCTCGCTCCGTGATTGAAGAAACATTGCGCAACGCCATCCTGGATGGCCGCTTGCCCTGCGGCACCGCTATGCGCCAACAGGAACTGGCCAGTTTGTTCGGCGTTAGCCGGATGCCGGTGCGCGAGGCACTGCGTCAACTGGAAGCCCAGTCACTGCTGCATGTGGTCACCCACAAAGGCGCGGTGGTGGCGCCGCTGATTGAAGACCATTCGGCAGAAACCTATGCGCTGCGCATCCTCCTGGAGTCCGAAGCGCTGCGCTTGTCGATTCCCCTGCTCACGCCCGATGACATTGCTCAGGCTGGCGCCTTCATTGATGCGCTGGAACGAGAAAGTGACTACACCGAAATCGGCCGCCTCAATCGCCTGTTTCACATGGCGCTATATGGCAAGGCAGGCAATCAGCGGCTGCTCAAGCTGGTTGAGCACGGCTTGAATGAAGAGGAGCGTTTCCTGCGCTTCAACCTCGAAGCCATGGGCCTGGGCAAGACATCCCAGGAAGACCACCGGGAACTGCTGGATTTGGTGGCGAAAAAGAAGATCGAGGAAAGCATCCTGACGTTGCGTAACCACCTCACCCGCGGCATGGAGGTGATTACGGGTTACCTCAGGAGTCTTGAGCAGAGCGACGATAAAACCTCGCTGTGAATACCTCAGGGAACTGAACCTCCCCCTTCGACCACATAGCGCTGCGAAGTCACTTGGGTCGGGGGAGCTCAGTGCATCACGGCGGAGAAGTTCTTGCCCGGCGAAACATCAGTTAAACATAACTACTCCAGCTTAATATTTAATACCCAAGGAAACTTCCCACACCCCATAGAACATACTAACTACAGCAACACATTTATTTGCAAACTCTTATAAAACTAAAAATCGCTGAACACTCAATCAGACTATTGTTTTTTATTACCCAAACTCCAAATCTCCCAAACCAATAGCGTGAACTCGTGCTCGGGCGTCACTGTGAGTGGCGTTCCTTTAAATAAAGCCTTGTGTTTTGTCACCGCGTGCGACTTTTTGAATAACGGCGCCAGCCTCAAGCATGGTTAGTCCGCTATCAAGGCATCCGCGCGCGTGAAAACCAATGTTTATTTGTCGCTGAAGCAAAACGCTTTTATCAGGGAAAAGATAACGACTTATAGGCATCGACCATGTTCCAACACTCACAGCTGCTTAAACGAAAGCAGCAGCAGTTGCACAGCCATCCATTATTCGTACAAATAAATACGCTGCAAAAGTTGCAGTTCTTTATGGAAAACCACGTGTTCGCCGTTTGGGACTTCATGACACTGACCAAGCGCCTGCAACATGACCTCACGGGTATGCGCCTGCCCTGGTTACCGCCAACGGACCCACAAGCGGCTCGCCTGATCAATGAAATCGTACTGGGCGAAGAGTCGGACGCGTACCCCGGCCACGGACATGGCAGCCACTTCGAGCTGTACCTGGAGGCCATGCGTGAAGTCGGCGCGAATACAGCGACCATAGAGCGGTTCGTCAGCCTGCAACGTGACGGCAACGACGCAGAAACGGCCCTGCAAAAAATCGATATTCATCCTGTCGTGACCCGGTTCGTCAGAAGCACGCTGCAGGTTGCCCTGAACGCGCCGACTCACTGCGTAGCGGCAGCCTTTCTGCACGGCCGCGAGAGCGTCATCCCGACCATGTTCAAACGCATCCTGGAGAGCTGCGAGATAGCTCACCGCCAGGCACCGACCTTCTGCTACTACCTCAAGCGCCACATGGAAATCGACGCCGAAGAGCACGGCCCGGCGGCGGCGCAATTACTGCAACGCCTTATCCTCGCCGACCCGAGTCGCGAGCAGCAAGCCAACAGTAGCGCCCTCGGCGCTGTGGAAAGCCGCCTGGCCTTTTGGGACGGGTTGTACCTGCTTCTGTTGGAGGTGAGCGCATGAACCCTGCCGACTACCGCTCATTTGCCGACGACTGGGAGCGTCGCGCGACTATCCGCACGCGCCCGCGCCGCTTGCTGGAAAATGACCACAAGCTGATCTATCCCTTGAGCCGGCAACCCTTGGTGCTGAGCGCGACCTTTGTCGATCACTGCCCACAGCACCGGGATTTTGTCTTGTTGCAAACGTTCTACAAATTCATCAACGACGTGGTGATCTTTGAAACCGAGATCGTCGACAAGACCGCACGCAGCATTGCCAAGAATCGCTTTTCAGTGCCCTTCCCGCTCGCCTGTCGCTACGACGCCATGACCGTAGTGGTGGATGAGGATTACCACGCCCTCGTCGCCCTCGATTTCATGCAACAGACCGTCGAGATGACCGGCATCCCGGCCCTGGATCTGCCTGGGCAAATCGAGCTGAGCCGCGCCTTGCCTGCCGCGCTGGCGCTGGCTCCCGAGCACCTGCGGGATGCCGTGGAACTGATCGCGGTGGCCATCGCCGAGAACACGGTGACTCATGAGGTGGCGGCGTTTTCCAAGGACGACAGTGTCAAGCAATCCATCCGTGGATTGATGGCCGATCACTTGTGTGACGAGGGCCGTCATGCGGTTTTCTGGACGCGTCTGGTGCGTATTTATTGGCAATCTGCAAACGCTTTGGACCGCGACTGCATCGCCCAGATCCTGCCCGTGTTTCTCCAGCATTACTTGACCCACGACCTACAGAAAATCTTCGACCTGCAATTGATCGAGCACCTGGATGTCAGCGACGGCACGCGCTCCGCGCTACGCGCTGAAGTGCAGGCGATGGGCTTCCCCATTACCCGCCAGCACCCACTGATGGGCAATATCATGGGGTTCCTGAATCACAGCGGCCTGCTGCAAACGCCGAGCGTGGTTCAGGCGTTGGATGCCTTTCTTCCGGTATCAGGAGGGCACCCATGAGGCACCTGAAGATTGGGCTGACGGGCTCCAGTGCGGCGTTGAATGAAATCAGCAAGACTCTGGAGCAATACGGTCATGGGTGGGTGCGACCACAGGATGTAACCCACGTCGACCTGTTGATTGATGACGGTAGCGAGGAGGTTCCGCCAGACCTGACTTGCACAGCCTTGATGAGCCTGCGCCTGGGTATGGGAGCGTTGACCGACTACGGGCTGCCGATCCTGCAGTTCAGGTGTTACGGCCGCTCACGGCGACTTGTGGCAACCCTGGACGTTGCCGGCGAAGCCTATGGGAATGGTCAACGATTGCGTCAACAGGCGGTCAGCGACCTGGTGGAATGGGTGGCCCAGCAAGTGAGTGGGTTCTCCCGGGACCCGGACCATTTCTCGCAGACGGCCGTCGCCTCGGATGATCCGGAACACGGTCTGCAAGCGCTCGCATCGCTGGCGTACCTGCATCGCTTTAATCTGACAGCTGATGTGGCGCTGCGGCAACACGCCCAGGTGCCAATGATCGAGCGACTGGAAAACAGTCTTCAAACCTTCTCCGAGCGGCCGGCGCTGAATATTGCAGGCAACGTGCTGAGTTATCGACAGTTGCATCGCAAGAGCCTGGCTATCCAGCAACGTCTTTGGCCTCTGCTTGGACGCCACGACACACCTCCGGTGATCGGTGTCTGCCTGGGCAAGTCTCCAGAGCTGTATGCCAGCATCCTCGCGGTGCTGGCCTGTGGCGCGGTGTACTTGCCCCTGGAGCCAGGCCACCCGCTGCAACGCCAGCAAGTCATGCTGGAAGCCGCCGGCGTCGCGATGCTGCTGGATGACGGCAAGTCTCCACTGCGGGACGTTTTTTCTGCATTGGATGTGAGTACTCTCGACACCCCCGACAACCCGCCGCTAATGCGCCAGCGCCCATCCATGGACGCCCCCTGCATGGTGCTCTACACCTCGGGCACCACCGGCCAGCCCAAGGGCGTGCTGCTCAGCCAGCACAATCTGGCGCATTTCACCGCGTGGTTCGGTGGCCATGTACAACTGAGCGAACACAGCCGGGTTTTGCAGTTCTCGCCCTTGAGTTTTGACTCTTCGCTGATTGATATTTTCCCGAGCCTGATCGCGGGCGCCGAGTTGATCGTGCCCAGTGAGGACCAGCGACGCGACCCGCTGCAACTGGTGGAGTTGCTCCGCCAAGAGCGCATCACCCACGCCTTCCTGCCGCCGGCGCTGCTGAGCATTCTGCCGCTGGATCAACCCTTGGGTCTGGCCCATGTGATCACCGGCGGGGACGTATGCGAACCCTATGTCATCGAGCAGTTGTCCGGGCAGTGTCGCCTGCACAACTTCTACGGGCCCACCGAAGCCACCGTGCTGGCGACCCACCGCACGTTGCTGCCAGGCGACAGTAACCGCAACCTCGGCACCCCCATCGCCAACAGCCAGGTACTGATCCTCGATGGGCTACTGCAACCGGTGGATGAACAGGTGATGGGCGAGCTGTACATCGTCGGCCCTGGCGTCAGCTTGGGTTACCTCAACCAGCCGGCGCAGACCGCGGAACATTTCGTAGAGCTGGAATTGCCCGACGGCCAGACCTTAAGGGCCTACCGCAGCGGCGATCTGGCGAAATGGACGGAAAGCGGCATCGAACTGGGCGGGCGCCGAGATCAGCAAGTGAAGATCCGAGGCTTCCGGGTCGAACCGCAAGAGATCGAACATTGCCTGCGCAGCAGTCAGCTGTTTCGCCAAGTGGCGGTGGTGATTGATCGTGACCGGCGAATCCTGGCCTTTGTCGCTCAGCCCGAAACACCAGACGCCCTGGATGCACTGAAGCAGCATGCCCGACAAACACTGCCGGACTATCTGCGGCCAACCCTATGCACGGAGCTTGCGCGCATGCCATGCACCCACAATGGAAAGGTCGACCGCCAGGCATTGCTTGCGCTAACGACGCAACCGCTGCCGGCCATCAATCACAGCGAATCGTACACTCCGATGCAAGTGCAGTTGCTCAACCTGTGGAGCGAGTTGCTCGGCGTACCAGTCACGCAGCTGTCGACGGACGACAGCTTCTTCAATCTTGGCGGCCATTCCATCCTCCTGTCGACGATGCTGCTGCGTATCCGCGAGCAGTTCGGGCGCAGCCTCTCCCTTAGCCGTTTTTTTGAGACTCCCACCGTCCGCACCCTCGCCACGCTGATGGGTGACGATCCACCACCCGAAGCACCGACCGGCCAGGCAACCCGGGATGCGCTGCGTGAGCTGCATTGGCAAACACTGCCAGCGGACCGGGCGGGCGAACGTCGTAAAGTGATCGTGACCGGGGCCAACAGTTTTCTCGGGGTGCATATCGTCGAGGCGTTACTGGCCGAGGGCGCACTTGAAGTGGCGTGCCTGGTGCGCGAGCACCCCGGACATTCAGCGACCGAGAGGTTTGCCGAGGCGCTGCGCGAATACCGCCTGGAACACCTGGACCTGAGCCGGGTGCGGGTGTATGCCGCCGACATCAGTCAGCCGCGCCTTGGCTTGGCCAGCGAGGCGTATGAGTACCTCGCCGGGGCGTTCGGCGTGTTGGTGCACAACGCCGCCCACGTCAATCACGTAATGGACTACGCCACGCTGGCCAAGGACAACGTCGAACCGGTGCTGGAATGCCTGCGCCTGTGTGAAACCCGGTGCAAGAAGGTCTTCAATTTTATCTCGACGTTGTCGGCGGCCAGTAGCATCGACGCCCAAGGCCAGGTGCTCGAGACGCTCGCCGCCAGCACCCCGCCGCTCTACATACAGAATGGCTACAACCTGTCCAAATGGGTCGCGGAACGCTTGCTGGGGCGCGCTGCCGAGCAAGGTGCCTGGGTCAATATCCATCGCCCCGGGAACATCAGTTTCAACAGCCGCAGCGGTGTCTGCGAGCCACAGAAAAATCGCCTGATGTTGATGCTCAAAGGCTCACTCCAACTGGGCCTGGTGCCCCGCCTCAAGCTGAATTTTGACCTGATGCCCGTAGACTTTCTTGCCCGGTTTGTTGCGTTCCACAGTGGCCGCCGTGGTGATGGAGGGACCGTGTTCAACCTGCACAACCCGCAGCCCTTGAGCTGGGAATCCTACGTCGACGCCTTTCGCCAGGCAGGCCATGCATTCGAACTGGTGAGCGTCGCCCACTGGCAACGTCATCTGCACACGGTGGACAGTCGCAATGCGCTGTTCGGCGTACTGGGTTTCTACCTCAATGGTATGGGCGAGGATATCGGCGATACATCAATGATCCGGCATGACAACGCACGACGTGGCGTCGAGCAGATGGGCACGCACTACCCCGAAAAAAATCCGGCGCTGTTACGCATGGGCTGCGAGTACCTCAAGCGCATCGGCTTCCTGCCATCAAGCTCTCAACTGGAGGAAACCCTATGAAACCCGATACGTTGATTCGCAACCCTTGCGGCAAGCCTGTGGTGTCTTCAGTGACGGTTGCCTGTGATGCCGCCCGTGCGTGGGCGGTAGTCGGTGACTTTGCTGGCTTTGATAGATTTATCCCGGCCTTGTCCCACATCGAAATGACCGGTGCAGGCACGGGATCGCTGCGCAAGAAATGCTTCCACGATGGAAATCTGGTGGTGGAACAACTCAACAGCCGTGATGAGCAGGCCATGCAGATGACCTGGACAACGATTTACAACACTTTGGGGGTGGCACGGCTGTGGGCAGCCATGAGTGTCGAACCGCTGGAAGCGGGCTGTTCACGGGTGACCTGGACGATCATCGCCGAGCCGGTTGAACCGGGTGTGGAAGGGTTTGCGCCGTTTGTGCAGGCATTCGCCGACAGCGCGCTGGAGCATGTGCGAGCGATGTTTGGCTAAACCTGTAGAAGCGAGCTTGCTCGCGAAAAACGAATAGGCGAAACGGGCTATCTGGTAGCGCTGCGTTAGCGTTGACGTTCTTCGCGAGCAAGCTCGCTCCTACAGGTTAATCATCAGATTTTGAAACTGTCGACCAACTGCTTCAGCCGGTTGGCCTGTTGAGACAACGCGTCGCAATCCTTCAAGGTTTCGTTGAGGTTGGCCACGCCTTGCTGATTCAGCAGGTTGATCTGGTTGATATCGACATTGAGAGTTTCCACCACGGCGGTCTGCTCCTCGGTGGCGGCTGCTACCGACTGGTTCATTCCGTCGATCTCGACGATCCGCTGAGTCACGCTGACCAGGCGCTCACCGGCCTGGTTGGCGACCTCGACGCTTTCTTCGCTGGAGGTCTGGCTGGCGTTCATCGTGGTCACGGCCTCACGCGAGCCAATCTGCAGCGAGGTGATCATTTTGTGGATCTCCTCCGCCGACTCCTGGGTGCGGTGCGCCAGGTTGCGGACTTCATCTGCCACCACGGCAAACCCACGCCCAGCTTCACCGGCGCGCGCAGCCTCAATCGCAGCGTTGAGGGCCAGCAAGTTGGTTTGCTGGGAGATGCCTTTGATCACATCCAGGATGTGGCCGATGTTGTCGGTGCTGGCGTTCAGGGTTTCAATCTGAGTGCAGGACAGACTGATTTTTTGCGAAAGCTCCGACATCGCCAGGATGGTTTTCTCCACGACCTTGCGCCCGTCATCAGCCTGCTCGCTGGCACCGCTGGCATGTTGCGAAGCATCAGCGGCGTTGCGCGCGATTTCCTGAGTGGCAGCCCCCAGTTCGTTGATTGCCGCGGCCACGCTGTTGGTGCGGGCGCTTTGCTCGTCGGAGCCGACGATCGATGCGTTGGACGAGGCCATTACGCGCTGGGACAGGTCGTGTACCTGACGGGTGGCCGAGGAAACTTCGGAGATTGACGCGTGAATACGCTCGACGAATTGGTTGAAGGCACTGCCCAAGTCACCGAACTCGTCCCTGCTTTCCACGGTCAGGCGACGGGTCAAGTCACCCTCGCCCTGGGCAATGTCCTGCATGGCGCGACCCATGGTGGTCAGCGGGCGCATCAAGACCTGAATCAGCAGGCTCAGGAACACCGCGATAGCAGCCACTGCAATGAACATGGCGATCAATGCCGAGGTGCGGAACTTGCCCAGCGGTGCGTAGGCTTTGTCTTTGTCGATCGACAGGCCGATGTACCATTCGGCATTCGGTAACCCGCTGATGGGGGTGAAGGACAGAATCCGTTCCTGGCCATTGAGGACCACTTCCTGGCTGACCTTCTCGATGCGTACGTTGGTGCCCGGGTAGATGTCCTTGAGGTTCTTCATCACCTGGTCCTGGTCCGGGCTGACGATCACCTGGCCGTCACCGCTGACCAGGAAGGCATGGCCGATGCCGCCGAAATCCACCGAGTTGATGATCTTCACCAGGGTTTGCAGGCTCAGGTCACCGCCAACCACGCCTAGCAGTTCACCATTCTTTTTCACCGGCATCGCGATGGTCACGATCAGCCCACCTACCGCTGCCATATAGGGCGGCGTGAGCATCGTCTTGTCGGCGGCCACCGCTTGTTTGTACCAGGGACGCTGACGCGGGTCGTAGTCATCCGGCATTTTGGCGTCGGGCCGTTGGGTGAACACGCCGTTGGTTGAACCGACGTAGGTGAACTGGAAGTTGGAGGTGAATGCCGACTGGTCGACCAACCCCGGAAGATCGGCAGCGCTGCCCTGGTGGGCCACGTTTTGCGCCAGGCTTTCCAACACCAGTACCCGGCCGCTGAGCCAGTTCTGCACACTGCTGGCGGTCAGCTCACCGGATTGCTGGATGGACGATTCCAGGTTTTGCCGGATGGTGTTGCGCTGCAGGTAGTCGTTGTAGAACGTGAATAACGCGAAGGCCAGAACCACTACGCCTGACGCGGCCAACAGAATTTTATGACTGAACTTGAGATTCATTTCATTGACTTCTTTTTGCCAAAAGGGGGTGAGCGTGCCGGATGCAACATTCCATGTAACGGGATAGGCAGACTCTGCGACTGCTCTATTTCGGTGCACGCATGGCTCGTCAGGCTGTCGGCCAAGTCAGGATAAATCTTAGGAATTTGTGAGAAGCATCTGCTTTTAGCGTCAGAAGCCGACCAGCGGTAGGCCCCTGACGTGAGAGTTGCAAAATTTTTCAGCCTTGTCGACAATGCGACTAATTATCATTTGTGACGCTTTGCCAGGCCGCGTGAATGCCCTCTTCCGAGTACGCAGTACAGACGCTTTACAGCAACCATCATGGCTGGCTGAACACGTGGCTGCGCAGTCGCCTGGGTAATGCAGCAGATGCGGCGGACTTGGCCCAGGACACCTTTGTGCGCCTGCTGCAAAAAACCGAACGCTTCGAACTCAAGGCTCCTCGGGCCTTCCTGCGCACCATCGCCCGAGGCCTGGTGATCGATCATTGGCGTCGCGAAGAAATCGAGCGCGCCTATCTGGAGTCCATCGCGCATTTGCCCGACGCCTTGGCACCGAGTGCTGAAGAGCGTGCGCTGATTCTGGAATTGCTGGAGTCCGTCGCCCGGCTTCTGGACGGACTCAAGCCCAAGGTGCGCAAGGCGTTTCTACTGGCTCAGTGCGACGGGCTGACATACAAGCAGATTGCGCAGCAGATGGGCGTGTCGTTGCGCTCGGTGGAGCGGTATGTCGCCGAGGCCCTGTATCACTGTTATGTGCTGCGGTATGAGGCATGACCCCGATGGATAACGCGGCGCGCTCCGGGCCCGACCCGCAGGTGGTCAAGCAGGCCATCAGCTGGATGCTGCGCTTGCGTAACAATCGCGCGAATGTCCGGTTGAAGGCGCAGTGCGAGCACTGGCGTGAAGCTCATCATGAACACGAGCTGGCCTGGCAACGCGTGCAGGCGCTGCAGCATGAATTGAGCAGCCAATTGGCGGCGATCCCCGGAGCCCATGTGGCGCTGGAGAACAGTGCCCAGCGCCTTGGTCGTCGGCAAGCGTTGAAGGTGTTGTCCGGTGTTCTGTTGATGGGTTCGGCGGCCTGGCTCAGTCGAGACCTCACCGGCTGGCAGCGCTGGACCTCGGACCTGGCTACCACCACCGGCGAGCGTCGTAGCGTGCAACTACCGGATGGCACACGTCTGCAGCTCAATACCGACAGCGCAGTGGACCTGGACTTCAACCCGCAACAGCGCCTGATCACGTTGGTACGCGGGGAAATCCTGGTGACCTGTGGCGCTGCGGCGACCACACCGCTGCTGGTTCGCACCCGCCATGGCTTGTTCGAAGGCATAGACGGGCGGTTTGTGGTGCGCCAGGACAGCAATTGCACACGCTTGAGCGTCGCGTCAGGCAACGTGGCGATTCATTCACCGCATACCGCCGACGGCCTATTCACTCAAGTGCATGCAGGAGAAAGCTACCTGGTGCGTCAGAACGAGGCCGTTTTCGCGCCGCCTTCGGATATGGATACCGGGGCCTGGGCGGATGGTTTGATCGTCACCCGCAACATGCGTCTTGCCGATTTTCTGGCGGAGGTGGCGCGCTATCGCCAAGGTTATCTGGGCTGTTCAAGTGATATCGCAGACTTGCGCTTGTCGGGTGTTTTTCGCCTGGAAGACACTGAGAAGCTGTTGGCAATCCTTCCGCAGACGCTGCCCGTGCGTCTGCGCTATCGCACACGCTGGTGGGTGAGCCTGGAACGTCAGGCCTGATTATTTTTGTCGCGCCTGATTTATTTTTGGCGGCTTTTTTCCGTGAGTCCGGCTTAGACAGTAAGCAATTCAATCTGCCTTCAGCGACCTCTACGGATCTCGATAATGACTGTGCGTTTTTTCAGTAACTCACCCTCTTCCTACCCTTTGCTCGGTAAAGCCGTACGTGCAGCGTTGCTGTCGACCACGATAGGCATCGGCTTGCTGCCGGTTGCCGGTGTCGCGGCTGATAGCGGAGTCGAGCGTATCAGCCAGCGCTATGACATCCCTGCAGGCGCGCTGAGCGATGCGCTCAATCAGTTTGCCCGTCAGGCAGGCATCACCCTTTCCAGCACGCCTGTGCAGACTCAGGGCCGCCAGTCTCCCGGGCTGCACGGGGAGTACTCTGCCGAACAGGGTTTGAA
The DNA here is from genome assembly GCF_016650865.1 of Pseudomonas sp. TH34. NCBI lineage: Bacteria > Pseudomonadati > Pseudomonadota > Gammaproteobacteria > Pseudomonadales > Pseudomonadaceae > Pseudomonas > Pseudomonas sp. TH34. The sequence continues at coordinate 649,338 of NZ_JAEKFB010000035.1, forward strand.
CCAGTTGCTCAACGGGTCAGGATTACAGGCGCAGGCCCAGGACGACGTGAGCTTCGTGTTGCAGGCCCGGCCCGAGAGCGAGGCGCTGACTTTGCCGACCACCGACATCAAAGGCTTCGCTCTGGGTAATGCCCTGGGCAGCATGGAGGGCTACAACGCAACTCACAGCCAGATCGCCACCAAGACCAGTACCGCGTTGCTGGAAACGTCCCAGACGGTCTCAGTAGTGACCCGCGAGCAGATGGACGACCAAGGCTCGCAAACTGTTGCCCAGGCCATGCGTTACACCCCTGGCGTGCTGACCAACCCATATGGCGCGACTCACCGCTATGACTATGTGGCGATGCGTGGCTTCAACGACGGTTCGGTGGATAACATCTACCTCGACGGTTTGAAATCCATGGGTGACAGCGGCACCTACAGCACCATGCAGGTGGATCCGTATTTCCTTGAGCGCGTGGACATTCTCAAAGGCCCGTCATCGGTACTCTACGGACGCAGCTCGCCGGGTGGGCTGGTGGCGTTGACCAGCAAGAAGCCGTTGTTTGAGCCCTACCATCAGGTACAGGCCACGGTGGGTTCCCAAGGCCAGCGAGGCATGGGGTTCGACTTCAGCGGCCCGGTGGATGACGACAAGCGTATTGCCTATCGACTGACCGGGCTTGCGGACAAGTCCGACACACAATTCGATCATGCCAAGGAAAAACGCTACGCACTGGCACCCACCTTGAGCATCGACTTTACCGATGACACGTCCCTCACACTTCAGGCTTATCTGCAGCATGATCCCGACGGTGGCTACCACGGCGGTATGCCGGCAGATGGCGCGTTGCATCAGCGCAATGGCCAGCGGATCTCCAATCACTTCTTCGAGGGCGAGCCGGACATTGATGGGTACAAGCGGGATCAACAGTCGTTCGGCTACCAATTTGAGCATCGCTTCAATGATGTTTTCACCGCGCGGCAGAACTTTCGGTATCTGGATTCCAAGGTCCGGCTGGACCAGGTGTATGCCTATGGCTGGACCACGCCCACCAGTAATGAGCTGAATCGCTACTATTCAGGCGGTGACGAAAAGCTGCATGCGTTCATCATCGACAACATGCTGCAGGCTGAATTTTTTACCGGTGCGACGAAGCACACGGTGTTGATGGGAGCAGACTATCAACGGCGCAAAACCGTTGTGGACTGGAGCAGCGGCTCTCTTGCGCCGATCAACGCGTTTAATCCAGTGTATGGCAACTCCGAGATCAGCTATTACAGTCCAACCAGTTATCTGCGTCGGCTTGAGCAGACTGGTGTTTACCTGCAGGACCTGATTGAGATGGACAAGTGGCGGTTCTCCCTTGGGCTGCGTCAGGACTGGGTTGAGACCTCCGATGAAAACCGCATTGCTGAAGCGGGACGGCCGCTGGGCACGGAGATCAGTGATAAACGTACCAAGCTGACTGGGCGTGCAGGAGCGCTTTACCTGTTTGATAACGGTCTCGCGCCCTACGTCAGCTATTCCGAGTCCTTCAATCCGAATTCCTATTCGGACAGTGCCGGCAATCCCCTGGCGCCAACCGACGGAACTCAATGGGAAATCGGCTTGAAATATCAGCCGCCGGGTACCGACAACCTGTTCACCGCTTCGCTGTTCCGTATCGATCAGGAAAACCTGGCGACCAAACTGCCACAGGAAAACTTCTATCGCGCGGTAGGAGCTGTGCGCTCCCAGGGCTTGGAGTTGGAGGCGCATATGCAGCTGACTGACAATCTTAAGTTGCTGGGCAGCTATACCTTCACTGACATCGAATATTCAAAGTCCATGGTCAGCACGTTGAGTACGGCGGACAACGTGATCGAGAACAAGGGAAATTCGCCGACCCAGGCGCCGCGTCATATGGCCTCGGTGTGGGCCGACTACAAATTCGACAGCGGCGCGCTGGATGGCCTGCGACTCGGCGGTGGCGTTCGGTATGTCGGCTACAGCTGGGCGGATGCGGAGAACACCATGAAGGTACCTGCCTACACGCTGTTTGATGCCTCGATGGGTTATGACCTTGGCAAGGTGGGCTTGAAGGGTGTGGATGTGCGCCTGAATGCCAACAACCTGACGAACGAGTCTTACGTAGCGTCGTGTGCCAGCCTGAACTTCTGCTACTTGGGTGAAGAGCGCAACGTCAGTGCGACGGTGAGCTACCAGTTCTAATTTCTCTCGATTCATCCAAAGCCAGTTCCTGATTCCAGGCGCTGGCTTTGTCGTCTTTGCAGGAAAACTTTATGCGTGCATTGCTGGTTTTATTTCATCGCTACATCGGGTTGGCGACGGCGTTGTTTCTGATGATGGCGGGGATTACGGGAAGCCTGCTGGCGTTCAACCACGAGCTGGATGAATGGCTCAATCCAGGGTTCTATGCAGCAACGGCCAAGGGCCGTGCATTGCCGCCAGGTGAACTGGTGGATACGTTGCAGGGGCAGCATCCCAAGCTGCAAGTCTGGTACATGGAGTATCCACAAGAGAGCGGCCATACGGCTATGTTGGCGGCAGTTGCCAGAAACGATCCGGCGACGGGCAAACCCTTTGATGAACCTAACCAGGTTTTCTATCTCGATCCGGTCAGTGGGGAAGAAATGGGGCGGCGCTTTTGGGGCGCGTGCTGCTTTCAGCGTGAAAATCTCATCCCGTTCATTCTGGAGTTTCACTACAACCTGACACTGCCGGGTAATTGGGGTTTGTGGCTGATGGGGTTGGTGGCGATTGCGTGGGTGTTCGATTGTTTTATCGCGCTGTGGCTGACCCTGCCGAGAGGCAAACCTTTCTGGAAGAACTGGTCCACGGCTTGGAAGATCAAGGGCGGTCATGCTTACCGGTTGAACTTCGATCTGCATCGGGCAGGTGGGTTGTGGCTTTGGCTGTTGTTGTTGCCGATTGCAGTCAGCAGCGTGGCGATGAATTTGCCGAGTCAGGTGTTCAAGCCTGCGGTGTCGCTGTTCTCACCGGTCGAGGCCAGCGTCTATGAGGCCCGCGGCAGGTTACCGGCCGAACAATTGGGCGTGACCCAACTGAGTTATCAACAGGCCTATGAGCGGGCGCTGGAGGAAGGCAAGCGGCTGGGGCTGACGGCGACGATTGGAGAGCTGTATTACAGCTTTGAGTACAACTTTTATGGGGCTGGTTTTGGGCGACATGATACGGAGGCCCATGGGAAATCCTGGCTGTTTTTCCATGGGACGGATGGGCATTTATTAGGAAAGGAAATAGCAGGGCAAGGCACGTTGGGAGAGCGCTTTTATAGGCTGCAACTACCGATCCATGGGGGCAGGATCATCGGGCTGACGGGGCAGGTGTTGATTGCGCTACTGGGGGTTGTGATCGCGATGTTGTCTGCTACCGGGATCTACATCTGGTGGCGCAAGCTATTGGCCAGGCGAAGCGGTAAGGCACGTAAGGGGTGAGCAGGTACGGTTTGTAGTTTACGTGGCCCCTAAACGACAAAACTCCTGTCTGCGTTAGCAGACAGGGGTTTCGGAATTCGATCTTGACGATGACCTACTCTCACATGGGGAAACCCCACACTACCATCGGCGATGCATCGTTTCACTGCTGAGTTCGGGATGGGATCAGGTGGTTCCAATGCTCTATGGTCGTCAAGAAATTCTGTGTACCAGACCGTTGCGCTAGCAACGTGCCGGTGAAAATCATGGACTTCTACAT